>CAKTEM010000008.1 GCA_934548045.1 uncultured Faecalibacterium sp. | reverse complement strand
AGCAAAAGGGCCTGTATGCCGATTTTGTATCGGCCAGACAGGAGGCCATCGGCTGGAAGCTGGCTCAGTAAAGGAGGTTCAGATGAAACTTCATGCGTCCGGGGAGGACTACCTGGAAACCATCCTTGTTCTCCAAAAGAAACGCGGTATGGTGCGCTCCGTAGATGTGGCCCGGCACATGGAGGTGTCAAAGCCCAGCGTGTGCCATGCAGTGGCTACCTTGCGGGACGGCGGCTTTCTCACTATTGACAACGGCCAGATTGCACAGCAGGGCACGCACGAAGAACTTTTGAAGCAGCCCGGCATTTATCAGGAGTTTGTCAACATCCGAAAGAATGCGGCTGGATGGAGCCTTGCTTAACAAAATTCAGCGTATGCGATGCGGAGCATTAAATGTCTGTGAGAAGTTGTTCACCAAAGATTCTAGAAGAATTCTATGCAAAAAATTGAAGTTATTGTTCGTATCACGAAGGACCACTGCCCTCCCCAAGAACAGACGATTTTTGAGTGGATTGAAACGAACCGTGCTGCGCCAGACACCTTGAATTATCCCGGTCTGGAAATAAACTTAGAACACCGTCGTGTTTTCAAAAACGGACAGGAAGTGTACATGAGCCGTTACGAATATGGCGTTTTAAGTTTAATGGCACGGCATCCGGGGCAATTGTTTACAAAAGAGCAGATATTTGAAGCCGTGTGGCATCGGGATAGTGAAAGCTGCCTGACTGCTGTCACCAATACAATTGGACGCATCCGGCAAAAAATCGAGGATGATAGAGCTGTACCTGTCTATATTCGAACGATTTCCAACCTCGGCTACCAATTTATGCCGAACATTTCAGTGAAAAAAGATTCCTTATAACGATAAAAGCCATACTCAACGGGTAAACTTAGACCTTGGGTATGGCTTTTGTCGCTATCTGGATAGATAAAAATTGACATCCTTGCAATCGGAAATAATCTTCTCTAAAATATAGAAAAAAGATTTTAGGGGGGCGATAAGATGCTATCCTTTGAAGATGTTCTGAAAGAGTTTGAGGATTTTTTGCAAACGGCATCCTATTTAGAGGTTCTCCCATGTCGATGGGGGTATGTACGGCTTTTTAATGAGGGTGACCCTATCAACTTCTACGCAGTCTTGTGCCGTACTCCACAAGAGCTATATGACACACTGAAAAATGATCTTGCCATTGAAAAAGAGGTTCAAAATCCACAACGAGACTGATTACGAGAAAATTATTGCGTAATTCGTTTACTTTTCGTGAGTTTTTATTGAATGGCCTGCTAGAATATTGCGTATTCAGACAAAAAGAACGCCAGAAAGGTTTGCAACGTCCTCGCTGGCGGCTCAAGTGTTTTTATTCTGATTTGAGAATTCTGTCAAATGAATCGCAAGCGATCTTGTGGAATCCAGCAAGGTCTTTCGCATTTCTGGAGGACAAGCAAGATAAATCGATTCCAACTCTCGACATTCGCGTTCTGCTTCTGATAGGTTCGGGTTGATAACCGAATCCAAGGAAAGCGGCAGAACATGGAGAATGGCACTTAAGATGTCAAAAGAAGGATTCTGCTTTCCGTTTTCAATATTGGCGATATACTTCACCGAAACATTACTTTTCAGTGCCAGTTGATCTTGTGTCATTTTCATCGCTTTTCGGACAGCTTTTATCTGCTTTCCCAGAGCGATAGCATCTGCATTCGGCATTATCATCACCTCAATAGTATTGTATCGTTCTTACAGAAAGAACGGTATAACATCATCGTTCGGGTGATTTTGTCCTATTGTGCTGTTTTTTGTCTTTTCTCGGTCGAGTTATAAAAAAACGGTAACTCGTCCGGGCGATTCTACGCGCCATCCGATCACAGTTACCGTCTATGGAGGGTACTGTGATTTTTTATTGGGGTAACGCATCAAAAAAAGCCTGTCTGCTGCCGTAGACCAGAATGCCAACAAACCGGCACAATCGTTCCGTCTCACTACCTATAATCATGCCGATATGCTGTACTGCGCCAGCTTTCCTCAATGGGAGGCTGGCGTTTTTGCGCTTTTAAGGGTAAGGTGTCGTGCGCCGCCACAATCCTTTTTGTCCGAATACTCAATTCCATAAAATAACTGGAGGATTATTGAAAATGAAAGCGACCTATTTATGTCCGTGGCACAAGATGACCACATGGTACTTCCGACTGTCTCGATTGCTAGATGTTTCCAACGTCAAAAAGCGCACCAAAAATCATGGTGCTGATGCCGACCGTATTTTCATGTTGGTGAAAAATCATGTGCTGGCTGTATCCGGCATGGGAGATGAAGCTCCGCCCACTCCCGGCGGAAGAAACGGAGGGAGTGATGTATTATGATCCTGCTGCAACGGGTGAACGAATCCAAAACCTCCGCAAAGACCGTGAAGTGACACAGGAGCAGCTCGCCATTGATTTGAACATCAGTGACCGCTACATGAGAAATCTGGAAAAGGGTGAGAAAGTTCCGTCTGTTGACCTCTTTGTGGAACTGCGGGAACGCTTTGGCTCCTCGCTGGACTACATCGTTTTGGGTGTGTCGGCATCCCAGCGGGAGCAGGAGTTGCAAGATCAACTGCATATGCTCCGCAAAGAGCTGAAAGAGATGCAGCGGCGGATTCTGGTCATGCTGGAAATGCTGGGCGAATCTGCTTAGCGTCACTTTACTGCTCTGAACCGGAACGATTGGTTCCGGTCAAAATCGCAAAACCGGAACTACTGGTTCCTAACGAGAATTTCAGTTTTCAAGTACACTATGGTCACAGCAAGGGCAGCTCCCTGATAGGGGCCGACAAGCCCGAAACTGTACCGTGTACCTTGAAAATTGAAGAAGCAGCTTTTCGGTACTTCCAGACAATGATACTTCCGTAATTCGCGGCCCGGTCAGAAAGCAGACGGGGTGGCTGAGATGCCAATGGAGCGGTGCAAATCCGCCGCCGAAAAGTTCCCACCTCCGGGGTGTCGAGGACAAATAGGAGAAAAACAGTATTTTTCAAACCACTAGTTGAGGATTTCTCGGCTGGTGGTTTTACATTTCCCATCAAAATACCGATATGGAGGAAATCTATATGAGTCGATTTTATAACAACTGCGTAGACGAAGCCAGCTTGACTACCCTCTGCCCGATTTGTCTGGATTCCTTTCAGGGGGCAAAGGGCGTTCGCGTCCGGCGCGCAGACCCTAAGCAGAAGATCAAGGATGTCTGCACCTACTGCCAGATTCGCTATGGTTTCGATTATTATGTGCAGCCCGACAAGAACGCTGGGCAGTATGTGAAGCGAGGCCATTTCGATGATGAATCTGAATGCGCTTAAAATCGACCCGGAGTTTCAGGGCAAGATTCCACCCCTGAATTTTGAAGAAGAACAACAGCTTGAGCAGAACATTCTCCATGAGGGGCGGCTGCTCAACCCAATCATCATCTGGAACGGCTTTATTTTGGACGGACACACTCGCTATCGAATCCTGCGGAAGCACCCGTTCATCGCTTTCCAGATACAGGAGATCGAACTGGATAATCGTTACGCAGCTCTCTCGTGGATCTGTCAGAACCAGCTTGGACGCAGAAATCTTGACCCGGAACGGAAGAAGTTCTTGATGGGCAAGCTGTACGAATCCGAAAAGCTAGCGCGTGGCGGTTCCAAAGAGCGAGCGCACGATGAGAACGGACGGTTCACCTCAATAGCTCAAAATGATCAATTGAGGGCAAAGCCGCTCTCCACCTGTGAGCGCATTGCCGCACAGAACGGAGTGGGGCCAGCCACTGTAAAACGAGCAGAAAAATATGCCAAAGGCGTGGACGCAGCGGAAGATGCAGTTCCCGGTGCAAGAGAAGAAATCCTGACCGGGCGCATCAAGGCAACGGATGCGGAGATCACGGCCTTGGCAAAAACGCCAAAGGCAAAAATTCCTGTGGCTCTCGCGGAATTGCGGAAGCCAAAGCAGGAACGTCAGCCCCGAAAAGCCGAAACAACTTCTTCAAAACAAACACTTTCTGAAATCAGTAAAACCATCCAAGGGCATCAACGCCAGCTCTCTGAAGAAGAAAAAGCCTCTCTGCAGGCATCCATTGATAATCGCTATCAGGAACGCGCCGTTGCAAACGGTTCGCTGATGATGTGCGAAGTGCAGGGTGCCAAAGAGGACTTCATTCGCCGCTGGAATACGATTTTCAAAGAATACCCGGATGTTTTTGAAGATTCGGATTGCCGCAAGATCATTCACGACTTGACTGAAGATGCCGTACAGTATCTTCTGAAAATAAAGGAGAAAACAATATGATGCTTTCCAACCTGAACCTTTCCAGCCTGCCGGAGTGCAACTTTGAAGTGCGGTACGTTGACAGCGTTCTGCTGAATCCCTGCGCCGAGTATCAGCGGCTGCTCCGTATGGGTAAAGTTGCAAAAATTGCAGCCAACTTTTCGGAGTATATCGCCAATGAACCGAAAGTTAGCTACCGGGATGGCCGCTACTTCGTCTTTGACGGACAGAACACCATCGAGGCACGGAAAACGTGCAACGGTGGGCGTGACCTCCCGATTCGCTGCAAGGTCTTTTATGGCCTTTCCAAAGAACATGAAGCTCTGCTGTTCGCCGTGCAGACAGGCATTTCCAGTGAACTGACCGCTGGTGAACGACTCCGCGCCAAACTGGTAGCCCACGAAGAAAACGCTTGCGACTTCGCTTTGGTAACGGAGGACACAGGCGTTCGGTTTGCTCTGGATGGGATTCGCGCTCCATGGAAAATCTACTGCATCCGCTCGGCATACTACATCTATAAGAGCTACGGCACAGCCCTTTACCGGGAAATGCTGAGCGTCCTTGTGGATGCGTGGGGCGGCGATTCGGATTCGTTCCTGTCGGGCATCCTGCACGGCATGGCTCGTTTTCTGGCTCTGTATCAGGGCGAGTACAGCCGGGAACGACTGGTTCTCCGGCTGCGCACGGTGCATCCCAAAACCATCACCCGGCTGGCACAGAACGACACTGGCAATGTGGCAGACCGCCACATGAAACAGATCCTGTCCATTTATAACGGTGCTGGCCGTACCCACAACCTGCCCTGCAAGCGGTGATGCACATGATTCCAGTCAACCGAAAATTTTTGCGAGGTGATATTTACTACGCCAATCTGGAGCCGCACATTGGCTCCGAGCAGGGCGGTATCCGCCCTGTGGTCGTGGTGCAGAACAACACCGCAAACTGCTATTCGCCCAACCTCATTGTTGCGCCTGTTACATCCAATACTGCAAAGAAGCCCGATCACCAAGCCCACGTTCTTGTGGACGGTAATCGGGCTTTTTTGCAGCCCTCTATGATCTTGGCAGAATCTGTCCAGACCATCAGCAAGGGACGGCTGATCCGCCCGATGGGGCGGTTGAGCATCCCGGAACTCATTCGGCTTAATTATGCGCTGCTCTATCAGCTCGATTTGAACGAATGGGTATGGAGAAAGGAGGCCTATGAACGCTATCTGCGATACCACCGCTAAATCCGAAACTCTTTCCGTCAAAGGCTGCAAGGTCAAGATCACCTATGCGTCTGCGGATACGGACTGTCTGGATGCGATCCAGAAGCTGCTGCAAACCACCATCCTGCGCACGGCAGGGCACACCGCTGCCTGACATCCTTGTGTTCCTTGAATGCGTGAGATAAGATAAAATCGAACTGAACCTTGAAAACAAAATATGGACGAAACACGTTTGATTTTTCCTTTCTCACTCAAAGAAAGAGAGATTGAAATGAAAAAACGTGTTTATACCTTATACCGTGTTTCAACAAAGGGACAGGTCGAGAAAGACGACATCCCCATGCAGAAAGAATCCTGCCGCGACTTTGCAGAAAGTCAGGGCTGGGAGATCGTCAAGGAATTTTCCGAAAAAGGCGTTTCCGGCTTCAAAAAATCTGCCAAAGAGCGTGACGAACTCCAGAAAATTCAACAGGCTGCGATGGAAGGCAAGTTTGACATTCTGCTGGTGTTCATGTTTGACCGTCTCGGTCGCCGTGATGATGAAACGCCCTTTATCGTGGAATGGTTCACGAAGCAGGGCATCGAGGTCTGGAGCGTGAACGAGGGACAGCAGCGGTTCGACACCCATGTGGACAAGCTGATGAACTACATCCGCTACTGGCAGGCATCCGGCGAGAGCCTGAAAACCTCCGTCCGTACCCGGACAAGGCTGGAACAGCTCACCGGGGAAGGTCACTACACGGGCGGCACCGTGGCTTTTGGCTACAAGCGTGTCCGCCTTGGTCGGGTGAACAAGAAGAATCAGGAAGTCTGCGACCTTGTGATTGATGAAGCTGAAGCTGAGATCGTCCGGCTGATTTTCCACAAGTACGTTTATGAGGGCTACGGCGCACAAAAGTTGAGCCACTATCTTTATGAACAGGGAGTCGTAGGACGGAACAACAAAAACATTCCCAACACCAGCATCGTTCGGATGATCAAGAACAAAGGATACACGGGGTACCTCATCAACGGTGCGGTGGAGACGGAGTGTCCGCAGCTCCGCATCATTGAACCGGAACTGTTCGAGCAGGCACAGGAGCTGCGGCAGGCACGCACCTGTGAGCGTGGCGGTACTTCACTGGGCACCAGTTCCAAAGCCCTGCTGACCGGGCTGGTCTACTGCGCCCACTGCGGCAACCGCCTGAGCCTGACCAGCAGCGGACGGACGCACACCTATGCCGATGGGCATACGGTAAAAGAAGTTCGGCCCCGGTATAGCTGCTTCTACAAGATTCGGCATCCGGGTGACTGCGATGGGCAGTCCGGCTACGGCGTTTCCAAGCTGGATTCCATCGTGGAAGAAGTTGTCCGGCAGATCTTTGCACAGTTCCGGGAAGTTTCCCGGAAGAAGCTGCTGGAATCGGTCAAGACGAACGATGCCGCCCGCATCCAGAAGAAGGTCAAGAAAATCCAGAAAGACTTGGAAAGCAAGCAGAAAGAACTGGACGACCTGAAAGCCGAAACCATCCTCGTCATCCGGGGCGTAAGTGCCTTGGACAAAGAACTGCTCGGCACACTGGTAGCCGAGGCAAGAGAGGCTCTGGAAACGCTGGAAAAGCAGCTTGTGCAGGCACAGGAAGAATACGAAGAAGCCACCAAAACAGCAAAGCGCAGCAACTACATCTGCAACGAACTGTTCACGTGGGCAGATGTGTACGACACCGCCAACCACGATGAACGCCGCGCCATTTTGCAGCAGTTCATCAAAGAGATTCGCGTCCGAAAAGACTATGAGATTTCGATTACGCTGAACGCCAGCTTCGACCAAGTAGAGCAGCTCAAGGCTGTATCAACCTACGATGGTGCGGAAATTTTTGAAGAAATTTCCGAAAAGGGGGCATAAAAGCGATGCGCTTGCCCGCAGCACCATGCAAAATCAAAAGAAAGAAGCGTGAAACCGATGGATTTTCAAAAAGTACATTGATGACCCCGCCCGGTTCGCATCCGACTTCAGGGTTCGGAGCCCGGCACGGTCTGCCAAAGTTTTTTGGACATAAAAAACGCCGCATCGTACAAAACGATGCGGCAAATTGGTGGACCTAGAGGGATTCGAACCCTTGACCTCTCGGATGCGAACCGAACGCTCTCCCAGCTGAGCTATAGGCCCATATTTAGGGGCGTGACTCGGTTGGGCGACCAACCGACATACTCCCCATTCTAAAGCCCACAACTCTGTGGGGCACAAAAGCGATACGCTTGCACTCCCAGCTGAGCTATAGGCCCATATTTAGGGGCGTGACTCGGTTGGGCGACCAACCGACATGCTCCCCATTTGAATGCCCACAACTCTGTGGGGCACAAAAGCGATACGCTTGCACTCCCAGCTGAGCTACGAGCCCATATAACTTATGACTCCATTAGTTTAACGCGCTGGAAGATATTTGTCAAGGATTTTCTCTGAAATATTGAGCCAAAGGCCTTCGGGCAAAACTCCGGGCATTTGCAATTGGGAATCCATCTGCTCTTACTGTTTTCCCAGCTGCCAGAACGCGACGGCACTTGCGGCGGCGACATTGAGGGAATCGACACCATGTGACATCGGGATCTTTACCGTATAATCGCAGGCGGCAATGGTGGAATGAGAGAGGCCATCCCCCTCAGTTCCCATGATGATGGCGAGGCGCGGTTCTGCTGCAAGCTGTTCATCGTCGATGCTCACTGAGCGGTCACTCAGGGCCATTGCAGCGGTCTTGAAGCCGAGGGCATGAAGCTGCCCGATTCCCTTCTCCGGCCAGTCGGCAGGCGTTGCGCCGATCTGCGCCCAAGGCACCTGAAAGACGGTTCCCATGCTGACACGGACGGCACGGCGGCAGAGAGGGTCACAGCAGGATGGCGTCGTGAGGACAGCGTCCATATTCAGCGCGGCGGCACTGCGGAAAATTGCGCCAACATTGGTCGAATCGACGATTCCTTCCAATACGACCACACGCTGGGCATTTTTGCAAAGCTCCTCCACCGAACAGGGTGCCGGGCGGTGGAAGGCGCAAAGCACGCCGCGCGTCAGCTCGAAGCCGGTCAAGGCGGCCAGCATCTCCCGGTCTGCGGTATAGACCGGAGCATCGCCGCACCGGGTCAGGATCTCTGCCGCCGGGCCGGTGATCTGCTTGCGCTCCATCAGCAGCGAGATGGGCTGATAACCTGCATCCAATGCCCGGGAAATGACCTTCGGGCTTTCGGCGATGAAGATTCCCTTTT
The DNA here is from genome assembly GCA_934548045.1 of uncultured Faecalibacterium sp. Lineage (GTDB taxonomy): Bacteria > Bacillota > Clostridia > Oscillospirales > Ruminococcaceae > Faecalibacterium. The sequence goes on along the minus strand of CAKTEM010000008.1, from coordinate 121,547 downwards.
CCGGTTCCAGACGGTTCCGCAGCTGGGCCTGCGTCAGTCGGGCATAAGGGTCAAGCTCGGGTGCGTTGAAATCGGTGATTTCGATAATATTGGACATTCAAAAATCTCCTTTTGAATCGTATAAACAGCGTTTTTGTTATTGTACCACATCCTGCATCGCATTGCAAAACCCTTCGCCGTCATACTTTTTCAACATGGCAGGCATACCGCAAATGTCCTATTGCACTTTGTTCGATTTGTTATTATAATAATGTAGCAGATTAGACAAAAACTGCGAGTATTTTTTGTGAGGGTGTGTTTTCATGCAATCGAATCTGAAACGGATCCACCACGGGCAGATGTCCGAATCCTTTTATACAGCGATGTTTCTTTCCCTTTCCGGCGGTTTACAGGATGCTTATACCTACTTCTTTCGCGGAAAGGTCTTCGCCAATGCCCAGACCGGCAACATCGTTCTTTTGAGCGACAACCTGTTTGCCGGGCAGTGGGATAAAGTCCTTCACTATCTCATCCCTCTGCTGGCCTTTGCGCTTGGCGTTTTCGTCGCCGAGATGATGCACGGGCGGTTCAAGACGCTGCAGTCGCTCCATTGGCGGCAGCTGGTCGTTCTGTGCGAGATCGTTCTGCTGTTTGCGGTCGGTTTCTTTCCACAGGAGTGGAACATGCTGGCCAACGCCATCGTCTCGTTTGCCTGCGCCATGCAGGTACAGACCTTCCGGAAAGTGAACGGCTACGGCTTCGCCAGCACCATGTGCATCGGCAACCTGCGGAGCGGCATGGAAGCCCTCTGCGGATGGATGCGCACCGGCAATGCCAAGGCAAAGGACAAAGCCTTCCACTATTTCGGCATCATCTTCCTGTTCGGTCTGGGGGCTGGCTTGGGCAGTGTGGGCATCCAGTGGTTCGGTCGGTACGCCATCTGGGGTTCCTGCCTGCTGCTCATCGTCAGCTTTGTCCTGATGTTCATTAAGGAGGACATCGAGGAGAACCCGGCCATCGAGTCGGAGCTGAACGAACTGCGGCATGACGTCCGTGAAGTTGACCACCTCATCAAAGAGGAACTTCACGAAGAGCATCAGGAGCTTCACGACACCCTGCACCACGAAAAGCACGAGAACTGACCTTTTTCTGTGATACGAGAGCCGTCTTTTTCCTCAAGTTGGGGAGAGGGCGGCTCTTCTTTTTTGTCAACGATTCCTTTCTAGAATGGAATTCAATTGAATCTTTATATTTTACAAATGGATGGGTTTGTGGTTTGATAGAGTCAAGAAAAGCGTTTCTCCATTTACGAGTATTTGAATCAGTCGAAAGGATGATAATTTATGCGGAAGTTCCCCTGTGTATTCATGCGCGGTGGCACATCGAAGGGCTGCATGTTCCTGCGCGAAGACCTGCCTGCCCGGGAAGAGTGGGATGACATTTTTGTTCAGGCGATGGGCAGCCCTGACCCCAAGCAGATCGACGGTCTGGGCGGCTGTGTGTCCAGCAACAACAAGATCGTCGTCGTCAACAAGAGCGACCGGCCCGGCATCGACGTCGATTACATCGTCGGTCAGTCCATCGTGGGCCAGTCCAAGATCGACTACAAGAGCAACTGCGGCAACATGACCGCCGCCACCGCTCCTTTTGCGGTCGAGATGGGTCTGGTCGAACATCTGACCGAGCCGACCACCATCGTCCACATGTTCAACCTGAACACCAACAAGACCATCGACGTTGAAGTTCCGGTCAAGGATGGACAGTTCAACAACGAGGGCACCTGCTCCATCGCAGGCGTCGACGGCACTGCCGGTGAGTTGAAAGTCAATTTCCTCGACCCGGCCGGTTCCAAGACGGGCAAGCTCTTCCCTACCGATTCCGCAAAGGAAGTGCTGGATCTGGGCGAGTTTGGCACCATTGAAGCGACCATTCTGGACGTTTCCAACCCCATCGTTCTGGTCCGTGCCGCCGACCTCGGCATTGCCGGTACCGAACTGCCTGCCGAAGTCGACGCAAACAAGGCTCTGGCCGCAAAGCTGGAAGCCATCCGCGGCGCGGCCTGCGTCAAGATGGGCTTTGCGAAGGACTTCGCTGACGCTACCGCCAACAGCCCGGCTGTTCCCAAGGTCGGCTTCGTGAACGTCCCGACCTCCTTCACCGACATCAGCGGCAAGCAGGTCGATGCTTCCGAGATGGACATCTGCGCCCGTGTTATCAGCGTGTTTAAGTGCCACAAGGCCTGTCCGCTCACCAGCGCGTCTTCCATCAGTGTGGCGGCTTTCGTTCCCGGCACCATCGTCAACGAGCTGGCAAACATCCAGCCCGGCCAGCAGACCGTCCGCATCGGCCATCCGTCCGGCGTCATGACGATGTATCCCTATCTGGATGACCCCACCAAGCCCCTGAATGAGATCAAGGTCTCCGGCGTCGCCGTCCAGCGCACGGCTCGCCGCATCATGGATGGTACTCTGTACATCCGCAAATAATTTCGCTCTCTCCTATCCTGCTGGATGAGAAAATAGAACACAACAACAGCAGCGGCTCTGTCTGGTTTTTCCGGACAGAGCTGCTGTCGTTTTCTGCTTTTCTATCATCAAAAATAAGAATCAAAAGTCATAAAAACCAACTATTTTACAGAATGGTTCCAATGCGCTATCATAGAGCCAGAAAGAAGATCCTGACCGGGATCAGAAGAGAGTAAAATCCCAAGAGATGAAAGGAAGTACCTGCTATGTTGAAACTGTATGAGAACGGGATCTACCTCGTCAACGGCGAGACCATCTGCTCCTGCCCCGAAGAGGTGGCACAGAAGACCGGCAAAGCCACCTATAAAGAAGCTGCTGAGAAAGGCACTATGGCCTACGGTATCCTGCAGGCCCACAACAAGAGCGGTGATCCCGACCAGCTGCAACTGAAGTTCGACTCCATGACCAGCCACGATATCACCTATGTCGGCATCATCCAGACCGCCCGCGCATCCGGCATGAAGAAGTTCCCTCTGCCCTACGTCCTGACCAACTGCCACAACAGCCTGTGCGCAGTCGGCGGCACCATCAACGAGGACGACCACAAGTTCGCACTGTCCGCTGCTCACAAGTACGGCGGCATCTATGTTCCCACCAACATGGCAAATATCCACAGCTACAACCGTGAGACGATGGCAGCCGGCGGCAAGATGATCCTCGGTTCCGACTCCCACACCCGTTACGGTGCGCTGGGTACCATGGCTGTCGGCGAGGGCGGCGGCGAGCTGGCCAAGCAGCTGCTGGGCCGAACCTATGACTTCGCTCGTCCGCAGGTCATTGCCATCTACCTGACCGGCAAGCCTCGCCCGGGCATCGGCCCCCACGATGTGGCTCTGAGCATCTGCGGTGCCGTCTATAAGAAGGGCTATGTCAAGAACAAGGTCATGGAGTTCGTCGGCCCCGGCATTGCCGGCCTGCCCATCGAGTATCGCAACGCCATCGACGTCATGACCACCGAGACCACCTGCTGGTCCTCCATCTGGGTCACCGATGAGGAGACCCAGCGTTACTACACCATCCATGGCCGTCCGCAGGACTTCAAGAAATTGCAGCCTGCTGAGGTCGCTTACTACGACGGTTGCGTCTACATCGATCTGTCCACCATCGAGTCCACCATCGCAATGCCGATGCACCCCTCCAACACCTACACCATCCACGAGCTGCAGGAGAACGCAGCCGACATCCTGCACAAAGTTCAGGAAGAGGCCAACAAGCAGATCAAGGGTGCCAAGATGAATCTGGACAGCAAATTCCACGACGGTGCCATCTGGGTCGATCAGGGCGAGATCGCTGGCTGCGCCGGCGGCACCTTCGACAACATCTGCGCTGCTGCTGACATCCTGCGCGGCCAGAGCTGCGGCAACGGTTCCTTCACCCTGAGCATCTATCCGGGCTCCATGCCTGCTCTGAGCGAGCTGCTCAAGAATGGCCGTGCAAACGACCTCGTCAATGCCGGTGCCATCATGCGCGAGTGCTTCTGCGGCCCCTGCTTCGGTGCAGGCGACTGCCCGGCAAACGGCGAGTTCTCCATCCGTCACACCACCCGTAACTTCCCGAACCGCGAAGGCTCCAAGCCGGGTGAAGGCCAGATGGCAGCTGTTGCCCTGATGGACGCCCGTTCCATCGCGGCAACAGCTGCAAACGGCGGCAAGCTGACCGCTGCGACCGACCTCGATGTCGAGTATACCAACCCCGAATATCACTACAACGCATCCCTGTACGAGAAGCGCGTTTACAACGGCTGGGGCCATGCTGAGCCGGACGCAGAACTGCGCTTCGGCCCGAACATCAAGGACTGGCCCGAGATGCCTGCCCTGACCGACGACCTACTGGTGAAGGTCTGCTCCTACATCACCGACCCTGTCACCACCACCGACGAGCTGATTCCCTCCGGCGAGACCTCTTCCTATCGTTCCAACCCCGAGCGTCTGTCTGAGTTCGCTCTGAGCCGCCGTGATCCCCAGTACGTCTCTCGCAGCAAGGTCATGCGCCAGATCGAGCGCGACCGTGAGGCTGGCAAGGCTCTGCCCGAGGAAGTCCTGAATGTCTATGCAGCCCTCACCAAGGCAGGCATCCAGAATGACCCGGCCAACACGGACATCGGCTCCACCATCTTCGCCAACATGCCCGGCGACGGCTCCGCCCGTGAGCAGGCCGCTTCCTGCCAGCGCGTCATGGGCGCATCCGCAAACTTCGCAAAACAGTACGCCACCAAGCGTTATCGCTCCAACTGCATCAACTGGGGCATGACTCCGTTCCTCGTCGAGAACCCCGAGGTCTTCGAGCTGGGCGACTACATCTTCGTTCCGGGCCTGCGTCAGGCAGTTCTCGAGAACAAGGCAAGTTTCTCCGCTTATGCAGTCAAGCCGGACGGCACCGTGACCGAGTTCCCGGTCTCCACCGGTGTCCTGACCGAGCCGGAGCGTCAGATCATCGCGGACGGCTGCCTCATCAACTACTATCGCAACAACAACCAGAAGTGATCCCGTGAAAAGCGGTGCCGGACTTGAACTTCTGTCCTCAAAACGCTATACTGAAGTAAAAAGCGAGAAAAGGACGGAACATCACATGGACGAAAAAGATCTTCAGATCTTCCTCACCCTTGCGGAGACGGGAAATCTGACTCGCACGGCAGAAAAGCTCTATCTGGCACAGCCGACCCTGAGCAAGCGGCTGCAGAACATGGAGGCCGAGTTGGGCGCGCCGCTCTTCCTGCGCAGTAAGCACGGTGTGACCTTGACCCCTGCCGGCGAGGCGGCCCGGGAGACCATTCAGAAGACGGTCAACGAGTTTGAATCTCTCCGCAACCGCATCCAGCTCAACAAGGGTACGGTCGGCGGAACCCTACGGCTGGAAGCTTCCATCGACTACTCGAATTACCGCCTGCCGAAGATCCTTGCAGAGTACACGGCACGGTATCCGAACGTCACTCTGAAAGTTTCCAGCGACCACAGCCGGAACTGTATGCAGAAGCTTCAAGACGGCCGGGCCTACCTCGCCATCGTGCGCGGCGAGTACGACTGGGATGACGGCAAGATCCTGCTGGAGCGAGAGCCGGTCTGTCTCATCCGCAGTCCGGAAACCGCTAATGTGCCGCTCAACGAGCTGCGTTACATCGGCCGCGATGCCAACCCCGAACACATGAGCATGAAGGCGCGCTGGCTGATGGAACACAAGCTCGAGCCAAAAAGCCCTTTGAATGTGGATGGCCTGTCCGCCTGTGTGTCCATGGTGCAGGCCGGACTGGGCTGGAGCATCGTGCCGGAGATCTGCCTGTCCTACTTCAAGGGCATCGCCGAACCGCTCTTCTTCGCGGACGGCACGCCGCTCACCCGGTCGACCTACCTGCTCTACCGCAAGCGCGAGTTTGAGCTGCCGCAGGTACGGGAATTCATCCGGATGGCCTGTTCCCACAGCAAAGCCTGAGAAAACATTTCCTTCCATCTCTCCCCTGTGCAGAATGTCTCTGCACGGGGGATTTTTGTTTTCCTCACCAATCGCCTCGATTCTACGTCAATTGTTATTTTTGACGAAAATCGGGGCAATTTTTCAGCACTTTGAAAAAGCCTTGAAAAAGAGCAACTATTCCATTTTTGCATGGTAAACATGTCGTTTTCGGCATGGTCGTTTTTGTCGTCCGGGCCGTTTTTTGTTCTGTGGTCCTGCATCCAGCGTCTCTGCGGCCACTCTGCCCGTTCTTCCGTCCTGAAAAGCTATATTTTCCAATTTTATCCATTCCGTTTTTCAATTCATTTTTATGAAAACGTATGATTTAACAAATGGTTCGTTTTCGATTATCATAAAATCAACAAAAACGCAGTACGCACAGATCTCCTCCCGTATCGGCGGCGCGATCGTTCTGCTGATTGCATCCATTCTCTTCGCGTTCCTCTAAATCTTTCTCCGATAACAGCTGGGCAGTTCCAACAAGCCGCCCAGCTGTTTTTTCGTGGTTTTTCCATCGAAATTTCATTGCACTGCTCCGCCGGGTATGCTATACTAAGTGCATTGTTGTAAAAGTTTCGGAAACAGGGAAAGGACAACACAAATGAAAAAAGGATTTGATAACGACAAATACCTTAAGATGCAGTCGGAGCATATCCGGGAGCGCATCGCACAGTTCGACAACAAGCTCTACCTCGAGTTTGGCGGCAAGCTGTTCGACGATTATCACGCTTCCCGTGTGCTGCCCGGCTTCCAGCCCGATTCCAAGCTGCAGATGCTGCTGCAGCTGAAGGATCAGGCCGAGATCGTCATCGTCATCAGTGCGGAGGACATCGTGAGCAACAAGGTCCGCGGCGACTTTGGCATCACCTACGACCTCGATGTGCTTCGCCTCATCGACGCGTTTCAGGGTGTCGGCCTCTTCGTCGGCAGCGTCTGCCTGACGATGTACACCGCCCAGCCCGAAGTCGAAGCCTTCGAGAAGAAGCTGAACGGCCTTGGCATCCGCACCTTCCGCCACTACAAGATCCCGGGCTACCCCAACGACGTGGAAAAAATCGTCAGCGACGAGGGCTACGGCAAGAACGACTACATCGAAACGGAGCGTCCGCTGGTCGTTATCACCGCACCCGGCCCCGGCAGCGGAAAGATGGCGACCTGCCTGTCTCAGCTCTACCACGAATACAAGCGCGGTGTGAAGGCCGGTTACGCCAAGTTCGAGACTTTCCCCATCTGGAACCTGCCCCTCAAGCACCCGGTCAACCTCGCTTATGAGGCTGCTACCGCCGACTTGAACGACGTCAACATGATCGACCCGTTCCATCTGGAAGCCTACGGCAAAACCACGGTCAACTACAACCGCGACATCGAGATCTTCCCGGTCGTCAACGCGATGTTCGAGCTGATCGCCGGCAAGAGTCCTTACCGCTCCCCCACCGACATGGGCGTCAACATGGCCGGCAACTGCATCGTCGATGATGAAGTCTGCTGCGAGGCATCCCGGAATGAGATCGTCCGCCGCTATTTCAAGGCTCTGTGTGACCAGAAGATCGGCGGCGAGAAGGACAGCGAGGTGTTCAAGCTCAAGCTCCTGCTGAATCAGGCCGGCCTGACCATTGGCTCCCGTCCGGTCGAGCAGCAGGCTCACGCTGTCTCAGAGAAGACCGGCGGCCTGCCTGCGGCGGCTATCGAGCTGCCCGACGGCACCGTTGTCACCGGCAAGACCGGTCCTCTGCTGGGTGCGGCGTCCTCTGCCCTGCTGAACGCCCTCAAGCGTCTGGCCGGCATCGATCAGGAGATCGACCTCGTGTCCGCTCGTGCCATCGAGCCCATCCAGACCCTGAAGACCAACTACCTTGGCAGCAAGAATCCTCGTCTGCATACCGATGAGATTCTTATCGCACTGTCCAGCTCCGCTGCCGAAAACGAAGTTGCCGCTGCCGCTCTGCATCAGCTGTCCAACCTCAAGGGCTGCGACATCCACTCAACTGTCATCCTGTCCAGCGTGGATACCGATACCCTCAAGCGTCTCGGCATGTACCTTACCTGCGAGCCTGCCTATGAAGAGGAAGACCGCAAGTATCATAAGAAATAAGTTTTGAGATGAGAAAACCGCACCTGTACTTCGGATTTGTCCGATGCAGGTGCGGTTTATTTTTTGTACTTTTGATAGACTCACATAAAAACGCCGGTTCCCGAAGGAACCGGCGTTTTTAAACGACCTTTTAAACTTTAACTCAAGCCTTGCTGGTGCCGAACAGGCTCGGAACGTTGGTGTTCAGCCAGACGATCGAGTTGTAGATGGTGCTGACATTGTTGATGATGGAGTTCACGGAAGAGAACACACGAGCAATGTAGCTGAAGGTGGTGCCGACGTTCTTCAGGTAAGACAGCCACTGAGGATCTGCGCCGCCGACCAGGTAGGTCATCTCTTCTTCTTCGATTGCTGCATAGCCTGCGGGCATCTTGATTTCATAGTTCGTCATAGTGCATTTTCCTTTCTTAAATAACCGTTTTTCAGAATCGGCTTTTTACTGGTTCGTCAAAACTAGGACCAATGTTGCAGCCGCAACTGTCACACCGACGATCGTCCACGCGATCACCTTGTCCTGAACTGTCGTCTCAACAGGGGTCAGCGTCTGGGTCGTGTCGGTCTTTCCAGCTGCCGCAGCCGTTGCTGTCGGGTCTGCACGCCAATGCGCATACAGCGTGGTATCCCCTTTGAAATTATACAGCTGTGTCACCTTTTTGCCGCCTACCTGGTCATCATACCAGCCCTCAAAACGATAGCCCTCCAGTGTCGGAGTCGGCAGTTCGTTGAGGTAATAGTATCCGTTTCCAAACTTATAGGCGAACACCATCAGCTCATCGCAGAAGCCGCCCTGAGTCTCCAGATAGATATCGTAGTAATCCGCACCTGCCGCAAAAGCTGCCGGTGTCAGTCCGCAAACCAGTGCCAGCGTCACCACACAGAGTGCAAGCCTTTTCAGAAGCTGTTTCATGTACGATCTCCCTTGCTCTTTGATAAGTAAATGGTTCGGCATCGGCTGCTGTTTTTCTGCGCATCGTCCAAACATACAGCCTCTGCCAACAATTCATCTGCTGTTCACAGCAAATTCACTGTTTATATGGATATTATTAACCCCAAAAGCGTTCTTGTCAAGGGTTGAATCGAAAGGAACCTTGTGATTTTTTGTCGAAGCAACTAAGTTTCGTTTGATTTTCACAATCTTTTTCCTTTTCGGCACACTTTGGTTTATACCCTTTATAATTAAACTTTGCCTTCCGTCGCAAAGAAGTCGTTGACGAGTTTCACCACGGTGCCGGAGAGCAGAAGCAGAGCGATGAGGTTCGGGATGCTCATCAGGCCATTGAAGGTATCGGCGATGCTCCACAGCAGACCGAGGTCGACCGTTGCGCCCAGAATGGCGACGAAGGAGTAGACCACGAGGAAGGGGCGGACGACCTTATCGGTCTTGAAAAGGAACTCGATGCAGCGCGCACCGTACAGGCCCCAGCCGATGATGGTCGAGAAGGCAAAGCAGCAGAGAGCCACCGCCGTAAAGATGGACGACCAGCCGCCGTAGGTCGCGGTGAAGCCGGAGATGGTCAGCTCCGCACCGGCGGCACTGCCGTAGTTGACCGGCACGCCGCTGCACAGGATGACCATCGCGGTCAAGGTGCAGATGACAATGGTATCTGCAAAGACCTCGAAGATACCGAACATGCCCTGTTTGACCGGCTTTTTGGTGTCAGCGCAGGCATGGGCGATGGAGCCAGTACCGAGGCCGGCTTCGTTGGAGAAGATGCCACGGGAAACGCCCTTCTGCATACTGAGGAAGATGCTTCCGATAGCACCACCAGTAAAAGCCTTCGGGTTAAATGCGCCCAGCACGATGGAGGACAGGACCGCCGGGAACCGCTGGATATTCAGGATGACGACGCCCAGAGCCAGCACGACATAGAACAGAGCCATGAACGGCACCAGCTTTTCGGTCACGCTGCCAATGCGCTTGACGCCGCCCAGCAAGACCATTGCGACCAGCATCGCCACGACGACACCGACGATGAGGTTCAGGGTCGGCAGAAGGTCTTTTACGCTGTCCGCATAGGACAGAACGGCCGAGTCGATGGCGGTGACGATGGTGTTGACCTGCGTTGCGTTGCCAGTACCGAAGACGGTCAGAACGCCGAACAGGGAATAGATAATCGCCAGCCACTGCCCCTTGGGGCCAAGGCCGTTCTTCATATAGTACATGGGGCCTCCGACCAGCTCACCGTTCTTGTTCCGCTCCCGGAAATGAACGGCCAGCGTGACTTCGGAGAACTTGGTGCACATGCCAAGCAGTGCCGAGCACCACATCCAGAAGACTGCGCCCGGGCCGCCGATGGCAATTGCGCCGGCGACGCCGGCGATGTTGCCGGTACCGACCGTTGCCGCCAGCGCGGTACAGACAGCCTGAAACGGCGTCATCGCACCATCCGAAGCATCCTTCTTGCGGAAAATGCGTCCGATGGTCGTTTTGATGGCATACGGAAATTTACGGATCTGCAAAAAATGTGTCCGCACACTGAGCAGCAAGCCCACGCCGATGATGCAGACCATCGCCGGGATGCCCCAGATGAAATTATTGACGGCCTGATTGACCGCTGTGATCGTCTCGATCATACTTTATCACCCTTTGTATAAATTTGACATAACAAAAAGTATTCTATCGTATTTTCGGTCCTGTGTCAATTTGTTTCGGTCATGAAACCTTCACGCTTCGGCCAAAAGTTTCTTAAATTATTTTCACGTTCTGTTCAAATCCTTGCCGAATCTTGGCTTTTCGCCCCTACACAAGGGCCGCCGATTGTGCTATGATAGGGCTGAACAAACGGTTTGGCACTGCCAACCGCAAAAGAATGAGAAGGTGTCGTTCATGTCTGAACTCATGGAAACTCTGCGGCAGGAGGGCATCCGGCCCGACCTGCTTTCGGTGGTCGAAGAATACCGCGCGGCACATCCGCTCGACCCGGCTCTGGCCGCCCGTATCCCCTCGCCTGCCTTTACCTATTATGGAAAAGACGTCTGGGAAGAGGCTCTGGCCGCTCTGCTCTGCGGCGAGAATCTGCTGCTGGCCGGCGGCAAGGCGACTGGCAAAAACGTGCTGGCGGAGAACCTCGCCGCAGCCTTTGGGCGTCCGGCGTGGGATATCTCCTTCCACGTCAACATGGACGCGGCTTCCCTCATCGGCATGGACACGTTCGAGGGCGGTCAGGTGACCTTCCGGCAGGGACCGGTCTACCGCTGCGCTCAGTGCGGCGGCTTCGGCGTGCTGGATGAGATCAACATGGCGAAAAACGAGGCTCTGGCCGTTCTGCACGCCGTGCTGGACTTCCGCCGTGCCATCGACGTTCCCGGCTACGAGCGCATCCCACTGGCGGAGGAGACACGCTTCATCGCGACCATGAACTATGGCTATGCCGGCACCCGGGAGTTGAACGAGGCTTTAACTTCCCGTTTCGTCGTCATCCAAATGCCGACCATCACCGAAGAAAACCTCGAAAAACTGCTCCGTGCGCAGTTCCCCGATTTGACTTCAAAGTATGTCCATCAGTTCTCGATGCTCTTCCTCGACTTACAGAAAAAGTGCGACAGTGCGGAAATTTCGACGAAAGCTCTTGACCTTCGCGGTATGCTGGACGCCCTGCGGCTGATGCGCCGGGGCATCCCGGCCGGTGCCGCGCTGGACATGGGCATCACCAACAAGGCGTTCGATTCCTACGAACAGGGACTCATCCGGGATGCCATTGCCGCCCGTATCCCGGCCAAGCTGGACGCCGCCAAGCTGTTTGAATGATGGAAGTCCAGAGTTACACCGCCGAGGAACGGCGCGCAGCGAATCAGGTCTGGGCGGCAGCCGGTGCGTATGGGTTCGAGCCATTGTTCCTCGCCCGGAACACCGATGGAACCATTGACTTTTACATGAACTGCGTCGTCGGCCTCGTCCACAAATACTACAACGACGAACTGGTGAGCGGCATTTTCGACTCCTGGGAGGGCGACACCCGGGAGCCGATGCTGGATGACCTGACATGGCTCTACCTCGAAAGCTGTGTCTATGCCCTCGAACTGCCAAAACGTCCGGTTCTGGCTGACCTGCGTCGGGCTCATGCAGATTATTTCTTCGGCATCCAGTACAAGCTCTCCCGGCAGGAGTGGATGGCAAAAAATCAGCTGGTCTACACCATGCAGGCGGCACGCTGGAAGAGCGTTCAAGGGAAGAATCCGCCCGTCATGACGCCCTACGAATCCTCTCTCTGCGCCGCACTGGTTCCGGACACTCCACCCAAGCCCGAGGAGCTGAAGGCGGCTCTGCTGGCCCTCTATGCCCGGTTCGCGCTGTTTGACGGGAACATTCACAAAAAGGCCGGCCTGCATCTCCACTTGGAAGGGCTGCTGGCGGCGTTCATGACCCGTACCATGCCGACCCAGATGATCAAGACCGACCGGGTGACGGTCGAACACTCCAACTCGGTGGACGCCACCGGAACCGGCGGTTTGACTGCCGACAAGCGGCTGGCGCACATTACCCTGAAGCAGAACGCCGCCGAAGACCGTGCCTACATCGAGAGCTGTTTCGGCCACTCGCTCTATCCACCCGAACGCCTGCGCAAAGCCGAACAGGAGCTTTGCACCGGGAACCACCTCGGCTGTCACCTCTGGTTCACGGCAGGTGTTCCCAGCCCGGAACAGGCACCGACGCCGGAGGCGAAACATCTTGCGGAACAGGCCGAGTTGCAGGCCGAACGGAACCGTACCTACTACTCGAAGAACCGGGAGCTTCACCGGAGTGTTGTTCTTCGGCTGACCGAGCAGATCCGGAACTGCATCCTTGTTCATCAGCAGCCCAACGCACGGATCGCCCGGAGCGGCAACCTCGACCCCAGCCGGGTCTGGCGTGCGCCGGTGCTGGACGACAGCCGGGTGTTCCGCTGTGCCGAGGAGGAAAATCAGCCCTCGTTCACGGTCGACTTACTGCTGGACGCCTCCGCTTCCCGGCTCCACTGTCAGGAAGTCATCTCGGCGCAGGGTTCCATCCTCGCCGAGAGCCTTTCCCGATGCGGCATCCCGGTGCGTGTCAGCACTTTTTCCAGTCTGCGCGGCTACACCGTCCTGCGCGTCCTGAAGGGCTTCAAAGACAAGAGCATCCAGAGCATCGACCAGTATTTCGCTTCCGGCTGGAACCGTGACGGTCTGGCTCTGCGTGCCGCCGGTGACCTCGTGTCCTTCGACCCCGGCCCTGCTGGGCGGCATCTGCTCATCCTGCTGACCGACGCTTCGCCCAACGACAGCCGCCGGGTTCCGCCCTCGCCGGAAAATCCGCTGGGCCACGATTACGGCGGCTCCTACGGCGTCGATGATGCCGCCGCCGAGGTACGCCAGCTCCGGCAGAAGGGTCTGCGCGTCTCCGCCGTCTTCATGGGCGAGGACAGCTCCATCCCGGCCGCAGAACGTATCTACGGCAAAAATCTCGCCCGTATCCGCGGCATGGATCAGCTGGCGCGTGCCGCCGGGCGGCTCATCCAGAACGAGATCCGGGAGCTTGGCGATTGATTTTCCATTTTTCAAAAACTTACAGTTGTTTTTAGTTGTGAGTTGTGGTATACTCTTCTCAGACAACAACGAAAAGTTCTCTGTTTAAAACGTAAAAACGCTGTTCTGGTTTTGCGTTTCAGGCAGAAACAACCGTTTATCTGAGGAAGGAGAAACCCACCATGGATGCTGCCCGTTATTTTGAAATGATGCACACCGCAATGTCTGCTCAGAAACCGAACCTGACCTTACTGCTCACCGTAAAGGTACAGGATCTCGGCGGCACGGACGCTTATCTGGAACTTCGTCAGGATGCTTTCACGGGTGCTGCACGGGTGTTTTATTCAACGATGGGCCGTCGAAATCTCAACTTTCAGCTGTTCCGCAAGGGCTGGCAGCTCTGCCACAATGCCAGCGGCGAGATGACCCGGCAGTTCCCGTCCACGGCGGATGAATTACTGAACGAGACGGATTTTTCTGCCTACATCCGGGATGACGCTCTGGACGCTGACCGGGCCGAGCGCATCCTGCAGGAACTGCACCGGTGTGCCGGTTCGTCCTACACCATGCCGCTTTCCTCCGGTGTCCGGTCAGGGGCCGTTATCACAACCGAAAGCTTTATCGGCTGCGGTGGGCAATGGATCTACACCAGCGACCACGCCGCCGACTGTCTGCCCATCGCGGCCATCCTCTACTGGCTGGGTGATTTTCTGGCCGGCAGTGAACGCCGCACCCTGCAAAGCTGTCCGCAGGCGGCTCAGCTGGCGGCACAGTGGCAGCTGGAACAGCTTTCTTCCCATTCTGCGCCTGTTCCGCCAGAAGTTTCGATCCCCACCGCTCCGGTCTATCACGAGCCTTTCCGCCGGACGACTCCTGCGGAGAAACGCTCTACCGTCAAAAACGAGCGTTGGCAGAGCATCCTTGCGGTTCTCGCGACGGTGTGATTTTTCCTATCTTGATTTTAAAATCCGCGATTTATTTTTTCGGGCGAAGCTGTCCTCCAAGGCAGTTTCGCCCTTTTTGTTTTTCCATTTCTTACAAAAAACTCCTCCTGATTTCGGATAATCTGCCCAATATCCAAGATTCCCCAAACTGTTTATAATAAAGGCAGATGATTTATGGAGGAAATTTGTATGAATATCTTTACGGCACAACAGGTCAAAACCCTGAACGAGCTGGAAATGCTGGTCTATCAGTACGTTGCGGCGCATCCCAACACGGTGCCATATATGCGCATCCGGGAGCTTGCCAGCGAAGCCCACGTCTCGACCACGACCGTCCTGCATTTCTGCAAAAAGGTTGGTTGCGACGGCTATGCCCAGTTCAAAGCCATGCTGAAAGAGCAGACCGGTTCCCCCCGGTCGACCCTCATCCCCGATTCCCTGAATGAGGTGCAGGCGTTTTTTGAACAGGCAAACACCCCGGAATATCAGGACCTGCTGGACGAGGCCGCTGCTTATATCGCCAAGGCCGAACGTGTCTTCATCGTCGGCATCGGCAACTCGGGCGGCATTGCCGCTTACGGTGCGCGGTATTTTTCCAACATCGGAAAATTTGCCGTCTGCATCAACGACCCATTTTACCCGGCCACCATCAGCGATAACACCAGCATCGTAACCATTCTGCTATCCGTCTCCGGCACAACGACCGAGATTCACCGTCTGGGTCATGGCTTTAAAGCACAAGGTGCCAGCATCATTGCCATCACAAGTTCTACCGACAGTCCACTGGCCGAACTGGCCGAACTGACCCTGCCGCATCACATTTCACATCCCCGTACGATCGGCAACCGCTACGATACCACGACCCAGCTGCCTACCATCTACTTATTAGAATCACTGGCACGCCGAGTCGCCAATCGACTGGCCGAGTGATTCTCACTTGCCCTTCTTGTTATTTTGCACAGTTTCTAGTATACAACCCAGAAAAAAACGGTTTGTTTTTTCTGGGTTGTCTCTGTTTTTTCCACTTTCAAACCTGCTGACAAGTGTGAACGGTTCATGTATAATCAAGCCACAAGTTCAGGGTGCGCAGCACTGAGGGATGCACTGCCGACCGGAGACGTCCGGCTGAGGGCGGCGCAGATGAAAGGAGAAAATCAAATGGAAGAGTCCATGACCGAACAGATCGTGATGGAGCTGGTCGTCAACAGCGGCAACGCTCGCAGCACCGCGATGGAAGCCATCGAGCTTGCCAAAAAGGGCAAGATCGACGCCGCCAAAGAGATGATCGAGGAAGCGCGCAACCAGATCAATGGTGCGCACAACTTCCAGACCAAGCTGATCCAAGATGAGATCGCAGGTCAGGCCGCCCCGATGTCGCTCATCATGTGCCACGGCCAGGATCACCTGATGACCGCAATGGTCGTCATCGATCTGGCGGAACAAATCATTGCTCTGTATGAAAAGCTCGCCTGATGTTTCGGGGCGAGATGCAATTGATACTTATGAAGGAGACTTTGCTATGATCAAGATTCGTTTGTTCTGCGCTGCTGGCATGTCCACCAGCCTGCTCGTCAACAAGATGAAGGAAGCCGCCAAGGCGATGAACATCGAGGCCGATATCGCCGCCGCTGGTGAGACCAAGATGCACGATGAGACCGACGGCATCGACGTCGCTCTGCTCGGCCCCCAGATCCGCTTCAAGCTGGCCGAGGCCAAGAAGATCTGCGAGCCGAAGGGTGTTCCGGTCGACGTCATCCCGATGGTCGACTACGGCACCATGAACGGCAAGAAGGTTCTTGAATTCGCGCTCAAACTCGCCGGCAAGTAATTGCCATCTGCGGCAGATAACAGAGGAGAAAATTTATGAGCTTTATGGAATCCATGCAGGAAAAGATGGACGCGACGCTCGTTCCTTTTGCTGCAAAACTGAACTCGCAACGGCATGTGGCCGCTGTCCGCGACGCCTTTACGCTGGCGTTCCCCATGACTCTGGCCGGTTCCCTGATGCTGCTCGTCAACTACGCAGTGTTGTCTCCGGACGGTTTCGTTGCGAAGATCTTCCATCTGGGTACGCTTATCCCCAGCCTGAGCGATTATCAGGCCGTCCTGACCCCGGTTCTGAACGGCACCACGAATATCATGTCTCTGCTCATCGTCTTTCTGACGGCCTACAAGCTGGCTGAGACGAACGACGGCGACAAGCTGCTGAGCGCGATGTGCGCCATCAGCACCTACTTCATCATCTATCCCCCGTATGTTGACGGCAACCTGTCCATGACCTTCATGGGTGCGCAGGGCCTGTTCGTCGCTATCATCGTCGGTCTGCTGGTCGGTGAGTTCCTGCCGAAAATGGCAAAGAACGAGAAACTCCGCATCAAGATGCCGGATACGGTTCCTCCGGCTGTCGCACAGTCCTTCAACCTCGTCATCCCCATCATGATCATCTTCGTCGTCGCTGCTCTCCTGAACTACGGTTTCAGCATGGTCGCAGACGGCGGTATCCAGTACGTCATCTATGAAGCAATTCAGGCTCCGTTCTCCAAGATGAGCGGCAACATCATCACCGTTATCATCTTCTGCATCGCACAGCAGTTCCTGTGGCTGCTGGGCATCCACGGTCCCAACACCTTGAGCGCGATCCGTACCGTCATGTTCGCTGAGGCGGATGTCGCCAACCTGACCTACTTCGGCACCTTTGGCACCACCATCGGCACCACCTTCCCCGTCACTTGGAAGAGCATCAACGACAGTTTCGCAAACACTGGCGGATCCGGCGCGACCCTCGGCTTGATCATCGCCATCCTGCTGGTTGCACGCAAGGATAAGACCCAGACCACCATCGCAAAGCTGGCTCTGGCTCCCGGCCTGTTCAACATCAACGAGCCTCTGATGTTCGGTCTGCCCATCGTCATGAACCCCATGTACGCGATTCCCTTTATGCTGTCTCCTGTCGTCGGCTGCATCATCGGCTACCTCAGCACGATGGTCTTCCAGATCATTCCTCCGGTCACTCTGGACGTGGGCTGGACCACTCCCGGTTTCCTGATCCCCTTCCTCGGTTCCGGCGGCACCAATCCCATGTCTCTCGTCATCGGCGTCCTGTGCGTCGTCGTCAGCACCCTGATCTACCTGCCCTTCGTCCGCGCTGCTGCCAAAGCAAACGCCAAGAAAGAGGCAGAAGAGGCCGCTAACAACTAATAACAAAAGGAGGACACCATGTCCTTTCGGAACGATTTTCTCTGGGGCGGCGCAGTTGCCGCCCACCAGCTGGAAGGTGCCTACGATGAGGGCGGCAAGGGCCTGAGCATCGTCGACGTCGTGACCGCTGGCACCCACACGGTTCCTCGCCGCATCACCAGCGACATCGAGCCGGGCGAGTATTACCCCAACCATGAAGGCATCGACTTCTACCACCACTACAAGGATGATATCCGGATGTTCGCCGAGATGGGCTTCAAGTGCTTCCGCACCAGCATCGCATGGACGCGCATCTTCCCCAACGGTGACGAGACGGAACCCAACGAAGCAGGTCTGAAGTTCTACGATGACCTCTTTGATGAGTGCCACAAGTACGGCATCGAGCCTGTCATCACCCTGAGCCACTTTGAGATGCCGCTGCACCTCACCAAGGCTTACGGCGGCTTCCGCAGCCGGAAGATGATCGACTTCTTTGTCCGGTTCGCGACGGTCTGCTTCGAGCGGTACCACACCAAGGTCAAGTATTGGATGACTTTTAATGAAATCAACAATCAGGCCTGCTTCAACTCGGAACTGAGCATCTACTTCAATTCCGGCTTCCTGCCCAAAGAGGGCGAAAATCCCGAACTGCTGATGTATCAGGCTGCTCACTATGAGCTGGTCGCCAGTGCGCTGGCGGTGCAGGCTGCGCACAAGATCGACCCCAGCCTGAAAGTGGGCTGCATGATCGCCATGTGTCCGATCTACCCGTTCTCCTGCGACCCCAGCGACATTTTGCAGGCACAGAAAGCCATGCAGCACCGCTATTATTATGCCGATGTTCATGCGCTGGGTGCTTATCCGCCGAACATCACCGCGCTGTGGAAGCGGAAGGGCTACGAGCTGGACATCACCGAGGACGACCTCGCCACCCTGAAAGCTGGCTGCGTTGACTACATCGGTTTCAGCTACTACATGTCCTTTGCTGTCCAGCACAAGGCGGAGAACACCCATTACGAATACGATGAGCGGCACGATCTCGTCCGCAATCCGCATGTCAAAGCTTCGGACTGGGGCTGGCAGGTCGATCCCATCGGTCTGCGCTACTCCCTGAACTGGTTCACCGACCACTATCACCTGCCCCTCTTCATCGTGGAGAACGGTCTGGGTGCATACGACACCGTGAACCCGGACGGCAGCATTGAGGACGATTACCGCATCGACTACTTCCGCGACCATATCCGCCAGATGAAGCTGGCCGTCGAGGAGGACGGTGTCGACCTGATGGGTTACACCCCGTGGGGCTGCATCGACCTCGTCAGCGCAGGTACCGGCGAGATGGACAAACGCTACGGCTTCATCTATGTTGACAAGCACAACGACCGCACCGGCACGCTGGCACGCAGCAAGAAAAAATCCTTTGACTGGTATAAAAAGGTCATCGCCACCAACGGCGAAGACCTGAGCTGACGGGAGGCGTTCAGATGGAAAAACGTTGTCTCTGCATCGACGTCGGCGGAACGGCCATCAAGTATGCCCTCATCGACGATGCGCGGAATCTGACCAACCACGGCGAAGTTCCAACTCCGACCGACAACACTGAGCATTATCTCGAGGTTCTGGAGGGCATCTGCAGGCAGTTCGACGGACAGATCCGGGGCGTGGCGATGTCGGTTCCCGGCATCATCGACAGCGAAAACGGCATCTGCATCACCGCCGGCTGGCTGCACTACGCAAACGGTCTGCACCTCGGCGAAGAGCTGACGAAGCGCACCGGTCTCCCGGTCAGTGTCATGAACGACGCCAAAGCTGCCGGTCTTGCGGAAGCCGCATGGGGTTGCCTGTCCGACTGCAAAGACAGTGTCGTGATCCTCATCGGTTCCGGCATCGGCGGCGCGCTCATCAAGGACGGCAAAGTCCACTTTGGCCGACACGGTTCCGCCGGTGAGTTCAGCAATATTGCCTTGAGCGAAAACGTTGACATGCCCGGTTCCCTCTGGTACGCCCAGAACGGCACGCCTCGTCTGGTGCAGATGGTCGCCGGTGCAAAAGGCATCCCGGCAGACCAGCTGAACGGCCGCATCCTGTTTGAGCAGGCCAATGCCGGTGACCCGGTGGTTCTGGCCGCACTCGACCGGTTCACCCGTGGCATTGCATTGCAGATCTTCAATCTGCAGATGATCTACGACCCGGAGAGGTTTGCCATTGGCGGCGGCATCAGCCGTCAGAAGCTCTTCCTCGAATCCATCCAGAAGAATCTGGACGAACTCTACACCATCTATCCCGAGAAATCCTTCCCTCGCGCACAGCTGACGACCTGCCGCTTCTTTAACGAAGCGAACCTCTATGGTGCTTATCGGTTCTTCACCGAGCGCGAAAAGGCATGATTCCCCTGCTTCCCGTGAGTTTTTGATAAGAAACATCCTTTAAGACATTCCTCCTTCATCAAATAGTAAGCCCCCGGTTCCACAACTCATCACGGAACCGGGGGATTACGTTTTGTTCTATTTTATTCTATAAAGAAACCGCACCGCAGACCCATTTTCACGGATCTGCGGTGCAGTTTTGCGATTATTTCAGCTCAGGGATCAGTTCTGATACTGTTCGGGCAGCTGGTCGATGGTCTGCCACTTTGCCATGGCGTCTTCCAGCTTCATGCCGTTTGCCACAGCGTCGCGGCGGCAGGCGTTGACAGCCTGGATCTCCTTCATCTTGGCACCAGTCAGGGTGTAGCCCTTCATGGCGATGAGGGTAGCACCCCAAGCGATCATCGGGATGACGCAGAACAGGACGATAACAACGAAGTTCATGCCGGGAGTGTACGGGTCATACTGGGTCGGGAGGCTCTCCAGACCGATGAAGCTGACCGCAATGCCGACGACGGTTGCGGACAGGCTGGAGACCAGCTTGTCAACGAGGCTGAACAGAGTACCCATGATGCCCGGGATGTAGTTGCCGGAACGGTAAGTCTCGTAGTCCGAGCAGTCGGCGACCATCGGGATAGGCATATCAGCAGTAGCATAATATGCGCCGTAGCCGATGCCGAAGAAAGCGATGAACAGGATGGTGTACAGGTTGATGGACAGGCCATTCTCGCCCATGATGGACAGGGTGAAGGCGTCGCTCTTGCCCCAGAGGATGAGCAGAACGAGAACGCCGATGTAGCAGATGAACGCCACGCTGACGTACTTCACCAGGCTGGCCTTCTGACCTTCCTTCTGGCTGGTGCGGACGGTCAGCAGGAAGAACGGCACGCTGAAGACGTAGCCCAGAACCATCATCGGCAGGTACAGGCCGTCGTAGTTGCCCATCATGCAGCCGTACAGCATGCACAGGACGGTGGTGTTGGTCGCGATGGACAGAGCCAGCTTGCAGCCTGCACCAGCGACCATCAGACGCTGCATCGGGTTGTTGTTCTTGATGATCTGGACATACTCGCTGACCTTGATCTTCTCGGTCTTCTCGCCGCCGATACCGAAGTACTTGGGCTGGTCCTTCTCCCAGATGCCGACGACTGCCAGCAGGGTGAGCAGAATGGAGATGACGATACCAACAGGAGCCAGAGTGCGGAAGAAGCTTGCGGAAGCATAGCCACCCTCGTAGTTCTTCGCAAGGATGGGAGCAAAGAACTGCATTGCGCCCATGCCCAGCAGAGAGCCGACGGTGTTGAAGATGGTGAAGAGCGGACGCTGCTTCGGGTCGTTGGTCAGAACGGTCTGGCCGGAACGGGTGCAGCTGGTCTGGAAGGTGTAGCCGATGACCCAGACCGCATACAGGCCGACGAAGGCTGCATAGCGCAGGCCCATCGCACTGGCCGGGATGAGCGGAGTCAGGCAGTACAGAGCCAGGATGCTGACTGCCATGATAAGGTTGCCGATGACCATAAACGGCCGGAACTTGCCGAACTTGCCGTTGGTGCGGTCCATCAGGGCACCGATGATGGGGTCGGTGATGGCGTCGAACAGACGCATACCGGTGACCATGACCGATGCGAAGATCATGCTCAGTGCCAGAACTTTACTGCCGAAGGTCGCGATGTAGGAAAGCACCAGCACATAGTACACGTTCGTCGCGCCGTTGTTCAGCGGAAACAGCACCAGCTGGTAGGTTTTGGCGCGGTTCACACTCGACGCCGTAGAATTTTGTTCGCCCATTGCGGTCTCTCCTTTTGTTTTTAACAAAAAGCGGCAGCTTACCCCGCCTTTCAGGGGGCAGGCTGCCGCAAATCGGATACTAGAGGTTTTTCAGAGGATGTCTCTTACTTGGTTGCCTTGAAGAAGGAGCCGATGACCATCGCCAGAATGGAGATGACATAGCAGACCAGGCAGGCAACGGTGACATAGAAGACATGCCAGCCGACCATGTTCTGAGAGTTGAAGGAGAACAGGCCGGAGATCAGCAGGATGCGGCTGTTGATGATGTTGCCGATGGTAGCAACGATCAGTGCGATGGCTGCCATGGTAGCTGCCAGGCTGATGACGCCGTCGCCCTTGCCGTTGTTATCCGCCCAGATGCCGCCAATAACCAGAACGATTGCCAGAACACTCTGGACGATCAGACGGGTCAGAGCGGCCAGTGCATTGGCCTCGCTGTAAGTGCTGCTCATCACCATGGTGACGATGCCAGCGATGGCGAGAACAATCGCCACGACGTTGAAATAGAAGGCTGCGCCCTGTTTCTTCATATTAGTGAACCTCCTTCTTGTTCTTCTTGCGGACGGAGAGGACATAGCCTGCGCCGCAAGCAACCATCAGGATGCCGGAAACAGCGATCAGAGCGATGTAAGCCACACGCCACCAGGTCATGGTCTGGACGATACGGGTGGTGCTGTTGTAGCGGTTCATCAGGTTGGAGTGAGCCATAGCATACAGGATGTTGTGTGCGGACTCCTTGACGTGCTGCTGCAGGTTTGCATCACCGTTCAGCAGGGTGCTGCTGATGGAGCTGCCGTCGACCTGCGTTGCGAAGGTGGTGTCGGTCTCGAGGGTGGTAGAACCGTAGAAGCCGGAGATACCACGGGTATCGAAGCAGGTAACACCAGAGTTCAGAACTGCGCCGTACAGGTCGGTATCATCGTAGATATCGGTAACTGCGTAGCCCTTGAAGCCCCACTCCTTCTTCAGGATGTTGGTGTTCATGCCGATGCTGGAAGTACACTCGACGCCGCCGATCTTGGAGAAGGAGGTCATCAGACCACGCATACCTGCATCGTAGTCGTCGGTATCGTACTTGGTAGCCTCAAATGCGATCTGATAAGCGCGCAGCTCGATCTCACGAGCGCGCTGCTCGGTCATGTAGGGAGAAACGCCGCCACGCTCAGACTCCTGGTCATTGAAAGCGTAGTGCTTCGGAGCGGCGATCAGGCCGTACTCCAGTGCGCCGATCGCAAACTCCATACCAGCGTTACCGGTCAGGACGGGATCCTCAGAGTAGTACTCACCGTTACGGCCGTTGTAAGCCTGACGATGGGTGTTCATGCCGGGGCCCCACAGGATGGGAATACCAACGAACAGGGATTCCTCTCCGACGAACTCGCCGACTGCCTTGTACAGGTCGTTGTTGAAGGAAGCAGCGACCAGCGGAGCGTTTGCGAAGACTTCAGGATGCCAGTTGCCGTTCGGATCATCTGCGCCGATGGTCCAGGGTGCGTTGGTATCCTTGGATGCGTTCAGGTTGACTGCAACACCGTTACCAGCGTTCTCAGTCATGTAGGTCTCAACAGTGCCGATGGACTCAACGCCCGGGATGCTGGGGCCGCCGTAGGTTGCCAGATACTGAGCTTCCTCGAGGGTCATCTTATCCAGCAGCTCATCCCACTTCGGATCATCGAAGTCCAGATCATACATCTGATAGAACATCAGATCGCTGTTCTGGCCCCACTTGATAGCGGAAGTATCGTCGTCGGTTGCGATGGTGTAGTAGTTGCCGTTCAGGTCGCTGATCAGCTGCTCGCTGGTCAGAGTCATCTGATCGTAGGTCTTGGGGAAGGTGCCTGCCCAGTCAGCACGGGTCAGATAGGTGACCTCACCGGGCTGGTAGTAGTTCCAGTCGGAGTAGGGGATCTGGTTGGAGATCTTCTCGCCGGTCTTTGAAACAGAGAAGGTGGTGCGTGCGATGAGGTCCTCGGTGATCTCCTGAGCGACAGCAGCTGCTGCGTCGCCAGTACCGACCATCTTGGACTCGTCTGCACCCTGGAGAGCCAGGATGTTGTTCAGAGCATCATGTGCGCCGTTGCCAGCTGCGAAGTAGTAGGTACCGGGATCCAGAACATAGGTACCGGTGGTGCCGTCGCCGTTATCGTAGTCCATGTCATAGCTTGCGATATACTGCATATCGACCTTGACCGGAACGATCTCAGATGCGCCGGGTGCCAGTTCGCTGGACTTCTCGAAGTTCAGCAGCTGGATAGCGACCTTTTCCAGACCGCCCTCGGTGTAGGGAGCCTGGCCGTAGATCTGGACAGGGGTCTTGCCGGCAACACTGCCGGTGTTGGTGACCTTCACGTTGAAGGTTGCGTAGACCTGAGGTGCGCCGGTCTCGCTGTCGATGTCGACAGTGATCTCAGGCTGGCCCATGATTTCCTGAGTGAAGGTGGTGTAGCTCAGACCATAACCGAAGCCGTAAGCAACTTCGTTTGCGTAGTTCCACTCGGTAGAGGATGCGTATGCGCCGACGGGAGAAGTTGCATTGCCGTTGCCGTTGACGGAATCGAAGTAACGAGTCTCGTAGTAACGGTAACCGGTGTACAGGCCCTCAGCCTCGATGGTGTAAGCACCCGGGGTGAAGCTCAGCAGACCGCCGGAACGGGTGATGACGTCAGCGGTGTTGGTGTAGTACATCTTGCCCATGTTCTGCATGGCCGGAGCGGACATGTTGTAGGTGGGGTAGATGTCGGGCAGACCGCCGGAGGGGCTGGTACGGCCGCAGAGGATATCAGCGATACCGGTCATGCCGTAACAGCCGGGGAAGCCGATCCACAGGATCGCGTCGATATCGGGGTCGTTCTTCAGGTCGCCGATCTCAACAGCAGTTGCGGTGTTGACGAGGACGATGACCTTGTCGCTTGCCTTCTTAGCAGTCTCGATGATGTCGCGCTCGTTGGTGGTCAGTGCCAGAGGCTCGTCTGCGCCCAGACCCTCAACGATGCCGCCGGGCAGGTAGTCCTTGGACTCTGCGCTGGGACGGCTGATGACAACGATGGCAGCATCGCCGTACTGTGCGAAGCTGGACTCATAGCTGCTGTCGACTGCTGCGATCTCAGCCAGAGAAGGTTCGCCCGGATCGTAGACTTCTGCCGGAGACTCGTTGTTTGCGTGGTTGTAAGTCTCGTTCAGCTTCTCGTAGATGTTCACCATGGTGGGGTTGATCTCGTAGCCTGCGCCCTCGAAATCGAACTCGTCACCGCTCCAGGAAGAAACAGTACGGCCAACGGTGGTCTCACCGGTCTGGCGGTTGGTGTTCATACTGGTGGTGATAGTATTTGCGAAGTCGGTCTTGTTCTGGCTCAGAGCCTGCTCCAGATTGATGAAGCCGCCCCATGCCTTGACGCCGAAGCTGGAACCGACCAGAGGCACATGAGAGCGGATGCCCAGCAGAGTGACCTTTGCGCCGCTTGCCAGAGGCAGAGCGTTGTTCTCATTCTTCAGAAGGACTGCGCCCTCAGCCGCCTGCTGGCGGTTCAGGTTCATTGCCTTCTGGATGAGTGCGTGAGAGTTACCGGTGCCGTCCTCGTTCAGGACTTCGGCAGACGGGGTGAATTTATTGTAGAGCGGATCGGCTTCGGTGCTTTCCGAGACGAACTTTTCGCTCTGGGTGCCAAGGTTGGTGTCGATGGTCGACTTGTAGCCTTCGAGGATCGCGCCAGTCACGATGGACAGCGAGAAAACGAAGGTGAACAACGCAGTCGTACCGCGCAGCACCATGCTTTTCTTTGCCATGCTGTTCTCCTTTTCTTTTCGTGTTCTTCTTTACCACTGCTGGACCGGGCAGCTGGTTTTCTGGTCCGGGCTCCTCCCTTTCGGTTTGATATCTCTGCAAAGCGCGTCGTGGTGCTTACACCCAGTTCGCGCTTTTCGACTTGGTTTTTACCAGCTTGTAGCTGGGGTTCGGGGTGTCGACCTTCTGGAAGGTGGCGGTGTCGATGCACTCGCCTGCGACCGCCTTGACTTCGACCTTTCCGGTCAGCGGCACACGGAACTTGAAGATGTGTTCGCCGCTCTGCTCAGCCAGCTTCTGGCCGTTGACGTAGAGGGCAACGTTCTTCTGGTTGGAGTAGACCTTGACTTCGATCTCGCTCTCGGTGCGGTCAACGAACCGCTTGGAGCAGATGTGGACGAAGGCCTCGTCGCTCCACCATGCTTTATAAATATAGAAGCTGTCCTTCTTGGTCTTGCGGTCGAAGGTCACCAAACCTTTGTGGTTCATGCCCGGCTCGCCGCCCTGATCGCGTGCGTCAGCTGCGAAGTCGTACATGTTCCAGACGTGGGTCGCCCACATCCATTTGTGGCGGTCGAAGCATTTCAGCATATACTCGTGGTACTTTGCCTGATACTCTTCGGTGTGGTCGCCGCGGCGCGGATGCGCGCTGTGGAGATTGGGCATACCCTCAGCACCGTACTCGGAGAAGCCGAGCGGACGGTTGGGGTAGACGAGGTGGAAGAAATCCATCCACAGATCGTTCAGGAACAGGCCCGGCACATACCAGCCGAGGTAGAGGTTCCAGCTGACGACATCGGTGATGTGGGCCACCGGGTTGAAGGGGCCGCACATCGCGTAACATGCCAGCGTGGTGAAACGGGTCGGGTCCATCTTGTGGCACAGGTCGTTCAGCTCGTGGTGATTGTCGAGCATGTCGGCCTTGTCCTTGGTCGAAATCGTAATCTCGTTGGAGACACCCCAGCAGACGATGCAGGGATGGTTGTAGTTCTGGTAGATCAGCTCTTTCATCTGGCTGATGGTGTTCTCGCGGCCATTGGGCAGATGCTCAGAGATGTAAGGGATCTCCGCCCAGACCACCATGCCGTACTGGTCACAGAGGTCGTAGAAATACTGGTCGTGCTGGTAATGTGCCAGACGGACAGTGTTTGCGCCCAGCTCCCGGATGAGAGCCATGTCCTCATCGTGCATCTCACGGGTGATGGCGTTGCCCAGACCCTTGCGGTCCTGATGACGGGAGACGCCGTGGAGCGAGTAGGGCTTACCGTTCAGGAAGAAGCCGTTCTTGGAATCGACGGAGAAGGTGCGGACACCGAAACGGGTGCGGACCTCGTCGACTGCCTTGCCGCCGTTCATCAGGCGGACGATGCAGGTGTAGAGGTAGGGGTCCTTGACGCCATTCCATAGGTGCGGATTTGCGATCGTCATGGTGACGGTCTCGCCTTCCGCCTTGCCGACCTGCTTGCCAGCGGCATCCAGCAGCTCGACCTCGACGGTACCCTCACCCTCGACCATCGTCGAGACGGTGATATCTGCGCGGTTATCCTTGAGCGTCGGCGTGACCTTCACACCGGTATCGCCGTAGTGGCCGAGCGCGATGTGGTTCTTGCTGACGGTCAGCAGGCTGACATCACGGTAGATGCCGCCGTAGAAGGTGAAGTCCGCCTTCTGGGGATAAACGTGGTCGTTCACGCTGTTGTCGACTTCGACGGTCAGTTCGTTCTGCTTTTTCAGCAGAGCAGTGATGTCTGCACGGAAGGTCGAATAGCCGTTATCGTGGCGGCAGACCTCAGTTCCGTTCAGGATGACTTTCGCGCTGGCGTTGACACCCTCGAACTGGAGCCAGACCTGCTGGGTCTTCTCGTCGAACGCAGGAGCGTCGAACCGGGTGGTGTAGGTGCAGGGTCCGCGCCAGTAGTCGTTGCCGCCGTCCTGACCGTCCTTTGCGTTCCAGGTGTGGGGCAGGTTCACAGTCACCGCGGCCTCGCCCGGTTTCGTAAACTGCCAGTTGTTCATGAGCTTGGCGATGCCTCTCATTTCCGGCCTCCTCGTTTGGTTTTTCTTGTCGTATGTTCACTGTTTTTCGCAGTTATCACAGGTTCGTCACTATTTTATCAAAACTTTTTCATTTATCAAGAGCGTTGCGGCAATCGGTCGTTTCGCATGATTATTCGGTTTTGGGCTTCCAAAATCAAACTGATATATTTGTTCACTTTTCACAAATGCTTGGATACAACATAATAGATGATAAAGGGCCATCGCACTTTTCGTGCGATGGCCCTTTATCATCTTCAATTTCTCTGTTCCTGTGGGAAAATGATCTTTATCGCGAAGAATCCGTTCTTCGTCTCGGTCGTCAGGGTTCCTTTATACTTTTGGACGATCCGTTTGATGACCTTGACCTCATAGTTCAGCGTCCGGTTATCGCCCATCTGAACTTCCCGTTCCGGGCTGATGACGTTGATGACGACAAAATTCTGCCGCACGCAGACCAGCAGGTCGATGACCCGGCGTTCCTGCTGCTGGATGTTCACCGCGCTCTCAATGGCGTGGTCGAGGGCATTGGCGAAGAGGGCATACAGGTCGCTCGGCTCAAAATGCTTGAGGCAGCTGCCGTCCGCCACGGCGTTGAGCTGGATTTTTCGAGATTCGCAGAGCAGGGTCTTCTCGGTCAGAACGACATCCAGAACTTCGTTTCCGGTGTTGGCTCCGGCATCGTAGAGCCGGGCGGCTGTCTCGGCTTCGTCGAGACTCTGCTGCAATGCTTTGTCCGCACCCAGACGGCGCAGGTCGGCGATCTGGACTTTCAGCTCGTGGCAGCGGCGGTTGATGATCTGGACATTCTGCCGTGCAATCTGATACTGCTGCCGCTGACGTTCATACAGAAGGTTGAGGGTGTCCATCTCCTTCTGCATTGCGGCCTTTTTGAACAGCTCGGTCTGCAGATACATCAGCGTCAAGCAGTAGAGCTGACAGACCGCTTCCATTCCGACCGCCGAGAGCGGCTCTCCGGCCCGGTTCTTCGTCATCAGGAAGATGAACATCCATGTGAACATCACGCCAAGGACGAGCGCGCTGCCCATCTGACGAGGGCCGACATGGTACATCCCATTATAGGGCATCGACCGCGCAATGGTAAAGCGTATCACGACGCAGCAGGCCACCGTGAACAGCAGTGCCAGACCAGCAGCATACAGCGATGGCTGCGGCCATTCGTTTACTGCGGAGAATCGCTCCCGGAGGAACCACATCAGCATGCTCCACAGCTCGTTGATCATCTGTGCTGCAATGACGCACCAGACCGCGCAGTACACCGCACCCGACCAGTCGGTTTCCACACAGAAGCCCACCAGCCCGGCCAGCAGCAAAATCGCGATGGCAAATGCCAAAGGTGCCACCAGACACTGTTTGCGAAAAGAACAATCATGAAAAATCAGGCTGTAGACCAGGGTCAGGAGCATGAGCGGCGCAAAGGATATTGCAAGCCGCACCCAGAACCCTTCCCGGCGGCGGAGCGGCAGGCAGAACGCCGCCAGCGCACACCAATAGATGACGCCGTACCGCAGCACCCATTCGACGAGCTCTACTAGTCCGCCCCTCACAGCACACCTCCGACATAGGACGCGACCGCCGTCAGGAACGCCGCGCGCTGGCGGCGGCTGATCTCAAGCCGGGCATCTCCCACAAGGGCAAAATCGTTCTCGACGCCCTTGACATGCTCAAGGTTGACGAGGTAGCACTGGTTGCACCGGACAAAGTGATAGGCCGTCAGCTGCTTTTCCGCACTCTGGAGGCTTCCGCGGACGGCGAATTCCCCTTTTGCCGTGTGGTAGTAGAGCATCCGGTTATGGGTCTCCAGATAATAAATTTCGCCGGTGTCCAGCAGCTGTATTCCACCGCCGGCCAGCGAGAGCGCGACCTGACCGCCCTTTTTCCGCTGGACTCTCTGGATGGCACGGGAGAGCTTGGTGCAGAAGGGATAGTAATCCACCGGCTTCAGCACATAGTCCAGCGCGTCGACCTCGTAGCCCCGGATGGCGTACTGCGCCATGTTGGTGACAAAGACCAGCACCACGTCCGGGTCAACTTCCCGTATCCGCTCTGCCGCGCCAAAGCCGCCCAGCTTTGGCATCTCCACATCCATAAAGATGATGTCAAAGCCCGGCTTGTACCCCTCGGCAATGACGGCACCATCCTCAAACGGCAGGACTTCGACCTGTATCCCCTGCTCCTGCGCATACTGCCGGATATAGCTGCAAAGACGCTCCCGTGTCTCCTGCTGGTCTTCGACCACTGCGATTTTCAGCATCCTGCACATTCCTCCTCGTCCATTCTTACCCGATTTTATTTCTATTTAAACATAAAATCCGACAGAATTCAACATCCGGGTAAAATCGCTGGACGAAAGTGTTCCACTTTGGTATACTGAACTGGATAAAATCGAACGATTGTGAGGGGTTCTGTATGAGTGAGACAAAGCTTGTTCTGCTGGGTACCGGCACGCCCAACGCGGAGCCGTTCGCCAGCGGCCCGTCCTCCGCCGTGGTGGTCGATGGGAACGCCTATCTGGTCGATTTCGGGCCGGGCGTCGTCCGCCAGTGTGCCAAGGCCTACGAAAAAGGCATCTCCGCTCTCCATCCCAAAAATCTCAAGGTCGCGTTCTGCACCCATCTGCACACCGACCACACCGCCGGCTACCCCGATTTGATTTTCACGCCGTGGGTGCTGGAACGGGATGTACCTTTAAAGGTATTCGGGCCGAAGGGCATCCGCTCCATGACCGAACACATCGAGCAGGCCTATGCGGTGGACATTGACTTTCGCATCAACGGCTTCGAGAAGGCCAACCCCGAGGGCTACAAGGTCGATGTGACCGAGATACAGCCCGGCGTCGTCTATCAGGACGAGCTTGTGACGGTCACCGCCCTGCCGGTCAGCCACGGCACGTTGGAAAGCTACGCCTATCTCTTCGAGACACCTGACCGGAAAATTTTGATTTCCGGCGACACCTGCCCTCTGCCGGTCATTGCGGAGAACGGCAAAGGCTGTGACGTCCTGCTCCACGAGGTCGAGTACACCGGCGGACTTTCCCAGCGGACATCCCAGTGGCAGAAATACCACCGTGCCGTCCATACCCTCTCGACCGACTTGTCTGAGATCGCAAAGACCGCACAGCCCAAATTATTAGTGACCTATCACCGCATCTACCATCTGGACGTTTTCGCGCCCGGGCAGGACACCCGGGCGGAGGTAAAACGCCGGGAAGCCCTGATCTTGCAGGAGATCCGGGATGCCGGATATACCGGCGAGGTCGTCAATGGCCACGATCTGGATATTTATTAAGAGCGAAAAGGAGCAGTTCGGACGAACTGCTCCTTTTCTGCTCTCTATCAATCTTTTTTCACCGCAATCAGCACCCGGATCTTCTGCCCGGCGGCACTGCCGTTGTTGTCGTACCAGCCGATGAGGTTATAGTCCTCGGTGTTGACCTGCGAGAGGGTCGTTGCGTAATACGCGCCCTTGTACCACAAATACACCTGCATATCATCCGCCGTCTCATAACGAGTATCCCCACTCTTGACCGATGCCGCGCCCAGCTGGTCGACGACCACCGGAATGAGCTGGCGCATGGTCTTCACCTTGCCGGAGGTCGTTTTGCCGACCGCGATGCCGCCTGCCAGAACTGGATATTTCACGCTGGTCTGATAGGTCGTCTGCCGGCCGTCGACGTAGCAGACATAGCTTGCGCCGGTGCCGAAGTAGTTCAGCACATTGCTCAACAGGCCGCTGGTGTTGTTCGCGCCCAACTTGAGCAGGTAGCTCGCAAGGCTGCTGGTGCTGCTGGTGACGCTCTCCCAGACGGTGCTGCCAATGCTGCCGTCGATGATGCCCCAGAGCATCTCGCTCGTGCTGGGCAGGACGATGGAACTCACATCGCTGGCAACGCCCAGAACGGAAGAGCTGCTGGAACTGCTGGAAGAGCTGGTTCCCGATGAACCAGAGGACGAGCCGGAGTTGCTGGTCGTGGTCGAGGAAGAAGTCAGGTTGTTGACGAGGTTCTTCACGTCGTCCAGAACACCATACGTCCATAAATCGCCCGTGACATCGTTCAGGATCAGGCGGTCGATCTCGCCGTTCTCATTGGTGGTGTAGTACCGGACATCGGAGGTTGAAAGTGTCACCCCCGATAGGCGGCTGGGACGAACTGTCCCAGCCACACCCTCCGAAGTCGTATCCATAATCTCTACATCGTCCGCAAGGGTATAATCGCCCAGCGTCTCGGCGTCCGCGCTAACGGTGCCGGAGATCGATTTTTCACAGAGGGAAGCGACATCTTCGCCGTCCTCGTTCACCGTGATCTGCACCATCCAGCCGGTCGGGTAGTTCAAGCTCTTGTCCACATTGACCGACCGGGTCACGCCGTCG
Organism: uncultured Faecalibacterium sp.; assembly: GCA_934548045.1. Lineage (GTDB taxonomy): Bacteria > Bacillota > Clostridia > Oscillospirales > Ruminococcaceae > Faecalibacterium. The sequence continues at coordinate 89,538 of CAKTEM010000008.1, read as the reverse complement.
GTGCAGGCGACCGTGACGGTCTGCTGGACATCCGCGCCGTTCTCTTCGATCAGGCTTCGGCTGGCCGACTGGACAACGCCATAAAAGACTTCATCCGCCTGTTCGCCGGTCAGGACTGCGACGACTTCATCGTTCATGCCCAGCAGCAGGGTCACGACCTGACCCACACCGCCGCCGTTCAGAGCGGACAGCTGCGACGCCGCCGAGGAAGTCGCGACGGTATAGCTCACACCGGCTACCGTCACCGAGGTCGGCGCATTGGCCGAGGGCGACACTGCCGTGATGCGGCCTGCGGCGCGACGGGAGTAGACCCAGACCGTTTTCGCGCTCTCATTATAATAATAGACGTCGTACTGGTTCAGCTCCGCCGCGTCGGTCAGGGTATCGTTCTTGTAAATCGTCGTCGGCACAAAGGGCAGGCTCTCGCCGCTGGACGCCACAAAGGGGCCTTCCAGACTGCTGAGCAGGATGGACGAGGTGTCCAGCTGGCCGTTCGTGACCGTAAAGCCCAGCGAAGTACCATAGACAGCGTTTGCCGAAGTCGTGGCAGTCAGCGCATTGTAGAGCATCACCGCACCGTCCGCGAGGGTCATGGTCTCGCCCTGCTTCCGGCTCAGATTCACGCGCAGACCCAGCGTGTTCGCCTTGTTGAGCTGTGCTGCCGGGAAGGTTCCACTCAGGGTCGTGGTGTCGTAGCCTAGCAGCTTGAGGACAGCGGTGCAGGCTTCCTCAAGAGTCACCGCATTATCCGGGCGGAAGGAGCCGTCCGTATAGCCGCTCATCCAGCCCTGCTGGACAGCGATGCGGATGTACCCGGCCCAGCTGTTGCTCGAATCCACATCCGAGAAGAGCTTTCCGGTCGACCCCTGCGAGGCGACGCTCTCCCGGTAGCTCGAAAAAGCCACCAGCAGCTTCGCCAGCTGGCCGCGCGTCAGGGCAGAGTTCAGGGATGCCTCATCCGTCTGGCTGGAGGTGATGCCGCCCAGCGTGACGGCCACCTGAACGGCCGGATTGGAACCTGCTGCACTGGCAGGCAGAACGAGCATCGACGCCCCGATGCAGACCGCCAGCAGCAGCGCGAGAAGACGTTTTTTCATAGTATTTCTCCTTAATCATAGCGCAGAGCTTCGATGGGGTTGAGCCGCGCCGCTCGTTTTGCCGGCAGGTAGCCGAACAGCACACCGATGCCGACCGAGATGCTGAACGCAACGACGACCGATGCCAGCGAGGGCGTCACGGTCATTTCCAAGTCGGTCAGAATCATCGGCAAAATCTTGTTTGCCAGCGACGAAATAAGATATCCCAGCCCGATACCCAGCGCACCGCCCAGAGCCGACGTCGTAGCGGCCTCGGTGACGAACAGGCCCAGAATCGTGCGTTCCTTCGCGCCCAGAGCTTTCCGGATGCCGATTTCCCGGGTGCGCTCGGTGACGGACACCATCATGATATTCATGATGCCGATGCCGCCGACCAGCAGCGAGATGGCCGCGATCGCCGTCAGAATCGTCACGACCATGTTGATCATCGAGGTCATGGTCTCCATCATCTCGCTCAGGCTCGTGACGAAGTAGCCATTCTCCGAGTGGAACTTTTCCTGCAAGGCGTTTTCGATGACCGTTTTCGCTTCCGACAGCTTGTTTTCATCGGCGACCACGATCGCGTAAGAGTCGGACGTGCTGCTCTGCGAGGCACGGAGGGCGGTGGTGTATGGCACAAAGATCATGTCGTCATTGCTGCCCTCCTGCTCGGAGGTGTTAGTGACTTTGGCTTCCAGCACGCCCACGATGGTATACTTGTTCGCGCCGATTTTGATGGTCTGACCGACCGCGTTTCCACCGTAGGCCACCCGGTTTATGTAGGCACCCACAACACAAATTTTCTTGTTGTCGGTCAGGTCAACGTAGTTGATGCCCCGGCCCTGTGCCACGGTATAGCCCAGCATCGAGAGATATTCCTCGCTGACACCCTTGACGCTCGTGTTGCTGTAGCTGGTCGTGTCCACCTTGACGGTGCCGCTCAGGGTTCCCGTCGGGGAGATGCTGCTGAACAGGTCGGGACGGGATTCCACGACATCGTACATTTCCTGCACCGTGATGCTGCGGCTTCCGTAGCCCATGATTTGGACACTGAGGAGGTTGGTTCCCATATCCGAGAAGCTGTCCTTGATGCTCTGGGTCATGCCGTTGCCAAGGCCGACAATGACAATGACCGCCATCTCGCCGATGATGATGCCCAGCATCGTCAGAAAGGTCCGGAACTTGTTGCTCCAGATGTTCTGGAACGCCTGACGGAAGGTCTCGTAAATCATACGGCTCCCTCCCGTCTTTTTTCCTGTTCTTTCGGTGCGACAAAGGTCGGCTGAACGACCGCTTCCGGCGCGTGGGAATCGCCGTCGTAGACGACACGCCCATCTTCCAGCCGGATGATGCGGTCAGCCTGCACTGCAATCGAGTTGTCATGGGTAATGAGGACGACTGTGTTCCCCTTCCGGTGGATGTCCTGCAACATTCCCAGCACTTCCCGGCTGGTGTGGGAGTCCAGCGCGCCGGTCGGCTCATCCGCCAAAATCACCGCCGGGTGTCCGGCCAAGGCCCGGGCAATGGAGACGCGCTGCTGCTGACCGCCGGAAAGCTGGTTCGGGCGGTTTTTCAGCTTGTCGCCCAAACCCACCTGTTCGAGGGCTTCTTTTGCCCGGCGGTGGCGTTCACCGCGCGGCATCCCGGCATAGATGAGCGGCACTTCGACGTTTTCCATCAGGCTGAGCTTCGGCAGAAGGTTGTACTGCTGAAAGATGAATCCCAGCATCTCGTTCCGGATCTCGGCCAGCTCATCCCGGCTCATCTTGCCGACATCCCGGCCATTGAGCTTATAGGTGCCTTTGGTCGGCACATCCAGACAGCCAATGATGTTCATACAGGTCGATTTGCCCGAGCCGGACTGTCCGACAATGGCGACGAATTCGCCCTTGTTGATCTTCATCGAGATGTGGTCGGCTGCTTTCACAAGGGTATCGCCCATCTGGTAATACTTGCACACTTCGTCAAATTCGATCAGCGCGCCCATCAGTGGCCACCTCCCGGTGCGCCGCCGCCATCTCCACCGGGGCCTCCACCACCGTTGTCACCGCCCGGGCCTCCGCCCATCTGGAACTCCATCTGGTCGCTGTCCGAGGACTTGGCCGCAGCGTCGGAATCATAGGCAACGGTGTCGCCTTCCTGCAGGCCGCTGGTGACAGCGATGTAATCATCGTCGCTGACGCCGGTCGTCACTTTGACGTAAACATAGCCGTCCGGCGCGTTCATGCTGGTGTCGGCGTTGGCCGCGCTGGGCGAATCGCTGGTAATGAGGACATAATTTCCGCGCACGATGGCGGCGTTCGGCACACTGAGGGTGTTTTCCGCGCTGGCGATGACGATCTCTGCCGTGGCGTTCATGCCGGGCAGGAGGTCGCCGGTGTCGTCAATGCGGACGGTCACCGGGTAGGTCGTGGTGCCGCCGCTGGTCGTGCCAGCCGCTGAGACGCTGGTGACAACACCGGTAAAGGTGCGGTCAGAGATGGCGTCCGCCGTGATGGTAACTTCCTGCCCTTCCTTGATGGACAGGATATCCAGCTCGTCGACATTCAGGGTCATTTCGAGATAGCTCAGGTCGTAGATAACGCACATCGTCTCGCTGTTGCTGCTGGATGTGCCGACCGTATCGCCTGCCTTGATGTTTTTGGAGATGACCGTGCCGCTGATGGGCGAAGTGATGGTGTAATCTTCCATCGACTTTTCGGTGTCGCTCATGGACATTTCCGCACTGCGCAGGTTGTCCGAGGCGTTCTGCACCTGCTTTGTCAGCTCCTTGCCGGACAGCTGAATCAGAGCAGTATCCTCGCTGACGGTCTGGCCTTCTTTGACGCAGAGAGCCGCGACCTTTCCGCTGGAAGATGCCGTGATGCTCTGCTCCTTCTGGTAGGTAAACCGTGCCGAGGCCAGCGCACCGACCCCGTTGACGGTAGCCGTCGCTGCCTGAGCCGTCGTCAGACTGCCGGTGTTTTTCACGGCGATCACGACCGTGCGCACCAGCAGGTTTCCGCTGCTGAGGGTGTCCGTGCCGGCGACCGATTTGATGGTACCTGTCAGCGTCTCAAAGGTGCTGTCCAGCGTAACATCTGCACTCTGTCCGACCGAGAAGCCAGCCGCATCCGCCGCCGGGAACTCCAGCGTGAGGAGCAGGGTGGAGTCATCCCGAATGACAGCAATTTCCTGCCCGGCCGTGACGACATCGCCCACCGCCACTTTCAGGGAAGCCACTGTTCCGCTGATGGTGCTGCGGACGTACTGCGAATCCACGGCGTCGTCATAGTTCCGCTGTGCCTGCGAAAGGGAAAGCTCCGCCTTTTCGACACTGCTTGCGGCATCGGAACTGTCGATGGTGTAGAGGACGGTTCCCTGTTCAATGACATCGCCCACCTCAAAATCTGCGGTCAGGACGGTACCCTTCACCAGCGATTTCACGGTGTAGGTGTTCGCCGCCGAGATGGTTCCCGAGCTGCTGAAGGTGTTGGTGATGTTCCGCTTTTCGGGCGTGACTTCGACATACTGTGTGTTGGCCTGCGCCGGTTTCGCGCTGTTCTTCGGGAAGACGATTACCACCGCCACTGCTGCCACACAGACGATGGCGACGATCTTCTTCCAGTTCTTTCTTAAAAACGATTTCCAGCCCTTTTCGGTGGGCTGGGCGGACGCGGTATCCAGCTCGACCAGAAATTTCTGGTCGCCTGCGTCCTCGGGTCTCTTTTTCCGTAGCATCGTGTTGCCCCTCCTGTTGTTGTCCGTGCTTTGGGAGTACAGCACGATTATAATTGGCAAATCTTAGGATTTTGCGCAGGAAATTCTTAAGACCGCTTAAGATAAGTTAAATTTAGATGAAAATGACCGCCCGGACAGGTCCCGGGCGGTCAAGGGGAATCATGAATTCACTTCAAACAGCAGCGTCACACAGAACCAATCCTCACCCTGTTCGACGCGGAAGACAGCGTTCATTTTCTCCATCATGGTCTCCATGCTGGTGAGGCCGACTTTGGTGCTTTCGGCGGAGGGCGGAACGGGCAGGGTCTTGTTCAAGAAGAGCAGACCGGCTTTGTTTTCTTCCTGAACGGAGCGGACGGTGATCTCCTGCTCGGGGTCAGCATACTTGAGGATATTCGAGGTGATGTTGTCCAGTATCCGCCGGACATACTGGCCTTTTACGGTCAGGACAGGGTCATCGCTGCCCAGTTCCAGCGCACAGACAAAGCCGCGCTGCTGCAGATGGTCGACCATCTCGGTCAGCGGCTCCTCAAAAATTGCCGAGAAGTGCGCAGGCTCATCGAGGGCCACGACCGTATCCCGGGTGACAAGAGCATACTCGAACAGGTTATCCGACAGCTGCTTGATCTGCCGGGCCTTGGTGTCGATTTTTGTCAGATAGTCGTTCATCTGCGCTTCGCTGTCGTATTTATGTCCGCGCAAAATCTCGGTGTAGAGCAGCAGAGTCGTCAGCGGCGTCCGGAGGTCGTGCGACATTTCCGTGATGAGGTTCTTCACCTTGGCCGAGGACTCGGCTTCCTGCTGCTGCTGACTGCGCAGGGTGACACGCATCGAGTCCAGACAGCTGGCAAGGGTCGTCAGCTCGTCCTCACCCTGCACCGTGATGGCGTGGTCGAGGTCACCGCCCTCCATCGCCTGGATCTCCTCGCTCAGCTGGACGATATAGCGGATAATTTTCCGACTTCCGAACAGGAAAAACACCGGGAACGATGCGATGGCCAAGAACAACAAAATCTCGCATCCGATGCCATAGTAGGCGTTGACACCATTGTAATAGATGGCAACTGCCGCCTCACCATCCGAAAACTCGACGCTGTTGAACGCAAGCCATTCGTAGGCCTTGAACTGTTCGCCCGGCTCCGCATCTTCCTGGCCCTGATAAACGCGCGGCAGCGAAAAATAAGGCATTTCACCCTCCTGAAAATAGGCCAGCATGGTGTTCTGGTGACGGTGCGCCCAATCGTTGATTGCTTCCCAGTCGGTGCTTGCCAGATGGTTTTCTGTAATATATTCCTGAAAATCCGCCAGCTGCTGCGTCGTAATTTTCTGCTGCACATCCTCCCGGCTGAAATAGGCACGCAGAGCTTTGTTCAGCACGATCTGCATCCCTATCAGCAGCAACGCACTGCACAAACCGGATATGAAAATCAGCTCGGTGAATCGTCTCGCCAGTCCGTGTTTTTTCTCCATCGTCAGGCTCCCTCTCCGGCAGAGAACCGGTAGCCCTTGCCCCAGACGGTGCAGATACGTTTGGGCTTCTGAGGGTCTTCCTCGATTTTTGTCCGCAGATTCCGGATATGCACCATGACCGTACCGTTCGAGACATAATAATACGGCTCGTTCCAGACCGTCTCATAGATGACCTGCACCGAAAAGATGCGCTGCGGATTCTGCATCAACATCCTCAAGATTTTATACTCCGTCTCGGTCAGGTCGACTTCCTTTTCGTCCACCCACACCCGGTTGCAGTCCAGCGCGAGCCGGATGCCGCCGGAGGTCAGGGTGGTGTTTTCGGTCTGGATGCCTGCCTGTGCCTTGCCCTGATAGACGCAGTACCGGCGCAGCAGTGCCTTGACACGCGCACTCAGCTCCGCAAACGAGAACGGCTTTGCCAGATAGTCGTCGCCGCCTGCGGTCAGGCCCAGCAGCTTGTCCGACTCCTGCGATTTCGCGGTCAAAAACAGAATCGGCACAGTCGAGGTCTTGCGAATTTCCTCGCAGACACGCAGGCCGCTCATGCCCGGCATCATGATGTCCAGGATCACAAGGTCGATGTCCGGGTTCATCAGTTCCAGCGCACGCAGGCCGTTCTCCGCCTCCAAAATATGGTAGCCCTCGCCGGTCAGCAGGATGCGCACGCCATCCCGGATGTCCGGGTCGTCCTCCACGATCAAAATGTTCTGCTCCGCCATCGTTCTTCCTCCGTCTTCTCGTATTTTTTCTCAGTATACCAGCCGCATCTTTAAATTTCCATGATGATTTTCTTAGGAAATCTTAAGAAATCCGTACTGTTTTGGCAACCTGTCTGATTTTGGGAGAAAATTTCCGTCAGATTGCCAGTATAAAAGGGCTTGAAAAACGGTTTTCATCGTGTTACTATGGTATCAATATGAAAACGATACCATTCAGTACATGCACAGTATGATACACGATAAAAAATGGAGGGAATCACAAATGAACCACAAGCTGATTTTCTTGGACATTGACGGTACCCTGACCGAAGCAGGCAAAAATGTTCCGCCTGCTTCCGCCATCGACGCCATCCGGCGCGCACAGCAGGCAGGCCACAAGGTCGTGCTTTGCTCCGGCCGGAACTACGGGATGCTCCGCCCCCTGCTGGAATACCACTTCGACGGCATCATCGGCAGTGCCGGCGGCTACATCGAGTATGAGGACAAGGTCATCTACAACTGCCCCATGACCCCGGCCCAGCAGGAAAAAGTGCTGACCTGTCTCGCCGAGAACGGCGTTTTCCGCACCATCGAGGGCAAGATGGGCAGCTTTGTTGACGAGAGCTTCAAAGAGTTCCTGCGCACCCGTGTTTCGGAGGGCGCGAACAGCGAACTTCTCCGCTGGCGTGAGCAGCTGGAATCCAGCCTGAACATCCGCCCGATGAAAGAATATGACGGTGAAGCGATTTATAAGGTCGTCTTTGCCTGTCCGTCCATCGACAACCTCAAAGTGCCGCAGGCAGAGCTGGGCGATGAATTCAACTTCTGCATCCAGGACCCCGACCCGTTCGGCCTTATCAATGGCGAACTCATCAACAAGCAGTTCAACAAGGGTACCGCTGTCCGCCGGATGGCAGAAGCTGTCGGTATTCCGATGTCGGACACCATCGCTTTCGGCGACAGCATGAACGACCTCGAAATGATCGAGACTGCCGCCCTCGGCATCTGCATGGAAAACGGCAGTGAGACGCTGAAGCAGCATGCCGACGAGGTCTGCCCGGCTGTGGATGACGACGGTCTGTACAAGGCCTTTGCATGGCATAACCTGTTCTGAAATTGACATTCTCCCCTTTGGTACCCTCCCTTCGTGGGAGGTTATTTTTGTTGTATCCAACAGTTGATTTTCCAAACTCACAAAAATTATAGCATGTTGCTAAAAAATTTGAGAAATTTCTTGTGAAGTATGCCGATTTACAAAAGCCTCTCAGTTGCTTACAATAGAGGTGCAAAGAGGAAACGATTTCACATCCAGTATGAAATCACAAAGCGCATCTGAAAAAGGAACATTTCAAGGAGAAAACCATTATGGCACTGGATTATGCAGCGTGCGCCAAAGAGATCTACGAAACACTCGGCGGCCGCGAAAACCTCGTCTCCGCCGCACATTGTGCGACCCGTCTGCGGCTGGTGACGGTCGACAACAGCAAGATCGACATGAAGAAGCTCGAAAGCATCGAGGGCGTCAAGGGCGTGTTCAGCTCCAACGGCCAGCTTCAGATGATCATCGGCACCGGCACGGTCAACAAGGTCTACGACGAATTCCTGAAAGTCTCCGGCAGGACCGCCGCCACCAAGGACGATGTCAAGGCTGCCGCCGCAAAATCCATGCCGCTTCCCCAGCGGCTGGTCAAGTCACTGGGCGACGTCTTCGTTCCCATCCTGCCGGCCATCGTCGCGTCCGGCCTGATGATGGGTCTGGTCGAGGCTCTGGGCAAGGCGATCCCCGTCTTCGCATCGACGGACTGGTACGGCTTCCTCGACATGGTGTCCAACACCGCGTTCGCTTATCTGCCTGTTCTGGTCGCTGTCTCTGCCGCCCGTGTCTTTGGCGGCAACATCTTCCTCGGCGGTGTCATCGGCCTGAGCATGATCCATTCTTCCCTGCTCAACGCATGGTCGGTGGCAACGGCCGACAGCATCCCGGTCTGGCACCTGCTCTTCTTCAACGTCAAGCAGGTCGGCTATCAGGGCCACGTCATCCCGGTCATCATCGCCGTCTGGCTGATGTCTCAGATTGAAAAATGGCTCCACAAGCATGTTCCGGAAGTCGTTGACCTGTTCGTGACGCCGCTCTGCACCGTCCTCATCACGACCTTCCTGACCTTCACCATCATCGGACCCATCTTCTCCACCGCTGAGACCTACATCCTGAGCTTTGCAAAGTGGCTCATCACCGTCGGCTTTGGCATCGGCTCCCTCATTATGGGTGCGCTCTATCCCTTCACCGTCGTCTGCGGCCTGCATCACATGTACAACGTCATCGAGGCCGGTCTGCTCTCGGAGGGCAGCCTGAACATCTGGATGCCCATCGCTTCCGCTGCAAACTTCGCACAGTGCGGTGCCTGCCTTGCCGTCGCTCTCAAGTCCAAGAACCCCAAGAATAAGACCCTCGCCATCCCCTCGGCTCTGTCCGCTGCTCTCGGCATCACCGAACCTGCCATCTTCGGCGTCAACTTGCGCTATGTCAAACCTCTGGTCTGCGGCATGGTCGGCGGTGCCATCGGCGCATGGTTCGGCTCCATCATGGGCATCGGCGCAACTGCTTATGGCGTCACCGGCATCCCGGGCTTCCTCATCGTCAGCGATCACATCCTGCCCTATGCCGTGATGCTGCTCATCTCCGGCGGCGTAGCCTTCGCGCTGACCTGGGTGTTCTGGAAAGAAGAGGCCGCTGAAGAGCCTGCACAGGCAAAGACCACTGTCTGATATTTCATATAAAAAATCCATCATGCCGTATCCACTGGGAGGAAGTAACTGACTATGACCAAAAAAGAAGAAGCATTATTTCAGCAGCGTCTGAGCCGTCATCTGGACGAGCTGGGCTGGCTTTATATGGAGCTGTACAACAACGACTCGATGTTCGCCGAGCTTTGCGAGATGCTGCACTATTACGCTGAGGCACGTTCTGCCGCACTGAAAAAACGCGACCTCGCCCGGGAGGCAGACCCCAACTGGTACAAGAGCAGCGACCTCGTCGGCATGATGATGTACATCGACAACTTCGCAGGCAACCTGCAGGGTGTCCGCCAGAAGCTGCCCTACCTCGAAAAGGCCGGTGTCAACTGCCTGCACCTGATGCCCTTCCTGAACACGGTTCCGGAACGGAGCGACGGCGGCTATGCAGTGGCGGATTTCCGCACTGTCCGGCCCGACCTCGGCACGATGGAAGACCTCGAGCAGCTGACCGACGCCTGCCACAAAAAGGGCATCAACGTCTGCATGGACTTCGTCATGAACCACACCAGCCAAGACCACGAGTGGGCCAAGCGCGCTCGCGCCGGTGACGGCGAGTACATGAGCCGGTATTTCTTCTATGCCGACCCGTCCATTCCACAGGAATATGAGAAGACTGTTCCGCAGGTCTTCCCGACCACTGCACCCGGCAACTTTACCTGGCTGCCCGACTGCGGCCACTACGTCATGACGACCTTCTACCCCTATCAGTGGGATCTGAACTATCGTAACCCTCGCGTCTTCAACGAGATGATGTATAATTACCTCTTCCTCGCCAACAAGGGCATGGACATCATCCGCATTGACGCGGTTCCCTACATCTGGAAAGAGATCGGCACCAACTGCCGCAACCTGCCGAAAGTGCATACTATCGTCCGGATGATGCGGATGATCGGCGAGATCGTCTGCCCCAGCGTCATTCTGCTGGGCGAGGTCGTCATGGAGCCCGCCAAGGTCGTTCCCTACTTCGGCACTGTCGACAAACCCGAGTGCCATTTGTTGTACAATGTGACGACAATGTGTACCACATGGCACACCGTCGCCACCCGTGACACCCGTCTGCTCCGCAAGCAGCTCGACTCGGTGAACAGCCTGCCGAAGGACTACGTCTTCCTGAATTATCTGCGCTGCCATGATGATATCGGCTGGGGTCTGGACTTCGACACCCTGAAGCAGTGGGGCTTTGAGGAAGTTGCCCACAAGAAGTATCTGAACCGGTATTTCCAGGGTTACGAGGGCAGCAGCAACAGCCGCGGTGAGCTGTACAACGACGACCCCGTGACCGGTGATGCACGCTTCTGCGCCACCACCGCAAGTCTCTGCGGCATCGAGAAGGCCGGATTTGAGCAGGATGCCGCCGCCATGGAACGCGCCGTCCGGTTCGACCTGACCCTCCACGCTATGATGCTGATGCAGAGCGGCATCCCGATGCTGTACAGCGGTGATGAAATTGCGCAGGTCAACGATTACAGCTACAAGAACGACCCGAACAAGGCGCAGGACAGCCGTTACATTCACCGCGGCAAACTGAATTGGGAGCTGGCAGGCCACTGCGAGGACACCACGACCCCCGAAGGTCAGGTCTTTACCGGTATCCGCAAGCTTGAGACCCTTCGCCGCAGTCATCCGGCCTTCGGCCTGAACGCCGACGTCTGGACACTGGACACCGGCGACAACGCGGTGCTTGCCATCGGCCGGTATGCCGACGATGAGAAGGTCATCGGCATCTTCAACTTCAGCGAGTTTGACAAAACCATTACGCTGCCGTATGATAAGGGCGAATTCACCGACCTGCTGACGGGAACCAAGCACAGCCTGACGCAGTTCACCATCCCGGCTTATGGTTCTTTCTATATGCAGCAGCGGTTCTGAAACACAGGAGGAGAAGGAAATGAAGAAGCATTATGACGTTGTCGCTCTGGGCGAACTGCTCATCGACTTTACCCAAAATGGCCTGAGCGCACAGGGCAATCCCCTGCTGGAAGCAAATCCCGGCGGTGCGCCCTGCAACGTGCTGGCTTTACTAAGTAAACTCGGCCACAAGACCGCTTTTCTTGGCAAAGTCGGACAGGACGGTTTCGGCGACCAGCTGGCCGATGCTCTGACCGAAGTCGGCATCGACACCCGTGGGCTTCGCCGTGACCCGATGGTACACACCACCCTCGCTGTCGTCCACACCCATCCGGATGGCGACCGGGAATTCAGCTTCTACCGCAATCCCGGCGCGGACATGAATCTCCGCACCGAAGAACTGGATCAGGAGCTGCTGGCCGACACGACCATCTTCCATTTTGGCTCCCTGTCCATGACTGACGAGCCCTGCCGCTCTGCCAGCCGGGAAGCCATCGCTCTGGCCGAGGCATCCGGTGCCTTGCTGAGCTTTGACCCGAACCTCCGGGAACCGCTCTGGCACAGTCTGGACGACGCCAAAGAACAGATTTTGTACGGTATGGCACACTGCCAGATCTTGAAGATTTCGGACAACGAGATCCAGTGGCTGTCCGGCCTTGAGGACTACGACGAGGGCATTGCATGGCTGCGCAGTCAGTTTAATATTCCTCTCATTCTCCTGTCGCTGGGCAAAGACGGCAGCCGGGCCTACTGCGGCGATGTCCGGGTCGAAGTTCCGGCTCACCTGATGCCCAACACCATCGAGACGACCGGCGCAGGCGATACCTTTTTCGGCGGTGTACTGCACTACATCCTCGAGCATGGATGGCATCCGTACAGCGAGGCCGAGCTGAACGAGATGCTTGCCTTCGCAAACGCCGGAGCCGCCCTCATCACCACCCGGAAAGGCGCGCTCCGCGTCATGCCGGAACGCAGCGAGATCGAAGCCCTTCTCTGATACAGGGTCTTCTCTCAAATCGTGCTTTCTGCACTGGCAAACTGCGGCGAAATGTGTTATAGTAGATGAAGTTTTACGTCATTTACGCAGGAGAAAAACATGACCATTTCAGAAATTGCGAAGCTTGCAGGCGTGTCCAACACCGCTGTCTCACGCTATCTCAATCACGGGTATCTCTCCGCCGAAAAACGGGAGGCCATCGCCCGGGTCATTGCGGAGACCGGCTACCGTCCGTCAGTGCAGGCACAGGTGCTTCGCACCGGAAAAACAAAGACTATCGGCATCATCCTGCCGAAAATCGACTCCTATTCCATCAGCAACGTGGTCGCCGGCATCATCGGCGTCCTCGAGAAAAGCGGCTATCAGACCCTGCTTGCGGACACTTTTAATAACCCGGAAAAGGAACTCGAATCCCTGAACATCTTCAACGAGCAGCGCGTCGACGGCGTGATTCTGATCGCGACCGTCTTCACGCCCCGGCACCACACCGCGCTCCAGAACTGCAAGGTTCCGGTCGTCATCGTCGGCCAGCAGCTGAACGGTTACTCCTGCGTTTACCATGACGACTATAACGCCATCTATGAGCTGACCCAGCTCGTCATCCGGAAAGGCGGCCGCCGTCTGGGATATCTCGGCGCGCGGATGGATGACCGCGCCGTAGGGCAGGAACGGCACCGCGCCTACTGCGACGCTGTGAAAGCCGCCGGGCTGGAAGAGCAGGCCGAGCATACCGTCGTTGCCAGCTTTTCCATCGAGTCCGGCGAGGAACAGGCACGCCAGCTCTGGGAGACCTACGGGCCGCTGGATGCCGTCGTCTGCGCCACCAGCCGGATGGCCGTCGGGGCGTTGCAGTACCTGCGCAGCATCGGCAAACGGGTGCCGCAGGACGTCATGCTGACCGGTCAGGGTGACAGCACCCTCTGCCGGGTCTGCTCCCCTTCCATCACCAGCGTCCGGTATGCCTATGAAGAGAGCGGTAAAATTGCCGCTGAGATGCTTCTGGAAAAGCTGGATTCGCCCTCTCTGGTCGCACGGGAGACAAAACTTGGATATACACTCATCGAACGGGAGTCCACCGCACGGAAGTGAGCTTTGCATTTAAATTCATACAATTGGGGTGTGTTTGAGCCGGACGGGCCGTTTTCCGTCCGGCTTTTTGTGTTTATTTTACGAAAAAAGTTTATCCGAATTCAGAATCACAAAAATTGATATTGAAATATATTTCTCTTCATGCTATACTCCAAATATATTCTTGTAATACACGCATTACAAAAAATAGAATCGGAGGAATTTTATTATGCCCAGACCCAAAGGAAGCAAGAACAAACCCAAGACCGGTGCAAAGGCCGTCGTCAAAAAGACCAACAAAAACTATGACGCCGTCCTGACCGAAAAGACCGCAGAAAAGGAGCAGCTGGCTGCTGACATCACTGCCCTGACCGCAAATCTGAGCAGTGTCAAGGCTGAGCTGAAGGCCAAGAAAGCCGCTCTGAAAAAGGTTGAGAACCAGATCGCCAAGGTCGCCGAGAAGAAGGCTGCTGCCGATGAAAAGGCTGTTGCTGAGGCTCGTCAGGCCGAGGTCGCTTCTGTCATCGATCAGCTGCTGGCAAACGGCATGACTGCTGACCAGATCATGGAGAAGCTCAAGTAAGATGCCAGAATTTCCACACTCTGATTTCCGGCTGCATGTCGGCTGGCGCACCATCAAAACCGCTGTCACCGCGATGCTGGTCGCCATCGTTTACTGCCTGCTCGACCGCAACCCGGCCTTCGCCTGCATCGGCGTCATTTTCGGTCTCGGTGTGGACATGCAGGACTCCATCAAAAACGGCGGCAACCGTCTGTTCGGCACCCTCATCGGCGGTCTGCTCTCCATCGCAGTTTTCTGGTTGTATCTGCGGTGGTTCCCACAGGGCGGACACACCGTTTATCTGGCATTGCTGCTGGGTGCCGCCATCGTGGTCCTGATCCTGCTCTGCCAGTATTTTTGGCCGGGTGGTGTTCAGCCGGGCGGCGTCGTGCTGTGCATCGTGTTGTTCAGCACGCCCATCGAAACCTACGTCAGCTACGCACTGAACCGTATCTTCGATACCGCAGTCGGTGTCATCGTGGCACTGCTCGTCAACTACTTTCTCCCCCGTGAACGCGTCGTCGCGTTCTGGGAGGGAGTCAAGAGTTTGTTTCGGCATAAGACGCATATTTAAAAATTAAAATCAAACAAAAATATGAAAGCCTTTCGGTATAGTTTTTCTGTACCGAGAGGCTTTCATTTTATATTTAAATTTATTCGCGCTCAATTTGCTTCGTTTCCGTATTCCTCCAAAAGGGCATCGCGCTGCTGCAGTTTTGCGCAGAGCATTTCGGGCTGAGACCAGCTCATGAGCAGGAGAATGGACGTGCTGAGCACCAGCGAGGGCTTTAAAAAGCGTTACGGCCTCGTCTATGTTGACCGCGACGAGAACGGCGGCTCCCTCAACCGCTACAAGAAGGATTCGTTCTACTGGTATCAGAAAGTCATCCGCACCAACGGCGGCGACATTGAAGAATAATTTTCCATAAACGCACAAATGCCCGGGATGGCTCCAAACCATCCCGGGCATTATTGTTTATCTTAGAAAGCTTTTATTCCACCGTCACGCTCTTAGCGAGGTTGCGGGGCTTATCGACATCGCAGCCGCGCAGGACAGCCATATAATAGGCGAAGAGCTGGAGCGGAACGATGAGCTGGAGGGGCATCAGCAGGCCCTCGTAATCGTCCAGACGCACCACATAGTCCGCCACGCCATCCGGCACAACGGCATCCTTGGTCGTGAACAGAATGACCCGTGCGCCGCGGCTCTTGGTCTCCTTGGCGTTGGAGATGGTCTTTTCGTAGACCTGCTTCTGGGTCGCCAGCGCGATGACCGGCACGCCGTCGGTGATGAGGCTGATGGTGCCGTGCTTCAGCTCACCGGCTGCGTAGGCGTCCGAATGGACATAGCTGATTTCTTTCAGCTTCAGGCTGCCTTCCAGAGAAAGCGAATAGTCGAATCCGCGTCCGATGAAGAAGCAGCTCTGGGTATTGACGAACCGGCTGGCGAGATATTTGATCTGCTCGCAGTCCGCCAGACGTGGCTTGATGACCTCGCTGGCGCGGAGCAGCTCAGCGGTCAGACGCTTGGTCTCGGCCTCGTCCAGCTTGCCCTTTGCATAGGCCAGACGGAACGCGAACAGGTACAGCACGCACATCTGAACCATATAAGCCTTGGTGGACGCGACGGCGATCTCCGGGCCTGCATAGGTGTACAGGACATAATCCGCCGCCCGGGCAATAGAGCTGCCGACCACGTTGACGATGGCCAGCACCGGCACACCACGGCTCTTTGCCAGCTTGAGGGCGGCCAACGTATCGCTCGTCTCACCCGACTGGCTGATGATGATGACCAGATCGTTGGGGTTCAGGATGGGGTCACGATACCGGAACTCGCTTGCGATATCGACCTCTGCCGGAACGCGTGCCAGCGTCTCGATGGCCGCTTTGCCGACCATACCGGCGTGCATGGCCGTTCCGCAGGCCACCAGATGCACGGTGCCGATGCTGCGCAGCTTCTCATCCGTCAGCTCCGGGATGCGCAGATCCGGCATCCCGTTTTCCACACGGGGGCTGACCGTTGCAGTGATGGCCGTGGGCTGCTCGTTGATCTCTTTCAGCATAAAGTGCGGATAGCCGCCCTTTTCGGCTGCTTCCTGATCCCAGTCGGCGGTCAGTCTTTCCCGTTTGACCGGCTCCCCGAAGGCATCATAGAACTGGATGCCCTCGGCGTTGACAACGGCCATGTCGCCCTCCTCGAGGACACTGTAATCCCGGGTATACTTGAGCAGTGCCGGGATGTCCGACGCGACGAAGTTCTCACCCTCGCCCCAGCCCACGATGAGGGGGCTTTCCTTCTTGACGGCGAAGATGGTATCCGGGAAATCCTTGAACAGCACGGCCAGCGCGTAGCTGCCGCGCACCATCGCCAGAGCTTCGTGCAGAGCCTTGAGCGGCTCGCCCTGATAGCAGCTGTCGATGAGCTTGACGAGAACTTCGGTGTCCGTCTCGCTCTCGAACGTGTAGCCATGTGCCACCAGACGCTCTTTCAGTGCGCCGTAGTTCTCGATGATGCCGTTGTGGACGATGCTCACGCGCGGCGTCGAGTGCGGATGGCTGTTGACATCGCTCGGCTCGCCGTGGGTCGCCCAGCGGGTGTGGCCGATGCCGCAGGAGCTGTCCGCCAAATTTTCAGCGGCCAGTTTTTCCCGGAGCATCTGCAAGCGGCCCTTGCTCTTGACGACCCGGATTCCGTCCTCATAGGCCAGCGCGACACCGGCCGAATCGTATCCGCGATACTCCAATTTTTCCAATCCATCCAGCAGAACATTCTGCGCACTGCGTTTACCGGCATAACCAACGATACCACACATACAAAACACCTCCATACCGACAGCCCGGCGCAAAATGCACACAGCCGACTGTCAGCTTCCGTTCAGTCGGAGAAACACTTCTCCCCTGATTCAATTTATGTTCGTGTATGGCTTTCTTTGAAGGGATCTGTTGCGGTATTGCTGCCGTTTTTTGCCCTTCTCTGCGGCTGGTATAGCCCAAATTCAGCCGGAGAAACATCCGCCGAGTCTTTCGATCATTTCTCTCCTCGTCACCCTCACAGCTGTCACCTGCGTGGCCCTGCGCTTTTTCGTCAACTAAGGTTCCACATTCCTTCTTTCAATGCAAATTTTTATTATTTTCCCAGCATCTTATGCAGCCGTGGCTGCCAGACGAGCCGATAGACCTGCAACAGGTTGCGCAGGGCGCGGTCATAGAGCAGAAAGGCCACATTGCCCATCGCCAGCGTTGAGAGCGAGACGATGAGGGCTGTTGTTTTCAGCTCCTGCGAGATGCTGCCAGCCGGAACGAGCAGCAGCACCAATCCATACATCAGCAGAATCGACCCGTTGCAGAGCAGCAGTTTCGCCGCACCGCGCAGCAGAGCCGGACGAATTCGGTCGAAGTACGGTTTCACCAACGGGTAATATCCTAGCAAGAATACAAAGGTCAAGGCAACTTCTTTATCCGGCACAAAAAGAATACTCAGCAGGCTGACCGCACCGTATGCCGTGAACGCCATCGTCTTGCCACATTCCACGCAGACGGTCGCGATGAGCAGGCTTGCCGCCGCAGGTGCAATGAACATCAGCACCGGCACAACGGCACCCAGAAGCATCAACGCGATGCAGAGGGCTGACGCCATACCGCAGTATGCCATCGCCCAGCTCTTGCGCCCTCTCAAGGCATTTCCCAGCTCACTGGCTGGTTCTCCGCGTCCAGCGGCTCGACCGCATGGCGCAGACCCAAGATCATGATGTTGTCGATAAGGGAGCGGTTCAGCTTGACGTCCAACATCCCGTAGGCGCGCACAAGGTCGTTTGCTGCCGCCAGCGACTGCCGCCGGGCGTTCTCGATAGCCGCGTTCCGGTTGACGATGTTGTTCGCCAGATAGACGTTATACCGCCGCTTGATCTTATCCCGGGTCAGGCTGTCGGCGTTGTCCATCAGGTAGACCACCCGGCCGATACAGCTGCCGATATAGTGCATACTCTTGCGCTGGTTGGGGTCATCGTCGTTCGCGAGCAGGGCGTACAGCGCGCCGTACAGATTGCTTTTCGGCTCAGATGCCTGTTTGTAGTTTTGGGTGAACAGCTGACGCTGAACTTTAGCCTGATCCAGTTCCTGCGCAAAGATGCGCTCCAGAGCCGGGTTTTCTTTCACGGCCTTTTTATATGCACCGCGCAGAAACAGGCCATCCGAGAGACGCTGTATTTTTTTCTTCAAGGAAAGCGCGCCCCACTGAGCATCCTGAAGCCGATGCCACGCCAGCAGGACTTCGACCTGTGCCGCCAGACGGATGCCCTGCGTCTGGCACATCATCTGCTGCCAGACCAGCGTGCCGCACAGACGGGTATTCTTGCAGGTCGCCGGACGCCCGGCCAGACTGTCCGCCAGTAGCGCGAACAGCACACCGTTATACCGCAGGCGGCGGCAGGAATACTTCCCGTAAGAAAGTGCCAGCTGATGCCGCACGCCGCGCAGATACCACAAATAGGTGTTGTAATCGCGGATCGTCAATTCCGGCAGATAGGGTCTCATCCGCCCCTTCATCACATTCATTCCCTTCTCGTTCCGATTCGGCCTTTTTGCCGTTTTTGAATATCAGTGTTAGTATAATCAATTTTGATTCGACTTGCAACTCCCCATTTGTAAAATCTTCAACCAAAAACGCACCAGATGTTTTTCATCTGATGCGTGAAATAAATCTTATTTACTTCTTCTCAAAACGATTCGGAGTAGTGCGCTTGCCGTCAAAGCCGCTCTTCGGCATGGGCTTCGCCGGGCGGTTCTCGGACTTGGGCGCATTGTAGTACATATACAGCTGGCAGGGGATCATGCCGTTGTACATCTTGCGGCGTTTGTTGGCGCGCTTGCCGTAGTGATGCTCAAAGTCCATATCGGCGGTAATGGCATAGACGCCTGCGCAGGGATGGGCTTCCATCTGCTGACCCAGCGTCCGGGCCAGCTTTGCCGCGCCCTCGATGGTACTCATACGCTCGCCATACGGCGGATTCGTCAGGACGATGGCCTCGCTCTTGGCCGCGAAATCGGCGACATCGGCCACCTCGAAGTGGCAGCGTTTCTCGACGCCTGCCAGCTTTGCGTTCGCGTTTGCCAGAGCCACGGCCGCCGGGTCGATATCGTAACCGAAGGCCTCAAAGTCGACGTCCAGCTTGGACTCTGCCAGAGCTTTCTGCCGCTGTTCTGCCCAGACCGAAGCCGGAACAAAGCTGTAACGCTCTGCCGCGAACCGACGCTTGAGGCCGGGCGCGATGTTCATCGCCTTCTGTGCTGCCTCGATGAGCAGGGTACCGCTGCCGCAGAAGGGATCTTCCACCAGACTGTCGCGGCGGACACGGCCCAAGTCGGCAATGGTCGCCGCCAGCGTCTCACGGATGGGAGCTTCCATCGCGTTCCGGCGGTAGCCGCGCTTGTGCAGGCTGTCGCCGGTGGTGTCCAGCATGATCTCGCAGACATTCTTCCGGAGCATGAAGCGGATCTTATACTCTGCACCAGTCTCGGGCAGAACGGAGGTCTTGTGCTTGAACATCAGACGCTTGACGACTGCCTTCTTGATGATACTCTGGCAGGCCGGAACGCTGGTCAGCTGGCTGTTCAGCGAGGAACCGGTGACCGGGAAGGCCGCATCCGCCGGGAGAAGCTCTTCCCACGGGATGGCGTACACACCGTCGAAGAGTTCATCGAAGGTGGAAGCCGGGTAGGTGTTGAGCAGGAGCATGACGCGCTCGACGGTGCGCAGGTTGAGGTTTGCGGCCGCGATCATGTCCGCGCCGCCTTTAAAGGTCAGACGGCCGTCGCTGACCCGGATATCCTCGGCACCGATGCGGCGAAGCTCAAAGTTCGCAGTGGATTCGCAGCCAAAAAAGCAGGGCGCGATGAGTTCAAATTTTGCAGGCATCTTGTTTTCCTTTCCTGTAAAGTTCAGCTAAAAAACAGACCCACCCCACTGGGGCAGGCCCGAAGGTTCTCATTCAAATGTGGGGCAGCTCTTACCGGCCACGGCGGCTGCGAGGGGCATAACCGCCGCCGCGACGATTGTTCGTCTCGTGGTCGAGGTCAGCCATCTTCTCCTCGCTCTGGCTCTTGAAGCGGCTCATCATGTCCTCAAAGCTCATGTTGTCGGACTTGACGGGTGCTTTCGGCTGCCAGACACGGGGCGCACCGTCACGGGCCGGGCCGCGTCCGCCTTCACGCGGAGGACGGCCGCCCTCACGGGGGTCAGACCGGAAACCGCCTCTTCCGCCCTCTCTCGGCCCATTCGGGCGAGGGCCGCGGTTGTCACGTGCCGGGCGTGCCGGACGCGGAGGCGGCGGCAGCAGCCGCTTGATGGACAGCGCGATCTTGCCGTCCGGTGCAACGTTGATGACCTGCACCTTGACAACATCGCCGTCGTGCAGGACAGCTGCAATATCCTGCACATACTCATTGGACACTTCGGAAATGTGGACCATGCCGACCCGGCCTTCCGGCAGCGCGACAAATGCGCCAAACGGCTTTACGCCGGTGACACGGCCCTCGAAAACGTTCCCTACCTCAATCGCCAAAACTCAATACTCCTTGTACTCTCTCAAAAATCCGGTTCTCTGCGCCGCGCTCAGTTGCCGGTCACATCGACAAAGATGCGCTCGTTGGGTGCGGCATAGTTGTAAGAATCCCGGGCGACCCATTCCGTCACCTCGTCGGCGTCGCCGCTGAGGATACGCTCCATCTCCTCGTTCTGGGTCTGCTGCTGTTCGATCTGTTCCTTCAGGGTCTCCAGCTCCGCGCGTTTGGAGCTGATGGCGACCTGATTCGAGATATACGCAGCCAGCAGACTGAGGAGCAGCAATACAAAAAACAGCCGGAGAAGCCCTCTCCACACTGTGTTCTTCTTTCGCTTTTTACGGCTCGGATTTGCCATTCCACATTGCCCCCGTTAAAACAGCAGGCGTTGCGTGCCTGTACTCTTACTTTGATACGCTTGAATTATACAACACGCGCCGCTCACTTGGCAAGTTCTTTTTGTATTTTTTTGAAACTCTTTTTGCGATACACCCTCAAAAACCGTGCCGGAAGCCCCAGCAGACCGCCCGCAGCGGCAGCGGACACCACCGCACTGCCGACCATGTACCATCGCAGCACGCCGCCTGCGCTGTACGCGGCGGTGTAACTCTGTAAACAGAAGAGCATCATCCCGACGTATAACACGTCCGGCAGAAAGGCCGCCCTCCCCCGTTTCGGGAAGACGGCCCGTATCGCTCCGAGGATGCCGCCCATCACGGCACAGGCCAGCATCTCCTGCCCGATCTGGGGCAGTTCCAACGCCGGAGCCATCAGCGAAACAGCCGGCGGAGCAGTCCGCCCGGCGTATGCTCTGCGGTGTACTCGAGCAGGTCGACTCGGCCAGTCAGCTTGACTTCCCCAGTGTCGAGGTCCAGCGCGGTCACGCTCAGCTCCGCACCGGCGAGGTTCAGGACTCCTCGACTCGTCTCGATGGCGGCACTGTCCGGGTCGCATCGCAGCACCCGTTTCACCCCGGTGACGGTCAGCCTGCTCCGCCCTTCCAAAATCAGGTCATGGGGCTTCGCCTGCTCGGACTTCTCCGCGCTTTTCATCCCATCACGCTCCTTTTCAAAGAGCTTATGTCATGAATCCGCAGATTAGACCTTACTTTACTCACTAATAATCTCGTACATCTCCCGGGCCACATCCTTGGTACGGGGTTCGATATCGGACAGGACTTTCACCTTGATGGGGCGGTTGCCGAAGGTGACCTCGATGATGTCGCCCTCCTTGACGGCCTGACTCGCCTTTGCGATCTTGCCGTTGATGAGGATACGGCCAGCGTCAGCGACTTCATTTGCCACAGTGCGGCGTTTGATGAGCCGCGAAACTTTCAGATATTTGTCCAATCTCATTTTATATTCTTCCTCCGTCTCACAGCAAGGCCATCGCTTTTCCGAAAGCAAAAGCTTTGCTCGTTTTTCTCAGACCTGCCCGACATGCCAATGGCTCCCCCTTTGGGGGAGCTGGATGCGAAGCAGCCTGAGAGGGCTATGAAAAAGCCGCCGAATCCCTGTCAGAAGAGGACCCGGCGGCGAACAGCGTTTTTTACAGGGTGTCCTTCAGAGCCTTGCCCGGCTTGAAGACGATGTTGCGAGAAGCTGCGATGGTGATGGGCTCACGGGTACGGGGGTTGATGCCCTGACGCTCTGCGCGCTCACGCACCTCGAAGGTGCCGAAGCCGGAGATGGTGATCTTCTCACCGTCTGCCATGCCCTTGCTCAGTGCCTCAAAGACTGCGTTGACGGCAGCTTCCGCACTCTTCTTGCTCATCTCGGTGTTTGCCGCAACCTGTGCGATCAGATCGGTTTTAGTCATAGTAGAAAACCTCCACAAATTTTTCGTTCTTCTCAGTCAAATATCTCTTATCTCCCGGGAGCTGTCTTATTCAGTCTCTTCCCCGTTCGACTCGATTTCGTTCTGTTTCAGCCGCTCGCTGAACCGCTTGGACGCAAAGCTCAACGCTTCCTCGGCGTCCACACCGGCCAAGCGCAGGGCATCCGCCGCCGCGAACAGCAGCTCTCCAGCCCGTTCCTGCGCGTTTTTCGGCGAGGCTTCCGCCCACGCCTGCTCTGCCTGTGCAAGGTTCTGTTCAGCCTGCGCCCTGTCCTGTGTGCCAAGGCCGCGGCCTGCCGCGCGCTTCTGGAGCTTCTGCGCGCGCATCAGGGCTGGCAGGGTCAGCGGAACGGTATCCAGCTCATCGGCCAGCGTCCGGCGGCCCTTTTCCTTATTTTTGAGCGCGTCCCAGCTGTTTATACCGGCATTTTCCGCCGCCGAGGAGGTAAAGATGTTCGGATGCCGGAAGACCAGCTTCTCGCACACTTCCCGGCAGACCTGCTCAAAATCGAGCCGTCCACGCTCTTCCTCGATGACGACATGGAACGCCACCTGCATCAGCACATCGCCCAGCTCCTCCCGGAGCATGACCGGGTCGTCGGCGTCGATGGCCTCCAACGCTTCGCAGGTCTCTTCGAGAAAGTTTTTCCGGATGCTCTGGTGGGTCTGGACTTTATCCCACGGGCAGCCCGTCTCCGGGTCGCGCAGGATGCGGATAATTTCCAATAAATCTTCCGCTGTGTAATGTTCCCGTTCCGGCCAGTCCTGCATCCGAATCTTCCTTTCTGCCTGCTTCAGTGTCCTGCGGTAGGTTCAGATTGTACCGCAAAATCCGCTTAATTGCAAGAGTTTCCGCACATATTGCGGCTTTCATGCAATGATTTCGCAGGAATTTCACACAAAAAGAGCGGCATCCCTGAGAGATACCGCCCAGTTCTGTTTATTCTGGAAAGTTCCTCAGAGCTGCGCACCGCACTTGTTGCAGAACAGCGCGTCATCCGAGACCGGCGCACCACACTGCGGACAGGTCTTGCGCGGCTCGCTCTCATCCTTGTCGATGGGGAATTCGATGGTCACGCTGTCGTCGCCTTCGGTCTGCACTTCAGCTTCGGGTTCGACTTCCACAGCGGTCGGGCCGACGGTCGCTTTCAGGGCGGTCAGCTCGTCTTCGATGGAGTCGATCATCTCGATGTACTTGTCGACGAGGGGCTGATTTTCCTCATGGCCCTTGGCGAGGCTGTACACCAGCGCGCCCAGCTGACGCTGCGCCTTTACGAGTTTGGTCTGTGCACTGACGATCTTTGCCTGCGTTTTGCCGCGCTCGGCCAAGTCCATCGCCGCATTTTTGCCCTTTTCGGCATATTCCATGCCCATTTCTTTCAGCTTATTGAAATCCATAATAAGACACCTCTCTCAATTCATGCCCCGAGTGGGCTTTTTCTCCTGCATATCTCTGCTGCACACGGGTGTCTTCCCTGTGCGTCGGGTGATGGTTTCATTATAGCGCGTTCCACCTGTGATTGCAACGAATTCGCCGCAAGTTTTACAGTTTCGTGCGGATTTGGAAACAGTTTTTTCGCAATTGCACAAGAGGATTTCTTATTTCGTCTGTCCTGCGTAGAATTCCCGGAGCATACTGTCCTCGGGCAGAAGCTCGAGCTGCACTGGCGCGACATTCTCGAACCGGCGCGCCGTCTCATCCCAGAGTTCGGCGCAGTGGCCTTCCAGCGTGAACTGCTGGCGCACCTTGCGGAGCAGCTGAGCGATGAGGCCAAGCTCATAGGTGAAGGAGGTGTCCAGCAGGAAGTCCGCCGTGGTCTTGAACCCCTTGATATACCGGGTCTCGCCGTCCAGCACCCGTTCCCACATGGCAAGGGTCTTTTCGGGGCTGCGTCCGCGCGCGGCAGCATCCCGGAGCGTGCGGCGGCAGAGCCGGATATCCCGGGTGCTGATGCTGCGGCGTCCATCGACGCAGTATTCCTCGCGCAGACCGGCATAAATGCGGTAAATTTCATTGTCCGGAACCAGACTCGTCAGTTCCGGGTTCAGGGCATGGATGCCCTCGACGATGCAGACGCCACCCTGTAAGTCGACGTTCTCGGTCTCGCTGGAACGTGCCTCGGCCGTGAAATCGTAGATAGGCAGTTCGGTCTTGCCTGTCTCGTTCAGCTCACGCAGGCACTGGCGGATGAGCGGTAGGTCAAGGGTGTCCGGGTTCTCATAATCCAGCGTGCCGTCAGGCATTTTCGGATAATACTGCGCGCCCTTGAAGAAATTGTCCAGACTGACGACCTGCGCCGGGGTCCCCTGACGCACCAGTTCTTCGGCCAGTTTGTGCGCCGAGGTGGTCTTGCCGCTGGCGGACGGGCCGGTCAGCATCACGATCTTTGCGCCGGAATCGCGCACTTTCTGGGCGGCATAGCTCACCCGTTGGCGGTAGCTCTTCTCGCACATCTGCGCCAGAGCCTCCGGGCTCTGTGCCGCAACGTTATAGAGGTCGACTTCAACCAGTCGTTTCGGGACCCAAATCGTGATCATAAAAATCAGCCACTCCTTTTTTCCGTTCCAGCACCTCCGCAAACCGCTGGATATACTCGTTCGGATATTTAAAGTTGAAGATGCGCTGCATCCGCTTTCCGCCGTCGGCGACCAGCTTGGTGCTGCCGCCTGCGCCTGCGGAGAGGATAGTCTGGACTTCCTCCATGATATAGATGTTGTAATATCCCTCGTGGCCCGGCTTGCACCAGCCCACGTTTTCGAGGTTCTGCAAGGTGTTCTTCTGCCGGTAAAGATAATAGGGCCGGTAGCCGGCTTCGGCCAGCAGATGGCATTCTTCCAGCATGGCCGCAACGTCGGCGTAGTCGTTCTCCTTCTGGTCCTCGATGACGATACGGGAGGCTCGCTTGAGGGTCAGGGTGTGGACGGTGATGTTCTCCGGGTCGAGTGCGATGGCCTGCCGCAGGCTCTTTTCAAAACCTTCGACGGTGTCGCCGGGCAGACCGGCGATGAGGTCCATGTTGATATCGTCATGGCCGACCCGACGGGCGTCGGCGTAGCAGTCCAGAATATCCTGCGCCGAGTGCTTCCGGCCGATGTTCGCCAATACTTCGTCCGAGAAGGTCTGTGGATTGATGGAGATGCGCGTCGCGCCATATTCCTTAATGACCGCCAGCTTTTCGGCGTCGGTGCAGTCCGGACGTCCGGCCTCGACCGTGTACTCCACAATTTTCGAGAGGTCGAAATTCTCCCGGACGGTTCCCATCAGCTGACGGAGCTGCTGCGCCGAAAGGCTGGTGGGCGTGCCGCCGCCGATGTAGATGCTGCACAGTTCCAGCCCGGCCTTGTCAGCCTGCTGCCGGATGGACTCGACCTCTTTGCAGAGACAGTCAACGTATGGCTGCACCATCTTCCGGTCACGGTCGAGGTTGCAGCTGACGAAGCTGCAATAGCTGCACCGAGAGGGGCAGAACGGGATGCCGATATACAGGCTGTACGAGTTCGGCGCGCTGCCGCGCTTCAGAATCGGCTCCTGTAAATCGGCAATTGCCTTTGCCATCGTGTATTTCTGTTCCGAGCAGTCGAACCGGCCCAGAAAGAACTGGTCGATCTGATCTTCCGTCCAGCCTGCCGCGCGCTTGTCGTGGATGAGGCGCACCGGGCGGACGCCGGTCATCTTGCCCCAGGGTGGACGAATTCCCGTCCAGCTCCGCAGCAGGTCATAAGTCAGGCTTGCCAGCGAGAATTCCGGTGTTTCGCCACCCTCTTCGACCGGTTTCGGCAGGGGTGCCGATGCCGTTTTGCTCTGGCCGTTCTGCCGCACCATCGCCCAAAGGCCATCCGGCTTTTTTTCGGCCCATACGCAGTCCTCGCACTCCTCGGGAGGGGTCAGGGTCAGCGGTGCCATCGGGTAGAAGAGCCGGACAAGATGCTCGACCTCGTAGCCGGAAGGCAGGCCGGTGATATAAATCTTCATTGGTATTCCCTTTTTCTTATACGTTTTTCAGCGCGTGACGAATATAAAAATTATTGTCCAGCTCTTCGCCAAAGGTCGAAAAATCGCCGTGGCCGGGCAGGAGCTGGGCGTCACGCGGAATCGGCAGAGCCGCAATCTTGCGCAGGCTGTCGTCCATCACCCGGCTGTCGCCGCCCTCGAGGTCGGTGCGGCCGATACTGCCCTGAAAGATGGTGTCGCCCACAAAGAGATGCTCTTTGCCGCAGAGCAGGATCACGCCGCCCTCGGTGTGGCCGGGCGTGTGCCAGACCTTGAAGGTCAGCTCATCGACCGAGATCTCTTCGCCCTCGGCATAGCCGCTGTCGGACGATTTGAGCGGAAAGAGCTGGACACCCTTGCAGTCGGCAGGCTCACAGTAGAGCTTCGCCTTCCACTCCCGGCTCAGGACACCAGCACTGCCCACATGGTCGTAATGGCCGTGGGTGCAGAAGATGGTGGTAAGGGTCGCGTTGTGTTCTTTCAGAATTTTATCGTAGTCCTGTACATCCGCCGCCGGGTCGATGACGACCGCATGGCCTGCATCGGTGATGAGCAGGAAGCTGTTGGTATAAAACGGCGCAGAGCCGAGAAGATGAAATGCCTGCATGGGAATCTCTCCTTTAATCCTTCTGTTTCCACTCGTCGGTGTCGATGACGATGGTGCAGGGGCCTTCGTTGACAAGTGCCACCTGCATATCCGCGCCGAACTCGCCGTGCTGGACGTCCTTCAATCCCTGCTTGTTCATCTCGGCGAGGAATAGCTCGTAGGCGTCCACCGAGAGCGGCGGTTTTGCCGCCTTGATGAAGCTGGGCCGGAAGCCCTTCCGGGTGTTGCCGTAGAGGGTGAACTGCGACACGACCAGAGCCGAATAACCGAGGTCTTTTGCGCTGAGGTTCAGCTTGCCCTCTTCATCCGGGAAGATGCGCAGACCGGCGCATTTTTCGGCCAGTTTCGGCACGATGTCCAGTGTATCGGTATCCTTGACGCCCAGCAAGATCACAAGACCCGGGCCGATGGGCCGCGGCTCGCCGCCGTTGACCCGGACGCTGGCCGACGATACGGCCTGAATGACTGCTCGCATAACTTAACTCCTTGTGACCTTGAGGACATCCTTGACCTTGGACAGGCGCGCGACCACCCGGTTCAGATGCTCGGTATTGTTGATGCCGATCGTCAGGCTGACGACGGCGCAGTTGTTCTCGACCTGACGGGCGTTCAGGGCGTAGATGGGTACCCGGATATCCGACAGTGCGGCCAGAACGTCCTGCAGCAGCTCGTTCCGGTTGAGCGCGATGATTTCCAGACCGGCCTTATAGCTGTCCTTCACGCTGTCCGCCCAGTAGGCTTTCACCCAGCGCGGTGCGTTGGTCGGGTCTTTCATGCTGGAAATGGCGTTTGCGCAGCTCTGCTTGTGGATGGACACGCCAAAGCCACGGGTGATGAAGCCAACGATGGGGTCACCCGGCAGCGGAGAGCAGCACTTCGCGAACTTGATGGGCGTATTGTCGAAGCCTTCGACCACGACACCATCCGTCGCATGGACCTTGCTCAGGTCGACTTTAGGCAGGTCTTCCACGCTCTTTTCCTCGGCGGCCTTGAGCTTCTGGTACTCCTCTTTCAGCTTGGGCAGACAGTTCGAGATGGTCATGCCGCCATAGCCGATGGCCGCATACAGCTCCTCAGCGTTGTTCTGGCGCATCCGGCGGCTGCAGCTGTTCACGAATTCGTCCAGCTGACCGTCCGGGATGAAAATCATCTCACGGCGCAGCTCCTTAGCGAGGGCGTCACGGCCCTGCTGGATGTTTTCATCCCGGCGCATCTTCTTGAACCAGTTGCGAATTTTGCTCTTCGCCTCGCTGGTGCGGACGATCTTCAGCCAGTCGCGGCTGGGGCCTTTGTCCGCCGGACCGAGGATGACTTCGATGATTTCACCCGTCGAAACGATATGCTCGATGGGGACCATCCGGTTGTTGACCTTACAGCCCACCATCCGGTTACCGACGGCGGAGTGGATGGCATACGCAAAGTCGATGCAGGTCGCACCGGCCGGCAGGTTGATGACGTCGCCCTTCGGGGTAAAGGCGAAGACTTCTTCGGGCAGCAGATCGCTCTTGAGGTCGTGCAGCAGGTTTCCGGAATCCTCGCTGACGCGCTGGTTTTCCAGCAGCTGACTGACCCACGCCAGACGCTCATCCAGCTTGTCGTGACCGTCCAAGCCTTCCTTGTACTTCCAGTGGGCGGCGACGCCGTACTCGGCCTGTTCATCCATCTTCCGGGTGCGGATCTGCACCTCAAAGGGGATGCCCTCGTGACCAATGACGGTGGTGTGCAGGCTCTGGTAGCCGTTGGGCTTCGGGGTCGAGATATAGTCCTTGAAGCGGTTCGGCAGCGGATGGTACATATCGTGGATGAGACCGAGGGTGCTGTAACACTCCGCCAGCGTATCCAGAATGATGCGGACGGCGTAGATATCGTAAATTTCATCGAAAGACTTGTTCTGCATGATGGTCTTCCGGTAGATGCCGTAGATGCTCTTGACGCGGCGTTTGATGGTCGCGCCCTCGATGCCGCTCTCCTCGAGACGATGCTCGATGACGCAGGACACGCTGGCAAGGAACTCCTCACCGGAACGCTCGCTCAGCATCTTGTTGATCTCTTCATAGCCCACCGGGTCGAGGTAGTGCAGACTGCGGTCTTCCAGCTCTTCCTTGACGTTCAGGATGCCGAGGCGGTTGGCGATGGGCGCGTAGACTTCCATCGTCTCACGGGCCTTGTCGCGGCGTTTCTGCTCCGGCCATGCGTCGCCGGTGCGCATATTGTGCAGCCGGTCGCACAGTTTGATGATCATGACGCGGACATCCCGGCTCATCGCCAGCAGCATCTTGCGCAGGTTCTCCGCCTGCAGCTCCTCGATGTTCGAGAACTGAATTTTTGTCAGCTTGGTGACGCCGTCCACCAGCAGAGTGACTTCCTCGCCAAAGGCGGCTTTCAGGTCGTCCAGCGTCGTAGGCGTATCCTCCACGACATCGTGGAGCAACGCGGCGGCAATGCTCTCGGTGTCCATGCCGAGGTCCAGCACCAGACGTGCAACGGCCAGCGGATGGCAGATATACGGCTCACCGCTCCGGCGGCAGACGCCCTTGTGGGCCTCGTTCGCCAGATTGTACGCCTTGTCGATCATCTCCATATTATACGCCTTGCCGCTGGCCTTGATGGCCTCGACAAGTTTCTCATAGGTGACGATCTCCGGGCGCACCTCGGACGGCAAAGCTCCCTCCGGCGCATTGGCCGGCAGTGCGGTCGCCGCCACCGTGGACGTCTCCTGCACCGGCTGATGCAGATGGGTCTTTGCCGAATAGGAATCTTCTTTCTTCACCGCTGCCGCTGTGGGCGCGGTCACTTTCTTTCCCTCTGGCATCTTACGTTCCCTCCAAACATTTCAAGATCGGCGCGTCGGCAAGGTTCTTCTTTCCTGCCGTCGGTACCAGTTCCCAGAACTTGACACCGCCGCGCTCTTTGGCAGAAATCAGCCCGACCTGTTCCAAGGCCGTGACTGCCACCAGAATTTTACCTGTATTCTCTTCGCCCAGCTTCGAGAAAAGTGGCTGCATATCGTCCGAGTGCCACCGCCGGGCCTGAAGCTCCCGGTAGACCGTGATGATATCGCTCCGTGCCGGGGCGACCAGATGTTTCTGCTCGTCGGTCAGCGGTGTGCCGCGGCGCAGTGCCTGCACCAGAGCCGCCTGCTGCGCCGCCGTGTTGCCCAGACCGGCCGGGTGCAGCTCGATGATACGACCCGACAGCTGCGCGCCGCGTGGTGCGTCGTAAACCGACAGGTTCATCGCCGCATCCACCACATCGCCGGTGGCGTAGGGCAGCTGTTCCGGGCGCATCCCGAACCAGACCGCATAGATGCAGGCGTTGCCCTGCCGCAGACGCAGTCGGCTGTGTTTGCCCTCCGACACCGGATAGACGCCCTCGAGGACGGCCTTTTCCAGTAGGAACACCGGGGTCGGGTTCTCGGCTCCGTAGGGAGCCAGCTGCTCGAGACGGTGGACGCTCTCCACTGTCACCCGGTCGAGATGGATGGACAGGTCGCAGGTCAGCGGCGGCGTGTGCAGCACCGGACATTCCCGTGCCGCCCACTCATTCAGACGGCGGCGGAGTTCGGGCAGGTTCTCTTCCCGTACCGACAGGCCAGCCGCCATTGCGTGGCCGCCGAACCGGAGCAGCAGGGCGGCACAGGAGCCGATGCAGGAGTGCAGGTTGAAACCCTGCACGCTTCGACCGCTGCCTTTGCCCTCACCGTGTTCATCCACCGAGACGACGATGACCGGACGGCCCGTCTTTTCCACCAGACGGGAGGCCACGATGCCGATGACGCCCGGGTGCCAGTCGCGGCCCCAGAGCAGGATGACCCGGTCTTCGAGGATGGACGGCTCCTTGTCCAGCTGCTCCTGCGCCGCCTTGACGATCTCCTGTTCCGTCTCCTGCCGGGCGATGTTGATTTCATTCAGTCTATGCGCCAGCTCCTCGGCGCGCTCTTCGTCCTCGCAGAGAACGAGCTGCAACGCCGTCACCGCGCTGTCCATCCGGCCTGCGGCATTGATGCGCGGCGCGATGGCATAGCTGACATTTTCGGCGGTGATGGGCTTTCCGGTCAGACCGACCTCGTCCAGCAGGGCGATGAAACCCGGCCGGTCCGTTCGGCGCAGCTGCTGCAGACCGGCCTTGACGAGGGTGCGGTTTTCTCCGGTCAGCGGCATGACGTCCGCCACCGTGCCGACAGCAGCCAAGTCGCCGCAGTATTCCAGCATTTCCTCGGGCGGACAGCCGTCCAGTGCCGCGCAGAGCTTAAACGCCACGCCTGCACCGCACAAACCCTTGAAGGGGCTGTGGTCGTCTTCCCGGCGAGGGTCGACGACCGCCACCGCCTGCGGCAATGTCTCCGGCGGAAGGTGGTGGTCGGTGATGACCAAATCGACGCCCAGCGAAGCCGCAAACGCCGCTTCCTCGACCGCCGAGATGCCGTTATCCACGGTCACGATGAGCTGATAGCCCTTGTCGTGGATGGACTGGATGGCGTTCTTGGACAGACCGTAGCCGTCGCCCTCCCGGCTGGGGAGCATACACTTGACGTTCGCGCCCATTCCTTTCAGGTGCTGATAGAGCAGTGCCGTTGCGGTCACGCCGTCCACATCGTAATCGCCGAAGACGACGATGGTTTCCTCATTGTCGATGGCGTCCATGATGCGCTGACAGGCTTTGTCCATGTCGGTCAGCAGCATCGGGTCGCTCAGCTCTTCCTCACCGGCCAGCAGCATCAACGCCTCGGTCGGGTCAGTGATGCCTCGTGCCGCCAAAATACCGGCCAAAAGTCCGGTCTCTTTCTGCTGAGCGGCAAGGGTCGCATTGAATTTTTCTTCACTCCACGGCTCGTCGGAGTTATATTCCATTTCCTCAGTGTTCTGCTCGGCGATGGCCCGGGTCAGCTCCCGTACCGCCGCACGGTCGAGGTCTTTCAGTTCCCATGCCCGGCAGGTCATTGCAATCCCTCCCCGGTCAATCCGTCATTTGCCATCATGCCCTGAAGGGCGGCAATTTCGCTGGACACATCCAGCGCAACATCCGACAGCAGATTGTCATAAAGGTTGCTGTACGCCTGATTCAGGGTATGCAGGATGCCTGCGATATCCCGGCGGATGCTCTCGGCGTTATCGCCCTGCTGGCCCTGCACGTCGTTGTAGGTGTGCAGGAGCTTGAGGGTGGTCGGGATATAGTATTCCGCGAATCGACGCACTTTCGGCAGGCTCTCGGGGTGTGCTTCCAGCCAGTCGCAGATGGCCTGGGTGGTCTTCTGCATCTGGTCGAGTTCCTCCACGGCCTGCTCGTCTTGCATCAGCTGCTTTTCCTGTGACAGCACCTTCGCAAAGCTCCGCGCAATTTCGAGGTTGTGCGGCACATCCTCCGCCTTTTCGGTCTTCTCCGTTTTCGGTTCTACTTTCGGCGCAGGCTGCGGCTTTGCCGGGGCTTCCTGCGCGGCGCGGTAGTCCTCTGCCGTCAGGTAGAGTTTATCCGTTTTTTCATCCAGCCAACCCTTGAGCCAGCCTTTCCGGATGAACTTTTGCAGGTGCTTCCGGGCTTTTTTCGGCTTCTGGTGGGTCAGATCAGCCAGCATCTGCATCGGGATGCCCTTTTTGTAGTCGAAGCCTTCCGCTGCGTCCGCATAGAGATTCAGCTCTTTTGCGGTCTTCATTCGGGATGCACCGGCTTCGGTCATCCAGAGAAAGCCTGCCATTGCAAGAAACAACAGGCTGCTGGTGATGCCGATTGCATCATACAGCCAGGTACCAAAAAACATCTGTAACCCGACCAGACAGCCTATGCCGGAGACACCGAAAATCACCGCGAACGTGATGCCGATCGCCAGCAATGCACAGCCTGCGTCATGACGTTTCTTCGCACTCTCCCGGATCTCCCCGACGGGCGTCGTGTCCTTGTCCAGCCCGAAAATTTGTCTCGCCCACTGGGGCATCCCGGTCTGGGTGTTCTGGTTTCCGTGTGCGGCGTCATTCATTCCAAAACGGGCATTTTGCGCCTGTTCCCGGGCCTGACGCTCATATTCCTTCTGACGGCGGCGGTATTCCTGCGCACCTTCCTGAAACGCCCGGCCTGCCTCGTTGATGCCATAGCTGGCGGCGTGGACAGCAGCGCGTCCCATATCCCACGCGCGGTCGCCGATCTCCATCCCACGGCCCTCAAAGCCGGTGCGGAAGGCGTCGTTCATGGTGTCGCCGAAAGCGCGTATCTGCCGTTCCAGTTCATCCTGCACCTGCTGGCCCTGCGCCGCGCGATTCATATCATCCTCTGTGTAGTGGTTTTCGTTCATTCTTTCCTCATCCCTCTGCCGGGCTGTACCGGCTGACGATGGCCCGGGCAACACGCAGACCATCCACGGCGGCACTCATGATTCCGCCTGCATATCCTGCTCCCTCTCCGCAGGGATACAGACCTGCCAGCTGAGAACATTCAAAATTTTCTTCTCGTTTCAGCCGCACCGGGCTGCTGGTGCGCGTTTCCAGACCGGTCAGGATGGCTTCGGGCGCGGTGTAGCCTGCGATCTTCCGCTCGTAGGCGCGCAGACCGGCCCGGAGCGTCTGCGCCAGCTCATCCGGCAGCAGGGCTCCGAGGTCGGCCGCGACCACGCCGCGGTCATAGGTCGGCTCGACCCGGCCGATATTCAGCTGGCCGCGCCCTTCCAGAAAGCTCTGGATATTCTCCGCCGGGGCCGCATACGCGTCGCCCTTGCGCCCGGCGGCATACGCACGGGCTTCCAGCTCACGCTGGAACGCGATGGCCTTTTTCGGGTCGTTCTCAAAATCCGTGCCACCTACGCTGACGACGACCGCCGCGTTCGCGTTCTTGCCGTCACGGGCATGATAGCTCATGCCGTTGGTGACGACACGCTCGTTCTCGCTGGCCGAGGCGACCACCTGACCGCCCGGACACATGCAGAAGGTATAGACGCAGCGGTTCCCGACATGCTGGGAAAGCTGATACTCGCCGTGCGGCAGTGCCGGGTGTCCGGCCGCCTCGTGGTAAAGGCTCTTCTCGATCTCTGCCTGAAGATGCTCTGCCCGGAAACCGACGCTGAAGGGCTTACATTCCAGAACAAGACCGCTGTCCATCAACATCCCGAAGGTATCCCGTGCCGAGTGGCCGACCGCGAAGACCAGTGCTTCACAGGGGAAGGTTCCGTCTGTCGTGAAAATTCCGGTCAGGCGTCCGTTTTTCTGCTCAAAGCCGGTCAGTGCCGTGTTGAAATGCACCTCGCCGCCCAGCGACTCGATCTCTTTGCGGATGGAGGTGATAACGCCGCGCAGCAGGTCGGTGCCGACATGGGGCTTCTGCTGCCACGCGATTTCCTTCGGCGCGCCGTGTTCCAGAAAGACCTCGGTGACAAAGCCGCAAAGCTCGTCTCCGATCCGGGTCGTCAGCTTGCCGTCGGAGAACGTGCCTGCGCCGCCCTCGCCGAACTGGATATTCGCGTTCTCGTTCAGCTCACCGGTGGCCGAGAAATGCTCCACGGCCTTGACGCGCTCCTCAAGAGCCGGGCCGCGTTCCAGCACGATGGGGCGGAATCCCTGCCGCGCCAGCAGCAACGCGGCAAACAGTCCGGCCGGGCCGAGACCGCAGACCACCGGGCGGCTGCTCAGCGGCTGGGTACCGTTTTCGACCGTGAAATCAGTCCTGCCGCGCAACGCAACGCAGGGCGAGGCCCCTGCATACGCAGATTCCTCACCCTCATCTTTGAGCGTTATCGCAACGGTATATACAAGCTTGGGCTGGCCGTGGCGCGCGTCCACCGAAAGTTTTGCCACGCCAAGGTGTCCGACCTTGCCGCGCGGAATACGCGCCAGATGCAACGCCCGTTCAAAGGCCTGCGGCTCTCCGGCGGAAAGCGGCAGACGGATATCCCGAACCAGAATCATCTTTTTGTTTATCCAATCTTATTAAAATTGTTATCTTTCTGCCTGTATAAGCACAGGCAGAAAGATAACGGCTTTTTTATTTAGTTGCTCTCGATCTTGCACTGCACCACATAACTGCCGAGGGCAAAGATCTTGCCATTGGACGGCACATAGAGGTGGCAGGCGATGTTCTGCTGACCCAGCGCGATGGAGAAATCATCGGCGTCGATTTCGATGACGACCTGCTCCGGCGTCAGTGCTTCCAGCGAACCGACCGGGCCGCAGAGGGTCACGTTCATCAAACGCTCCGTCTCGACCGTCAGGGTGTACGTCGAGGGCAGGTTGACGACCTGTACGCACTCGGACGGCAGATTCAGGGTCTTGGTCTCCAGACGGGAGCTGTCGAAGCTGACCGTGATGCTGGACAGGTTATCCAGCAGGTGGATACCGGTTGGCAGCTCGATGGGCATCTCGTAGACCTTATTCAACGCGAAGGTCGACAGGTCGATGGTGCCGATGGACAGGCTGGACAGCCGGTCGATCTGGGATTCCGGCCCGGCGACATTCAGGGTCTTCTTGCTCAGCGCGTAGGACATCACCGACGAATCAAAATCGTGCGGTGTGTTGATGAAGCTGACCGACACCGGCAGGGTCGCGATTTTATAGACCTGCAAGGTCACTTCAACGCTCTCGGTCTCCAGCGTCGTATACTCAAAATTCACTTCCTTGCCGCTCTTGGTGTAGAAGCGGAGAGGGGTGTCCAGCGTGACCGAACCGGTCAGCTCGCCGCTGTGGGTCACCTCGGCGGTGCAACTCTCGACATCGCTCAGCTCGGTACTCGGGCCGGACAGAGTGACCGTCTCCTTCGAGACGTCGGTTCCGTACAGGATATAGCCATCGGCGATGGTCAGGTAGTTGGTCGTGACCTGGATCGGCAGGGTCTTTTCCTCCACGACATCGAACACGACATCAACGGTGTTGTCGTTGCCGTCGATGGAGACCGTCACGCCGGTCAGCAGCGCGCTCTGGCTCCGCACCTGAAGGCGCAGGGTCTTTTCGCCGCTGTCACGGACACTCGACCAGTCCGGATAGACCACGAAATCCGAGGCGGACAGGCCGCCGATGGTATAGCCGTCGCCCGAAAGTTTCAGGTTGACGGTCTTTTCCGGCGCACTGACGATGCTCAGACCACGGGAAGTATAGACCGAGGACTCGTAGGTAAAATCCACCGGCACGTTGCTGATGGTCGTCGTCGTGCCGGGCTGGACGACGATGGTGACCGCCATCCATGCGATGATGGCACCGACCACCGCCAGCAGAAGCCGGATGCGGCGGTCACTCAGGATACTTTTGGTCGGGGCAATGGCAGCTTTGGTGCCTTGGGTCTTCTTGGGGTCGCTCATTGCTGCTCATCCTCCTCTTTCTGGTTGACCCAGTTCAGCAGGCCGTGAAGCCGCTCTTTCCAGGTGTCGGCGGTACTCTTCTCGCTGACGGTCTCCTTGGGGATCATCTCGTCAATGAGACGGGTGTACAGGGTCTGACGGTCGAAGTGACGGATCAGGACACCGTTTTTCGCCATCGAGATAATGCCCGTCTCCTCGCTGACGACGATCGCGATAGCGTCCGAGTTCTCCGCAATGCCAAGGCAGGCGCGGTGACGGGTACCCATATCTTTGCCGAGG
This sequence comes from uncultured Faecalibacterium sp., assembly GCA_934548045.1. Classification (GTDB taxonomy): domain Bacteria; phylum Bacillota; class Clostridia; order Oscillospirales; family Ruminococcaceae; genus Faecalibacterium. The sequence continues at coordinate 52,761 of CAKTEM010000008.1, read as the reverse complement.
TCGAGGTTATTGGACAGGGGCAGCACGCAGCCGGCCGCCTTGATGCGGCCATTCTCGATGATGGCGGCACCGTCGTGCAGCGGCGTGCCTTCGTAGAAAATGGTTCCCAGCACTTCCAGATTGACCGCGCTGTTCACCGGCGTGCCGGTGCGGACGATTTCGGAAAGATTCGTATTCCGTTCCAGCACGATGAGCGCGCCGGTCTTGGTCTCCGAGAAGCGTTCCGCCGCATCGCAGATGGCGATGATGGCACTCCGCCACGCACCTTTCAGGCTGGAATCGTTGTAATACCGCCCTCGGACGTTGAACAGCCGGTACATCCACTGGTCGGTCTGACCCATCCGCTCGAGTCCGCGCCGAATTTCCGGCTGGAACAGGACGACCAGCGTCAGCAGACCGACCTGCAGCAGCGAGTTCAGCAGCCATGTCACGGTGCGCATATTCAGGATGTTTGCCACCAGATAGACTGCCATCACCAGCAGCGCGCCCTTTGCCAGCTGACCGGCACGGGTGCGGTTGATGATGCCCAGCAACTGGTAAATCAAAAAGGCAATGATGATAATGTCCAGCAGATCCACCAATTTAAAGGTCTGAAAATTGGCTATGATGGAATTCAGAGTCATCGACGCACACTCCCATTAAAGCTTCTCGATCAGCGCGACAGCGTGTGCCGCAATGCCGAGGCCCTCACCGGTAAAGCCCAGATGTTCCTCGGTGGTCGCCTTGACGCTCACAGCATCGACCGGCAGGCCGAACGCCTCGGCCAGCTTTTCGCGCATAGCCGGGATGTAGGGGGCAAGTTTCGGTTTCTGGCAGAGGATGGTGGAGTCGATATTCTCGATCTTCCAGCCGTTCTCGTGCATGATCTCCGCGACCCGGCGTGCCAGCACCAGACTGTCCGCACCCTCGTACTCGGTGGCGGTATCGGGGAAATGCTTGCCGATATCGCCCAGAGCCGCTGCGCCCAGCACAGCGTCCATGATGGCGTGGGCCAGAACATCGGCGTCCGAGTGACCCAGCAGGCCCTTTTCATAGGGGATCTCTACGCCGCCCATGATGAGCTTGCGGCCCTCGACCAGACGGTGAACATCATAACCATGACCAATGCGCATTTTATTCTCCTCTTTCTCCGGGTGAGGCAGATCCTCCCGGGTCGTAATTTTCAAATTCGCGTAATCGCCCTGCGCCAGCTGGACGGGGCGGCCTGTCAGCTCGAACAGGCTGCAATCGTCAGTGACGAGCCGGGCTTTTTCTTCGTCCAGCTCTTCCAGCGCGGCAAGATATGCCGTGCGGTCAAAGCACTGCGGCGTCTGGACCGCATACAGGGTGCTGCGGTCGGGGGTATCGCTCACCCAGCACTCGGCCGGAACGGTTTTGCCGTCGCCGCGCACCGCCTGCTTGACGGTATCCTTGACCGGAACCGCCGGGGCTGCTGCACCGCACTGCTCTGCCGCCTTGATGACGCCCTCGATGACTGCTTCACTGACGAACGGACGGGCGGCATCGTGAACCGCCACATAATCGCCATGTGCCGCCAGCACACCGTTCTTCGCGCTCTCGGCACGGGTCGCACCGCCCTGCACCACCTGCACCGGCTTTGCGCAGTCTTTCGCCTGCGCCTCGACATACTCCCGGTTTTTGCCGGCCACCAGAACGATCTCGTCCACCAGCGGACACGTCTCAAACGCGCGGATGCTCCGGCGAAGCACCGTCTCACCGCCCAGATCAAAACTGAGCTTATCGAACCCCATCCGGGTCGAAGAACCTGCCGCCACCAGCACCGCTGTTACTCGCTTTTCCAATTTGCCACACCTGCCCTTTTCCGCCCGGAAGCCCATGCCGCCGGGCAAAGCCTATATATTGATTATTATAACGTAAAGCACATCAAACTGCAACTGTGCCGGGCGCAAAAATGCCCCTCTGCGGAGCTTTGCAGCACGACAGAGGGGCAGATTTTCCCGGAACGGGGAATTTGTTAAATTTTTAAGCGAGGATCGGCTCGATGGCAGCAGCCAGAGCGTCCTTCTGAGCCTGTGCCTCAGCGAGATCTTTGCCCAGTGTGGTGAAGTAAGTCTTGATCTTCGGCTCGGTGCCGGACGGACGGACAACGACCGTTGCGCCGTTCTCGAGGTTGTAGATCAGGACGTTTGCAGCAGGCAGGCCGGTCTCCTCGGGCTTCTTGTAGTCGGTGACCTTGACGACCTTGTGGCCAGCCAGCTCCGTCGGCGGATTGTCACGCAGTTTCTGCATGATGGAAGCCATCTTCTCCATACCGGTCAGGCCCGGGAACTCGAAGCTGTCGACCTTGTTCAGGTAACGGCCATATTCTTTATAAATCTCTTCCAGACGCTGCTTGATGGAAGAACCGATGCTGCGGTAGTATGCAGCCATCTCGCAGATCAGCATCGAGCCGATGATAGCGTCCTTATCGCGGACATAGGGGCCAGCCAGATAGCCGTAGCTCTCCTCGAAACCGAAGATGAAGCGATCGACCTCACCGGCAGCTTCCAGATTTGCGATCTGGTCGCCGATCCACTTGAAGCCGGTCAGGACGTTGCGCATCTCAACACCATAGTGTGCAGCGATAGCGTCTGCCAGCGGAGTGGAGACGATGGACTTGACAGCGACCGGGTTCTTGGGCATGGTACCCTTCTCGATGCGGCCTGCGCAGATGTAGTCCAGCAGCAGTGCGCCCATCTCGTTGCCGGAAACCAGTTCATAGGAGCCATCCGGGCACTTCATGGCGATGCCAACGCGGTCTGCATCGGGGTCGGTTGCCAGCATCAGGTCCGCGCCGGTCTCCGTTGCCAGATTCAGGCCCAGCTTCAGAGCCTCGAAGATCTCGGGGTTGGGGTAGGAGCAGGTGGTGAAGTAACCGTTGGGATACTCCTGCTCGGGAACGATGGTGATATCGGTGATACCCATATCGTTCAGGACATGGGTGACGGGAACCAGACCGGAACCGTTCAGGGGGCTGTAAACCAGCTTCAGGCCGGCAGTCTTGCACAGACCCGGGCGGACCTGACGAGCCTCGATGGCATCATACAGAGCCTTCTTGCAGTCGTCGCCGACAAAGCGGATCAGACCCTGCTCGACGCCCTCTGCGAACGAGATGTACTTTGCACCGGTCAGGACATCGGTCTTCTGGATCTCAGCATAGACGATGGCAGCTGCGTCATCGGTCATCTGGCATCCATCGGGGCCATAAGCCTTGTAGCCGTTGTACTTGGCCGGGTTGTGAGAAGCCGTGACCATGATGCCGGCATTGCACTCGTAGTAACGGGTCGCAAAGCTCAGAGCCGGAACGGGCATCAGAGCATCATAGATGCGGACCTTGATGCCGTTTGCAGCCAGAACACCAGCGGCAGTCTTTGCGAAGATGTCGCTCTTCAGACGGCTGTCGTAGCTGATGGCGACGGTCTGGTTGCCGCCCTGGGTCTTGACCCAGTTTGCCAGACCCTGCGTTGCCTGACGGACAACGTAGATATTCATACGGTTGGTACCTGCGCCCAGAACGCCGCGCAGACCAGCGGTACCGAATTTCAACGCCACCGCAAAGCGATCCTTGATCTCATCGTCGTTTCCCTCGATCTTTGCCAGTTCCGGCTTCAGATCTGCGTCCTCAAGGTCGGCTGCCAGCCAACGCTTGTATTCTTCCAGATACATGTTGCACACCTTACCTTTAATATTTTTTCGCGAAAAGAATAGTTTGTTAAACCTACTTATAATATAAGCGTTTCGGGGCTTTGTGTCAATTCTGTATTATGCAACAAGTTTTTGCTTTAAAAACCAGCAAAAGCAACAAATCGCGCGCTTTTTACCGGCCGTTCCGGGATTTCGGCGGTATTTTCGACCTCATCCACCGGCAGATATCCCACCCCAAGGTCATCCAGAACGTCCAGCCAATGCTCAAAACCCACGCCATTTTCGCATAGATACCGCATCAGCAGCATCGACCGCCGGAACTCCCCCTGTGGACAGATCACCTGCCGGATACTGCTTTTGCCATCCTGCTGGAGCCGAAGTTCCATCAGGATCCCCTCTTCCTCTACGCTCGCGCTGTACCACATCGTATGCGCTCTCTGCAGTCCTTCCAGTTCGGAATATGTACGGACATAACGGCAGTATTCTCTTCGACCCATAATTTTTTTCCTCCTTTGATGGGTTCTTTTTGGCAGATTGACATCCTTTCCGACGTCTACTATAATAAATTCAAGATAAAAATGCCGTCGAATCCCGACGTTCTATTCCATTTTTTACCACATCTTAACCAACGCAACTTTTGTTCGATATCTGCCCACCACGCCGCAAGGCACAGGAGGAAAGCGATGTATTCCGTTTTAAGAAGTTTCGGCCTGAACGGTCTGAATGGGTTTGCTGTGGACGTCGAAGCCGACGTCTCTGGTGGGTTGCCTGCGTTTTCCATCGTAGGTCTGCCCGATTCCGCCGTCCGTGAGAGCGGCGACCGTGTCCGCGCCGCCGTCAAGAATCTGGGGTTCAAGTGGCCCGACCGCCGCATTACCGTCAACCTTGCCCCTGCCGATGTCCGGAAGACCGGCCCGGTCTACGACCTGCCGCTTTTGCTGGCGGTGCTTTCCGCCGCCGGGCAGCTGGACGAGCCGCCCGAGGACACTGCCTTTCTGGGCGAGCTTGCGCTGGACGGAACCCTCCGCCCGGTCTCCGGTGTTCTGCCGATGGCACTTGCGGCGGCATCAAACGGCATCCACTCCCTCTATGTTCCGGCAGAGAACGCCGCCGAAGCAGCCGAGGCAGGCGGCGACGCCATGAAGGTCTACCCGGCTCATTCGGCTGGTGATGTCGTTCGCGCCCTGCGCGGAGAAGTCCCCATCTCTCCGGCAAAAGCCGTTCCCTTTGACCCGACCGGATTTTGGCAGACCGTGCCGGATTTTGCCGACGTCATGGGGCAGCCGCTGGCACGCCGCGCGATGGTGATCGCCGCCGCAGGAGGCCACAACGCACTTTTAGTTGGGGCCCCGGGAACCGGAAAATCCATGCTGGCGAAACGGCTTCCCGGCATCCTGCCGCCCCTCACCCGGGAAGAAGCCGTCGAAACGACCAAAATCTACTCCATCGCCGGGCAGATGCCGAAAGGCCGTGGACTCATCACGACCCGGCCATTCCGCAGTCCGCATCACTCTGCCAGTGCGGTGGCCTTAGCCGGCGGCGGTGCGCAGTTCCGCCCCGGCGAGTGCAGTCTTGCCAACTGCGGCGTGCTGTTCCTCGATGAACTGCCCGAGTTTTCCCGGGAAAGCCTCGAGATCCTGCGTCAGCCTTTGGAGGACGGGCAGATCACGGTCAACCGGGCGGCCGGCAGTGCGACCTATCCCAGTCACTTTCAGCTTATCGCCGCCATGAACCCCTGCAAATGCGGCTACTATGGTCATCCGACCCATCCCTGTACCTGTTCTTTGAGCGCGGTGCGGCAGTACCGAAGCCGTGTTTCCGGCCCGTTGCTCGACCGCATCGACCTCTGTGTGGAGATGGACCCGGTCGCCTTTGACGAACTGCACAGCGCGGCACCGGCCGAGAGCAGCGCGGTGCTTCGCCAGCAGGTCATGGCCGCCCGGGCCATTCAGTCGAAACGCTATTCCGCACCCGGATACGAGAACATCCACTGCAACGCTCAGCTCGCCGCCGGGCAGGTGCGCCGCATCTGCCGGATGACCCCAGCGGCAGAACAGCTGCTCCGCGCGTCATACGACGCGCTGGGTCTCTCCGCCCGTGCGCATGACCGTATCCTCCGTGTCGCCCGTACTATTGCCGACCTCGCTGGAAAGCGTCTCCTCGACGAAGACGCTCTCCTCGAGGCCCTTCAATACCGCGCCCAGGAAAAAATCGGGGAGATTTGATTTTATAATAACATGACAAAACCCTGCCGCACATCGTTTTATCCGACGCACGGCAGGGTCAATTTTATTTTTAGAACTTTCGCCAGGTATCCGGCATGAACAGCACAAGCATCGGGAAGATCTCGAGGCGGCCGGCCAGCATATCGAAGATGAGGACGAGCTTTGCGAAGTTGGAAAAGCTGCCGAAGTTCATCATCGGGCCGACCTGATTCAGGCCCGGGCCGATATTGTTCAGCGTTGCGGCAACGGAGGTGAAGTTCGTCACCATGTCGAAGCCATCCAGACTGATGAGGAACAGCGACGCCGCAAAGATGAAAATATACGCTGCCATGTAGACATTCGTTGTGCGAATCGTCTCATGGTTCACCAGCTTGCCGTCCATTCGGACCGGCGCAACGACCTGCGGATGAAGGGCCTGTTTCAGCTCCTTGCCCAGTGTCTTGCCCAGAATCAGAAAGCGGCTGACCTTGATGCCGCCGCCGGTACTGCCTGCGCAGGCACCGACGAACATCAATATGACAAGCACTTCTTTCGAGAGGGTCGGCCAGAGGTCAAAGTCGCAGCTCGAGAAGCCGGTCGTCGTGACGATGGAGCCGACCTGAAATGCCGCATGGCGCAGAGCTTCGCCGATGCCATTGTACATGCTGTGGATATTGGCGGTGATAATGGCAATCGCGACAAAAATCATAATGAAGTAGCCGCGCACCTCTTCGCTGGCCGCAGCACGGCGGAACCGGCGCATCAGCAGCAGGAAGTAGGCGTTGAAGTTGACGCCGAACAAAATCATGAAAATCGTCACGACCCACTGGATATAGGGCGAAAAGCTGGCAAAGCTGTCGTTCCGGAAGCCGAAGCCACCGGTGCCGGCCGTGCCGAATGCCGTCAGGATGGACTCGAACACGCTCATACCACCTGCCAGCAGGAAAACGAATTCCAAGATCGTCAGGAACATGTAAATGCCATACAGAATTTTTGCGGTGGACTGTACTTTCGGCACCAGTTTATCCACCTGAGGGCCGGGGCTTTCGGCCTTCATCAGGTTGACATGGGAGCCGCCGGTCAGCGGCAGAAGCGAGAGCAGGAAGACCAGAACGCCCATGCCGCCGATCCAGTGGGTGAAGCTTCGCCAGAGCAGGATGCCCTTCGGCAGGTCTTCGACCGCCGGGAGGATGCTCGCGCCGGTGGTCGTAAAGCCGGAAACTGTCTCAAACAGGGCGTCCACCGGGTTCGGGATGCAGCCGGTCAAAACGAACGGCACCGCGCCCACGATACTGATGACGACCCAGCTCAGGGCAGTACAGGCGAAACCCTCGCGCATGTAGAAAACTTTACTGGACGGCTTGATGCCTTTCAGCAGGAAGCCCACCACGGCGCAGAACACCGCCACGGCCAGAAAAACGCCCAGCACCATCCACTCGCCGTAAATCAGGCTTGTGATGGCCGGCAAAAGCAGCAGCGCACCTTCACAGAGGAGGATATACCCCAGAAGGCGAAACACGATCGCATAATTCATACGCCGCCTCCGTCAGTCTTCCACGATATCCCGCAGGTCGTGCAGGCCATGTTCGAGGGTGACAACGATGACGTTATCGCCGACCTTGATCTCATCGCCGCCGCGCGGAATCAAAATCTCGTTGCCGCGCATGATGCAGCAGAGCAGAAGGTTCTTTTTCAGGTGCAGGCGGCTCAGCGGAACGCCGGTGGCATTGCTCTCCTCGTGGACGGTAAACTCCAATGCTTCAACACGGTCATCGAGGATGCGGTACAGGGTCTTAATGTTGTTGCCGGCCTCGTTCTGCAGGGCGCGGACATACTGAACAATGTAGTCGCAGGTCATGTACTTCGGATAGACGATACTGCCGAGATCCAGACCGGCCAGAATGTCGTCGAACTCAAGGCGGTTGATCTTCGTGACCAGCTTGCCCTTGGAGTGCTTTTTCGCGAACAGGGTCAGCAGGACATTTTCCTCGTCGATGTTCGTCAATGCAACGAACGCCTCGGTCGATTCCAGACCTTCTGACAGCAGGAACTCGCGGTTAGAACCGTCCTCGTTCAAAATCTGCGCACCGGACAGCTGCTCGGCCAGAACGTTACACCGTGCTGGGTCGCGCTCCACAATGCGCACACGGACGTGATTTTCCAGCAGTTCCTGACTCAGATAGTACGCGATGGCACCGCCGCCGACGATAAGAGCATTGCGGACCGGCTTGACGTTCATGTGGATGCGCTGGAAGAACTCATGCGCCTTCTCCTGCGTGGCAAGGAAGGTCACTTGGTCGCCGTTCTGCAGCACAAAGTTACCGTTCGGGATGACAACGCCGCCGTCACGCTCGACTGCGCAAACCAGAATATCACTCTTGAGCCGGGTCGGGATCTCGTGGATGGCGACGCCGTCCAGATTGGTTTCCTCGTTCAGTGCGAATTTAATAAGACGCACCCGGCCATCCGCGAAGGTGTCGATCTTGCTTGCACCCGGGAATCGCAGCAGGTGCGAAATTTCCTTCGCCGCCGCCATTTCGGGGTTGATGATGGCCGAGATGCCGATCTGCTTTTTGATAAAGTCCAGCTCGTGGCTGTACGACGGATTGCGCACACGGGCGATGGCGTGGCAGTGACCGGCCTTTTTCGCGAACATGCAGCAGAGCAGATTCAGCTCGTCCGAGCCGGTGACCGCAATAAAGACATCGGCCTCCTCGACGCCTGCTTCCGACAGGGTGGTGATGGAAGAGCCATTGCCGAGGATGCTCATAACATCGTAGGTCTCGCCGATATGCTCGACGCGCGACTTGTTGGTATCCACTACGGTCACACTGTGGCCTTCCTCACTCAGCTGGTGCGCCAGAGCCGTACCGACCTTGCCGCCGCCCACCAAAACGATCTTCATAGAAACGTCCTTTCTTCTTCCCACAGTTCCGGGAAATTCTGCCCCAGTATACCATATTCCGCAAGAAAGTTCCACTATTATAAAGAACGCCCACATATTTCTATGCGAGCGTCCTTTTTACCCTGCTTTTATCGAATTACTTTTCTTCAAACCCCAATACGAACGTAACCGCTGCTGCGACCACGATTGTCGTCACGATTGCGATGCTCATCGCAAGGATGGTATCCTGGAAGATGGGCAGAGCCAGAACGGTGGAGTAGCCCATCACATAAGCCTTTGCGCCCAGCAGACCAGCTACGACGCCGCCTGCTGCACCGCCAGCCATCACGCCGTACATCGGCTTCTTGCGAGGCAGGTTGATGCCGTAGATCGCAGGCTCGGTCACACCTGCCACGATGCAGCCAAACGCGATAGAAAACGCTTCCGCACGCTTTTCCACGTCCTTGGTGCGAAGTGCCACGCCGATGCACGCGCCGCCTTCTGCCATATTGTGCAGAATAAACGCCGGACGGAACACAGCATCATAGCCGGGATTCGTCAATGCCTGCGTCATAAACGGAACCAGACCAAGGTGCATACCGCACATTACCAGCCACGGCAGGCAGGCTGCCAGCAGACCGACCGTGATAAAGCCGACTTTATCGCCGAGGAATCCAAATACGATTGCCAGATAATTGCCCAGATAACCGCCCAGAGGAGCCAGAACGGTAAAACCAAGTACCATCGTCACTGTCACGGTACACAGGCCGACCAGCAGCGACTTAAAGATGCCCGGAACGACTTTATTAAAGAATTTTTCGAGATAATATGCACACAGAGCGATCAGCAGTGCCGGAAGAAGCGAACTGGAATAGCTTATCAGACGTACCGGAATTCCCAGCAGGTTTACCGGCTCTCCTGCCGCGACCAGTGCCGTATATTTGCCGTGGAGCAGAGTTGCTGCACACATCATGGAATAGATCGGAGTACCGCCCAACTTTTTTGCCGCACCGTATGCCGCGAAAATCGGCATGAAATAGAATGGTGCATCTGCCAAACCGCTCAGCAGTGCATAAGTTGTGGTATCGGCAAAGCCTGTATTCACCAGAGTAATGAGCAGCAGCACAACTTTGAGCATACCGCCTGCGACCAGACCGGTGATCATCGGTGCGACCGACGCCGATACATAGTCCAGCACTGCCATGCCTGCACGCTTAAAGGTCATCGGCTGCTTTTCCGCCGGGGCATCCAGATTTTCTTTCACCTCTGCGCCTTCAGACAAGCCGTAATCCTTCACGACGGTCTCATAGACCGGCAGCAGATTTTTACCCAAAATGACCATGAGCTGACCGCCTGCATAAATCACGCCCAGAACACCGGGCAGCTTTTTCAACTCTTCCTGATCCGCTTTCTTCAAATCCTTGACAACAAAGCGCAGACGGGTCATGCAATGTGCCACGCTTGTAATATTTTCAGTTCCGCCCACAAAGCGAACAATGTCCGCTGCGGTCTTTTTTGCATCAAACGCCATGATTTTTCTCCCTTTCCATCTTATTCCGTCCAGAGTGCTTCGCCATTGGTTGCGATGACCTGCTTCATCCAATCATAGGACAGCTTCTTGCGGCGCGCCTTGCTGCCGTTTCCTTTATCGTCCATGTCAACGTAAATCATACCATAGCGTTTCTTCATCTCGCCCGTCGACAGGCTGACGAGGTCGATGCAGCCCCACATCGTATAACCCAAGCAGGGTACACCGTCGATCAGCATCGCTTCCATCATCGCGCGCAGATGGTCGCGCAGGAACGCAATGCGGTAAGTATCCCGAATCGTTCCATCCTCTTCGATCTCATCAATGGCTCCCAGACCGTTTTCCACAATGAACAGCGGTTTCTGATAGCGGTCATAGATCTCGTTCATGCAATAGCGCAGACCCAGTGGGTCGATAGGCCATCCCCATGGCGTGCTTTCGAGATAAGGGTTCTGGTCGCCGCCAATAACATTGAACTTGCTCTGTGCGCTGACAGTGCAGGAGCGATAATAGCTGAAAGAGACAAAGTCCAATGTGCCTTCTTTCAGAATCTCTGCATCGCCGGGTTTGGTATGCAGCGTCACACCACGGCGTGCAAACAGGTCGTTCGTGTAGGAGGGATAGTAGCCGCGCGCCATCACATCAATGAAGAACAGGCTCTCGCGGCGGCACTGCATGTGCCGGAACATATCCTCCGGTTTGCAGGTCGCCGGATAAATTTCGCTCAGTGCATACATTGCGCCGAACTGCGAACCGGGTATCATCTCATGACCCATCTTGACGGCCATTGCGCTGGCGAGGAACATATTATGTACCGCATTGTAATGCGTCTGGTCATCCGCCTTGGAGGTTCCACAGGAGGCATATCCACGCACCGCATTGATTTCATTAAAAGTCAGCCAGTAGCGGCAGCGTTTTCCAATGCGCTCGAACAGGGTACGGCAGTAGTGCAGGTAGCAGTCAATGGTACGCCGACTCGCCCAACCATCGTATTTTTCCGCCAATGCCGCCGGGAGCTCGTCATGATGGATGGTAATGAGAGGTTCCATGCCATGCTTTTCCAGCTCATCAATGAGATCAAGATAGAATTTCAATCCCTCTTCGTTTGGCGTTTGCTCCTCACCAGTCGGGAAGATGCGGCTCCAGCAGATTGAAAAACGATAGACGTTGTAGCCCATGCCTGCCATCAGTTCCACATCCTCTTTCATGTGGTGATAGCCGTCCACAGCATTGTGGCTGGGATAATACTTATCCGGATAGATATACGGCACTGCCCCTTCCGGAAAACTGTCCGGTGCAAAGAAGCTGCTGCGCGCTTTCGCAAATCCGCCGTCGGCCAGTTTCAGGGTGTTTCCGCGTGGGTCTGCCACCGAACCGTCCGTTTCAAAGTCATGGGTCGAAAGGCCGCGTCCGCCTTCCTGCCAGCCGCCTTCATACTGAAAATCAGCCGTGGCACCGCCCCATAGAAAACCATCAGGTACTTTCATCTGTATTTTCCTCCTTGTCGCAATGCTCGAAAGTTTTGCTTGTCGTTCCGATGGTTCTATTATATTCGCCAGTGTTGGATACATGGGAAATTTCGATTTTTGGAAACTAAAAAGCGACCATTCGGCATTTTTACCGAACAGTCGCTTTCTTCTTTGTGTATTATTCCAATTCTTTATGTGTTTTCTCGCGATATCTCCATGCAATCATATCGCTCAGCAGCGGATAGGTCGTCCGGTGTGTCCGCACACCCTTTCCTCTCGGGAACAGGATGCTGTAAGAAACACGCGGGTCTTTCGCCATCTGCTTATCTGATGTTATCAGCACGATCTTCGCTTTGGTCTCATTGAAAACGTCCTTGTGATAAAAGTCTTCAATTGTTTCATACCGATTCAGATACTGTCCTGAATCGCTGAATACGATCAACAATGTCTCCCTGTCAGCGCGCATGATGTTCTGAGTCTGTTTGATGTCGTCAATATTTGCCGCAATGAACTTTCCGCAATAACCAAGCTTTATTTGCAGATCCATTGCTGCTGTGCCGGAAAACATCATGCCCAGTGCAATTACCTTTTTATACGCGATCAAATCTTCTACCAGCCGGTCGATCATTGTCCAGTCCAGTACCGCGGCAGTTTCTTCGATATCCGACGCCATCTGATGAGCATACTCCTGCGCCGTATGCTGTTTCAGATATCCCATCACATCTTCGATATAATTATAGGAATTGTGATACTTATTATCCTTAAATTCCGCCGCTATCCGAAATTCCGAATAGTCCTCATATCCCAGCGTCCGGATAAATTTGGAGATCGTCGATTTCGACACACAGCACAGCTCCGCCACTTCATTGATGGCAAGAAATTTCAGTGACGCCATATTTTGCAGCATCACCAAAGCGATATGATAGAATGTCGAGTCCTGACTGTTTTCGTTCAACAGAATCAAAAGTCTGTCATACAGGATTCCCATATTTTTAATACCGCTCTACGCCATCTTTGGTAACAAGGGCATAGACGAGGGGAGCCTCCTCGGGCTTTTCGGAGCCATAGACGAGACCGCTGCGGTATTCCTCGGCGGCTGCGGCGAACTTATCGGCTGCGCCGTAGAAGGTAGCAAGGCTCTCGCCCTTATGGACGTAATCGCCGCGCTTTTTGTGCAGGGTGATGCCGGCCGCAAAGTCCAGCGGATCGCCCTTTTTCTGACGGCCTGCGCCCAGCAGAACGCTTGCGCTGCCGATCTTCTCTGCGTCGTTCTGAACGATGTAGCCGTCCTGTTCGGCCAGCAGCTCATAGCTTGCGGCAGGCTTCTCGAACAGGTCGTAGTCGTCCAGCACACGGACATCACCACCCTGTGCGGCGAACATCTCCTTGCACTTCTGGTAAGCGGAGCCGTCCGCAATGACGGCCTCGGCCATTGCTCGGCACTCGGCAGGGGTACCCTTGTCGGCCAGAACCAGCATGTTGGTCGCCAGCTGGAGACAGACCTCGGTCAGGTCGGCCGGGCCTTTGCCCTTCAGGACGTCCATGCTCTCCATGACCTCGAGGCTGTTGCCGATGTTGTGGCCCAGCGGCGTATCCATATCGGTGATCATCGCGGCGACACGGCGTCCGTGGTGGGTGCCGATGGAGACCATCAGCTTTGCCAGCTCGATGCTCTGGTCGACCGTCTTCATGAACGCGCCCGTGCCGGTGGTGACGTCCAGCAGGATGGCGTCCGAACCGGAGGCCAGCTTCTTGGACATGATGCTGGACGCGATTAGCGGAATACAGCTGACCGTTGCGGTGACGTCACGCAGAGCGTACATCTTTTTATCGGCGACTGCGATGCCCTCGCTCTGGCCGATGACCGACAGACCGATTTTATTGACCTGTGCAAAGAACTCTTCCTGAGAGAGAGCGGTCTTGGTGCCGGGCACGCTCTCCATCTTGTCGATGGTGCCGCCGGTATGACCCAGACCGCGGCCGCTCATCTTTGCAATTTTTACGCCGCAGGCCGCCACGATGGGCGCGATGACCAGCGTAGTTTTATCGCCGACGCCGCCGGTCGAGTGCTTATCGACCTTGATGCCGGGGATGGGCGACAGGTCGACCATGACGCCGCTGTGGGCCATCACGTCGGTCAGCTCGGCCGTTTCCTCGTCGGTCATGCCCCGGAGATAGACGGCCATCATCCATGCGGCCATCTGGTAATCGGCCACCTCGCCGCTGACGAAACCGTTGACGATGGCCTCCAGCTCTTCCCGGCTGTGGGTGCCGCCATCGCGTTTTTTCGCGATCAGATCATAAATGCGCATTTGTACACACTCCAATCGAAATAGTATGACATTATATTCCAAGTATATCAAATTTTCGTTCAAAAGCAAGAAGATTTTTAGAAGAATTCGACAATTCAGGCAAAAACCGCTTTCTTTCCTGCGATTCGCGCAGATTTCCCGACCATTCACGCAAGTTCTCTTGTCGGGGCCGCTCTTTTTCCTTATACTGGAATCACAGAAACCGGAACTAAAATGAAATGTTCCGAATAGGATACAGCCATAAAGGAGGCGACTACAATGAAAAAGACTGTTGGAAAAGTTCTGCTTGCGCTCTTGCTGGTACTGTTGGCCGTGGTGGCCGGGTTCGGCATCTTCTACTCTTCCCGTATCAAGACGATACGCAGCATCCGGAAGCTTTCCGATTATGAGGATGGGTATAACCTCTACCGGATGGACGTTTCCTACAACTACGACCTTGAGAATCTGATCCGCTACGGCGTCTCGGACAATCAGGCAATGCTGGATTCCATTTTAAAGGAAGCCATGCCGCTTCTGCCCATCCACATGACCGCGCCCAACTTCGGATGCAGTGCGTTCAGCGTTTCCGACACAGACGGCTGTACTTTGATGGGCCGCAACTATGATTTCAAGCAGGACACCTCTGCCATGCTGGTGTACTGCGCCCCGAAAAACGGTTACAAATCGGTTGCCTTCACTGCACTGAACAATCTGGCCGCCAACCAGCCGGACAAAAGCACGAAAAAAGCCATTGCGACCTTAGCCGCACCCTTTGTCTGTCTGGATGGCATGAACGAAAAGGGCGTCTCCATCGCCGTGCTGACGCTGGACAGCGAGCCGACCAAACAGGAGACCGGCAAGGACAAAATCTTCACGACGCTGGCGATCCGTCTGGTGCTGGATCGTGCGGCGACCACGCAGGAAGCCGTTGACCTTCTGCGCAGCTATGACATGTTCGCGACCAGCGGCCGGGATTATCACTTCTACATCACTGATGCTTCCGGCGACGGCCGTGTTATCGAATACGACTGCAACGATTCCACCCGTCCGCTGGTGGACACGCCGATCCGGGCCATCACAAACTTCTACGGTTTGTACATCGACCGCGTTCAGCCCAACCAGCGCAACGGCATTTACGGTCACGGCAAGGAACGCTATGACAGCATCGAGCAGGTTCTGAACAACAACGCCGGTTCCATCACAAACGATATCGCGTGGCAGGCGTTGCAGGCATCCGCACAGCTGCCGAATCCGGAAGACGTGACCAGCAACACCCAGTGGTCGCTGATTTATAACGACACCGAAAAGACTGCTCAGTTCGTCCTGCGGCGGAACTGGAACGACGTCTTCCTCTATGACCTGAACACCAACGATGTCACCTGACCCCCAGCAAAACAAAAAGCACCATGTTTCCAACGAAACACAGTGCTGATTTGGTGGAGATTAAGGGAATCGAACCCTTGACCCCCTGCTTGCAAAGCAGGTGCTCTCCCAGCTGAGCTAAACCCCCATATTCACAACGTCTTGCGACAGAAGTTATTATATCAGCTGGCTCTCCGCTTGTCAATGACAAATTGCAAAAAAGCGCAAAAAATCTCCGCCGGGCATTTTCGCTCCCGGCGGAGATTCCTTTTATATCCTTATTTTATAAGGGCAATCTTCTCTTTAGTGAGATGCGGCACGCTGGCGGTCGAAGATCTGCGGAGCGACCCGGATGAGCAGGACTGCGCCCACGACCGTGATGAGGGTCTCGGGCAGCATGTAGCTTGCGTTATAGACCAGGCTGTAAGTCCATGCAGGCAGGCCATCGCTCAGGTTGCCCCAGACGAGGACGCCGGACAGGAAGCTGCACATAAAGCGTAGGAAGCCGGCCACAAACGTACCGACCGCAACGCCGACCATCCGGTTCTTGAAAGGGCGTGCAAAGAACTCCGCCAGACCCAGAGCCATGAAAGCCAGAATGTAGTCCAGCAGGACCTCACCGGCAAAGTACAGCACAGTGGAAGCCGGAGGGGGATAGAAGCCCATGATCATCTGCAGGCAGCCGTTGACAAAACCGGTGAACAGACCCCACTTGACGCCGTGGCGGAAGGACACCAGCACGAACGGCAGCATGCTCAGCAGGGTGACACTGCCGCCGTTGGGCATACTGAAAATTTTGATGTTGGACAGCACCGTACCGATGGCGATCATCAACGCGCACTCGACCAGGATACGGGTCTTGGAATAGGTTTTCGACATGAGGATTCCTCTTCTCATTATAATAGTACACAAAAACAAAAATGCGCCCACTGAAAACCAGCAGGCGCACGGGTCGTTTGTGAAAAAAGAGCGGACGTTTTTCGCAAACTACCTACGCCGGCATTACCCGGATCAGGTTCGAGGGTACTTTGCTTGCGCAAATCTCAGCCTTTCGGCACCCCTGTTTTTATGTCCGCTTTTCAGTATAGCCGACCCGGACAAAATGTCAAGCATAACCTGTACCGCCGCCGCATATTTTTTAGTAGGTCATTTTATGGTGGGTGGGAGGAATCAGCGATGAAAGGTGATCCGGAGCGGCGTGCGGTGCTGCTGGGCGAATACATTGTAGAACATGGCGCAACGGTACGAGCCGCAGCCAAAGCGTTCGGGTGCAGCAAATCCACCGTCCACAAAGACGTCTCGACCCGGCTTCGGACGGTCAGCCCGGGATTGTTCTTACAGGTGAAAGCCATTTTAGCCCGGAACAAGGCCGAGCGGCACCTGCGCGGCGGCGCGGCCACCCGGGAAAAGTACCACCGGCGGTCGGCTTCTGCCGTCTAGCACCGGCAAAAGGCGGTTCGTTTTCTTTACGGAGAGGACGAACCGCTTTCTTTATTGCCTGTGGTTGTGGAACTGCCCCAGTGCGGCCTTTTCCAGTCGGCTGACCTGTGCCTGACTGATGCCGATCTCCTTAGCGACTTCCATCTGGGTCTTCCCTTTCAGGTAGCGCAGTTCCATGATCTTCTTCTCCCGTGGGGTCAGCTCCGAAACGGTCTGCCGGAATTCCAGTCCGCTGATCCAGCTGTCCTCGCCGTCCGGGTCGCGCACCTGGTCGATGACATACATCGCGTCGCCGCCGTCGGTGTAGATGGGTTCTTCGAGACTGAGCGGCTCCACCACCGATTCCAGTGCCGTGGACACCTCCCGGCGCGACAGGCCGGTCTTTTCGGCGATCTCGTCCACGGTCGGCTCCCGGCCCAGCTGCTTTTCGAGCTGTTCCCGTGACTGCATGGCACGGTAAGCTGTATCGCGCAGGGAGCGGCTGACCCGGAGCGTGTTGTTATCCCGGAGAAAGCGGCGTATCTCTCCGATGATCATCGGCACGCCGTAGGTCGAAAACCGCACCTCCTGCGAGGGGTCAAAGTTGTCGATGGCCTTTATCAGCCCGATACACCCCACCTGAAACAGGTCGTCGAGGTTTTCGCCCCTCTGCGCGAACCGCTGTACCACGCTGAGGACAAGCCGCAGGTTGCCCTCGATCATGCTCTGCCGTGCATTTTTATCGCCTGCCTGCGCCCTTTTCAGAAGCTCTCGCTTTTCCTGCTCGGTCAGGACAGGCAGTTCCGCTGTATTCACTCCGCACAGTTCCACCTTGTTGTACATCCCCGAACCTCCGGTTTCGTTTGGACTTCACCGAAAGTATGGGTCATGGAAGGGCGGCGGATTCATGGAAAGTATACCCTCTCCGTCATTGCTTACGCAATGCCACCTCTCCCAGAGGGAGAGGCCTTGGCATGTCGGTTTACTCTAAGCGTAGAACGCGAGAGCGATGGCCTTGCTGTTTACTTTAGTTTTCCTCCAACCGTTTCCTCAGCTCTTTGATGATTCGTTTTTCAAGCCGGGAGATATAGCTCTGACTGATACCGATGGCGTCGGCGGCCTCCTTCTGGGTATGCTCCACCCCGTCCACAAGGCCGAAGCGCAGTTCCATAATTTGCCGTTCCCGGGGCGAGAGCAGGGCGACCGACTGCCGCAATGTCGCACGCTCAGCGTCCTGTTCCAGCTTCTGCCCTACCTGATTCTCATCGCTGCTGAGAACGTCCGACAAAAGCAGTTCGTTGCCGTCGCCGTCAATGTTCAGCGGCTCGTCAATGCTGGCCTCCTGTCGGCGATTGGAACTTTTTCGTAAGTACATCAAAATTTCATTTCCGATGCAGCGGCTGGCGTAGGTCGCAAGCTTGATATTCCGCTCCGGCGTGAAGGTGTTCACCGCCTTTATCAGCCCGATAGTACCAATGGATATCATATCTTCGGACGGCACACCGCTGTTTTCATATTTTTTCGCGAGGTAGACCACCAGCCGTAGGTTATGGGTGATCAGCTCATCCCGGGCGGTCGGGTCGCCTGCCATCATCCGGGCGAGAAGGTCTTTTTCCTCGTCCGGCGTCAGCGGTGGCGGCAGGCTGGAACCGCCCGACACATAGTGGACGCCGCCGGTCCACGTCAGCCGAAACCAGAGCCGCCGCAGCTGACCGCAAAGCCATTCAAACATGAAACGTCACCCTCCCATCAAAAGCGTCCAGCCTCCCGGCGGAGGCGGCGTATCACAAAAAGCCGCATACAATTGTTTCCGGACTTGTGTTTTCCCTGTCCGGTGGATACGGAGTTCCCGTGCCGGAACCGCAGGCAGAACACAATGGCCTGCCACCGTATTGCACGGCACGAACCGCACATCCAGTTCCGGCGGCGGCAGACCTGCACCGCCCGAAAGCTGCTCTTTCAAGTAAGTACAAAGTGTAGAAGGAAGTTCTATTTCTACCGCCGGATATCGCACCAGCACGACTTCCCGGCCGGAAAGCGGCTCCTGCACCGAAAATCCGGTATCATACAGAGCCTTCACCGGGATGGGTTTTGTCTCGTTCATTTCTAAAATTAACTCTCCCGGCAGGCACTGGGGCGTGGTTTTCCCGAAAAAATGCAATACGAATTGTAATATCAGATAGATTCCTGCCGCAGAGGATAGCAGCAACCCGGGCGAAAGGGGCAGATAGGTGCTGAAGTTGTTCCCCTCCGCACCCGGCAGAAGGGCCGCGCCAGTCAGAAGAAGGTTCATCAGCCAGAACCAGACCAGCAGCTGCCCGAACCCCCGGACGCCCGGCCAGCCATACGCCGCAGCGACCGACAGTACACCCGTGGATACTTTATAGAGGAACGCCAGCGGCCACGGCATCTCCGGCCAGAGGAGCGACACCGATGAAGCCGCCGCAACGCCTGCGCCCAAGATCAGCCGCAGACCGGAGCAGCAATACCCCGTCAGCAGCCCGGCCGCCAGCAAAAACAGCACCGCCAGCGCAAAATTGACAAGGAGAAGGAGATCAAGGTAAATCACCGTTTTGATGGTATCGCCCCCTTTCTAATAGGATAAATCATTTATAAAGAAAAAATTGCTGAAAATGATATTAAAGCCTCTCCCCCTTGACAGACTCCCTCCGGCCGGAGGGAGATGTCGCAAAGCGACAGAGGGAGGACAAGGTGGCATTGCGCCAGCAATGACGGAGAGGGCGAGCCTTTGCATAGCGGAGAAAACTATTTCCCAACTTTTTTCAAAAAACACTTGCAAAAGCGAGTCGAGCGAGGTATAATACATTTCGCAGCAACTGTTTGCCGCTGCAAAGTCAAGAATGATATGCCTCTTTAGCTCAGTCGGTTAGAGCACCTGACTGTTAATCAGGGTGTCGCCTGTTCGAGTCAGGCAAGAGGCGCCATTAAGCGGCGAGCCATTTGGCTTGTCGCTCTTTTTCGTTTTTGGGCTGTAACCGTTTTGTGACTTTTTTCACATTTTTTACAAACTTAAGGCTTTGTTAAAAAAGAACCCCTTGAAGAAGCTGTCACAATGTGTTATACTACATCCAAGCTTTAGGAGATTTTTAATCGCTAAAGCGCAGCGTATTGATCAAAGGGTAGGTGCTCCCTTCTTTTGATAGCAGCTGGCCGCTGCTCTGCCTTGGTCTCCGCAGGGCAAAGCAGAGCAGCGGACTATGCGCTGCTTCCTTGAAAAAATATGCTTTTGCGTATTTTTTCCTCGCTGAAACTTGCAGCCATATAAAATTGCACTTGTGAAGTTTGTCACATTGTGATAGAATGTGGTTGTAGTTTTGAATAGACTATATTTTGAAAAGAAGCTTTTCCCGTCGCATCGGCCAGCTTCTCGAAAAGGAAACATCATCTATGCGTTATACCTATGTCCGGCAGCACGACACAACGGACTGTGCCGCTGCCAGTCTCGCAATGGTGTGCCTGCATTACAAAAAGGAGATCACCATCACGAAGCTTCGCGACATGATGGGTACTGACCTGAAAGGCACAAACCTTGTTGGCCTGCAAAAGGCCGCCAATGAGTTGGGATTCACCACTGCGGCGGTTCGCGTAGACCGTGAAAACTTTTTAAGCGATTTCACTCTTCCCTGCATCGCGCAGGTCATCACTGACCAAGGTCTGGCTCACTTTGTTGTCATCTTCAAAAAGACGACCATCAAGGATGACGAGGCCCGGCATAAGCACATCGTCAAGGAAGAGCAGCTCAGACAAGATGAGAATAAAAAGTACAAGTGCAAGGATTACGTCGTTATCGGCGACCCTGCAAATGAACTGAAAAAGATCTCTCTGGATGAGTTCTACAAAAACTTTACCGGCGTTCTGCTGCTGATGAACCCCACTGCGGAGTTCAAGCCCGGCAAGCAGAAAAAGGGCGGCATGCTCAAGCGTTATCTTGATCTGCTGCTGCCGCAGAAGAAGTTATTTATCTATGCGATCGTTGCATCCGTCCTGATGACGGTGCTTGGCATTGTGTCCTCGATTTTCAACCGAGCGTTGATGGATGAGGTCTTGCCATACGGATTGCAAAGTCTGCTGATAACATTGATATTAGTGTTCAGCGTTGTCAGCCTTACAAGTACATTGATATCGACTGTTCGCCAATGGATTCTGATTTATCTGTCCATCAAGGTCGATATTCCGCTGATGCTGGGTTACTTTGGGCATGTGTTCAAACTGCCAATGAAGTTCTTTGCAACACGGAAAATCGGCGAAATTACTACCCGTTATTCGGATGCAGGCACCATCAAATCTGTCCTGACGAACATCGCGCTGAGCGTTGTCATGGACGTTGTGATGGCAGTCGCGACAGGTATCATCCTTTTCCGGATGAATTCTACCCTGTTCTCGATTTCCCTGTTCACTTCGCTGCTCAGTCTGTTGCTGGTCATCATCTTCAAGCAGCCGTATAAGCGGATCAATGAAGAGACGATGCAGCAGTCTGCGATCCTCAACAGCCAGATGATTGAAAGTCTGCGCGGTATTGAGACCATCAAGTGCAACGCAGGCGAAGACCGCGAGCTGGAGAACCTTGAGCGTGAGTATATTAAGAGCCTGAAAATCAGCTTGAAGTCGAGCAAAATCAGTACAGGTCAGTCTCTTATCTCTTCGCTTATCTCCACCATTCTGGGCATGGTCACGACGTATGTTGGTATCATGCAGGTCCTGAATGGACAGCTGACGCTGGGCGGTTACATGGCGTTCAGTACCCTTTCCAGTTATTTCACTTCTCCGATCAGTGAACTGATCAGTATGCAGATGTCCATTCAGGAGGCTTCCATCTCGATGAAGCGTCTGACGGAGATCATGGACTATGAGTCCGAGCAGAAACCGGATCAGGAATACACTGAGATGGAGCAGATCGACGGCGACATTGAATTCAAAGATGTCACCTTCCGGTATGGCAACCGTTCCCCTGCCCTGAATCATATCTCCTTCACCATTCCGAAAGGAAAGAAGGTCGCTTTGGTCGGCAGCAGTGGCAGCGGCAAGTCTACTATTACAAAACTCCTGCTCAAGTATTATGAGCCGGAGTCCGGTGAAATTGACGTGAACGGTGTGAATCTGGATGAATATTCCAATTCGTCCGTCCGTCGTGCAATTTCCTATGTTCCGCAGAATATCGAGCTTTTCAGCAAGACCATTTATGATAACATCCGCATCTCCCGTCCGGAGGCAACGCTGGATGAAGTCAAGGCCGCTGCAAAGAAAGCCGATGCCTATGAGTTTATCCGCAAACTCCCCCTGCAGTTCCATACCTTCCTTGAGGAAGCCGGTAATGGTCTGTCGGGCGGTGAGAAACAGCGAATCGCTCTGGCTCGTGCGTTCCTGAAAGACTCGAATCTCTATATTCTGGACGAATCCACCTCGAACCTCGACTTTGGTACTGAGAATATCATTTTTGATATGATTTACAACCAGTTGGCCGACCGTTCGATGCTAATCGTCGCACACCGCTTGTCAACTGTCCGCGATTGTGATATGATTCTAGTCATGGATCATGGCGAGATCGTGGAGCGCGGTACCCATGATGAGCTGCTGGCAAAGCAGGGCCGTTACTACGACCTGTGGAACATGCAGCAGGGTATCTTCCGTCGCAAAGAGGAAGCCCCCAAACCGGTCGCAGCCGCAAAAATCGTCGAAGATGACGAGGATGACGGCGAGTCGATCACCTACTAATTTGTTGCAGCCGAGTGCGCACTCGGTTACATAAATGACTTTTGGATGGATGCGCATCCGGAAAAAAGCCGCTTAAATTGATTCAATCATTTGAAGGGAGTAATTCATTATGATGATGCCTGCAAACTATTCTGCAATCGCAGAGAACGAGATGACTTATGTCGTCGGTGGTGGTGTTGTTGAGTTCCTGGGTTCCTTCACCGCTCCTATCTTCACCGTTGACAACCTGAAGACCCTGAACACCAACGTTGTTACCCTGATCGGTAACCGTTACCTGGGCGGCCTGATCAACGGCACTCTGGGCCTGGTCTTCAATGGCTACGGCAAGGATCAGACTTGGGCTAACATCAAGGCTAACAATGTCTTCGCTGGCATTGGCAACCAGTTCGCTACCAAGAACTACGGTGACGCAGTTGCTTCTATCCTGGGCACCGCTGCTGCTCTGTACAACCTGGGCAACGCTACTGTTGCTAACAAGGCTTCTTCTGCAGCTATCACCGCTGGCGATGGTCCTTCTGTCACTCTGGTCAAGCTGGTCAACGGCTAATTTAGTTCTTTAACTAAATAGGAAGTGTATTTCGTTTGCACCGCCCTACTCGTAGGGCGAGGCAGATGACAATGCCTCGTTATGGTGTGCCAGGAGGCGTCTGCCTCCTGGCACACCTTCTTTTTATATCGCTTATTACTTTTTAGTAATAGGTGATAGCCCTCTCAGTCACCTTCGGTGCCAGCTCCCCCAGAGGGGGAGCCATTGGCAAACTGATTCAGTTTCTGCTCTTTGTTTTACCTTCTTCGCCTCGCTGTCTGGATTCACGGTATCTTATCTATATTTCTCATTCATAAGTTGCTATCCTATGGGGGTGCTATGAAACAGAAGGAACACGTTGTCAAAAATTTGAAGATGCTTGAAACTGCCCGGAATTTACGGCATAATATGACTCCGCAGGAGCGGAAGCTCTGGTATGCTTTTTTAAAGGATTACCCTGTTAAAATTTATAAGCAGCGCATTATTGAATCTTTTGTGGTCGATTTTTATTGTGCTTCTGCACGTCTTGTAATCGAACTGGATGGAGAAATTCATTCCCGTACCTACCAGCAAAATCACGACTTTTCCCGTGATGAGCGTATTGCTGCTTATGGCTTGGAAATTCTCCGTATTTCAAATGACGATATCGACTACCAGTTTTCTTCTACATGCCGCCGTATCGACACCGTGATTCAAAACTGTATTCATATATCCTCATCCGAATCTGACTGAATCCGTTACCTTTGTCCTTCTCCTTCTGCCCTAGACAGCAGGGCCCGGCTGTTTCCCTTGATAAATGAAACTTGACCGGCTTGCCAAGGGCTCCCCCTCTGGGGGAGCTGGCATTACGGAGTAATGACTGAGAGGGCTATTGCCTATTACGCCCTCCAAAATTTTGGAGGAAAATTTTACAGAACAAGGTGGACAAGATTATGAGAGAAATCCAAATCGCAGATCACAAGACCCTCAAGCTGACGAACGTGCTGGCGCGCAAGATCCAGCCGGAAGAGTTCGCCAATCTTCAGATCGTGCTGACCCAGATGCACAACTTCATCCGCAGCAACAACGCGCAGCCGATCGGCCCTCTGGTACAGTGCATCAAAATGTCTGCCGGCCCCAATCCGCAGCCCGAGATCTACTTCATGCAGCAGGCGACCCAGCTTATCCCCCGTCTCGACCCGGGCTATCAGATGGACGCCGTTCTGCGTGTGCGCAACTGCCTGTACGCCCACTACACCGGCCCCATGAGCCAGAATTCGCTGGCGACCCAGAAGCTGAACATCTACGCTTTTGAGAACGAGCTGGAACTGACCGGCAGTGTTTATACCATTTTCGTCAATCAGGACGAGGACGAAGGCGTTGTTGACGTCTTTATGGAGACGAAGTAACTATGAGTACGACCACCATCCAGAATCTTTCGGATCTGCAGGATCGCCGCATCATGATGGAGAAAAAGCTGCCGCCGTTCGGCTACGCTTTGATCATCCTCGTGAGCGCGCTGCTGATTTTTCTGACCGTGTGGAGTACGCAAAATAAGCGTGTCTACGTCAGTCAGTCCAGCGGCACCGTGCAGGCCAGCAACAAGACCTACATCATGTCCAGCTATTCCGGTGAGCTGACCGAACTGACCATCAGCGAGGGCAGCTATGTCAATGAGGGCGACCTTATTGCCCACATCAAGAGTACCGACCTCGACCTGCAGGCCGACAATCTGCAGAGCCAGATCGACATCTACGCCAAGCAGAAAGCGCAGTACGAAAAGCTGCTCAAGTCCATTCAGGACGACAAGAACTATTTCAGCGAGACGGATATTGACGACCAGCCGTACTATTACCAGTACGAGACGTACAAGAGTCAGGTCGAGCAGAAGACCTTTGATGCAACGCCGTATCAGGCCGCAGGCTACTCGGACGAGCAGATCAAGAGCCTGATGGAACAGAATCAGGGCGAGATCGAGGCTCTGTACTACTCGACGCTGCAGAGCATCTCTTCCAACCTGACGAACATCCAGAGCAATCTGGACAACTTACAGTCTCAGCTGGATTCGCTGAACAGCGGCGCAAATGACTATTACATCTACGCACCGACCTCCGGCGTCATCCACATGGATAGCCCCTACAAAGTCGGTATGGTCCTCAGTGCCGGTACGCCGTTGGCGACCGTTGCCAGCGAGAACAGCGACCTTGAGATCGTGGCGTATGTCACCGTCAGTGACCGTCCGCTGCTGGACGTCGGCGACCCGTGCAAGATCGCCATCACCGGCCTGTCGGAGTATTCCTACGGCAACCTGACTGGCACCGTGACCTCCATCGACAGCGACATTACGTCCAGCTCCAACGGCTCTTATTACAAGATGACCATCAAGCCGGACAGCACCTATGTTGTGAGCAACAGCGGCGACAAGGTCGACTTGTCCAACGGTATGAGCGTGACCGCCCGTGTCGAGTATGATGAACTGACCTATTTCGAGTATGTGATGGAAGCTTTGGGCGTATTCTTCCGCTAAGCACCCCTGCATCCGCATACCAACCGCCCAAAGAGGTACAACTATGAAACGAAACCCGAAACAGCTGGCCGTATGCGCCGCTCTGCTCAGCCTGCTGGCTGTCGGCATGGCGGTGCCTGCATCCGCAGCCAGCCCCTTTGTCGCTCCGGCTCTCTCCATCTCCTGGCCGTGGGAGTCGGTCAGCGTTGAGACCGTGGAGACCGGCGACTATGCCGCTTCGATGACCGTCGGCACGGCACAGCAGCTCTCCCCTGTCGTCCTCCCCACAAAAGCAGCCAAGCGCAACGCTGTGAGCTATGTTTCCGATAACCCGAACGTTGTCTCTGTCACCGAAGACGGTGTCGCACAGGCCGTTGGCGTCGGTACGGCAAACATCGCGGCAACGGCTGGCGGTGTGAGCTGCATTTACACCATCACGACCGAGCCGGACAGCTCCATGATCCCTCAGGAACTGGACATCACCTTACAGAGCAACACGATTTACGTCGGTGACAACACGTCCTGTTCGCTGGCTGTCCTGCCGACTACGGCGGCGAACTACATCTCCGTCACCCTGACCTCCTCTGACCCGAGCGTTGCCACGGTCAACAACTTCGGCAAAGTGACCGGCATCGCGCCCGGCACGGCGACCATCACGGTCAGCTGCGGCGAAATTTCCGCCTCGGCGAACATCCGGGTCGTGGAGCAGCCTTCCAGCTCGTCTCAGACCATCACCGCTCAGTCTCTGAACCTCAGCTCCAACTATGTGGTTCTGAAGCCGGGCGCATCCCAGAAAATTACCGGCAAGGTCACGCCCTCGTCGGCATCACAGTCGCTGACCTTCAAGAGTCAGGATACCAGCGTTGCCACCGTCAGCAAGAACGGCGTTATTACGGCCGCCAACACCGGTGCGACCTCGGTCATCGTCTCCAACGGCACGATTTCCGCTTCGGTGACGGTCATCGTCAACCGGAACGCGACCAGCTCCAACAACAACTCCGGCGACAATGGCAACGACGAGCCGATGGAGACCGACCCCATCGTGGAGGCTATTGAGGCTTCCAATGGCGGCGAAGTGACCTACACCCAGTCGGAGATCCCGGTCATCACCAGCGACATTCTGAATGCTCTGCGCCTGAACAACGCAGTCCTCACCGTGACCGCTGACGATTACAGCATCCGCATCCACGGCTACAACGTCAAAAACACTGCTGCCGCTGTGGATACCGCACTGACCTTCACGCAGGACGAGCATGGTCTGACCTTCACCTTGAACAATGGTGAGACTCTGCCCGGCACCGTAGAAGTCTTGCTGAACGATGAAGCCGCCAGCTATGGCCGTCTGTATCTGTACAACGCTGTCACCGAAAAGTGGCAGTTCCTGAACTCCTACAAGGACGGCGTCATCTCGGCAGATACCGCCGGTGACTACCTGCTCACCAATACGAACCTCCGGTTCACCACCATCAACTGGACATTCTTCATTGCAGGCGGTGTTGTCGTTATCGGCATCGTCATCGCCTATATCGCCGTGAAAAAGCGGTATTGGTTCTGGTGATTCAGTCAATTTAATATGGAAAGAGCAAGCCTCCTGTACCGGGTGAACCGATGTGGGAGGCTTGATTTGTATTATTGCTATTTACTTTTTCAACGCCGTCTCAAGATTCGCCAGAACTTTCTGGCTGAGGAGGACGAAGGCCTGTTTGGTGCGGCCGGCGGAGACGTTCGGGCTATGGACATTTTCGCGGTCGAAGAAGTCCGGTGAGACGGCACCTGCGGCGGCATGGGTGTCGCAGAAGAAGTGGGTGCCGGGCAGGTCGAGCCATTTTTCGAGTTCAGCAGAGTGAAAGCCCGGGCCGATGGAGGTATTGAACAGGACTTTTCCGGCACCGAGAGCGGCGAACTCGTCTTTGCCGAGGAGCAGGACGTTTTTGTTCAGGCAGGTGAAGACGACCTCGCTCTCCTGCAGCAACTGTTCCAGCGGCTTATACTTCATCCCAGCCTGCTCTGCGTCCGGCTTGCGCGTGCGGCTGTAATAGGAGATGTCCGCGCCCAGATAGGACAGTGCGTCGGCGATCATCCGGCCGGAGACGCCAAGGCCGACGATGCCGACTTTGAGGCCGAAGATCTCTACCGGCTCATCCCGGAGCATCGGCATCCCGAAGCCGTGGAGCAGACCGGTCAGCTCATGCAGGACATACTCGACCACACCGCGGTCGCCGTAATCCCGGATACCAAGCACTTGAATGTTCCGGGTGCGTGCAAAGGCGATGTCAACGTTTGCGCTCGCCTCCGAGTACAGGCTGCAGCACATGCCGATGTAGCGGATGTTCGGGCATTGCTCGATGACATTTTTCCCGATGCGAGAGGTATAGCTCACCAGAACGGCATCTGCATCTCCGATGCGGCGGACGATCTCCTCATCGTCGGCAGGGATATCGCGGTAGAGGACAACTTCTTTTGCGTAGTCGTGCAGTTTTTCCTCGGCAGACGGGATCAGGCTGACCGGCTCGATGGCGACCAGTTTTTCAAACATGACAGTTCTCCCCTTTCCTTAATAGAAGCAGACCGGCGAGGACAGGTTGCGCAGCAGGGCAACCACGCTCCATCCGGCGATGGCACTGGTGGATGAGCAGATATCCACGACCGCTTTGACGCCTTCGATCTCGGCCGTGATGCAGTGGTCGTCACCGATCCAGCCGGGAACCGAATGCATCGTGACGCCAGTGATCTCTGGGCCGGTGGTCGCCAGCGAAGTCGCCACAGCCACATTGACCCGGCGAGGGAAGGTGGCGATGGCTTCCTTTGCGTTGCCGGTGAACACGGTTGTCTTTTCGGTATCGGTCAGCAGGTGATCCGCCCAGACCGGCGTATTCCGGAAGCCCTTCGCGCCGGTGTGCGTCTCGATGCCGGCCTTTTCGCTGAGCTTCTGCGCCTCAGCCATCAGGGTAACGGTCTGCAGGACATCAAAGCCACCGATGGCACCGCTTGCCAGATGGACTTTTGCACCGCCCTCTTTTGCGGCCTGCTTGACTTCCTCATAAAATGCGAGGTCTGCAAAGGCACCAATGGAGATGACGACCAGATTCACGCCGCGGCGCAGCACCGGAACCGCCATTGCACGGACTGCCTCGACCGAAGCCGTCTCCACGATGTACTCCGGCTCGAGAGCCAGCAGCTCGTCCACACTGTCGCAGACCTTGCAGCCCACTTTTGCGGCCGTCGCTTCGCTGGACGAACGGGAACGGCTGGTAACGCCGATCAGCTCGTAATCCTCCAGCAGGCCGTTCTTCCATGCGTCGGCGACGATATTCCCGAGGAAACCGCAGCCCACGATACCAAATTTTGTTTTCATATCCTAAACTCCTTTTTTCGGTGCCAAAATGCACCCGATTTTCGATTTTAGTATACCATAGATCCTTCTTTTGCGAAAGCGTTTTCCATCCGATTTGCACAAATTCCGCCGGGGTGCTGTGGTTCTCTCTTGTCTCAACTGACGAAGAGTGTTAATTCTTTTTTACAGGGCTTGCAAATCCCAGCGAAGTGGTATAGTATACAGGTCAGAGAGTTATCCTACTGAGCCACTCGGAATTGAGCCGCTCATGGTTTAAAGTTATTTGGAGGTGTATTCCATGCGCAGTCCTCTGCTGGAAGTCAAAGATTTACAGGTCACCGTCGGCGAAGAAAACAAAGTTCTTCTGGACGGTTTGAACCTTACCGTATACCCGGGTGAGACCCATGTCCTGATGGGCCACAATGGTGCAGGCAAATCCACCCTGATGAGTGCCCTGATGGGCGATCCTCGCTACACCGTCACCCGTGGCCAGATCATTTTCAAGGGTCAGGATATCACCCATGAGCCGGCGGACGTCCGCGCCCGTGCCGGCATGTTCCTGTCTTTCCAGACGCCGGAAGAGATTCCCGGCATCACGCTGGAAAACTTCCTGCGCACCGCACAGAACGCCATCACCGGCAAGCCGGTCAAGGTCTTCGCCTTCCGGAAAGAGCTTGCCAAGCAGATGGAGGCCCTCGGTATGGATGCGTCCTATGCTGACCGCTATCTGAACGTCGGCTTCTCTGGCGGCGAGAAGAAGAAGAGCGAGATCCTGCAGCTGCTGATGCTCAAGCCTGCGCTGGCTCTGCTGGACGAGACCGATTCCGGCCTGGACGTCGACGCAGTCAAGACTGTTGCCAGCGGCGTCCGTGCATACCACAACAAGGACAACGCCCTTATCATCATCACCCACAACGCGAAGATTCTGGAAGGTCTGAACGTGGATTACGTTCACGTTCTGGATGATGCCCACATCGTGCGCACCGGCGACGGAAGCCTTGTCAGCGAGATCATCGAGGAGGGCTTCCACGCGCTGAAGGAGGACGAAGCGAAATGAGAGCCTTTGATACCGAAAAGACCGATGTCGCCGAGGTCGACCGGAGCATTTACGACATCAAGGACAAGCCTAATGCGGCGTTTGAGGTCAACTCCGGCCTGACGAGCGAGATCGTCGAGAAAATTTCCGAGGAAAAGCACGATCCCGAGTGGATGCGCATTTTCCGTTTGAAGAGTCTGCAAATTTATAACCAGATGCCGGTGCAGGACTGGGGCCCTTCCATCGAGGGTCTGGACATGAACAACATCGTCACCTACGTCCGCCCCAAGACCGAAATGCGCGGCAAGTGGAGCGATGTTCCGGATGACATCAAGAACACCTTTGAGCGTCTGGGCATCCCGAAGGCCGAGCGTGCATCGCTGGCCGGTGTCGGCGCACAGTATGACTCTGAGGTCGTCTACCACAATGTCCGCGCCGAGGTCGCTGCACAGGGTGTCGTTTACACCGACATTGAGAGCGCGCTGAACGGCCCGTATGCCGAGATGGTGCGGAAGCACTTCATGAAGCTGGTTCCGCCCACCGACCACAAATTCGCGGCTCTGCACGGTGCTGTCTGGAGCGGCGGTTCCTTCGTCTATGTTCCGGCCGGCGTCAGCGTCGAGATTCCGCTGCAGTCCTACTTCCGCCTGAACGCACCCGGTGCCGGTCAGTTCGAGCATACCCTTATCATCGTAGACAAGGGTGCATACCTGCACTTCATCGAGGGCTGCTCTGCCCCGAAGTACAATGTCGCGAACCTGCACGCCGGTTGTGTCGAAATTTACGTAGGAGAAAATGCCCGTGTCCGCTACTCGACCATCGAGAACTGGTCGAAGAACATGTACAACCTGAACACCAAGCGTGCCAAGGTCGAAAAGGGCGGCACCATCGAGTGGGTGTCCGGCTCGTTCGGCTCCCATACCTCCTGCCTGTACCCCATGAGCATCCTCGCAGGCGAGGGCGCACGCATGGAGTTCACCGGCATCACCTTCGCCGGTGCCGGTCAGGATCTGGACACCGGTGCAAAGGTCGTTCACGCGGCTCCCAACACCAGCTCCCACATCTCGACCAAATCCATCGCCCGGGATGGCGGCATCTCCAACTTCCGCAGCTCGGTCGTCGTTCTGCCGGACGCCAAGGGTTCCAAGTCCGCTGTCTCCTGCGAATCCCTGATGCTGGATGACCGTTCCCGTTCCGACACGATCCCCTCGATGGACATCCGCTGCGATGCCGTGGATGTCGGCCATGAGGCAAAGATCGGCCGCATCAGCGAGGAAGCCGTTTTCTATCTGATGAGCCGCGGCATGAGCGAGGAAGACGCTCGCGCACTCATCGTCGGCGGTTTCGCGGAACCCATCGCGAAGGAGCTGCCCGTCGAATACGCCGTTGAAATGAACAACCTCATCCACCTTGAGATGAAGGGCAGCATCGGCTGATAGGAGGGCTGTAACGTATGTATAAAACTGAGATCAATCACCTGCCGGTCCCGACCTGGAACCAGCTGGGTGTCAATTCTGCGTCGGCTGCGGCCGCTCTGCCTGCGGTTCCTGCCGACGACTGGGGCGACGCCAACATTGCCGTGACCCTGCCTGCCGGTATCGGTGAAGCCGAAGAAGGCTTCACCTCTTTTTCGGAAAGCGGCATGGGTCAGGCTGTCGATACCTATTTGCTGGAAAATGCGACCATCCGGAACACTCTGACCGTCGCAGAGAATACTACCGTCGCAGAGCCTGCGGTTTTTGAAGCCACTCTGGACGCCGCACACCCCAACGCCCTGTCTGTGCTGGATGTTGACGCAAAGGTGAACAGCCAGCTGACCGTGGTTCAGGTCGTGCGCGGCGACGCCGAGAACGGTGTCAGCGGCAGTCTGACCCGCATCCGTGCCGCCGAAAACGCTCACGTCAAGCTGGTACAGGTTCAGCTGCTCGGCAGTCATGCGCGCCGCTGGAATGCGGTTGCCGTTGAATCCGCAAAAAATGCCAAAGTCGAACAGGTTCGTATCGAACTGGGCGGCCTGCTCAACGCCTGCGGCACCCGTGCCATCCTGCCCGAGAGCCACAGCGAGTATGACCTTGACGCTGTTTATTTCGGTCAGGGCGAGAGCGTCCTCGACTTCAACGATGTCTCTGTTCACACCGGCAAAGACACCCTCTGTGAGATGCATACTGCCGGTGTTCTGACCGACCACGCGGACAAGATCCTGCGCGGCACCATCGATTTCCGCCGTGGTGCAAAACGCGGCGTCGGCCACGAGAGCGAGGATGTTCTGCTCTTCAGCCCGAACGCGCGCAACCGTACTACGCCCCTCATCCTCTGCGGTGAGGAAGAGGTCGAGGGCCAGCATGCCGCCTCCATCGGTCGTTTGGATGAAGCCAAGCTTTACTATCTGCGTTCGCGCGGCCTGTCCGAATCGCAGGCACGCCGCTTGATGGTGGATGCCCGGTTCGCCCCTGCCATCGAAAAGATTCCTCTGGAGGCTCTCCGGGAGGAAGTCCGGAACGAAGCAGCAAGGAGGCTCGACCATGCAGAATAATCCTTGGCGGAAGGATTTTCCCATCCTTGCCGCAGACGAAAACGGAAACAGTCTGGTCTATCTGGACAGTGCCGCCACCACCCAGCACCCGACACAGGTACTGGACGCTGTGACGAACTACTATCTTCACGACAATGCCAACCCTCACCGCGGCGTGTATGACCTCGCCATGCGTGCCACCGACGCCCACGAGGGCGCACGGCACCGTGTCGCGCAGTTCTTCCACGCCGAGGACGATGAAATCATCTTCACCCAGAACACGACCGAGTCTCTGAATCTGGTCGCGTACAGCTATGGCCTGCATTTCCTGCACGAGGGCGATGAGATCGTTATCTCGGTCGCCGAGCATCACTCCAACCTCGTGCCGTGGCAGCGTGTTGCCGCAGCAGTCGGCGCAAAGCTGGTCTATCTCTATCCCGGCGCGGACGGCCATCTGACGACTGAAGAGCTGGACAAAAAAATCACCGACAAGACGAAGCTCGTCGCCATCGGCATGGTCTCCAACGTGCTGGGCCTCCGGGCTCCGGTGGAGGAGATCGTCTCCCGTGCGCACGCTGTGGGGGCGGTCGTTGTGCTGGACTGCGCACAGAGCGCACCGCACTCCCCGGTGGACGTGAAAAAGCTGGACGTCGATTTTGCGGCCTGCTCTGCCCACAAGCTTTATGCGCCGATGGGCATGGGCGCGCTCTACGTCCGGAAAGAGATCATGGAAAAGATGCCGCCCTTCCTGAGCGGCGGCGACATGATCGGCAGTGTGCATGAGCAGACGGCGACTTGGGCGGAAGGTCCCCGGAAGTTTGAGGCCGGCACCCGGAACGTCGGCGGCGAAGTCGGCTTTGCGGCCGCGCTGGACTACATGGACAGCATCGGCTGGGAAGCTTTCCAGAGCCACGAACACGCTCTGCTCGACCGGATGCTGACCGGGATGCGGTCGATGCCGTGGCTGACCGTTTACGGCGACCCGACGGCTGACAAGCGGTTCGGTGTTGTGTCCTTCAACGTGCAGGATGTTCATCCGCACGATGTGGCGACCATTCTGGACGCAGGCGGCGTGGCCGTCCGTGCCGGCCACCACTGCGCGCAGCCATTGATGGACTTTCTCGGCATTGGCTCCTGCTGCCGCGCCAGCATCGCCATCTACAACACGCCGGAAGATATCGACGCGCTGCTGAATAATCTGGAAATGGTACGAAAGGTGATGGGTTTATGAATCTGAATGAGCTGTACACGCAGGTCATTACCGAAAACAGCCGCAGCAAGGAGAACCGCCACCCGGTCGAAGGTGCGACCCACAGCCTCGAGGGTGTCAACCCCAGCTGCGGCGATGACATCACCCTTCAGCTCCGGGTCAAGGATGGCCAGATCGAGGATGCCGGTTTCATCGGCAGCGGCTGTGCCATCTCACAGGCGTCGGCCTCCCTGATGATCGACCTCGTAAAGGGCCGCTCGGTCGAGGAGGCACGGCATCTCATCGGCCTGTATTTCAAGATGATAAAAAATAAGATCACGCCGGAAGAGCTGGACGAGCTGGAAGATGCCGCTGCTCTACAGGGCATCGCTCATGTTCCTGCCCGGGTCAAATGCGCTGTGCTGGCATGGCATACGCTGGAAGAGGCTCTGGACGGCGAGGGCAAAACGGCTGAGGCCTAATCGATACTGATACAACAATAAAAAGACTGCTGCATAACACTCCCCCAGTCACAGCTTCGCTGTGCCAGCCCCCTCTAAGATGGGGCCTTGGCGTAACGGTGAGCTGTAAAAGCCTCCCTCTGAGAGAAAGACTCCCTCCGGCCGGAGGGAGATGTCTCGAAGAGACAAAGGGAGGACGGGTGGCATCGCGTCAGCGATGACGGAAGGAGTTATGCAACAGCCTTTTTGTATTTTCAGAGATGTTTCAAATGCTTCCGATACTGCCGCAATTCCTCCTCGCCGACGTCGGTGATGATTCTATCCACGGTAGCGAGCAGCTTTTCCCTATCCTGCGGCAGTCTGCCGTAGAGCTGGAACGCATTTGATGCGCCCATCGCCGCAAACACGACCGGGATCTCAAGATTCGCGATCAGAGTCTTGATTTCCCGGTATTTTTCGGTCTCGCTCTCCTCCGCCCACTTCCCGGCCTGCACTTCCCGGTACAGCTCGGAGTTCGGGTAAACCGTCAGCATGTTCGCCCCAATCAAATCCGGGTGGAGCTGGTTGCAGACCTTTGCCATCTGTTCGGCTCCTGCTTCGCCACGGCCTGCGCCGGAGATGCCGGTCAGGTAGAAGAACGAATACCGTATCCCGGCCTTATCCAGCCGTTTGCACTGGGTCACGATGTCCTCGGCGTGATAGCCCTTGTTCATGAACGCGAGGGCCTCCTCATCGCCTGTCTCGACGCCGATCGTCAGGCCGGTATAGCCTGCTTTTCGCAGGGCGGCCAGCTCTTCGTCCGATTTCAGCGCGATATCCGTCACCCGGGCAAAGCAGCCGATGGTCTCATTCGCCGGGAGATATTTCTTTATCAGCCCGGCGATGGAAAGCAACCGGTCGAACCGCAGAACGAAGGGATTCGCGCCGGTCAGAAAGACCCGGCGGACGGGTTCCACACTTCTCCCGGAAAGCCGCGCCGACAAGTGGGAAGTCGGCGTGTGGTACAGCATCTGAGCTTCCTGCAAGTCGCTTTCGATGTCTTCCAGCGGCGACATCCGGAACTTGAACGGGATATCTTCGTACAGGGTGCAGAATTTGCATTTATGGTGGGTACAGCCTGCGGTGACTTCGAGTAAAAGCGACGATGCTTCGTAGGGCGGACGCCAGATGGTTCCTGTGTAGTGCATGGGGATGCACCTCCTTTTCACGCCCATTATAGCATCGCACTCCAAAATGAAAAGTACGGTACTTTTTTGTAGTACCGTTGAAAAATCTCGCAGCATCCGCTATACTCTCCTCGAAAGGGGATGAGCTTATGCGCAAAACGGAACAGTCCATTCAGCGTTGCAAAACTATGTCTACCCTGCAAAAGATATTGGGCGGCAAATGGAAGCTGGAACTTCTCTACTACATCGGCGTCGAGGATGTGCGCCGGTTCGGCAGTCTCCGCCGCCACCTCGGCGACATTACCGAATCCTCGCTGACAAAGCAGCTGCGCGAACTGGAAGCCGATGGTTTCATTTCCCGGCACGACTTTCAGGAGGTGCCGCCTCACGTCGAGTACAGCCTGACACCCCTCGGCGAAAGTTTTCTCTCGGTGCTGCATTTCATGAAAGCGTGGGGCGAAGAGAACCTGCCGCCGGAAGACTGACAGCAAAAAAAGACCGCATTTCTGCGGTCTTTCTGCGTTATAACGTATGTATCATCTCGTCCAGCTGCTCGAAGCTGTACAGGCGGTTCAGTGCCTCGACCAGCTCCTTTTTGGACAGGCGCGGCGGCAGGCCCAGCTGATTCAGCAGCTTCGTCTTCCGCTCGGCACTGCCTGCGGTGCCGGACAGGCCCCAGTCGTACAGGTCAGTATAGGTGATCTGCCGTCCTGCCGGGTGTACTGTTTCGCCGGAGACTTCCTCACCCAGAGCGTCCTTTAAAATCTGCAATACGATGGCGTCATCCACGCCCTCGACCCCCAGCAAGCCCTCCTTGCCGGGCTGAGGCTTCCGCTTCTCCTTGCCGTGGATGGCCGGAACATACGCCTGCACGACGTTTTTCTCGCCCACCAGATTGGTGATATAGTTCCGGATGCGGAACCCGGCGGCATCCGAATCGGTGAGCAAAATCAGACCGTTTTTCTTCGCCAGAGCTTTAAAGAGCTGCTGGCGTTTTTTATCTTTGTAGATGCCGAACCCGTCCGTCAGCAAAATCATTGCGTCGGTCAGGTGCGAAAGCCGCGCGGCGTCGTACTTGCCCTCTACAATTAACACCCTGTCGGTGTGCAGAAAATTTTCGTTCATCGTCCACTCCCTGCCAGCGCAAGACGACAAAGGGCCGATTCGAGCAGAATCTGGTCGTCTACGGGCTGGCTTTTCAAACTTTTATCGAGGTCGAGCAGCACCTGCATACAGGCTTCCAGCTGGCCGAGGGTGTAGTGCGATGCCGTTTCTGCCGAACGCTTGAGCCGGTAATCGCTGCCTTTGTAGCCGAAATCCTTGAAGACTGCGCTGTAATTCTTCCGCTTCGCCGCACCGAGCTTGACCCGGTACAGATCGACATAGCTGCCGATCATGGCGGCGGTGATGGCGACAGGCTCCTGTTGGAGCCGGAGCAGAGTCTGCAGCTTTTTGCAGGCTCTGGTGGCGTTTTTCGCGGTGATCATCCGGATCATCTCGAAGACGTCCGCTTCCAGACTGACCGTTCCCATCTCGGCCACCATCGAGGCTGTGACCGTCTGGTATCCCGACAGCGCGCAGAGCTTGTCCACCTCGTTCTCAAGCAGGAAGGGGTCTTCGCCGCAGCGTTCCAGCAACGCCGACGCCGCGCCCTCGGGCAGGGTCGCACCCTGCTCCTTTGCCCGTTCGATCATCATCACTTTCAGCTCGTAGGGCTTGGGCTTCGCCAGCTCTTCGGCATAGCCCAGCTTTTTCGCCTGCGCGATGAGCTTCTGCGCCCGTTTGCCGAGTTTGAGCTTGTTGCGCTCGAGGTCGAACATACTTCCCATCACGACAACGGCGTTTTCCAGGCTGGCAAGGGTGTCGTTCAACTCGTCAAGGTCTTTGTCGCTGTATGTTGCCGGGTCAATTTCGGGCAGGACGACCACACGCCGGGTGCCAAAAAACGAGATAGTGCCAGCCGCCATGATGAGCTGTTCGATTTCCGGCGTCGCGCCGTCCAGAATCGTCGTCTCCTCGTCTTCGCCCGACGCCAGCAGCCGGGTCAGGCCCGAGACGGCCTGCCGGACAAGATACCGCTCGCTCGAATAAAAATAGTAGACCGGGCAGCCTTTTTCGACCAGCTGCCGGAGTTTTGTTTCAGTCGCCAATCCGCGGCCTTCTTTCTCTTTAAGTTGTGGGATCTATGGTAAGGGTCATGAGGTAAACGCCCTCGTAATCGTTTTCCGTGAACTGTTCCGGATGGTTCAACAGGTCTTCTGCAGCAATGTTCTCTGCGGTGTCCTGTTTCGTTGCGACCTGACTGACGATGGGGATTTCCTGCCCGTAGGCGTAGTCTGCCCCATTAAAACCGGCCATCCAGCTGACACAGGCCGTTCCGTTCGGGAAGGTTTCGTCCGCGCTGATCTCCAGATTGTTCACACCGCCGGAGTTCTGGACTGCCGCCCGGAACCCTTCAACCATCTTATTGAAGCTGACCGCGATTCGCCCGGATGCGCCTCCGGGCACCTGCACGGTGTTCAGCTCCTCCAGTTTGCCGTTTTTCAGCTGATAGCTTGTTACCACGATGGAGACGCTGTCCTTGCTGCCGCTGTAATCGAACAGCAGGGCGTTCGCACCCACCAGAGAAAGCAGCTGATTTTCGCCATCGCTCAAGCTGGGTGTGGTGATAGTGACACCGGTTTTGGATGGAACCTCTTCTTTTGCCGGTGCCGTGACCGACGTGCTTGCCGCGACGCTGGTCACCGGTGCCGAAGAAGCCGCCGAACATCCCGTCAGCAGCACCAGTGCGGCGGTCATCATTGCAAAAAGTGATTTTTTCATTGTCAGGCTCCTTTCAGCTTTTGGTTTGTCACGCGGTAGATATTTTTTGCAGAACTCGCCTGTTCTGGCAAATCTCTGTGCCCTTATTGTACCATATTTCCCGAAAAAAGAAAGCCGAAATCCACCGTTCAGAGTGAGTCTCGGTTTTCCGTCGCAGATTTTAGATAAGCGTTTGGGGTTATTTCAGGCAGATTTCC
The DNA here is from genome assembly GCA_934548045.1 of uncultured Faecalibacterium sp. Classification (GTDB taxonomy): domain Bacteria; phylum Bacillota; class Clostridia; order Oscillospirales; family Ruminococcaceae; genus Faecalibacterium. The sequence goes on along the minus strand of CAKTEM010000008.1, from coordinate 14,497 downwards.
TTCACCAGTTCCGCCCACTGCTGCGGATGGCAGGCCAGAAGTTCCTCGTGCTGCATATCCTGTTCGTGGATGATGGGATGGGCGAAATGCTGTAAATACCGCTGACGATATTCCGCGCCCATTTTCAGTGCGTAAAAAATATGAATTTCGGTCGGGCAGTCGAGGTGGTCGGGCAGCGGCGTTATCATATCCGAATAGAACTGATTTTTGCAGCTCTTTTTAGAAATATACGGCCGCGCGCCTCCCATCATCCCCATAAATGCATCGACATATTCCGGCATTTCTTGCTTTCGTTTTTCGATCCGTTTATTTAAAAAATTCATGCCGAATTTTCCATCCCGAATCAGTGGATAAATCAGCGGCATCATAATGTTCGTCAGCAACCCGGCTTTGAACGGCGACGCCTGATCCAAATCGGAACTGCCGAGGATGCCGATATCGAGTTTTATTTTCTGCCGTGCCGCCAGCAAACCGACAAAACTTCCGCCCAGCGAGCAGCCGTATGCCGCCCGGATATGTCCACCGCAGTTTTCCTTGATGTAGGCTTCGATTTTCGTGGTCTCCTCTTCCATCGTCGGGAAGGTGTTTCCCGGCTCTGTCTCATCGAAACCGTCATAGGAAACGCAGAGGACATGGAAATCCGGCTCCAGCAGCGGAATCACACCGCCAAAGTTGCCCTTCCAGTCGCAGCAGGTACCGGGCAGAAGCAAAATCGCCGGGTTTTCCGCCTTGCCAAACGAATAGACTTTCATCTTGATTCCTCACTTTCAGTTTATTTGCACTAACCTTACATACAACAAAAAGGGCCGCTGAACCCAGCAGCCCCTTTGAAATTCAGCGTCGCGCCGTCCGAAGAAGGAGCGTTCTCCACTGCGGCATCTCATTGCGCAGCTTTTCCCATGCCGGCATCGAGGTATGTGTAGTCGAGCGCAGTGCCTCGAACGCATCATCGAGATATTTCATCTCGCTGACCGCGTGCATGGCGTGGTCAGAAGCACACAGACGGCCCAGCGGCGTTTTTGCCATCAAATAGATCATCTTCTCTGTCTGCTTGCGGCCCTTTGTGCCTGCCCGGTAGTTCTCCGTGTTGTCCGCATCATTGACCGGAACACCTGCCGCTTTCAGCATCTCGCAGGCTTCCCATGCCGCATCAATGAGGTCTTTCCGCTGCTCCTTGGTGGCACGGGTCAGATCACCATTGCAGGTGTAGCAGACATAGCAGACCGGCAGGATAAAGGCCGCATGACACTTGAGCCATTCGTCCATGTCGCTGTAAAAGGTCAGCTTATACTTTACCCCGTCAAAGGCAGTCGTCAGCCGCTGGCAGAAGACGCCCGACAGCGGAGCCGTCGCACCGCCGACGGTCATGCCGACGCCCATATGGACGCTGATGACCTGTCCGTTTTCACGGCGGCCAGCCGTATTCTGGAAGCCGAACGCAATTTTATCCGCCGGACGCTGCATAGCCTGCATCGTTTCTTTGGCGTTGGGGTTGTTGCCGACAAAGACGAAATACTCGCTCTTGTTCTCCTTCAAAATCGGCAGGACTTCCGGCAGCTGGCCGGCCTGCATCACAACGAACACGAGGTCATAAGTATCCTCCGGCAAGAGGGTGTCGATGGTCTGCACCCGGTCCACCGTCGTCTTGCGCTGCGCCCACTGACGGATCACCAAGCCCTGCTGGTCGATCCGGTCTTTCCATTCGCCACGTGCAAGAAGCGTGACAACGTTCTTTTTGTTCTGGATCAGCAAATGTGCCAGCTCACACCCCAGAACGCCTGCGCCATAAACCAGAATCCGCATAACTGTTACCTCCGTAGCCCTCTCAGACTCGCTGCCGCTCGTCAGCTCCCCCAAAGGGGAGAGCCCTTGGCAGTTCGTCAAGTTTCGGGTAATATCTTACACAGCTGCGCCGTGCTGTATCAGTCAGGAATTATCGTTTCAAAAAAGAAAAGAACCCTTTCTTTTCATAAGGCTTGGTCTCAGAGCCCACAACGATATAACCGGTGTCCGCAATGGCCGCTTTCAGCTTGTCGATGTCCAGCGGCTGCTCCGAGACGATGACCGTCTCGCCCTTAGTGTGAGAAGAGGTGACCTTCTTCACATCTGCCGTCTTGCGCACGACTTCGTTGATGTGGCTCTCGCACATACCGCACATCATACCGTTTACTTTTAATACTGTCTCTACCATTTTAAGAGGACCTCCCTGCAATTTATGTCACAGCCATCTGGCGAAACCACCAAGCTTTGCCGACTGTTTTTGGTGATTTTGTTAGCAAACACTAACCTTAAAATCAAACAAATGGAATCTCGAAACATCTCGTGACTCCATGGTTATCATATCATACCGATAGGGAAATTGCAAGGGAGGTTCTTTCATCTCAGAGCTTCAACTCGTGATATACCTCGCCGTCCAGCGTTTTCCACTGGAATGTTTCCCCTTCCAGCGTCATATATCCGTGCGGACTGTTCTCTTTCGGGATGCTCAGCGAACCCGGATTGAGGTAGAGATTCCCCTCACCGAACTCCGTCCATGCTGGCACATGGGTGTGACCGTGAAGCAGGATATCGCCGGGTGCCAGCAGCGGCAGATTCTTCAGATTATAAATATGTCCGTGGGTCGCATAGACCAGCTGCTTCCCCACCGGGAGGATGCAGTAATCCGCCATGACCGGGAATTCCAACACCATCTGGTCGACCTCGGCCTCGCAGTTGCCGCGCACACAGCAGAGCTTCGGTTTCAGCTGATTCAGCATCGGGATGACTTCCTTGGGTGCATAGTCCTTCGGCAGGTCATTCCGCGGCCCATGATAGAGCAGGTCGCCCAGAAGCATCAGCCGGTCTGCTCCTTCCCGTTCAAACGCTTTTACCATTTCCCGGCAGTAATACGCCGACCCGTGCAGGTCCGATGCGATCATCCATTTCATCGCCGTTCCACCTTTCGTTTTTTGAGTTTTTTGCCGTTTTATTCCAGCTCTATTGTAAAAAGGCAAAAGAAGAAAGTCAAGCAGCTTCTTTATAGATGGTTTATGTATGGAAATTTTGCTCAGTACCCACACAAATCGTCCACAGTTGCGAAATTCCCAACAATTTTTTCAAGTTTCTCTTGTCAATTATGATGGAACATGTTAAACTATTCCTGTATGTGAAATTTCTCCAAACAGAAAGGATTCAAGAGATCATGGAACAGAATCGCGAAATCGATGAGATTGATGAAGAAGTTGACGTTGACGTCGGGGAACTGCTTCGTCTGCTATGGAGCCATATTCTGGAGATCGTTGCTGCCGGTGTTGCCGCCGCAATCATCTGCCTGCTGGTATGTACCTTCGCATTGACTCCGCGCTATCAGGCCTCTATCAACCTGATCGTCAATTCCCGTCAGGATGGTCAGGCTACGGTGACGAACGATAACATCAACTCTGCTAAAAATCTGATCAGTACTTATGCCGTCGTTATCAAGAGCAACACCGTTCTGAACGATGTTATTAAAAAGTTAGATTTGGATATGACCTATAATGATCTGAGCAGCATGGTCGACGTTTCCAGCGTCAACTCTACTCAGATCATGTCCATCACAGTTACCAACGAAGACGCCAAATTGGCCGGAAAAATTGCTGAGACCATTGCGGACATTGCTCCTGAAGTAATTGTGGATAAGGTCGAGGCAGGCTCCTGCAAAACCGTCAGTGATGTTGAGATCGGCACTGACCCGATTTTCCCCCAGACGAAGACGTATACTGCACTCGCTGCTGTCGCTGGTATCGTTATTGTCTGCGCAATTCTGGTTATCAATCACCTGCTGCGCAACTACATTGTGGACGACGAAGATGTACAGAAGAAGCTGGGTCTGCCGGTCTTGGGCCTGATCCCGGAGGTGTAAGATAATGTGGAATCCGTTCAACAAACACAAAATTCAGAACTCTGACCCCAACAAGCGTTCCCTGCAGCTGATCACATCAGACAAAATGCCGTTCGCTTATGTTGAGGCTTATAAGTCTCTGCGTACCAACCTGAACTTTCTGGCCGGCTCCAATGATGTTCACTGCATCGTTGTCACCAGTACCGCTCCGGAAGAGTCCAAATCGAATGTGTCGGTTAACCTCGCTCTGACACTGGCCGAGAGCGGTAAGAAAGTTGCTCTGGTCGACTGTGACCTGCGCAAGCCTGTCCTGCACAAGTACCTGAAAGCAGGCCATAACGTCAAGGGCGTTTCCAACATCCTGTCTCGTCAGATCTCTCTGAAAGAGGCAATGGTCATGCCGAAGGGCTTCAACTTCAGCTTCCTGCCTGCCGGCACGACTCCTCCAAACCCTTCGGAGCTGCTGAGTCAGCCGCAGATGGTCGAAATGATCGCTGCTCTCCGTGAAGAGTTCGATTTCGTCATTTTTGACGCACCTCCCATCTCGATGGTGACGGATGCTGCCATCATTGGCAATCTGGTCGATGGCGCACTCTTTGTTGTCCGCTCGAACTATGCTGCTACCGATGCTGTCAAGGCAGCGACGCAGCAGCTCCAGAGTGCCGGTGTCAAGATCCTAGGTGTTGTTCTGACTCGTTACAACATCAAGAAGTCTCTGAAGCACTCCAACTATGGTTATGGCTACTACAGTAACTATGGTACCCCCCAGACCGATTCGAGCAAGAAGGAGCAGTAAATGACTGATCTACACTGTCATATTTTGCCCGGAATCGACGATGGAGCGAAGGATGTTTCCATCTCGATGGAACTGCTGCGGCGCGAATACAACGACGGCGTGCGGAACATTTCGTTCACCAGTCATTTCAACAGTGAGCGCACTACCGTCGAGGTTTTTCTCGAAAAGCGCGCACATGCCTATGAGACATTGACACAGGCTCTGAACGAGCAGCCCGAGAAGATGGACTTTCGCTTCAAGCTTGGCAGCGAAGTTTACTTTTCTCCGAAGCTCTGTGAGCTGGACGCAAAGTCTCTCTGCATGGGCGACACGGCATACATGCTGATCGAGTTCCCGACGACTCATAAACCTCACTTTATCCGGCAGACCTTCGAGCAACTTCAGGATCAGGGCATCCTGCCCCTGATCGCTCACATCGAGCGGTATCCTTATGTTCTGGAGGATCCGACTCTCCTTTACGATTGGGTGGCCGCCGGTGCTTATGCTCAGATCAACGCTGGTTCCCTGCTGGATGACGCAAAGCTTCGGAAAAAGCTCTGCAAATTCATCTCGTGGGACCTTGTCCATATCATCTCTACGGATACCCATTCGCCCGACAAACGTCCTCCCCGGATGGCCGAAGCCGTCGCCGCACTCGAAAAAACACTGGGTGCTGACGTTGCTTCCCGTATCATCCGGAACGGTGACGAGTTGTTTGATGATCAGGAGTTGGACGTTTTCTCCCCCCATAAACCGAAAAAATTCTTGAATCATTGGATGTAAGGAAACCTATGAAAAACCAAAAGCATTACCGCCTTCTCATTCTCGCTGTTATCGTTGCGCTGGTCTGTTCTCTGGCTGCCTGCAAGGGCTTCCAGGATGAAACCGGTGAATCGGCTGCATCCAGTGACAGCAACGCTTCTTCCATCTCTAAGGTCGATGTTCTGACTTCTCTGACGAACGAAGAGCTGCAGGAACTCATTACCGGCAAGACCACCATCGAGGAAATCGCTGAAAAGCGCGCGGAATCCGCGGCACAGAGCGAAGCAGCTGCTTCCAGCAGTGCATCCGGCGAAGATGTAGCGTCTTCTGATTCCGCTGCATCGGATTCCACCGAGACGCCCAGCGCATCCAGCGAGTCTTCGAGCAGCACTTCTACTGCACAGAGTTCTTCCAGCTCTACCACCACGGCGGCAGAGCCTGCTTACGAGGCCGAGATCCGCGCCCTCATCAACCAGCTGTATGGCGTTCAGGCAAAGGCTCAGAGCGGTCTGAACAGTGCCATCAGCTCCGCAAAGGCGGAATACAAGGCTCTGCCTGCTGAAAAGCAGACGCAGGCCAAGAAGATCGCCATCTGCATGGGCAAAGCCGGTCAACTCAAGTCTTTGGAGTCCGAGTGCGACAAGGAAGTCAACAGCATCGTCAGCCAGATGCGCAAGATTTTGACCGAGAACGGTCAGCCGACCACCCTTGCGGATCAGGCAATGAGTACCTACAAGTCTGAGAAGAGCGCGATGTATTCTTCCCTCATGAGCCAGCTGTACGGCTAAGCTTATGGTTCCGGGAGTTGTTCTGTGAAAAGTATGACTTTTCTATTGACAACTTTGTTTGGATGTGATATTTTAGAGTTCCTAAAATATCGTGTGGATTTTTACAGTGTTTGCTATTTTTCGCCACACAACAGCTTGCAAAAGAGCCGTTGTGTGGCTTTTTTGTGCGCCAAAATCCAAACCAAGCAAAGGAGCCAAAAACAAGTGAACGATACTTTCATGAAAACCAAGCCGGTTTTTCCGCTGCTCATCTCGATGGCGTTGCCCAACGTGATCTCGATGCTGGTCAACTCGCTTTACAACATTGTAGACAGCCTCTTCGTTGCGCAAATCAGTGAGCAGGCTATGACCGCGCTTTCTCTCGTCTATCCCATCCAGAACTTCGTCAACGCTGTTTCCATCGGCTTTGGCATCGGCATCAACGCCCAGATTTCCTTTTATCTGGGCGCAGGCGACCGTGAAAAGGCTGACGCTGCTGCGACCCACGGCATGATGTTCTCCGTCCTGCACGGCCTGATCGCAATGCTCATCTGTCCACTCATCATGCCGACATTCCTCGCTCGGTTCACACCGGACAGCTCGGTCGTCTCGATGGGTGTGACCTACTCCACCATCGTTTTCATGTTTTCCATCATCAACATGGCATCCCTCGCCTTCGAGAAGATGTTTCAGGCCGTTGGCCGGATGAAGCTGACGATGGCCGCCCTCGTGACCGGCTGTGTCTGCAACATCCTGCTTGACCCCCTGCTCATCTTCGGCGTCGGCCCCTTCCCGGCTCTTGGCATCGCCGGTGCCGCCCTTGCCACCGGCATTGGTCAGCTGCTGACTCTGTGTGTGTACCTCTTCGCCTACACTCGGACAGAGATCCCCGTACACCTGCGCAAAAGCTTTCTGCGCCCGGATGCGGCCCTCGACGGTAAACTATACGGCATCGGTATTCCAGCCATCCTGAACCTTGCTCTGCCCTCTCTGCTCGTCACCTTCCTGAACGGTCTGCTGGCGACCTTCTCCCAGAGTTATGTCGTGGTTCTCGGCATCTACTACAAGCTCCAGACCTTCCTTTACCTGCCGGCAAACGGCATTGTTCAGGGGATGCGTCCGCTGGTCGGCTACAACTACGGCGCAAACGAGCACAAGCGCGTCTCCAAGCTGTACAACCTGACCCTCGTTCTCAGTGCCGGCATCATGGCTGCCGGTACCATCATCTGCCTGCTGGCATCCGGTTCGCTGATCTCGCTCTTCTCCACCAACCCGGAGACGGTCGCTATCGGCCAGACTGCCCTGCGCATCATCTGTATCGGCTTCATCATTTCGGCGGTTTCTACCACCTCTTCCGGTGCCTTGGAAGGCCTTGGTAAGGGCGTCGAGTCGCTGGTGATCTCCCTCTGCCGGTACATCATCTTCATCATGCCGCTGGCATGGCTGCTCTGCCACTTCTTTGGCCCCACCGGTGTCTGGCACGCTTTCTGGATCACCGAATTCCTCTCGGCCGTGATCGCTTACGCCGTGTATCATAAAGCCGTCGCGAAAAAGTAAAGATTGATATGAAAGAACCAGCTCAGGCGATGCTTGAGCTGATTCTTTTGTGCCGTTATGCAGATTTCTTCTGGTCTAAGGCCTTTACTTCTTCTACGGTCAAATCGGTATAGGCCGCAATATCTTCATAGCTGAGCTTACCTGAAAGCAACATTCTTTCTGCTACTTCAATTCGTTCATTTTTACGCATTTCTTCCAAAGCCTTGCACATCGTCACGACCCCCTTCTGTTCTTCTTTAAAATATCGCACACGCTCTGCAAGCGTATCATAATACATTTTTTCTGCGTTCAGACACGCAAAATCGTGCATTAAACGGCCAAGTGCTGTTTCATCCTGAATCTGCGCGTTCACATAAATAATATGTGTTTCGTCGCCGAATTCTTTTCTACTTTCGCGGATAACACGGTCAACATGATATATCGGCAATCCATCTCCCAGCACATCATGCTCCGTAATGAAAATCACATACGTCTCGTTCAGCCTGCTGCATTTTCACTCATTCTCTTTCTCACTTTCTCCGGAAAGTCAACAGTTGTTCTTTTCTTTATCATATCATAAAAATCATTCGATTGCAAATGATTTTTATACAGCAAAAAGCGGCGCATCCGCTCAGGATGCGCCGCTTGGATTGCCCTTTGGGGTCTCCAGAATGATTACTGGATGTAGGTAACGTTGGTGAACTCGCTGACGGTGGGCTTGGTAGCGTCGTCGGAGTTGTTATCAACGGTGATCTCGCCGGAAGCGATCTTACCCTTGACTTCCTCGTACTCATCAACAGTGAAGCTCTCGAAGTTCCAGCTGTCGTCTGCGGTGGGCAGGCCGATGTAATCGCCATCTTCCAGACCGAAGTTGCCGTTGGAAGCTGCGATGTCGCTCCACTCGCCTGCCTCGATGTCGGACAGAGCGGTGCTGACAGCCTCAGACAGACCCTTCATAGCAGAGGTGATGAACGGGTTGTAAGCGTAGGTGCCGTCTGCAACGCCGTTTGCGCCGATGTAGTTCTGGTCAACGTCAACGCCGATGACATAGCCGTCGTTCTTCAGAGCAGCCTCAACAGCAGAGGTGTAGATACCGCCGCCGCAAGCGAAGACGACCTGAGTGCCGTTGGAGTACCAGCCCTCCATACGAGAGGTGATGTTAGCATCGCCATAGAACTGGCCGCCGTAGAAGTAGTTGATGTCGATGTTGGAACCCAGCTCCTGAGCTGCGTTGTCAGCACCCTGAACGAAACCGTAGCCGTAACGGATAACTGCAGGAACAGCCATGCCGCCGAGGAAGCCCAGCTTGGTCTTGCCATCCTTAACGATAGCGTAACCTGCCAGATAACCTGCCTGCTCCTCCTTAAAGGTGATGCAGTAGCAGTTTGCAGGGATGCTGTCGGTGCCGATATCACCCTGAGTGACGTCGATTGCGATGAACTTGACATCAGGATACTGGTCAGCAGCCCAAGCCAGAGATGCACCATACAGATAACCAACGCAGACGATGACCTCTGCGCCGTCGTTGACAGCCTGACGGATCATGGTCTCACGATCCTCGTCGGAAGCGTCAGCCTCGGGGATGTAGTACTGGCAGTCATCGCCCATGTAGCCGGAAACAGCAGACCAGCAAGCCTGGTTGAAGCTCTCATCGTCGATCGTGCCGGTATCGCAGGTCAGTGCGACCTTAACGATCTTGCCGCCCTCGCTTGCCTCAGAAGAAGCAGCGGTAGAGGAAGCAGCTGCGGAAGAAGCAGTGCTGGTGGAAGAGGAAGAACCACCACAAGCGGTCAGAGCCAGAGCAGCAGCGGAAATACCAGCAGCTGCCAGGAAGTTACGACGAGAAATCATCTTCATAAGAATCTCTCCTTTTATACGATACAATTGAAATCATTTCATGTGATGTGCGCACTGGCACATCTACTGTACATAAGTATAGCGAGGAAAACCGAAAGAAGCAAGCAAAAACCGATTACAAAATCTTTACAAAGTTTTTATAAAGTTTGTACAAAAGTATTACTTCTTAATAAAACAAGAAATCCATCTGATTTTTGCCTGCCAAAACTATTTTTCTTCGTTTTCAGTCCTCGACTGCTTTGTTTCCCTCGACGTTGGAGGGGCCAAAACCGAAAGGCAGAAGCTCATCCATACTCCGCTCGATGAAATCGTCCGGAGTTTTTGCCATAATGACATTCAATTCCGGTCCGCCGAACTCGAACAGAGCCTGACGGCAGACGCCGCAGGGCGAGGTGATCTGCTTGTTGACCTCGCCGCGGCGAGAACCAACCACTGCAATATCCGTGAACTTCGTCACGCCGTCAGCGACTGCCTTGAACAGAGCCGTGCGCTCGGCGCAGCTGGTCGGGGTAAAGGCGGCGTTCTCGACGTTGCAGCCGGTGTAGATCTTGCCGTTTTCAGCACGCAGGGCCGCACCGACCATAAAATCGCTATACGGCACATACGCCTTTTCACGGGCTTCCAGTGCCATCCGGATGAGTTCCTGTTTTTCTTCAAGAGTCAGCTTTGTCATCACAAAAACCTCTCTTTATCGTTTTTTCTTAGTATTCTGCACCCAAAGCGACCTTCATCATATCGGTAAAGCTCTTCTGACGCTGCTCTGCGGTAGTGATCTCCGGAGAGACGAAGCTGTCCGAGATGGTCAGCAGGCAGGCGGCATTTTTGCCGAGGACTTTTGCGTTTGCGAACAGTGCAAAGCTCTCCATCTCGACGCAGACACAGCCCTGCTCGTCACGCAGCTTCTCCCAGTAGGTCGGCTTTGCATCGGACGGCTGGCGGTAGAAGACGTCGGAAGAGTGGATGTTGCCCTCGATGAGCTTGATGCCCTGCTTCTCGGCAGAGGCACGCAGCTTGTCGTTCAGGCTCTGGCTCGGGTAGCTGATGGGCTCCTCATAGCCGCTCTGCACACGGGCATAGTTGGACTCGCTGACAGCACCCGTTGCCAGCACGACGTCGAACAACTTGGCCTTGTCGGTGTAGCTGCCGGCAGAGCCGATGCGGATGATGTTGTCGACATCATAGAACTTGAACAGCTCGTAGGAGTAGATGCCGATGGAGGGCATACCCATGCCACTGCCCATCACGCTGATGGGGCGGCCTTCGTAGGTGCCAGTAAAGCCCAACATTCCACGGACACCCGTGACCTGACGGACATCCTGCAGGAAGGTATCCGCGATGAACTTTGCGCGGAGGGGGTCGCCGGGCATCAGGACGGTCTTCGCGAAATCGCCTTTTTCTGCGCTGATGTGAGGGGTAGACATAATCATTCTCCTTTGTATATGAATTTTAAGGAACCCATTGTAAAATCTCTCTGCCCAAAAAAGCTTCCAGAGATGCCAAAGCCTCCCCTGTACAGGGGAGGTGGCATTTTGTCTGAAACGACAGTGAGATTCAATTACTTTTTACCCGGGAAGATATTCTGCGGCGGAATGTAAGAACCATTGCGGCGGATCTCGAAGTGGCAATGGTTGCCGTAAGAACGTCCGGTATTGCCGACATAGCCGATGAGCTGGCCCTGACGGACGGTCTGGCCTGCATGGACGACCAGCGACGAGCAATGCGCATAGACCGAGGTATAACCACCCGAGTGGCTGAGGATAATCGAATATCCATAGCCTGTGCCTGCACCGCCGCGCTCGTAACCGGCCTTGGTGACGGTACCTGCTGCGGTCGCATAGATGGGTGTGCCTGCCGGTGCGCAGATATCCACGCCCTTGTGACCGCTGCTGTACCAACGCGAGCAGTAACGATAACTCGGAACCGGCCAGATGAACTGACCGCTACCGGTGATATACCGGGTGCTGTTCGTTACCTTCTTGGTACCGACGACGACCTTCTTGGTGACCGGTTCCTTGACCGTTTCGGTCGAAAGAACGGTCTGCTCCACAAGAGTTCCCTCGGTGTTATAGACGTTCTTCATCGTGACGTTGCGCAGACCGTTTTCGCCCTCCTGCAGCGTCTTGGTGGTACCCTTGGTGTACTCATTGGACTGGGTCGTTTCAGTGGTATACGGGATCTCTTCCTGCTTGACCTCGATCTTTGTGATGCGGACTTCCAGCATCGCTTCTTCCTTGGTGACGATGAGCTGGTCGCCGACCTGAATGTTCGAGGTTTCGGTCAGCTGCGCACCCTTGAAATTCGGGTTGAGGGCGCACAGCTCTTTAAAGGTCAGGTCGTTCTTCTGCGCGATGGCCCAGAGGGTATCGCCGGTCTGAACGGTATAGATCTTCTCCGCCTGCTGCACACCGGTCAGCATCGACGTGATATCGTTGTAATCCTCAAAGCTCTCGTTGAAGTAGACGCCTTCCTCGAGGGTGACCTGTTTATTGAAGCCGACGGTCGTATCCGGCTCGTCGGTGTTCTCGTAGGGTGCCAGCAGACTCTCGATGTAACTGCGCAGGGCGTCGCCATCCGAGCAGACTGCGGTCAGCTGATCATCCAGATAAAGTGCCGTACCCTCGCTGATCTGGTCGCTGGAACTCATCAGGATGGCGTTTGCCATCTCGTTTTCGTCCATGACGTTGTGTGATACCGAAAGGGTGAAGGTCGGCTCGATGGTCCACTCTGTTTTATCCGTACCAGCGTAGTTGATGCGCTGTTCAACATCGTCACGGGCGGAATTAAAGACATCCTCATTGGCAACATAGCCGACAGTCTCTCCGTTCACCTTGACTGCCAGTGCGTAGGGCTGCGTCATCGTTCCGGTGTAGACGGTCATCATGACCGCAAACGCCGCCACCGGAAGCAGATACATCGTCATTCGGGGCAGAAGCTTGATGTTCCGCCGGATGCCGCTGCTGAAATAGTGACCGGCGGCACGGACAGCCGCGCCGAAGCCCTCTTTTTTCCGGATGCGGTCTGCATGTACCAGAAGTGCTGCGATACCCCGGAAGAACAGATAGATGGGGCCGAACAGCTCCCGGAAGACCTGTGCCGCGCCCGGAAAGGCGATGACGGCCAGGTCATGAAAAACTTTTACCGTTGTATTTTTTACGCTCAGAGCCGCGTTTTTGATGGCCCGGCCCATCCGGACGAACACATACTCTGCGGAGAAGCCCAGCGCGTAGAACAGCTCGCCCAGCGCAAGCAGAAGCGGCGTCGCCTGCACTTTCATCGAGAAGCAGTTCATGTGATGCTGGGTCTTGCGGCGGAGCCGATGCCGCCGCAGCAGGCTGCTGCACTGGATCTGCGCCCAGCGTGACCGCAGCTTTTCGCGCCGCGTTTTTATCGGCAGGGCTGTGGGCTGCTCGTCCTGCCGGACTTCATTTGTTTTTTCGTCAAGCAAAAGGGAAAGCTCCTTCCTGATCGAATTTCAGGTCATATCTCCATCGCACGGCCTCTCGTTTCAGCCGCGCGCACCATCTCTCTTCTAATTATACACCCCAAACCCGATGAAACAAGGTTTGTCACAAAATTTGGGCATGGATTTCACGGTCTTTTCACGTTTTCTTCATTCTTCCGAAGAAATCAGCTTCGCCATATCCGCCGGAAGCGGACTTTCGACCGTGACCGGTTTCAGCTGCATCGGCATCAAGATCTCCACACCGTCTGACACTGCCCGGCTCTCGGGCAGATAAAATGTCTGCCTTGCACAGTGGAGTGCCTGCCGCCCGATTTTTTCCCGGCTGCCGCCGTACAGGTCATCTCCAGCCAGCGGATGCCCGATGGATGCAAAGTGAACGCGTATCTGGTGGGTGCGGCCCGTCACCGGCACGCAGGCCGCAAGGCTCAGGCCGTCTTTTACCTTTAGAATCGTATATTCAGTCCGGCTGGGCTTGCCGTCCGGCGTCACGCACCGGCCGATGATGCTGTCACCCTTCCGGCCGATGGGCGCATCAATGACGCCCCTGCCGAGCGAAAGTTCGCCTTCCACGATGGCATAATAGAGCTTTTCGACCCGTTGCGCCAAAAGCGGCGCGGCATAGCTGTTTTTCGCCGCCAGAACCAGACCGCTGGTATCCTTGTCGATGCGGTTGACCGGCCGGAAGACCGGGCTTTCGCCGCGCTCCGCCGCCCACGCCGCATAGCCATTCGCCAGCGTGCCAAGCGGATAGTTCAACGTCGGATGAACGGCCATCTGGGGCGGTTTCTCGAACAAAATCGCAAAGGCATCCTCGTAGACGACCTTTATCGGAATCTCCGGCTGAGGGGTCACGCCCTCGCCTTCTGCCGGAAGCTCAAAAGAAATTTTTTGCCCGGCATGGATGCGGCGGTTGGCGAGAATGGGTTCGCCGTCGGCAAAAAATCCACCGCCATGAAATTTGACCGCCCGTGCCAGATCGGTCGAAACCGCGCACGAGCGCAGAAAAGAGCGGAGCAGGACGCCGTCCGCAGACTCCGGAACCGGAAAATAGAGCTTCATCCTGTCCGCTGCCTCCCCATTTGTCGAAAGATAACAATATTATACCAAATTTTCGTACTACTTGCAAATCTTGTTTTTTTATGGTATGATGAGGAGCGGAAAACGAGTGGAACATACGGCGGCGGAATGGCTTTGACCATTCTGAGGAAAGTCCGGGCCTCACAGAGCACGGTAACTGCTAACGGCAGCCGAGGGTGACCTTAGGGAAAGTGCAACAGAAAACAAACCGCCGCAGCAATGCGGTAAGGATGAAACGGCGAGGTAAGAGCTCACCAGCGCATAGGTGACTATGCGGCTTTGTAAACCCTACCGGAAGCAACACCTATATGGGACGTATAACGTTGCTCGCGTGTCCCGATGGTGGCATGAGCCTGTCAGCAATGGCAGGTCGAGACAGATCGTCGTTTAATACAGAACCC
>CAKTEM010000007.1 GCA_934548045.1 uncultured Faecalibacterium sp. | reverse complement strand
CCAAACACACTAAAGGTTCCGTTACAAGTTTTTCGATATTGTTCAATTTTCAAGGTCCTGTCTAGCACCCTCAGCCTCTCGACTGACAGCTTATTTATTATACCACAGAAGTGATTTTTGTCAAGCCTTTATTTTTTAAGCTTTTCGACTTGAGAAGTGACTCTCAATGTCGTGTCGCTCGGTGCTTGAGTATAATACCACGAACGTTCCCTCTTGTCAACACTTTTTTCCAATTTTTTTGTGATTCTTTTCTGTTTCGCCTTTTTACTCATCTAAAAGCCGTAATCGCATCCATTGTAATATTTTCCTCTCCCGTCGGGAGACCTGCACCTGCGTGGTGTGCAGAATCTTTGCGGTGTCGCTCTGGGTGCGGTTGCCATAGAAGCGCAGCTGGATGAGCAGCTTGTCCTGTTCAGGCAGATTCTGCATCACTTCTTCTAATCCGATCTTATCTGCAAGCTCTTCTTCCGGGGAGTCTACCGGGATATCTATCTGATGCTCGTCGTCTTCCCGGTTCTCCGGGGTCAGGCTGAGGGCAGGCTGTGATGCCTGAATCGCAAGGGTGATGTTCTCGATGCTCTCCCCTAACTCCTCTGCCAGCTGGGAAAGGGTCGGCTCGCTCCCACAGAGCTTATGGTGGTGTTCCCGTGCGGCGTTGATCCGCATCCCCAGTTCTTTCAGGGAGCGGCTGACCTTGACTGTTCCGCCATCCCGGAAGAGCTTTCGTATCTCGCCCAGAATCACCGGCACGGCGTAGGTGGAAAAGCAGACCCCTCTCGACTCGTCAAATCCGTCATACGCTTTTATCAGGCCCATACAGCCTGCGCTGTACAGGTCGTCATACTCCAGCCCTCTGCCACGGAACCTTCCGGCACAGGAGTGTACCAGCCCCAGATTCTGCTCGATAAACGTATTCCGCCGGGTCTTATCCGATACCATTGCGACCGCTCCTTTACTTATTATGTAGCAGTCTCTCGTTCCTCGAGCCGTTTCGTCAGGGTGACACGGGTCCCACCGCCGGGCTGAGAGCGCACCGAAACTTTGTCCATGAAGCTCTGCATCACCGAGAACCCCAGACCCGAACGCTCGTCGGGGTTTCCAGTCGTGAAGAGGGGTTCCATCGCTTTGGAGACATCCGGGATGCCGACGCCTTTGTCTGTGATCGTTATCTTGGCTTCCCGGTTCGGATAGACCGCTATCGTCATGACGATGGTGCCGACAGTATCCGGGTAGGCGTGGACGATGCAGTTGGTGACGGCCTCCGAGACGGCAGTCTTGATATCGGCCAGCTGCGGCACGGTGGGGTCATACCGGGCGAGAAAGGCCGCTGCCGCTCCTCTCGCAAAGCCCTCGTTGACGCTGAGGGAATCGAACTGTATCTTCGTGGTGTTTTCCGCTTTCATCGCTGTTCCTCCTGTCCTTCCCCGGCAAAGGGGATGCCTGCCAGCTGCAAGACCCGGCGAAGCTGTTCGGGCGCGTGCTGAATTTTGAGACTGCCGCCCAATGCCCGGGCGCACCGCTGGCGCCCCAGAATCAGCCCGATGCCCGACGAATCCATGAACCCGACTCCACCAAAATCCAGAACCAGAATTTTGGGCGTCCGGTTGAGCAGCGCGTCATCCAGCTGGATGCGCAGGCTCTGGGCGGCGTCGTGGTCGATCTCGCCTGCCAGATACGCATACAGAACATCGTCTGCCGCACTGAACGTTACTGTTGCCATTGCTTGTCCTCCGAAATCGCAAATAAAAAAATCCCGTACACCTTTTTCTCAGTGTACGGGATACTGCCGTTATTTTTTAGGGAAGTCTGTCGCTCAGCGGTTTTCGAGCTGCTCGGCGGCTTCCAGCGCGATGTTCTCGCTGCCGCAGATGAGCAGACCACGGCGGCTGTTGGCACGTGCCAGCTTGACAGCCTCTTCCAGCGTCTCGCAAAGCTCGGCGTCGAAGTGATACCGTGCCAGCTCCAGCAGACGCTCGTTCAGGGTGCTGTCGATGCCCTGCGGCGTGACGAGGAAGACCTTGTCGAAGGGGTTGTCGCTCATGCCGGGCATGGTGGACTTGTCCTTCTTCTGTTCCTCCGGGGTCAGTCCGGTCTCCAGGGCGGAGAAGAAGGCATCCGCGCCCTCCTCCGCCGACAGGCCGATGACCGCACTCATGTGGCGGACTTTTGCCATATTGAGGACGCGGAGCAGAGCCGCTGCCTGCTGGGGCGTCCGGCAGGCGTCCAGAATGATGAGCGGCTTCTGGGAAAGCACCCGGATGCTGCTGCGGTTCTCGACGGCCGACAGACCAGCAAGGATGGCTTCGTCCTCGATTTCAAAGCCCTTCCGCCAGAGAGCAAGAGACAGCTCGACAGCCATGGCCGCATTTCCGGCGGCATGACGGCCAAGGAAGGCCAGCGGTACGGTATATCCGCCGTAGTCGATCTGGCTGGTGAACTTCTCGGCCTCGAGGAAGCTGATATCCTCGGGGTCAGGTACGACCAGCTCACAGTTGGCCTTGCCAGCGGCAACGATGAGTTCACTCAGGGCTGCTTTGGGCTGCTCGGGTGCGGTCACGCAGACCGAACCCTCACGCATGACGCCTGCGGCCAGTGCCGCCGAACGCTCGATGGAGCTGCTGACACCGTCCGGGCCGATGGAAGTCACGGCACAGACCGGCATCTTGGGCAGAGCAGCGGCAAGGCCGGCATCCGGCATCTCGACGACTGCCAGCTTGCAGCCGGCCTCGGCAAAGCAGCGGACAGCGGCGGCAAGCTCTGCTGCCGGGCGCGGCAGAGGCTTGCCTGCTGAAAGAGCATCCACAGCGTTGGAGAGCAGACCGGTATCCACCGGCTCCCCATTGATGCGGATGCGGCGTTCCATCGGCTCACAGCCTGCGCGGTAGAAGCCGACCGGGAACCCGGCCGCTTTGAGGATCTCCGCCAGCAGACCGGCCACCATCGTTTTACCGGCGGTACCGGCCACCCCCACGAAAGCCACCTGCTCTGCGGTGACGGGCAGAGCCGCGCGCAGTTCCTCTGCCGGGGCGAAACCATCCGGCAGGGCGGCAAAATACTGATTTACCTGTTCGATCGTCATTGCGTCAATCCTCATTTCGATGAATATAGAGCAGCCTGCACATCCGGAAGAGTGCCAGCACGAACATGCCGACCAGCAGGCCGGTCATCACGCCGCCGAAATCGATCCAGACATCCACGACCTGACTGCTGCGGCCGGGTGAGAAGAGCTGGATGGTCTCATCGGTCAAGGCCGTCAGCAGGCCGCCCAGAATCGGCCACGACATGTGTTTGACAAAGTGACGGGTATAGACCCGGAGGCAGAGCATCAGAAGAAAGCCCTCGAGCATATACTCACAGAAATGTGCGAGCTTGCGAATCAGGTGCATGGTGACATGGTTCGCCACGCCGGGCATCCCGAGGTGGGTGAATATGCTGCGGACCAGATTCAGCACCCGGCCGCTGGCTTCCGACGACACCTCAGCGACCTGCATCGAGTTCGAGAAGATGAAGACGATGCAGGCGATGAGTCCGAATGTGAAGATGACCCGTCCGGCGATGAGCCACGGGAAGGACTTTTCCGTGCGAAGATTATTTTCCTGCATGGACGCCTCAGCCCAGAGCCTTGATGCTCTGCTCGATGTTTGCCAGCTTATCCTGACTCTTGGCGTGCTTGCCGCGGATTTCCTCGACCAGAGCAGCCGGTGCGCGCTCGACAAACTTGGGGTTATTCAGCTGGTTCTCGAACATTGCCAGCTCCTTCTCGGTCTTGGCCTTTTCCTTGTTCAGGCGTGCCAGTTCCTTGTCGCGGTCGATGAGTTCCATCATCGGGATGAAACCGCGTGCCGCATGGGTGGAGACCTGCACCATGCCGTCGGTGCTGCCCTCGTACTTCTCGGTGAAGGTCACGTCGGTCGCGAAGGCGAACTTTGCCAGATAAACCTGTGCGTTCTGGAACGGGGTCGCGTCGGCGGTCTCGATGATCATGCTGGTCTTCTTGGCCGGATGGACGTTCATCTCGGTGCGCATGGTGCGGACAGCCTTGATATAGTCCATGACCTTCTCAAAGGCTTCCTCTTCCTCAGCCCAGTTGAGCTTCTCGTCGAAGGTCGGCCACGGCTGGGTCATGATGGTCTCAGCAGAGCCAGGCAGAGCCTGATACAGCTCCTCGGTGATGAAGGGCATGAAGGGGTGCAGCAGCTTGAGGGCCTTGTCCAGAACATAGACCAGCACACGGCGAGCGGTGTCGGCCTGCTCGGCGTCGCCGGAGTTCAGACGAGGCTTTGCGATCTCGATGAACCAGTCGCAGTAGACATCCCAGATGAAGCTGTTGATTTTGGCGACGGCCAGACCCATCTCGTAGTGGTCGAGGTTGTCGCTCATGGCACCAGCCACCTGATTCAGCTTGGTGATGACCCACTTATCGCTCATGTCCAGCTTGGACTCGTCGGGCAGACCCGGCTCGAAGTCCTCGGGCAGGTTCATCAGAACGAAACGGGTCGCGTTCCACAGCTTATTGGCGAAGTTACGAGCTGCCTCGACCTTCTTCTCGCTGTAACGCATGTCGTTGCCCGGCGTGGAGCCGTCCAGCAGCATGAAGCGGAGGGCGTCTGCGCCGTACTTGGCGATAACTTCCAACGGGTCGATGCCGTTGCCGAGGCTCTTGGACATCTTGCGGCCCTGACTGTCGCGGACGATGCCGTGGATACAGACGGTGTCGAAGGGTGCCTTATCGGTGTAAGCCAGACCGGAGAAGATCATGCGGCTGACCCAGAAGCCAATGATATCGTAGCCAGTGACGAGGGTGTTGGTGGGATAGAAATACTTGAGGTCTTCGCTCTCCTCATTCGGCCAGCCCAGCGTGCTGAACGGCCACAGAGCAGAGGAAAACCAGGTATCGAGGGTGTCGGGGTCCTGCGTGAGCTTGGAACCGCCGCACTTGGGGCAGGTGCAGGGAGCGGACTTTGCGACCACGGTCTCGCCGCAGTCGTCACAGTACCATGCCGGGATCTGGTGGCCCCACCAGAGCTGACGGCTGATGCACCAGTCACGGGTGTTCTTCATCCAGTTCATATAGTTCTTGGTGAAGCGTTCCGGGATGAACTTGATGTCGCCCTTCTCAACACTCTCAATGGCAGGCTCTGCCAGCGGCTCCATCTTGACAAACCACTGCTTCGAGACCATCGGCTCGATGGTGGAGTGGCAGCGGTAGCAGGTGCCGACCTCGTGCTTGAGGGGTTCAATTTCCTTCAGGAAACCGCCTGCCTCGAGGTCAGCAAGGATGGCCTTGCGTGCTTCGAGGGTAGTCATACCGGCATACTTGCCGCAGTCGAGAACTTCCGGCTCGTTTACGGTGTTCTTGCCAGCGGCAAACAGAGCGTCGGCTGCCGCCTTGTCTGCTGCGCCGGTCATGTGGCCGTCGTAGGTGAAGACGCGGACGATGGGCAGGTCATGGCGCAGACCGACCTCGAAGTCGTTGGGGTCGTGTGCCGGGGTGATCTTAACAACGCCGGTACCCTTGGTCATGTCGGCGTGTTCGTCGCAGACAATGGGGATCTCCTTGTTCAGCAGAGGCAGGATGACATGGCAGCCGTGCAGGTGCGCATAACGGGGGTCATCGCCGTTGATGGCAACTGCGGTATCGCCCAGCATGGTCTCCGGACGGGTGGTCGCCAGCTCCAGCATCTCGCCGGTCTCCTTGACCGGGTAGAGCAGGTGCCAGAAGTTGCCGTCCTTTTCCTCATACTCGACCTCAGCGTCCGAGATGGAGGTGTTGCAGTGTGGGCACCAGTTGACCATGCGGTTGCCGCGATAAATGAGACCCTTGTCGTACAGGCGGACAAAGACTTCCTTGACAGCCTCGGAGCAGCCCTCGTCCATCGTGAAACGCTCACGCTCCCAGTCGCAGCTGGTGCCGAGCTTTTTCAGCTGGCTGACGATACGGTTGCCGTACTTGGTCTTCCAATCCCATGCACGCTCGAGGAAACCGTCACGGCCGACCATCTCTTTGGTCAGACCCTCGGCACGCATGGCCTCGACGACCTTAGCTTCGGTCGCGATGGAAGCATGGTCGGTGCCGGGCACCCACAGAGCGGCATAGCCCTGCATCCGCTTGGTGCGGATGAGAACGTCCTGCATGGTGTTGTCCAGTGCGTGACCCATGTGCAGCTGACCGGTAACGTTCGGTGGCGGCATCACGATGGTGTACGGTTTCTTGTCCGGGTCGGCCTTCGTGTGGAAGTAGCCGCCGTCCAGCCAGAACTGGTAGATGCGGTCTTCCACCTGACTGGGGTCATACTGTTTTGCGAGTTCTTTCATAGTAACCTCCCAAATTTTCGTGCGTGGGGTGCAAAAAAGCCGCCCCACGGATCCTTCCATGGGACGGCTGTAAAATCTACATACCGCGGTACCACCCAAATTGCGCGGCACAGCTTTTTGCTCGGCACCACGCCCCTTGATGCCCCGATAACGTGGGGCAGAACCGGAGACGACTACTCCATTCACCGTCTCTGCTCAAAAGTGACAGCGCACCATCGGAACCTGCCGGGCTTTCACCTGCCCCCGGCTCTCTGGAAAAGCCGCTCACGGCGCGCACTCTTTTTCATCGCATTTATAAAAAAGAATATAACGGCTTTGGCGCGATTTGTCAATCTTTTTTTAGAAATTTTGCAAAACCTCCGTCTTCAGCCGTGCGATGAGCCGCTCCATCAACGCCACACGGTTGAAGGGGGTCATGAGGTAGAAGCCATCGGCGTAGGGCAGGGCTTCGGCGGCCATCTTGAGGGAGATTTCCAGCCCCAGAGCTTCGCCCTGTTCCCGGTCAAGGCCCTCGAAGCGGCGGATGATGTCCTCCTCGACATGGATGCCGTTGACCTCGTTTTCCATAAAGATGGCGTTCCGCTGACTGACGACCGGCATGATACCGGCAAGGATCTTCGCGCTGCCGCCCAGCACTTCCCGGGCATGGCGGAGGTTTTCCACCGCCTGTTCCGACAGCACCGGCTGGGTCAGGAAGCCGGACATGCCGTTTTCGACCTTTTCCACGGCACGGCGAAGCTCGACATCAAAGTTCCGGGCGTTGAGATTCAATGCGCCGAAGACGGTCATGGGCGAGGGCATCTCCCGGCCCTCACCGGCCAGCGAGACGATGTACTTTGCCAGCTTGCGCGAGTTGAACTGATAGACATTCTTCACCTCGTCGCGCTCGGCGGTGGGGATGGGGTCGCCGGTGATTGCCAGCACCTCCCGGACGCCCTCGGCATACAGGCCCAGCAGCAAGGCTTTCGTTGCGTTCAGGTTGCGGTCGCGGCAGGTCATGTGGGGCAGAGCGCAAAGGCCCAGCTCCCGATGCACCCGGCAGGCCACCAGCGAGGAATCCATTCTCGCCCGTGCGATAGGGCAGTCGGCGATGGTCAGCAGGTCGGCTCCGGCGGCCTGTAACCGCTTGGCTCCGGCGAGGTAGTTCGTCAGGTCGGCATCCTTCGGGGAGTCCAGCTCGATGGCGATGACCTTTTCGCCTGCGTTCAGTTTGCGCAGGAAAGCGTCATCTTTTTCCACTGTCGGCTTCTCCGGCGTGGAAACTTTCGGCTGTACGGAAGTTTTTGTCTCCGGCAGAGCATCCAGCTCGGCACGCAGGGCGGCGATATGAGCCGGGGTG
Source organism: uncultured Faecalibacterium sp. (assembly GCA_934548045.1). Classification (GTDB taxonomy): domain Bacteria; phylum Bacillota; class Clostridia; order Oscillospirales; family Ruminococcaceae; genus Faecalibacterium. Next base: position 130,062 of record CAKTEM010000007.1, on the reverse strand, counting down.
GTTCCACAGCAGCCGCCGAGGATCTTTACTCCTTCCGCCGCCAGCTGACCCAGTTCCCGGGCGAAATACTCCGGCTTGCCCTGATACTTCACCTGCGTCCGGGCGACGACCGGATAACCTGCGTTGGGCATGACCGAAAGCGGCAAACCAGCGTCCATCAGCTGACGGGCCAGCGTTCGCATCGCACCGGGAGCAGAGACGCAGTTCAGGCCGACGGCATCGACCAGTTTGCTCTCTTCCATCCGCCGGGCGAGGTCTTTGCAGAACATGCCCTCACGGGTGTAGCCGTCCGGCAGAACGGCAAACGAGACGACCACAAAGGCGTCCGGGGCGTTCTCTTTAATGCAGGCCACGGCATCCAGAATGCCTGCGTCGGAGCTGAGCGTCTCGAACAGGAAGTTCTTTGTTCCCAGAGCCAGAAAGCGTTTCGCTGCGGTCTTGTAGACCTCGCTGGCCGGAAGGGTCTCGGTGTCCGGTGCCGGGCCGAGGTCGGCGAAGACGGCGGCTCCCTTCTCCTGCGCGGCCTGCTCTGCCAGCTTCCAGCCTGCGTCCGTCAACGCTTCCCAGCCGTCCAGCCCGGCGGCGGCCATCCGGGGAACGCCGAACGTATTGGTCTTGATGGCGTCCGCACCAGCCGCCAGATATTCCCGGTGAACAGCCAGCACCCCGGCCGGGTCAGCGAGGTTTGCCTGCTCGCACTCCTGCCCGGGCTTTGCTTTATAATAGGTACCCATGCCGCCGTCGAACAGCAGCGGCCGGCTTTCCAGATGTTTACAGATGTCGATCATGTTGGAGGCTCCTTTTTCCACAAATTCCTACAAATATACTCGGTTCTAGTGTAACGGACTTTCCGCCCTTGTCAAGCATTTTCTGGGCGGATAGCGGCGTTTTACTTGCGCCGGAGTGGATTTTGTGCTATCCTATGCGTACTTTACAATGTGAGGAGAGATGTATCATGCGCCATGCAGGCACACAGGAGATCGAAACGCCGCGGCTGCTTTTGCGCCGCCTTACCCCGGAGGACGCCCCGATGATGTACCGCAACTGGGCCAATGACCCGGATGTGACCCGGTTCCTGCGCTGGGAGCCGCACAAAAACGAGGCGGAGACCCATGAACTGCTGGCGGCATGGGCGACCCTCTATCCGAACCCCGACTACTACCAGTGGGCTATCGTGGAAAAGGCCACCGGCGAGGTGTTTGGTACGATCAGTGTCTTCCGGTCGGACGCCGCCGAACCCAATCCTCGGGATGAATGGCCGGGATTCGACGATTGCAACGGCATCTGGGAAGTCGGCTACTGCATCGGCAAGGCGTGGTGGAACAAAGGCTATACCACCGAAGCCTTGAAAGCTGTGCTGGATTACTGGTTCACGAACACGGACTCCGACTGGCTGGCCTGTTCCCACGCGTTTCAGAATCCTGCCAGCGGCAAGGTCATGACGAAGGCCGGATTTGTCTACGACCACGACGCCGAGTACCATAAATTCGACGGTACGCCGGTCTCCTGCAAATGTTATGCACTGACAAGAGAACACTACGAAGAGTTGAAATAAACCTCTCAGAAAGGACTTACTTTGAGCGAACTTTACGATATTTTAGTCGAAACTCCCCCGACGAAGGTGATTCTTCTCGCCCTCGACCAAGGGCTTTGGGACTGCGAGCGCAGCCTTGCGGAGCTTTCCGCCCTGTGCGAGGCCAACCACATGGAGGCCGTGGCGCAGGTGACGCAGAAGCGTTCCACGCCCGAGACCGGCATCGTCCTCGGCAGCGGCAAGCTGGAGGAAGCCCACCTCGCCGCCGAGAATCTGGGAGCGGAGTGCGCTGTCTTTGATGGAGAGCTGACCGGAAGCCAGATTCGCAACATCTCCACCACGCTGGGCGGCATGGAGGTCATCGACCGCACCATGCTGATCCTCGAAATTTTCCGGAGCCGTGCCGTCACCAACGAGGGCAAATTGCAGACCGAGTTGGCACTGCTGCGGTATCGTCTGCCCCGTTTGCAGGGCATGGGCGAGAGCCTGAGCCGTCAGGGCGGCGGTGGTGGTGGCGGCGGTGGTGCGCGCCGTGGTGCCGGTGAAACCAAGCTGGAACTCGACCGCCGTCATGTCCACGCGCGCATCGACGCGCTGGCCGAAAAGCTGGCCGAGATGGAGAAACGCCGCGGCGAGAGCCGAAAAGCCCGGGCCAAGACCGGGATGCCGGTCGTCAGTCTGGTGGGCTACACCAACGTCGGCAAATCCAGCCTGATGAACGCTCTCTGCGGCCCCAGCGTGGCCGAGGCGGACATGCTGTTTGCCACCCTCGACCCCACCAGCCGGAAGCTGGTTCTGCCCAGCGGCATGGCGGTGCTTCTGGTGGACACGGTCGGTTTCGTCTCCCGTCTGCCCCACAACCTCGTGGAAGCCTTCAAATCCACGCTGGAAGAGGCCGCATGGTCGGACGTCATCGTCCGGGTTGCAGATGCAGGCGACGAGCAGCGCGAAGAGCAGCTCGCGGTCACGGATGAGGTTCTGGACGGCCTCGACTGCGCCGACATCCCCCGTCTGACCGTTTACAACAAGTGCGACAAGCCGGGTGCCTTGTCCTTCGACCCGGACATCCTGCTCACCAGCGCGAAGACCGGCTATGGTCTGGACAAGCTGCTGCAGAAGCTGGACGAGACGCTGAGCGACCGGGTGCATACCATCCGGGTGCTTCTCCCCTACGACAAGCTGGGTCTGGTCGCTCCCATGCGCGAGCGCGGCAGCGTGCAGGTGGAAGAGTACCGAGAGGACGGCCTGTACCTCGAGGGCATCGTCAAGACCGAAGACCTCCACTGTTTTGAAGGGTATCTCTGTTAAATCCTTCTGACAAAATCCCGGGGGATTCTCTTCGTCGATTTGTCCAAAACCGCCTTTGATTTTTTAGGCAGTATTCCGTATAATAAAAACAATAACGAGTGGCGTAACTGCGTAAATCCGGTTATCGCCACCCGTTATTTTTTATGCCTATTTTTATGTCACAGGAGGTTTTTTCCATCATGCAGAACCAATCCCAGAATAAGATGGCTGTCCAGCCCATCCCGTCGCTGATGTTTCAAATCGGGCTGCCCATCGTGCTTTCGATGATCTTGCAGGCGGCGTACAATGTCGTCGATAGTGCCTATCTTGCCCGGATGGCATCCGGCGGCGAGGACGCTCTGACCGCCCTCAGCCTTGCGTTCCCGGTGCAGCTCTTTATGGTCGCCGTCTCCATCGGCACCGGCGTCGGCACCAACGCCCTTCTCGCCAAGCTCCTCGGTCTGGGCGACCGGGAGTCTGCCAACCGTACCGTAGGCAACGCCCAGTTTCTCGGCATCGTGATCTCGCTGGTATTTATGCTGTTCGCACTGGTCGGCGTCCGGCCCTACGTCTACTTCCAGAGCGCAGGCGGCAGCATCAGCTCCGATGTTCTGGAAGCCGCCATCGACTACCTGCACATCTGCTGCGGTTTTCCCTTCGGCATCGTGCTGTTCTCGGTCTATGAAAAGATGCTTCAGGCTACCGGCCGCTCTCTCTATTCTACCATCGCCCAGATATCCGGTGCCGTCGTGAATATCGTCCTCGACCCGTTCCTCATTTACGGCTGGTGCGGCCTGCCCCAGATGGGCGTCCGGGGCGCGGCTGTGGCGACCGTTGTCGGTCAGGTGTTCTCTGCCGGTCTGGGTCTGGCGTTCCACCTCAAGCTCGATGTTGAAATCGAGAATAAGCTCTGCTACTTCAAGCCCAGCCGCCGTACCATCCTCGGCATCTATTCCATCGGCCTGCCGGCCATCATCTCGCAGGCTCTGCTCACCGTCATGACCTACTCGCTCAACCTCATCCTCGGCGGTATGCCGCAGGTCGGCCAGAACGCCGTCACGGTCTACGGTCTGTACTACAAAATCCAGCAGCTCATCATCTTCGCGGCCTTCGGTGTCCGGGATGCCATCACTCCCATCGTTTCCTTCAACTACGGCGCGCGGAACCGTCAGCGTGTCCAGCAGGGCATCCGCTGGGGTCTCATCTATACCTCTATCCTCATGCTGGCCGGATGCGTCGGCGTCGAGCTGTTCGCGGTGCCGCTGACCGGCCTGTTTTCCCTCTCCGGCACAACCTACACGATGTGTGTCAGCTGTATGCGCATCATCTCCCTCGGCTTCCTCTTTGCCGGGCTGTGCATCGCCTTTCAGGGCGTGTTTCAGGCATTGGAGTGCGGCATCGAGTCTCTTATCATCTCGCTCTGCCGTCAGGTTCTGTTCGTTCTGCCCCCGGTCTGGCTGCTGACCCGTCAGGTGACCGGCGCAGAGAATGTCTCCATCGTCTGGTGGCCGCTGGCGGTCGGTGAGATGGTGACCCTGTGCGTGGCGTTGGTCCTGTTCTTCCGGGCGCGTAAAACCAAAATCGCCACGATCTGATAAGACTGCTCCTGCATCGTCCAAAAACAAAAAATCCCCAACAAACACAAAAACCAGCCTGGCAGCTGGTTTTTGTGTATAGAGGGGTGGGAAAGTATATAAAGTTGGGAATCTCAAATTATCAGGCGAGGGTTTCGTCTTTTTCTCAGCAGCGCGGTTTTGTCCACCGCTCGTCCTCGCAGTGTATATTATACCCATTTTTCTTTTCTTGTCAAACAGAATTTTTTGTTTTTGCTTTAAATTAACACTTTACATTTTGAGCAAAACTTTATATAATTAAAACAACTCATTTAAAAATGGCCTTTTTCGAGGTTTGTACGTTTCGTACAACAATAAAACTTTACTTTCGAAAATTTTTATGAAATCCAACATATTTTAAAAAGGAGCACTTTTCCCATGGACGATTTAGACCGCAAGATTCTCGCCCTGCTCGCCAAAAACGCCCGGATGCCGGTCAAGGAGATCGCCGAGCAGGTGGCTCTGACCAGCCCGGCTGTTTCCAGCCGCATCCACAAGCTCGAGACCGACGGCATCATCAACGGCTACACGGTCAAGCTGAACCGCCCGTCTGACCGGGTGTATGTCGACGCCCTCATCAGCCTTTCGGTCTCGCCCTCCAACCGGGATGAGCTGGTCCAGCTGATGCAGAACAGCAAAGAGGTGCTGCAGTGCTACCACGTCACCGGCGCGTACACCTTCCTTATTAAGGTCAGCTGCGGCAGTATGCCCCAGCTCGAGCATCTCATCCTGCAGTTCCAGAAACTCGGCACCACCAGCACCCAGATCATCCTCTCCACTCCGGTCAACCACGGCGACCTCGAGGCCCTGATGCTGTAACTCTGTTCACAGAAGCGTTACAAACAGCCTGCAATCTTCCGCCCCCGTGATTCGTATCTTGTATAGAAGCCGCAAAATCGCAGATACTAGCGGCAGAGAAGGAATTTTACACGAATGACAGGAACGAAAGGAACCACTATGATGAAACGTTTTCTCGCCACCCTGCTGGCCGGTCTGGCTCTGTTTGCCCTCGTGGGCTGCTCCGGCAAGCCTGCCGCTTCCGCCACCCCGAAGGACTACACCCAGATCCTTCACGATGCCCGGAACGCCGACGACAACGAATACAATATGATCTTCACCAAGGGCGAGGATGGCAAATTCACCGCCCAGTACGGTTACAGCAAGGACTACGACGCCGACCAGCTGAATGACGAGGTCGGGAACATGATGCTCCCCCTGCTGGGTCTGGAAGAGGGCAGCTACACCGATTTTGCGGCGTCTGTCTCCGCCATGATGACCCAGAGCTACGGCATCGCCATCGTCAAGCCTGCTGACGGCAAGACGCAGGAGGTCGTGGACGCCCTGAACAACTATGTCCTCAGCCAGCAGCAGACGATGGAACACTACCTCGAAGACCAGTACCAGATCGCCAAGGCCGCCAAGGTCGAGACCGCCCCCACCGGCGAGGTCATTATGGTCTGCTGTGAGGATAGCGATACTGTGCTGGCAAATATCAAGGCTGCACTGGCGAAGTAAGGGTTTAGAAATAAGATTTGATTTTTAAGAATAGCAGATAACAAACACGGCTGCTGTGTGGTGCGTACCATGCAGCAGCCGTGTTGTTTATTCATAATTTGGTGCCAGCATCCGCAAAAACGACCGCCTGATGTTCGTCAGGCGGTCGTTTCTTATGCGGTTATGAAGTTCGGGTTATGCGATGCTGCTTGCCCAGTGAGCGACATCGGCGATGATGCCGCGGACATAGGCTTCGGCAGGGTGGGTGTTTGCGGTGGTGTAAGCATCCTCGCTCAGGACAGTGCTGAACAGGAAGTTGCTGATGTAAGCGTACTCGTCACGCTGCTGGACCTTATTGGTCAGGGAGTTTGCGAACAGGACAACGTCCATGCCGTCCTCGGTGTAAGCAAAGCCCTGCACACCGCCATTGCAGTATGCTTCAAACGCTGCTGCACGCTCTGCGGTGTTGGTCGGGATGAAGCCCTCGGTCGGGGTACGGGTCGGGTCGCTCTGGACCAGAACCGTTGCGCTCTCCGGCAGAGCGGAGAAGTAGCCCAGACCGTAGCCGTAGAGGATGCCGTCGTTGTCAGCGATGTAGCTTGCATTAACGAGACTCTCGTTCGGGTAGACGACCGGAGTCAGGCAGTCCATTGCGCCGCTCAGCGTAGTGCGCTTTGCGCCCGGAACGACATCGACGGTTGCACGAGAACCGTAGCCGATGTAGGGCAGGCCGTTCTGGACAGCGGTCTTTGCGTCTGCATCCAGTGCGGATGCACCGGCAACGGCGTCAGCCTCGGAGACATTGCTGGTGGTGTCGAAGTTCATCAGCTTCATAGCAGCCTGGTCATAGTTCCAGTTTGCAACGCTGCTGACCTGATTGGAGTAACGGAAGCCGGAGGTGTTCTCCTTTGCCTCGCCCGGGATGTAGACCGTGGGAGACTTGGAAATGACCTGTGCATTGACAGTGCCGGAAACACCGGTAGCGGTCAGAACATACTGGTCTTTGACGGTCAGGAAGTCCTTGTAAGAGCAGATGAAGTCGCCCTTGTACTCGCCCTCGGTCACCATACCGACGGTCTTACCTGCCTTGAGCAGAGCGTTGACAGCGGAGGTGGAAGCCTCGGATGCGTTGGAGATGATGACGTCTGCGCCGGAGATACCGGTGAAGACGGTCTTGACGTTCTTTGCGACGTAGTTGGCAGCAGCCTCGTAGTCCATGGCCTTGCCGCAGACAGCGGAGATGGTCTCGTAAGCAGCAGGCTCGGCAACGGTCACCATGTCAAAGCCACGGGTCTCGTTGAAGCTGGTGATACCCTCAGAGTACAGGACAGTCCAGTTGTTGATGAGGGTGCCGTCGTACAGTGCGCCGTTGGCGACGCTGCGCTTTGCCTGATACATGGGAACGATCATGGTGCCGACCGGATAGGTGACACCGTTGTACTCGAAGGACTTGGTGGTGACCTGAACCTTGACATCGTTACGGGTCAGCCAGGTCATCATGGCACCGGCGGCCTCGAGGTTGGTCTGGTTCTCACCATCCATCGGGATGATGTAGCACTCGGGATAGAAGTTGCCGTTCTGGCCTTCGCCGGTGTACTCGGGGCGGAAGATATCCATCTCAGCACCCTCAACGTCGTTCTGGTCGCAGAGCCACTGGCCGACCAGCTCGAAGGCATCGGAGTTCAGGTTGTGGACACCACGCTGGAAGATGGTGACCTGAGATTGCAGGTAGGAGAGCTTCTGCTCTGCGATGTAGTTGGACTGGTTCAGGCAGCCATACTGGACAGCCTGAGCGGTCTCGTTGCAGTAAGCAGGCAGCTCGACGGTGTAAGCGACAGTACCCTGCAGCATTGCGAACTGCGGAGTATAGCTGGTGGACATATCATCCCACGGGTCTTCCCAGTAGGTGTTCTCGCCCTCGCCGGTGTAGCTCAGGTAGTCACGCTGAGGGATGACGTAGGAGTTGTAATCGGAGTTGTTGGCAACTGCGCCGATGCCCAGAGCCTCACCGCCGCCGATGAGGTTGTTTGCCAGCTGGTCATACTCGAAGTTCGGCTCGTGCGGAGGATCGCAGGGCTCGCACTGGAACGCCTTGATGCGGCCGTGGAACTCGACGAAGGACACCGGGTTGAAGGTGCCAATGAGCTTCTGCATGTTGGCAGTCTCGGAGGTGGTCTGGAAGGAGTTGTCACGGTTCAGGTCGTAACCGTTGGTGGAGTGACGGGTCAGGTAGGTACGGCCGTCGACATTCTCTTCAGGAGCCAGAATGAAGAAGACGTCCTTCAGCAGCTCGTCCTTGACGTTGATGGTCTTGTTCTCGACAGTATAGTACTTCTCGAGGTCGACCTTGCCGGACAGACCGTTGTTATCGACGGTCAGATAGCCCAGATAGCTTGCCTTGTCCTTGACGAGGTCGGGAACAGCAACGCTGCCAGCCTCACCGACAGGACCCATCTCCTTGGCCAGTTCTGCCTCACCCTCAGCGGTGAAACCGGTCAGGGTGTTGTAGGAGATGCTCTTCTCGGAGGTGATCATCTTTGCGAAGTCCAGAACGCCATCGGTAGCGGAGACTTCGTTGGGGTGGATATTGGAGTACAGAACGGGAACGCGGACGTCGTTCAGCTCACCGTTTGCGATCTGCTCCAGAACCGTGTCCGGGTCGGTCTCGGCCTTCTCGGTCAGAGCCAGCCAGTTGTCGACGCTGGACTTGGAGTCAGCCACGATGAGGTAAGGCATGTCACGGCCTGCGGTGGACTGGCCCATCGAGAACTTCTCGACGTACAGGCCGTTTGCAGTGCCGTTGGCAACGATGTCGTCCAGCTCCTTGTAGATCTCCCACATGGTGCTGAAGTTCTCATACGGAGCGACCTTGACCGGAGCGGTGCCGATGGTGTTGCCATCCAGCTGAGCAGTCAGGTTGAAGTAGCCGCACAGGTCGAGGTAGTAGCCGCCAGCGACATGAGGAACGCTGTAATCGCTGCTTGTGACCTCACCGGTGGAGCGGTTGGTGTTATAGAAGTAGTTGTTGACGTGGAAGGACACGTTCAGGACAACTGCACCGTCGGCCTCTGTCACGGAGAGCTGCAGGTCGGTGAACTCATTCTCATCGGCCTTCTGGGTCTTCCAGTCGTCGAGCGCGCCGCCGTCGTACTGGTTGGGATAGATTTCCTCATTGACATACGGACGGGTCTCGTCACGGTTGAGGGCGACGCTGACCTGACCGGCCGCGACAGCAGCCTCCAGAGCGTCCTTGTCGACACCCTGCACCGGAACGGTCAGGGAGATGTCCTTGCCGTCACCGGTGGAGACCAGCGGAATGACAGCGTCCACCGCGAACTGAGTACCCAGCAGCGGATCGTCGGTCGGGTTCATGTCCTTTGCGCTGGCGTTGACAGCCGATGCCGGGATGATGACCACCGACAGCATCAGTGCAAGCGTCACGACCAGAGAACATGCTCTCGTAATGAATACGGATGAATGTTTTTGCATTGTGTTGCTCCTCTCTTAACGTCCGCCTTGCGGCAGATGTCCAATATCCTGCCCCTCTGCCAGCCCACAAGCTGGCGAAGTAACAGAATATAGCTTAACAGAAGCAGCACTTTGCGTCAATGAAGTTGTGAAATTTTCATGCATGGACTATTGAATATTTATTCTCCGCATCTATGAAAAGTCACAAATTGTTCATGGATAAAGTAAAATCGAAAGGACAGTGTGCGTTGTGAGAGGACAGGTCAACCAAATAAAAAACCGTCCAGCTTTTTGCCGGACGGCCATCAAAATGCGAGGTCATGCAGTTTTCGGGGTGAGCCATTTTTCAACAGTTGACACACTGAACCCGACCAAGTCGGCGATTTCTTCGACCGGCTCACCTTTCAGCCAGAGCTTCATTGCCATCACTTTGGCCTGCTCAAGCTTGCCCTGTTCGATTCCATCTTCTATGCCCTCAGCATAGCTCTCATTTCGCAGGTCGTCAGCACCAGATCCGGTTTATCAATGCTCTTTGCAATTTTATTTTACCATAGAACGATGATTTCTTCAAGACGGCTGTACTGACCTCAAGAGAGACTTTTTATTTTGCGTTCAGATATCTCTGGACTTCCCATACCACACCGTCGAGAGCTTCCACGAAGCGGCGTACAACACGAGGCTGAGGACGACGACGCCCAGCAGGGCAGGCAGCGGAGCCTCCGCCATCGCATGGCCCAGCTCGTCGTCGCTGGAAACACCAAAGCCCAGCAGTCCGGCGAACAGTGCCACGATGACAAAGTAGAGATAGCGCGCCTTGGTCGAGCCGAACCGGAAGCTCAGGAGCAGCAGCCCGGCGTTCGCGAGAAGAGGTGCGCAGACCGACTCGACAAGGAGCAGGGTGGTGTAATTGCGGTCAAGTCCGCCGCCCCAAATGGCTAAGACCACCGCAGTGCAAAGCGTACCGACTGCCGTGCAGAGCAGGCCGAGCAGGTACTTCACACCGGTCAGCTGCGCCTTGCTGACCGGGAAGGCGTAGCTGTACTCCACCCAGCCTGCGAGTTCGTCATAAGTGAATAATGTCATAGGGAAAATTCCCAGCAGGAAGCAGGCGTAGACCAGAAATCCCGGAAGCCCCTTGCCATTTGCCAGCGTGACGGCCGACGCTCCAAACATGATGACCGCCGACAGCAGGATGAACTTTCCCTGTGCGACCAACTGATACCATTCCTTTAACAATAAGCCTTTCATGCGCGCGTCTCTCCTTTCACCATCTGAACGAACAGTTCCTCGATGCTCACCGGCGTCAGCGGACTGCCAGCCGGAACGCCATCACGACGGACAAGTGCCTCGGCACCGTAGGGGGTCGTCCGGCGGCTCAGGATGGCCGAATCGTCCAGCTCTGCCAGCTGTTCCGCCGTGCCATGCCAGAGCGCGTATTCGTCACGCAGTGCGTCCTTGTCCTCGCAGAGCAGCAACTTTCCCTTATGCAGAAAGGCGATGGTGTCGCAGAGCTTTTCCAAGTCGCTGACGATATGCGATGAAACCAGCACGGCATGGTCTTCATCCCGGGCAAAATCCAGCAGCATGTCAATAAGTTCATCGCGCACCACCGGGTCAAGGCCGCTGGTCGCTTCGTCCAGAAGGAGAAGCTTCGGGTGGTGGGCCAGCGCAACGGCCAGCCCCTGCTTCATCTTCATGCCACGAGAATAGTCCTTGAACTTTTTATTCGTCGGCAGTGCAAATTTGCGGCATAATTCCGCATAAGCATCCGCATCCCAGTTCGGATAGATGCCAGCCATGATTTTTCCGACCTGCAGAGCGGTCAGGCACTGCGGAATCCCCGGGTCGTCCAGCACAACGCCTAAATCCGCTTTTGTCCGGATGAAGGCCTCCGCGTGATTATCCCTGCTGAGGACGGTCACACTGCCGCTGTCAGCCTCGCAGACGCCGAGGATAAGCTTCATCGTGGTGCTTTTGCCTGCGCCATTCTCGCCCACCAGACCGCAGATTGTTCCGCCGGGAACCGTCAGGTCCAGCGGCCCAAGAGTGAAACCCTTATAGTGTTTTGTCAGGCCGCGAATTTCCAATGCGTTCATGAAATCAATCCTCCCATAACAGGTCGAGCATTTCGGCCAGCTGCTCTTTGTCCAGCCCACAGGAGGCCGCAAGGTGGACAGCCTCGGTGAGATGGCTCTCGATGTTTTTCAGGTTCTCTTCGCGCAGCAGCTCGGTGTTTTTTGCCGCCACGAAAAACCCTTTTGCTGGTATTGCGTATAAAAATCCCTCTTTTTCCAGCTCGTCGTAGGCGCGCTTGGTGGTGATGACGCTGATTCGCAGGTCTCTCGCCAGCCCCCGGATGGAGGGCAACGCCTCGTCGGTCTGGAGCGCGCCGCTCAATATCTGGCTCTTGATCTGGTCATAGAGCTGCTCATAGATGGGCGCGCCGCTTTTGTTGTCGATAAACAGATTCATAACAAGTCTCCTTGTGATACGCTGCACAGTCTGTACATGTACAGTATACACAGTAGATACAGAGCTGTCAAGAGGAAAGCCGCAAAAAAGCGCGATTGCCAAGCGGTACAAACGATGTTATAATAAAAATACCGCCCGGATAAAGGGCGGTAAGGTGCTGCCTGCAATACAGGTGGTCATGCTCCCGTACCCAGATACCAAACCATTCCACGGAATGAACCGGTATACCGGGGAAAAGGACTTTTTTGAAAAGCGAATCTTCCCGGTGCCGGAAGGCGAGGGGGGGATGCACGATGACTCTGCTGGAAGTTCTGGCGTTGCTGACGCTCGTGTTCACTGTGATCTACGAGGCCGTCGACATCACGTTGAAGATCATGCAGTACATTGATGAGAAGCATAACAAAAAAGATTGACCGCCCAGCCTCGGAAACTCGTGCGGTCAATCTTTTTGATTGCATAGGGTACGGGAACTGACCCATTGCAGGACAGCACCTTTTCTATAACTTATTATAGAGTCTCCCCTGAAAAATGTCAAGGGAGGCTTTTTTACCGCTCAAAGGTGGTACTGAGAGTTGTCGAATACTCCTCGCCGGGCTTGAGGCAGGCGGCGGCTGCGCGCTCATTCCACTCCTGAGGGTCGACCTCGGCACCGGGCAGAGACTGCCACGGCTCGATGCAGACGAACCGCACCGGCTTTGCAGGCGCGCTCCAAATCAGAGAGTAGGGATAATCCGCCACGTCGCAGACGATGCTCTTGCCGGTGTCCTTCTCGTAGATGCCGAGGGTCTTGGTGCGCAGGCCGGCCATGCAGAAGCTGTCATTCTCGAACAGCTCATCGGTCAGCGGAATGACCTGCTGGTTCTTCCAGACATAGCGGCACTTGCCGGTCAGCAGGCCGTTCGGATAGGCATCTAGGATCATTGGGCTTTCGGGCTGGTCGAAGCGGAACTCGTAATCCTCGGTGGTGTGGTTGGCATCAAAGGGGATGTTGAACGCTGGATGGTAGCCGATGCCAAACCGCAGCTCGGTGTCGCCGGGGTTCTTGACGGTCAGGGTATGATGCACCGTCTTGCCGTCCAGCTTGAAGGTGCTTACCAGCACAAAGTCAAACGGGAACCGCTCGGCCTTCATCGCGTCGTCCGGGCGCAGTTCCAGCTGGATGGTATCACCCTCGGCCTTGAGCAGGGTGTGTTCCACATCCCGGGCGAAGCCGTGCTGACCGCCCTTGTAGGTCTTACCCTCGTGGGAGAAGGTGCCGCCGGGCAGCTTGCCCGTCCACGGGAACAGGATGGGCGCGTGGCGTTTCCAGACCTCCGGGTCTGCCTGCCAGAGCAGCTCCTCGCCTGCCGCGTTTTTCAGGCTGACGGCCTCGGCACCGTGGGTGTCCACCGTCAGGGTCAAATATTCGTTCTGGATCGTTGCCTGCATCGCTTTGCTCTCCTTTATTATAGTATATTATAGTAATCAGAGTTTTTCTTGCTTCCAGTATACTCTTTTGGAGAGCCGTTGCCAAGGGGTCAGGACTTTTTCAGTTCCAGCAATGCGTCGCCCTGCTTGACGGTGCCGCTGGCCTTCGGGGTGACAGAGGCGTACTCGTCGGTATTGCAGACGATGAGGGGCGTCGTGACCGGGTAGCCCTCGGCCTTGATGGCATCCAGCTCGAACCGGATGAGGGGCTGGCCCTTCTTGACCTTGTCGCCCTCCTTCACCAGATAGGTGAAGTGTTTTCCGCCCAGCTTCACGGTGTCGATGCCGATGTGCATCAGCAGCTCTGCGCCGTCATCGGTGGTCAGGCCGACTGCATGGTGGGTATCAAAGGTAGAGGAGATTTCGCCGTCTGCCGGAGCAACCAGCTCGCCGTCGGAAGGCTCGATGGCAATGCCGTCGCCCAGTGCGCCGCTGGAGAAAGCTTCGTCCTTGACCTCAGCCAGCGGAACCACCGTACCATTCAGGCAGGCGGACAGGACGGTGTCTTTTGCGTCGGAGATGTTTGCGGCCTGTGCAGTCTCAGCCGCGACCGGAGCGGCTGGAGCCGGGGTCTTGGGTGCGTTTTCGAGGTAGTCTTCCAGCTTTGCCTTGATGACAGCGACCTTCGGGCCGTACACGACCTGCACGCCGTTGCCCTTGCAGATGACGCCGGATGCACCGGACTGCTTCAGGACATCGTTCTTGACGAGGGCGGCATCCTTGACAGTCACACGGAGACGGGTGGCACAGCAGTCGACATCGCTCAGGTTGGACGCACCACCCAGACCCTCGACGATGAGCGCGCTCACCGGGTCAGCGGCAGCGGCCGGGTTGGAAGAAGCGGCGTCACGGGCGTTGACGTCCGCACGGGTATAGAGCTTGACTTCCTCGGAATCGTCACGGCCCGGGGTCTTGAAGTCGAACTTCATGATCATAAAACGGAAGATGAAGTAGTACAGCACAAAGTAGACCAGACCGACCACGACGACCCAGATCCAGTGGGTCTTTGCGTTGCCCTGCATCACTCCGAACAGAACCAGGTCGATGAGACCGCCCGAGAAGGTCATGCCGACACCGACGTTCAGGATGTGCATCAGCATAAAGGACAGGCCGGCCAGCACGCAGTGGACCACGTACATCGGGAGTGCGACAAAGATGAAGGTGAATTCCAGCGGCTCGGTGATGCCGGTCAGGAAAGCGGTCAGAGCAGCCGACAGGAGCAGACCGCCTGCGACCTTCTTCTTTTCCGGCTTTGCACACTGGTACATTGCCAGAGCTGCGCCGGGAAGACCGAACATCATGAAGGGGAACTTACCGGCCATGAAACGGGTCGCCTCGACCGAGAAGACGGTGGTGGACTTGGAGGCCAGCTCGGCGAAGAAGATGTTCTGCGCACCGGTGACGGTCACACCGTCGATGATGGCAGTGCCGCCGACCGCCGTCTGCCAGAACGGCATATAGAAGACGTGGTGCAGGCCGAAGGGGATGAGGGAACGCTCCAGCAGACCGTACAGGAAGGTGCCTGCGTAACCGGAAGCCAGAACCAGACTGCCCAGCGCAGCGATACCCGTCTGGACGACCGGCCAGATATAGAACATCGCAATGCCGACGATGAGGTAGGTGATGGAGCTGACGATGGGAACGAACCGGGTGCCGCCAAAGAACGCCAGCACCTGCGGAAGCTCGATCTTATAGAATTTGTTGTGGAGTGCCGCAACACCCAGACCGACGATGATGCCGCCGAAAACGCCCATCTGCAACGTTGTGATGCCCAGCATCTCAGTGGTGGAGTTGGCAGGCATGGCGTCCACACCGCCAGCGGCGTTGATCATGGCCTGAATGGCGGTGTTCATGATGATATAGGCCACAGCACCCGACAGAGCGGCGACCTCTTTTTCCTTGCGTGCCATGCCGATGGCGACACCCATCGCGAACAGCAGAGGCAGGTTGTTGAAGACCGCACTGCCGGTCTGGCTCATGACGTCCAGAATGGTATAAATAATAGTGCCTTGATGGATGAAGCTGTCCAGCCCGTAGGCCGCCAGCATGGTCTCATTGGTGAACGAACTGCCGATACCCAGCAGCAGGCCGGCAACGGGCAGAAGCGCGATGGGCAGCATAAAGCTGCGTCCGACACGCTGCAGCACGCCGAAGATCTTGTCCTTCATAATTTCTCCTATTCTTTCCTTTGAGGATGTTCGAAAATTTATCCAGACACGCCAGCCAGCTGTTACCAGCGTGAACGAACCTTATTTGCTCAGGTTGATCCGCTTGAGGTGGATGGTCAGGAAGACCAGCTCCTCGTCAGACAACACTTTGTGCCACGTTTTTTCCACATACTCGGCAATGCACTTGGCACATCTATAATGTTCACTGCAATTGCGCGCGATGAGGGAGAGGAACATTTCATCGTGGCTGTCCTGCTCCTGCTTGCCCTGAAAGACTCTCTGCGCAAAATACCGCAGATGCACCGCGAACCGGCTGAAATCCAGCGAACTCCGGTCGAAGGTCTTTCCATAATAGTATTCCACCACCTGCACGCAGCCATCTACGAACCGGGTGATATCGTTCACCGCGCTCATGGTGGTGTTCAGTTCTGCGTTCACGATGTGAAGGGCAATAAATCCGCCCTCGTCGTCCGAAAGGTCGACGCTGAGCTTTTCCCGGATCTCAGCAAGGCATTTCTGCCCCAGACGGTACTCCTCTGGGTAGAACTCCCGGATGGGCCCCATCAGCGGATTGGAAAAGTGGATCCCCTGTTCGCTCCGCTGGATGGCGAAGCTGATATGGTCGGCCAGCGTGATGAGCAGGCTCTCGTTCAGCGGATACCTGAGGCTGGCTTTGATTTTTTCCACCAGCTCATCCGTCAGCAGCAGATGCTCATACGGGATCTGTTCCAACAGCTCCACCAGCTTCTGCTGCACCGCCGGGCTCGTCATCCGGTAGCTCCGCTCGACCTTTTCCGGGTCGATGTGCTGGCCGGTCTTGACCCCGAAGCCGAGGCCCCTGCCGGTGACGATAAGTTCCGTTCCCGTCGGGTCGATGACGCGCAGGATGTTATTATTGATTGCTTTCTTGACGGTATACTGCATCTTTTCGTTCCTCCAAACCAATGCAAGGCAAAAAATGGCAATAAAAAAGACCACACTCACCACAACAAACAACACCGAAGGCTTTGAAACACTTTCGGCTTTTGCTGTGCAGAGTTGGTCTAGCCCGCCAAACGGTAACAATCCAACGACGCTGCTCACGTACATGTAAAAACTTATCACAGGAAATGCAAAATTTCCAGCAATAAAATACCACATTTCCGGCATGGCGTCAAGACCGTTTTGAAGGATTTTTTGTCTCATGGTCAATTTCCGGCAACTTGCCCAAATTCAGGTGAAACTTTTTGAATACTCGATACGCTCGCACGAAACCGTTTCGCTTTTCTTTCGGAAGTTTCGCTGTCCGTTTCCGGCGTACAGTCTTTTGAAAAGAAAAGCATCCCGGGCAAAAAGCTAATTTTTTAAGAAGAATACAAGAGGACCGGGTTTCCGATTTGTGGCTAACCGGGTTTGACTTCTTTTCTTTCGGGTGCTAGAATACGCAATGGTCTGACTTTTGGCCCCGTTTTGTGCAGGGGCCGCGAACACAAAAAGCCGGATACAACACATGAAGAATCAAGAAAAAGGACACAGGAACGTTTCTCTGTGTCAGGAGGAAACCCCCAATGAGCATCAATTTTGAATCTCACAAAGTCAACCGCCGCTCCTTCCTGAAGGGTGCCGGTGTCGTCGGCGCAGCTGGCCTGCTGGCTGCCTGCGGCGGCAATTCCAACAGCAGCAGCTCTACCGCAAGCTCCGCAGCTTCCGGTGCTGCTTCCGCTCCCAACTCCACCGGCGGCACTCCGCTGACCGAGTTCATCAGCTGGGAAAGCTCCAACCGTGAGATCGAGAACTGGAATATGCTGTACACGCAGCAGGCTTCCGATGCAAACGTCATCACCAACCTGTGGGATGGCCTGCTGAGCTTCGACAAGTACGGCAAGGTCGCTCCGGCTATCGCTTCCAGCTGGGAGACCAACGAGGACTCCACCGTCTGGACCTTCCACCTGCGCGACGATGTCGATTGGGTCGACGTCAACGGCGAGGTCAAGGGCCACATCACCAGCAAGGACTTTCTGGTCGGCTTCGAGTGGGTCATGAACGCCTACAAGAACGAGGCTAACAACACCTCCATGCCCAACGAAAACGTCGTGGGTGCTGCTGAGTACTACGAGCATACCAAGGAGCTGGGCGACGCTGCTGCCGACCTGACCTACGAGGATATGCTGGCTTACGGCATCGGCGTTGAGGCACCGGACGACTACACTCTGGTCTTCACCTGCCCGAATCCCTGCCCCTACTTCGATACCGTTGCAGCTTACAACAGCTTCTATCCGGCATCTGAGGACCTGATCAACGAGCTGGGTATCGAGGGCTTCCGTGGCTGCGATTACACCAACATGTGGTACTGCGGCCCCTACCTCGTTGAGGAGTATATCCAGGGCAACACCAAGAGCTATGTTCCCAACCCTAACTACTACGATGCTGCCAACGTCAGCCGTTTCGAGCGTCTGACCATCACCATCATCTCCGATGGTTCCATCAGCTTCCAGCTGTATCAGAACCGCGAGCTGGACGAGGTCGATCTGGGCGAAAGCACCCTGACCACCATCACCGCTGACACCAACAGCGAGTATTACAGCCAGCTGTGCGAGAAGCGCGCCAAGAAGTTCAGCTATTGCTTCATCTTCAACTATCAGCGCAACAACGAGGACGGCACCCCCGACGAGAACTGGAACAAGGCCATCGCCAACACCGCATTCCGTCAGTGCTTCTACAAGGGTCTCGACCTGACCAGCTTCTACGCACGCTACAACAAGATCAACCCCCTGAAGTGCGAGAACGACTTCTTCACCATGAAGGGCCTGTCCTACACCTCCGACGGCACCGATTACACCACTCTGGTCGCCCGTGAGCTGGGTCTGGACGGCGAGGCCTACGACGGCAAGACCATGATCCGTATGCGCAATGGCAGCGGCATCGACGACCTGAAGAAGCAGGCTATGGACGAGCTGACCGCCATCGGCGTCACCTTCCCCATCCACTGCCATTACCACATCGTTGCCGGCAGCACCTCTGCGCTGGACAACGCCACCATCCTGAAGCAGTGCTTCACCGACAGCTTTGGCGATGACTTCATCGTGCTGGACATCGATACCTATGTTTCCTCCGTCATGAAGGAGATCGTCGCTCCCCAGCAGCAGTGCTTCATCCACATGGGCTGGGGCGCAGACTTCGGCGACCCCGTCAACTTCCTCACGCAGGAAGTCCTGCACGACGACAACGCCTATTACAGCTGCAACCTGACCAACATCGCTTCCGTCGCCGAGAATCCGGCAGATTATCAGGCCGATCTGGTCAGCGAGTTCGAGCAGTTCACCGATATGGTCAACGAGGCTAAGGCCATCGTCGACGATACCGACGCACGTTACGCTGCATTTGCAAAGGCTGAGGCTTACTTCATCGAGAACAACCTCACCTGCCCGACCGTCTACGACGTGTCCTGGTGCCTGACCCACGCCAACGAGTACAGCAAGATCAACGCTATGTATGGTCCCTGCAACTACAAGGCTGTCAACTGGGAGACCAGCGAAGAGGCTTACACCACCGTCCAGTACGAGGCATTCGCAAAGGCGTTCGATCAGGCTTCTCAGGGCTAATAGCCCTCTCAGCCGCTTCGCGGCAGCTCTCCCAAAGGGAGAGCCCTTGGCAGGCCGGAACAGTTTGCCAAAACTGAACAAGCTTTAATATAAGATAAAGCATGATAGCCTCGCTGTCTCGATTCAGATGCTTCTGAGTCGATTCAGTGGGGCTGTTTTTATTTTGAAGCCGCTGCCGTAGACAGCAAGGCCCACGCTTTTACCAGAAATGACCTCTTTTTCGTCCTGCTCAGACTTGCCCGACACGCCAGTGGCTCCCCCTTTGGGAAAGACTCCCTCCGGTCGGAGGGAGATGTCGCAAGGCGACAGAGGGAGGACAGCTGTCGCGCGAGCGACTGAGAGGGCTATTACTTACCAAAATGAAGTTTCTTCATTTTTGAAAAGCATCGAACTTAATATTTT
Organism: uncultured Faecalibacterium sp.; assembly: GCA_934548045.1. GTDB lineage: Bacteria > Bacillota > Clostridia > Oscillospirales > Ruminococcaceae > Faecalibacterium. The sequence goes on along the minus strand of CAKTEM010000007.1, from coordinate 110,576 downwards.
CAGTCTCAAAAACCCTTCGGCTTTCTTGACAACTGCACTTTAGCGTGTTAAAATGCAGTCACCGAAAGGGTTCTGTAAAGGCGCAGGAACAGGTAGTAAAAATCTGTCTCTGCGCCTTTTTTTGCATCCATTTGTCGGTTCCTTGGGGAAAGAGGAACAAGATGCACCGGGTCACACGCCCACAGAACCGCTTTTAGAACTTTGGGAGGGAAAGAAAAATGAACATCGACTTCGAGAACCGTACCATCAACCGCCGGAGCTTCCTCAAGGGCGCAGGTGTCGTGGGTGCAGCTGGTCTGCTGGCTGCCTGCGGCGGCTCTTCCAGCACTGCTGGTTCCGCTTCTGCATCTGCCAGCGCATCGGCTTCTTCCAGCGCAGCAGCCGCAAATTCCGGCAAGCCGCTGACCGAACTCATCACCTATGAGACTTCCGGCCGTGAGATCGAGAGCTGGAACATGCTGTACAGCCAGCTGGCAACCAACTTCAACGTCACCACCAATACTTGGGATGGCCTTCTCAGCTTTGATTCTTACGGCAAGCCGGTCGCGGCTATCGCAAAGAGCTGGGAACACAACGACGACGCTTCCGTCTGGACCTTCCATCTGCGTGATGATGTCGACTGGGTCGATATCAATGGCGAAGTGAAAGACCACCTGACCTCCAAAGATTTTCTGGTCGGTTTCGAGTGGGTCCTGAACGCCAAGAAGAATGAGGCGGCCAACACCTCCATGCCTTCCACCACCGTGGTCGGCGCAGCAGATTACTATGATAAGACCGATGCTCTGGACAACGATGCCGCATACGCCCTGACCTATGAGGATATGCTGGCCGCCGGTGTCGGCATCGAAGCACCCGATGATTACACGGTCGTCTTTACCTGCATGAACCCCTGCCCCTACTTCGACACGGTCGCCAGCTACGTCTGCTGCTACCCGGCACCTCCGGCTCTGATCGACGAGCTGGGCATTGACGGCTTCCGTGGTGTCAACTATGACCAGATGTGGAGCTGCGGCCCCTACCTCATCGAGGAGTTCGTGCAGGACAACACCAAGAGCTATGTTCCCAACCCCAACTACTATGACGCTGACAATGTGACCCGTTTCGACCGTGTCACCGTCAATATGATCTCCGACCTGACCGTCGGCTATCAGCTGTATCAGAACCGTGAGCTGGATGAGCTGGAGCTGAGCGAAAGCACCCTGACCACCATTCAGGCTGACCCCAGCAATGAGTACAACGACCAGCTCTGCGAGAAGCGTCCGACCAAGTACGCTTACGACTTCCACTTCAACTACTACTGCCTGAACGAGGACGGCACCCCCAACGAGAACTGGAACAAGGCTATCGCCAACGAGAGCTTCCGCCGCTGCTTCCAGGAGGGCGTCAACCTGATCCCCTATTACGCACGTTTCAACAAGATCAACCCCCTGAAGTGTGAGAACAACTTCTACACCATGAAGGGTGTCTGCTACAACTCCAAGGGCGAAGATTACACCTCTCTGGTCGCCAAAGAGCTGGGCATCGACGGCGAGAAGTACGCTTACGACGGTGAGACGATGGTTCACCTGCGTGACTCTTCCGAGGATTCCATCAAGGCTCTGAGAGACAAGGCCATTGAGGAGCTGACTGCTGTCGGCGTTACCTTCCCGGTCAAGCCTCCGTTCTACTTCGTTGCTGGCAACACCGTCGCACAGGATAATGCAACTGTCCTGAAGCAGTGCTTCATCGACAGCTTCGGCGATGACTTCATCCAGCTTGACCTGCGCACTTACGTTTCTTCCTTCGCTAAGGAGGTCCGTACCCCGAAGATGCACGCTTTCGTCATCAACGGCTGGGGCGCAGACTTCGGTGACCCGGTCAACTTCGTCGGTCAGGAGATCCTGCACGACGACAACGCTTACTATGCTGTCGCTTATTCCAACATCCCCATCGTTGCCGACGCTCCCGAGGATTACCAGAAGGATCTGGTCGCCTCTTATGAGGAGTTTACCGACCTTGTCAACGAGGCAAACGCCATCGTCGACGACACCGATGCACGCTATGAGGCGTTCGCAAAGGCCGAGGCTTACATGATCAATCACTCTCTGGCCGTTCCCTGCTACTATGATGTCCGCTGGTGCCTGACCCACGTCAACGAGTACAGCAAGATCAACGCAATGTTCGGCCCCTGCAACTATAAGTACGTCAACTGGGAGACCAGCGAGGACGCTTATACCACCGCAGATTACGAGAAATTTGCCGCAGCATTTGACGCCGCTACCGCCTGATTTCCCTCGACGATAGCGTTTCCCAAATAATTTCCCTTGGACAAGAAAACGGAAGCTGGAAACGGCTTCCGTTTTCTTGTTGTTCACTTATTAAGATTTTGCAAATTTGCCCTCTGCCCACTGGCGCACCCACGCAAAATTATGCTATGATAGAAGATAGAAAAATATCATCTAAGGGAGGCACACTATGGAGCATTTTGTTGAGTTTGAAGGTGTTTCCAAGTACTATCAGACCGGCAGCGTGAAGATCGCCGCAGCCGACCATCTGAACTTTTACGTCGACAAGGGCGAGTTCTGCATCATCGTCGGGCCATCCGGCGCAGGCAAGACCACCCTGCTGAACATCCTTGGCGGCATGGACACCTGCGACGAGGGAAACGTCTGGCTGGACGGCCAGAACGTCAGCCACTTCACCGAACGGGAGCTGACGACCTACCGCCGGTACGACGTGGGTTTCGTGTTCCAGTTCTATAACCTCGTGCAGAACCTCACGGCCCTTGAGAACGTCGAACTTGCCAGCGAGATCTGTCGTGACCCTCTCGACCCGACCGAGACGCTGCGTCAGGTGGGCCTTGGCGAGCGGCTGAACAACTTCCCGGCCCAGCTGTCCGGCGGCGAGCAGCAGCGCGTCTCCATCGCACGCGCCCTCGCCAAGAACCCGAAGCTTCTGCTCTGCGACGAGCCGACCGGTGCGCTGGACTACAAGACCGGCAAACAGGTGCTGGCCCTGCTCCAGAAGACCTGCCGGGAGACGGGCCGCACCGTCATCGTCATCACCCACAACACGGCCCTGACCGGCATGGCTGACCGCATCATTCAGGTGCGGAGCGGTCAGATCGTCTCGAATCAGGTCAACGCCCATCCCATCCCCGTGGAACAGATCGAGTGGTGATTACAGTGCGGAAAAGTTATCGTAAAAATATCCTCCGGGAAATGAAAGGCAGCATGAGCCGGGTCGTCTCCCTGTTCGGCATCGTGCTGCTGGGCGTCATGATGCTCACCGGCCTTGTCAGCATCGCGCCCAGTATGCGCACCGCCGCCCAGAAATACTATATCCAGCAGAACGTCTTCGACATCCGGGTTCTGTCCACGCTGGGTCTGTCGGAAGACGACATCTCCGCCATCCGCTCCACCGAGGGCGTCGAGGCTGTCCAGCCCGTAAAATATCTGGACACCACGGCCCAGTGGTCGAACAGCGATGAACCGGCCGTCGTCCGCATCCAGCAGCTTCCTGCCGACCCGGACGCCGACACCGAGGACAACATGAATCAGCTCATCCTCCGGAATGGCCGGATGCCCGAGGCCGACGATGAATGTGTCGTCCATGTCCTCGGATACGCCGACGCCATCGAGCTGGGTACGACTTTGACCGTTCCGGACGATACCGACGGTTTAAAATGCAAGAAATATACCGTCGTCGGAAACGTGCAGGACCCCATCCACTTCTCCACCGATGCCGAGTCCACCACCGCCGGTGACGGCACGCTGGACGTCATCCTGTTCGTTCCGGACGGGGATTTGACGGCCGATTACTACACAGTTTGTTATATCAAGGCCGAAAATGCCGACCAGTATGACAATTTCTCAGACGAATACCAGCAGGCCGTGGATGCCGTGGCCGACCGGCTGACCGCCATCAGCGACGCCCAGTGTGAGACACGCCGGGCGCAGCTTATCGACACCGCCAACGCCAAGCTGGACGAGGCCAAGCAGACCTACAACGACAAAAAGGCCGAGGCAGAAGCCCAGTTCGCCGACGCGGAACGTCAGCTCGACGAGGCGCAGGCCCAGCTGGACGCCGCCAAAGCCCAGCTGGAGCAGGGCGAAGCCGAGTACACCTCCGGCAAGGAGCAGCTTGCCCAGCAGCAGGCCGCTCTCCCCGATACCATGCAGAGCGGTGCCGACCAACTCCTCACCAGTCAGGAACAGGTGTTGGAGTTTGAAGACCAACTCCAGCAGATCGAGCTTCTCGTCAACGTTCAGAAGGTCGCTCAGCCCCTTCTCGGCTATGCGCAGACCGCGCTGGACAACGCCCAGAAAGCCCTCGACGAAGCCGAACCCGAGGACGAGGATTACGTCGAGCTTCGGGATGCTCTCGCCAAAGCACAGGAGGGATACGACAGCATCAAGAACCAGCTGGACGGCTACCAGCAGCAGCTCGACGCCGGCAAACAGCAGATGTACGCGCAGGGCCTTATCTCCTCGCCTACCCTCTCCAACGAATCCCTTGTGACCGAGGCAAAGGCCGCTCTGCGGAAGATGAAGCTCGCCCTGATGCAGGGTCAGCTCTCGATGAACACCGGCACGGCGACGGCTTACTCTGCCTTTGCCGCCGCACAGCAGCAGCTCGAGGATGCCCGGACGAAGCTTGATTCCGGCTGGGAAGAGTACAACTCCGGCGTCCAGCAGCTCGCCGACTCCCGTGCCGAGTACGAGACCCAGAAAACCGACGCCGAGCAGCAGCTTGCCGACGGCCAGAAGCAGATCACGGATGCCGAGGAGCAAATTTCGGACATCCAGAACGGCGAGTGGTACGTCCTCGACCGCACCAGCACCATGAGCTTTGTCACCTTTGAGCAGTACACCGACCGCATGACTGCTATCGCCCGAGTCTTCCCGGTGTTCTTCTTCCTCGTGGCGGCTCTGGTGGCGTCCACCACCATGACCCGTATGGTGGACGAGAACCGCCTGCAGATGGGTACGCTCAAGGCTCTGGGCTACTCCAACGGCCAGATCGCCGCAAAGTACCTCTTCTATGCCCTTTCCGCCAGCATCCTCGGCAGTTTTGCCGGCATGGCAGTGGGCTTCACGGTCTTTCCCATCATCATCTGGAACGCCTTCGGGATGATCTTCGATGTTCCCACCTTCCAGCTGACTTTCTATCCCGGCATGGCGGCGGCAAGCCTGCTCATCAGCTCGGCGGTCATCGGCCTGACGACCCTTCTCGCCTGCCGTTCCTCCCTGCACGAGAAGACCGCTTCCCTGCTCCTGCCGCGCGCTCCGGTGGCCGGCAAGCGCATCCTGCTCGAGTACATCACGCCGCTCTGGAAGCACATGTCCTTCTCCCAGAAGACCACCGCCCGGAACCTCTTCCGGTACAAGAAACGCTTCTTCATGACCGTTCTGGGCGTGGCAGGCTGCACGGCTCTGCTGTTGATTGGTTTTGGTATTCAGGATGCCCTGCTCCCCATCGTGGATAAACAGTCTGCCGAATTGACCCACAACGACCTCACCATCTCCCTGAGCAGCGAGAAGGCCCTCACCACCGAGAACGGCCTTGCCGATGTGCTGGATTCCAGCAGCGAGGTCAAGAGCTGGGGCAAGTTCTACACCAAGTCCGTCTCGGTCTACAACGCCGACAACACCGCCGAGACCGTCTCTCTGGTCGCTGCGGAGGACGACAGCCTCATGACGAAGTACAACACCTTCCGCACCCGGAAAGGCCACCACGCCATCGCATTTGGCTCTGACAGTGCCATCCTGACCGAGAAGACCGCAACGCAGCTGGGTCTGTCAGTCGGCGACCACTTCTGGGTGGACACTCCGTCCGGCGGACGGCTGGAGCTGACCCTGACCGGCATCACCGAGAACTACATCTACGCCCGGCTCTACCTGTCGCAGGAGAACTTCGACGCCTACCTCGGCTCCGCGCCGCTGGAATGGAACACCGTCTTCGGCCAGACCTCCTGCGAGACGACGGATGACACCGACGCCCTCCGCGCCAAGCTGCTGGCCTGCAACTACATTTCCAGCGTGACCTTTACCGCCGACACCACCGGGATGCTCTCCAACCTCATCAGCTGCCTGAACTACGTCGTTGGCCTTGTCATCATCTGTGCCGGTGCGCTGGCCGCCGTCGTCCTGTACAATCTCATCTCGGTCAACCTTGCCGAGCGCAAAAAGGAGCTGGCGACCATCAAAGTCCTCGGTTTCTACGACAAAGAGGTCTACCGGTATATCTTCCGGGAGATCGACCTGCTGGCTTTCATCGGTTCGCTGGTCGGTCTGGGGCTGGGCATACCGCTCCATCAGTTCATCGTCCGCACCATCGAGATGGACCGTATGATGTTCATCCGCTCCATCGCTCCGCGCAGCTACCTCATCAGCGTTGCCCTGACGATGGTCTTCAACTTCGCCGTCTGCCTCATCATGCGCCGCCACGTCAAGCGGATCAGCATGGTCGAAAGCATGAAGGCCCCTGAATGACCCGGCAAAGGTTCGGCAAATTCATAAATCCTTCATCAAAAAGGCATAATCCCGTATCATTTCTCTGGTATCTTAGAGCCACAAGAAAGTGAGGCCGCAAACCACCTTCTTGGACATGATTCCTCCTACACCAAACCAAATACCGCAAAAAAGCCCTGCCCGGCTCGTGTTCCTCTATGCACAAGCCGGGCAGGGTCGTTTTTTGTCTGGAATCATTTTGGGAAGATTTTTGGAACTTTTCAAAATCCGTTCGTCGAAATGTCAAATAAATGCGTTTGTACGCAACACACCTAGCGGCAGTCACCCCGGCAGACGTTCCGTAAGGTCTTGGACTAAATGACACTCTACCGTCTTTATTGGAACGTAAAAAAGAACCAGCACACAAATGTGTACTGGTTCTTTTTGGTCGGAGCAGCGGGATTTGAACCCACGGCCTCTTCGTCCCGAACGAAGCGCGCTACCAACTGCGCTATGCCCCGAAAATACCGCAGCTTTTCGGCTGCGGTCTGGTTGGGGATGAGAGAATCGAACTCCCACAAGTAGAGTCAGAGTCTACCGCACTACCACTATGCAAATCCCCAATATTTTGGTTCGTCAGGAGCTTTCGTTTGTTTGTCGTTCGCTGCTGACAGGGGATATTATACTACCCTTAGCACCGATTGTCAACACTTTTTTCAAAATTTTTTGTCTGATTTTTTCGGGCGGTATTTTTCCTGTCATCCGGACAAAACCTTCTGCATCCGGACGTTCTTTTTTGCTTCTCACTCTTGACACCTGCCTGCTTTGGGAATACTCTAATAGTATCTGAAACACTCGCTTTGTGCGGGGAATCTTAGGAAATGAGGGATTTTAAGATGAAAAAACGTGTTGGCATCCTGACTTCCGGCGGCGACTGCCCGGGTCTGAACGCGACCATCCGCGGCGTGGCAAAGGCACTGTATGCCCGTATGGGCGACAATGTGGAGATCGTCGGCATCCTGAACGGCTACCATGGCCTCATCACCGGCGAGTACAAGGAGATGACCGAGGACGATTTCCGTGGCATCCTGACTCTGGGCGGCACGATCCTCGGCACAAAGCGCACCCCGTTCAAGATGATGCGCGTGGTCGAAGAGGACAAGATCGACAAAGTTGCCGCCATGAAGAAGACCTACAAGGACGCCAAGCTCGACTGTCTGCTCTGTCTGGGCGGCAACGGCACCCACAAGACCGCAAACCTGCTCTCGCAGGAGGGCCTGAACATCATCGGCCTGCCCAAGACCATCGACAACGATATCTACGGCACCGATGTGACCTTCGGCTTCCATACCGCCGTTGACATCGCGACCGACGTCATCGACCGCATCCACACCACCGCAGGCAGCCACAGCCGCGTGATGTGCATCGAGCTGATGGGCAACAAGGCCGGCTGGCTGACCCTCTACGCAGGCATTGCAGGCGGCGCAGACATCATCCTGCTGCCCGAGATGCCCTATGACATCGACCATGTCTGCGAGGCCGTAGAACGCCGCGCAAAGAAGGGTTCCAACTTCTCCATCCTCGCCGTCGCTGAGGGCGCATACAACGTCGAGGAGGCCAAGATGAAGCGCAAGGAGTGGATGGCAAAGCGTGCCGAGGCCGGTTACGGCGTCACCGCCACCAACCGCATCGCTGCCGCCATCCAGAAGAAGACCGGCATGGAGACCCGTGTCTGCATCCCGGGTCACATGCAGCGCGGCGGCAGCCCCAGCGCATACGACCGTGTTTTGGCGACCGAGTTCGGCACCTACGCCGCAAAGCTGGTCGAGATCGAGCGTTACGGCGTGACCGTCGCCATGGTGAACGGCCGCGTCACCCAGAACCGCCTCGACGACATCGCCGGCAAGACCCGGAACGTTCCCGAAAACTGCGAGCTGCTCACCGCCGCCCGTCGCATGGGTGTCAGCCTGGGCTAAAGAATATCTCTTAGAAATAAGGTTTTCTGAAACCATTAAAGGCCGCTGCATCTCCGCAGCGGCCTTTTTGCGCTTATTTAATTACAGAATTTGTCTTATCGGGTGCCTGTTGCCGGTTTGAACTCCACCTGCAAAACCATTCCCATTCCAGCGGCCAGTCTCTGCAACGTCTTAATGGACGGATTTCCTCCGCCAGTCTCAAACTTGCTGATATCCGACTGAGAGATTCCCGTCTTCTCTGCCAGCTGTTTCTGGGTCATTCCCGTCCGCTTCCGTGCGTCGATCATCGCCTGCACAAGCGCACGCTCCGGCTGCAAAGCATCCCACTCCGCCTTGAATTCGGGGTCTTCCAGCTGTTCTTCAAGGTATTTTCTGAAATCGCTCATGAGATCTTCTCCTTTCGCTCTAAATACTCTGCACGGTATTTCTTTGCTGTCGCTATTTCCGACTGCGGTGTTTTCTGTGTCTTTTTGGTAAAGCCATTTGTGAGGATGATTTTCTTGCCAACAAAGAAGAAATACAGAACTCTTGTGATGTCACTTCCCTGTTTCGCTCGAATCTCAAAAATCCCATCGTCCAAATGTTTTGAATACGGTTCTCTCAGCAGTGGGCCGTTTTCTTCCAGCAGGTCGATGTCCATCAAAAGTTTCGCCCTCATCTTTTTATCAAGGGATGCCAAAAACTCCCGAACCGGGCAGTCTCCGTTTTCCTTTATGAAGAAGTCAACATCGTACTCTCGCATTTTATCCTCCGCCGCACATTTTCCTATCTCTATTTTATCGGATTAAACCGATATTGTCAATGTTTTATTTTCTTCATCCGGTTGTCATTCCCGATTTGTAAAAGCTTCTGTTTCTAAATCTCTCGAAACTAAAAGCTTTTTCTTACTTTACCAGCCCATCCACGATTTGTGAGAGGGCATCCACCTGTTCCTTATCGAGCTTTTTCAGGTTTTCGACCATCGCCCGGAGAGCTTCCGGGTCGGTGTTGCCATCCTCGAAGAACTCCTTCGGCGTGATATGAAGATACTCGCAGATGTAGAAAAAGTTTGCCATCGGTGGTATTCGTATCTGTACTGTGGAGAATCATGTGATAAAGTTCGAGAATAATTACTTAGCTATGTTTAAATATTGAACTTTATCAGTTTGCAAAAGTTGCTCTGTTTGATAAAGTTCCAACTTTATCAGCATATCCGAAGTTTATCACCCTGATAAAGATGCTTTTTAAACGTATCAGCGAAAATAAAGTGCAACTTTATCAGATAACTTCACCCCAGAGGGCAACCTGAAGAAAGCACTTCGCCGCCAGAAACCACCGCCCACCGCACAACAAAAAAAGACCTCTGTGCTGAGACAGCGGCTCCTTTTTGTTATCCTGCATTAAATTTCGATATGATTTTTGTTATCTCTGCTATTTTTTCATTCTTGAGCTATTATTTCTACTCTGCTATAATGAAGTTAATGGTAAGTTTTCTGTTGTTTTTCAGCAAATACAAGGAGGTACTTTTCATGCGAAAAAAGATTGCGGCAGCCGTGTTAGCGGCTGCAATGGCTTGCGCTGTTTTCACGGGCTGTTCTGACTCTCCGGCATCCTCTTCCCTCCCAAGCTCTTCCACGCCGTCTAATGGCTCATCTACCAGCAATTCCAGCTCGACGGCAAACTCTGCTTCTTCTTCTGAGAATAACTCGTCTTCCAATAATTCCAGCTCTCCAAGCTCATCCAGTGATTCGACCACCGCTGAAAGCACTGCAACAAAGCTGCGAATTGACAGTTATGATTATTATTCCACGATAGACAGCAATGGGCATTACCATGTCTTCTACACTTTTATCGTTACAAATACGAATCGTTATAAGTCTTTCAACTATGCTAACCTCAACTTTACCGTAAAAAGCACAAGCGGTGCTGTTCTTCGTACCAGTCAATCCTTTATTCCTCCTGTTGCACCCGGCGATACCATTACATTTGGTGGAGAAATCATTGTTGATAACGGTGTTCCTTCAACGCTCAGCTATAAAGTCAGTTACCCCAGTTATTGCATGGAAAAACCTACTTATCCAAAACAATCTGCACTGAAGATTTCTAACACTTCCCGTCATGATGGCAGTCCTTATGACAATCCTTTTACAACTTTTACCGGCGAAATTGAAAACACAAGCTCCAGAAGTTTGAATGTCACGATTCGTATTTTCTACCGGGTAGGAGACAAATTGCTGGCAGGCGAAAGCACTTATATCAGTCAGCTAAAAGCCGGTGCAATCTCTTCCTTCGAGGTCACCGCTGCGCGTGAACCCAGCCATTATGATTCTTATGTGATCATCGCAGCTCAGGCTCTGTCCTGACCTTTCCCCAATCTATCTGAATCAATAACAAAACCAGCTCCTGCCGGGATAGCCCAAGCAGGAGCTGGTTTTTATCGTATCGGAATGTTCAGGAACGATTACTTATTCTTGTACATTTCCTCATAGTATTTCTGGTAGTTGCCGCTGGTGATATGCTCCATCCACTCCTCGTGGTTGAGGTACCAGTCGATGGTCAGGACAATGCCCTTTTCGAACGGAGTCTCGGGATACCAGCCCAGATCGTTCTTGATCTTGGTGGGGTCGATGCCGTAGCGGCGGTCGTGGCCCAGACGGTCAGCGACGTGCTTGATAAGATCTTCGCTGATGCCCTCATCCTGCAGACGGTCATGCAGCTGGCTGATGATGGTCTTGACGATGAAGATGTTCGGACGCTCGTTGTGACCGCCGACGTTGTAGACTTCGCCGATCTTGCCGCCGTTGGTGACCATGTCGATGGCCTTGCAGTGATCCTCAACATACAGCCAGTCGCGGATCTGCATACCGTCACCGTAGACAGGCAGCTGCTTGTGGTGCTTGACATTGTTGATCATCAGGGGGATCAGCTTCTCAGGGAACTGATAGGGGCCGTAGTTGTTGGAGCAGCGAGTGATGTTGATGGGCATACCGTAGGTATCGTGGAACGCCATAACGAACATATCTGCGCTTGCCTTGGAGGAAGAGTAGGGGCTGTGGGGGCAGAGCGGAGTGGTCTCCATGAAGTAGCCCTCGGCACCCAGTGCGCCGTAGACCTCATCGGTCGAGACCTGAACGTACTTCTTGCCCTCTTTCCAAGTCTTTGCGTCTGCGTCGTACCAGGCTTCCTTGGCGCGCTGGAGCAGGTTCACGGTACCCATGACATTGCTCTGGACGAAGATCTCGGGGTTCTTGATGGAGCGGTCAACGTGGCTCTCAGCAGCAAAGTTGATGACATAATCGAAATCATACTTTGCGAACAGGCCCTCGACCAGTTCCTTGTCGCAGATGTCGCCCTGAACGAAGACATGGCGAGGGTCGCCCTCGACGTCCTTCAGGTTCTCGAGGTTGCCTGCATAGGTCAGCTTGTCGAGGTTGACGAGCAGGATCTCGGGGTACTTTTTCAGCATATAGTGGACAAAGTTGGAGCCGATAAAGCCGGCGCAGCCAGTAATAAGATAAGTTTTCATCTTTTATTTATCCTCAATTGTATATCTTGTTTTCCTCACACGCAAGGCCCACGCTCTGCCGTATGGCGCAGATGTGAACCGACATGCCAAAGGCTCCCCCTCTGGGGGAGCTGGCGCGAAGCGTCTGAGAGGGTTATTTCATTCCATTGTCGCCATCCCAATGCTCAAAGAAGCACTTGAGGGCGTCCTGCCAGGGGCGGACATCGTTGCCGACGGTGCAGCGAAGCATCCGGTTGTCCAGTGCGCTCCACTTCGGGCGGTCTGCGCTCTCCGGGTGCTTGGTCTTGTACTCCTCGCTGGTGCAGGGAGCAACCGTTGCATCCACGCCGGACAGACGGATGATCTCGGATGCGAAATCATACCAGGAGCAGATGCCCTCGCCGGTGCAGTGATACAGGCCGTATTCGTGGGTCACGCAGAGCTGGAGAATTTCGTGTGCCAGATCGACCGCGTTGGTCGGGTTGCCGCACTGGTCGTTGACGACTTCCAGCTTGCCGAACTTGCGGCCAGCGTTGACGATGGTCTTGACGAAGTTCTTGCCATAGTAGCTGTACAGCCATGCGGTGCGGATGATGAAGTGACGGTGGCAGAACTGCTCGACGTACTTCTCGCCCATCAGCTTGGTGGAACCGTAGGCACTGATGGGGCCGGGAATGGTGGCCTCGTCCTGTGCGACGCCGCCGTTCTCGCGGCCGGAGAAGACGTAGTCGGTCGAGACATGCACCAGACGTGCGCCGGTCTTTTCTGCAGCCTGTGCAAGGTTGCGAGGGCCGAGGGCGTTTGCCTTGAAAGCGGCGTCGTGGTTGACCTCGCAGCCGTCCACGTTGGTGAACGCAGCGCAGTTGATGATGACATCCGGACGCTGACGGCGGATGAACTCGTCCACCATCTTATAGTTGGAAATATCCAGCTCGGGCAGGTCTACCGGGATGACGGTCGCGTTCAGCAGCTTTTCGGGGATCGTGCCGATCTCGCTCTTGCCCTCGCGCAGCTGCTTGATGATCTCGGTACCCAGCTGACCCTTGCAGCCTGTAACAATGATTTTCATAGGATGCCTCTTTCGATTAGTATTTCAGTTTGCCGTCAGCAACGTTCTTCAGGTGCTGACCATAGGGGCTCTTGCCGTAGCGAGCCGCACTCTCGAGCAGGGTGTCACGGTCGATCCAGCCGTACTTGAAGGCGATCTCCTCCGGTGCGCTGATCTTGATGCCCTGACGCTTCTCGATCATCTGGACGAAGTCAGCTGCCTCAACGAGGCTGTCCATCGTTCCGGTATCCAGCCATGCAAAGCCGCGGCCCAGCAGCTGAACATCCAGCTCGTCCTTCTTGAGGTACATATCGTTCAGGGTCGTGATCTCCAGCTCACCACGGGCGGAGGGTTTGACCTGCTTTGCCATCTGGACGACTTCCTTGTTGTAGAAGTACAGGCCAGTGATGGCGTAGTTGGACTTCGGGTTCTGGGGCTTTTCCTCGACGCTCAGCACCTTGCCGTCCTTGTCGAACTCGACGATGCCGAAACGCTCCGGGTCAGAGACATAGTAGCCGAAGACGGTGCAGCGGCCCTTGTTCTCTGCGTTGGAAGCGGCGGTCTTCAGGATCTTGGAGAAGCCGTTGCCGTAGAAGATGTTGTCGCCCAGGATCATGGCGCAGCAGTCGTCGCCGATGAACTCTTCGCCCAGAATGAACGCCTGTGCCAGGCCGTCCGGAGAGGGCTGAACTTTATACTGGAGATGGATGCCGTACTGGCTGCCATCGCCCAGCAGAGCCTCGAAACGAGGCGTATCGGTCGGGGTCGAGATGATCAGGATATCCTGGATGCCTGCCAGCATAAGGGTAGACAGAGGATAGTAGATCATGGGCTTATCGTAGACGGGCAGCAGCTGTTTGCTGGTGACCATCGTCAACGGATAGAGCCGGGTGCCGGCACCGCCGGCCAGAATAATACCTTTCATTTTTGCGCACTCCTTTAATTGATTATGAAAAAAAAGTTGTGCAGCTTTACGAAGTTCAGTTTTCCAAACTTCGTATGGATTCAAAGCGGAGCTGCGTCCGCTGTCAACATAGTTAGGGAAAACGTCTCGCGATCGTCCTTATCCGGGCATGATGAGATAGTTTTACACTTTATTTTACTATCAAAATCACAAAAAAGCAAGAAAAGAACGGCCTTTACAGAAAATTTTCTGCAAAAGCCGTTTGGATATCAGAATTTGAAGCCCCACTTCGCGAAATAGCGGAGCAGGCTGCCGGTCTGCCAGAGGGCCGGTCTCAGGCTGCGGTGCGCCGCCCGGTGCCATGCGTGGATGGCGGTGAACTGCGGCACGAGATACGCCTTGCCGGTGGTGCGCATCTTCTGGGTCAGGTCGGCGTCCTCGACGTACATGAAGTAATGCTCATCGAAGCCGCCCACGGCCTTGAACTCCTTCGTCCGCACCGCCGAGAAGCTGCCGGTACAGAACTCGATCTCGGTCGGATGCGACAGGTCTTTGTCGGCCATGAGATACTGTTCGTTATACTTCTCGAGGAATTTCAGGAAGGACAGCTGCCGGTAGACCATCGGGCGGAGACTGCACCGCCGGAGCGGAAGCCGCTGCTCCCGTCCATCCGGGAATCTCAGGTTTGGCCGGGCCATCACCACGTCCGGGTGCTGTGCCATCCAGTCGGCAAGGTCACTGAGGGTGTCCACCGTCAGCTGGATATCCGGGTTCAGGATGAAATGATAATCGCTCGTCAGCATCGGCAGGACGGTGTTGTGTCCGGTGCCAAAGCCGCCGTTCGTCTCCCGGCAGATGACTTTTACCTGCTGGTTCTCGGCACAGGTCAGCGTGCCATTCTCCACGGCCTTTTTCAGCTGCACGCCGCTCCCGTCCGGGCTGGCATTGTCCACCAGATAGAGGGTCAGCGGATGCCGCCGGGTGTATTGCAAAATCGTCTGCGCCGCGCGGACGGCCTCCTCGCAGCAGTTATAAGTCACGATACATGCGGATAACTCCACGGGTGTACCTCTTTTCGTTGAATCAGTTCGCTTATTCCAGCGGCTTGATGTCGAAGGTAAAGTCCTCCTTCATCAGGTCGAAGTTCGGGTTCATGCAGGGGTCGCCTGCTTCCAGCTGTGCTTTCCAGCGTTTCTGGAACCGCTCCACCTCGGAGACGAAACGCTTCCGCTTTTCGGGGCTTTCGTCCAGACCACGGCTCTTGCTCTCGTAGTGGTAGAGCTGCGCGAACGGGGTGAAGATGTTGGTGTAACCAGCCTCACGGACACGGACACAGAAATCCACATCGTTGAAGGCGACGGCAAAGCTCTCGTCGAGGCCGCCCACCTGCTCGTAAACATCCTTGCGTACCATCAGGCAGGCTGCAGTGACGGCGTAGACGTCCTGTGCATAGACCAGACGGCCCATATAACCGGGGTGGCCTGCCGGGAAGTTCTTGTGCATGTGGCCGGCCAGCGTCAGGAAACCAAAGCCGATGCCTGCGTGCTGGATGGTGTCATCCGGATAGAGCAGCTTGACGCCGACACAGCCGACGCGCTCCTGCTGGGCGTACATGACCATCTCTTCCAGCCACTTCGGGGTGATGACCTCGGTGTCGTTGTTGAGCAGGAGGATGTATTCGCCGGTGGCATACTTCTCGCCGAAGTTGTTCAGCGCGCTGTAATTGAAGCCCTTGCCCTCCCAGATAATGACCTTGAGGTTGTCCGGATGCTCTTTCCGCATCCGCTCATAGGTGCGGAAGGTCTCGGGATCCTTGCTGTTGTTCTCGATGAGGATGACCTCAAAATCCGGATAGGTCGTCCGGTCATAGATGGACTCGATGCAGGTCTCAAGGTCGTCGATGTGGTCGCAGGTCGGGATGAGGATGCTCACCCGGCCGGGCTTGGTGATGGTGTAATCGGTCTTGTAGAAGCCCGGGGTGTTGGGGATCATGGTGACCGCATCCACCGGCACGCCGACGCGCTCATAGTGGGCATACAGGGCCTTGACCGCCGCTTCCAGACAGTACAGCTTGGCCGAGATGTTGCTTGCCACGCTGGTGGGGCTGGAACGCCAGTAGTAGAGCAGGTGCGGAATGTGGACGACCTTCTCGGCCTGTTCGGTCAGGCGGAGGTAGAGGTCGTAATCCTGACTGCCGTTGTACTCGGCACGCTCACCGCCGCCGACCTTTGCCAGCAGGCTGGTCTTGAAGACGCTCAGGTGGCAGATGTAGTTGTTAGAGCGGAGGTTGTCCAGCATATAGTCCGGCTTGAAGTGGTAGACCGTCAGGTGGTCGATATCGCCCTCAAAGGTCACCTCGTCGGTGTAGACAAAGTCCGCGCCCTGCTCGGCGACAGCCTGTGCCACATACCAGAGTGCGCAGGGATGCAGGATGTCGTCGTGGTCGAGCAGAGCGATGTAATCGCCCTGCACCATCTCGAAGCCGTGGTTGGTGTTGCCAGCGATGCCCTCGTTCTCGGCCAGCTTCTGGTAACGGATGCGGCTGTCCGTCCGGGCGCGTGCCTTGACGATGCGCGCAACGTTCTCATCCTGACCGGCATCCACCATGCAGAGTTCCCAGTTGCGGTAGGTCTGGTTCTGGACGGAATCCAGCAGCTCCTCAAGGAAGTTCTGCGGCGTGTTGTAAAGCGGCACCACGATGCTGATCTTCGGGCCATTGGGCTGGTTTCCAGCCTGTTTCACCAGCAGTTCCGGCGTTGCGAACCGGTCGGCCGACATGACCTTTCCCGGGAAGAGCTTGCCATACTCCCGGCGTGCCTTTGCCTGCTCCATGACGCCGGAGATGCCGATCTGGTGCAGGGTCTTGAAGAAGACGAACAAGGGGAAGGTGTGCCAGATCTGGCGGCTCTTGCTGACGATGTACCGCATCGGCCATGTCATCTTCCAGAAGGTCGAGTTGGTGACATTGTTCAGGGTCGTTTCCAGCTGCTGCTCGTGATTGCGGCTGAGGGCAAGGTCGCTGCGCAGACGCTCGATGGTCGCCACCGTCTCAGTGCTGACCCGTTCCGCACGAAGGGTCTGGTCGTGCAGGTAAGCACACTCCTGCTCGTAACCGTTCACCATCTCCACCGCCTCGGGTGCCTCTGCCTGCGCGCAGAACAATGCGCTCGCCATCGCGCGGTCATGCCACTTCCAGCGGAAATTGCGATAGATCCCCTGTTCCGCCAGCTTTTTGGCGCAGGAGGCCACATCCTCCGCGTGGGTGCCATACAGCAACACCTTTGCGTTCTCAAACAGCGGCAGCTCTGCGGCTTCCGGCTCCACGACGATGAAAAGTTCCGGCGTCTCCTTCTCTGCCGCAAACACGAACTTTTCCTCTTTCAGAGCCTCTTCCAGAAGCTTGTTTTCTCCCATCAGCCTGACCGTCTTGGGTGCCAGCTCCCGGGCGACCTGCCGGGCCAGCACACGGCAGCGTTCCTGCTCCTGCTTGAGTTCCTTTTCCTTATCCAACTGCATTTCGATTCTCCACTCCGATGGACAATACTCCACCATCAACTTTCTTACAAACGTGTATAGTATACCAAATCCGAACTCATTTGAGAAGCGGTTTCCCGGATTTTCTTTCGCTTTCCAGCGTATGATTTTTCTCAGCCACCAAACAGCCAGCCGAACAGTCCGCCGCTCTTTGCCTTGCTGATGGAGACCCCTTTATAGTAGTGTTTCAGAATCTTTTTATAGCTCCATCCCTTTTCGGCAGCATAGCCCACCGCTCCGCACTGGCTCATCCCGACGCCGTGGCCGAAGCCGTAGTAGGTCATGGCCGGCGTACCGTTGGCGTCGGTGCCAAAATCGAAGCAGTACCGGGAGCTGACGAACTGGCTGATGCAGCGGTAGCTCCGGCCGTTGGAGACGAACGTATTGTATTGAACAAATCCACCCAAATCTTTGTGGGTCGTGTCCGCACTCTCATAGAGCTGTCCGGTGCGGCTGTCGGTGTATTCAATATAGGTATAGTCTTTTCCGACAATGCGCCGCATCTTGTTATGATACAGCTCTTCATAGGGGCTTTCGACGCTCTGCAGATATGGAACCTCGGTTCCCCATGCGTCCAGACTCGCACAGCTGCCGTATTTTCCGGTCTGGGTATTGTAGCCTGCGCTGGCCGACCACACCGCGTCGATGACGCTGCCGTTGTAGGTCACGATCTCATTTTTGACCGACTCCACAGCCTTTTTGATGGCCGCACGGGCCGAGTCCGGGATCTGGTCGACCGGGGTATAGATCAACGCATTTGCCGAAGAGCCATACTGTTTATGGTACTCCAAGTAAGAGTGAATAGCGACGGCCTGTGCCTTCCACGCCTGCTGTGCCGCCGACGCGCTGACAAAGCTGCCGATGGAGCCAAGTTCTGTATAGGTGATGCCGACCAGACAATCGACAAGGTTCAGGGTGACGTTCTTTTTCAGGCCCTGCCCCTTGATGTTCAGGTAGGGCATGGTGATGGTCTTGCCAAAGCCGAACAGCCACGACAGACAGTTTTCCTCTTCCGCCGGGATGAGGGTGGTATTTGCGCCGCCGATGGTCGTCGCTGCGGCGACAGGCTCTTCGGATGATTCGGGCGTCTCGGCAGATGCCAGCGGTATCGTTTCGCCAAACAGCACCGCTCCCAGCATCATCGCCGCCGTACCACGGATAAATGTTGAACGTTTCAATCTTCTATCCTCCCAGTTTTGCGCCTCCGGGCGCAGATTTCCAGTTTCTTTCAGTTTAGCACACCCACCCCCGAACAGCAAGGACGTGACTTTTGTTTTCACAAAATAAAGACAGTGCACAAAAAGTAAAACGGCCCGAATCCTGCACGATACAGGACTCAGACCGTTTGAACTGCTTTGTTTTTGCTTTTAAGCTGCTGCGTTTTCCGAAGAGGCTGCGGCAGAATCTGCCGCTGTGCTGTCGGCCTCGCCGTTCTCTGTCTCGTCCGCGGCCTCCGCATCCTGAGAAGCGGCTTCCTCCGAAGCGGCATCGCTCTCAGCGGCGGAATCGCCGGTGGTGGCGAGGATCGCGTCCTGCACATCGCTTTCGGCCAGCGGTTCCGGCTCACTGACCGGTGCAGTCGAATCCGAAGCGACAGGCTTCGTTTCGCTGTCGGTCAGGCCAGTGAGGTACCAGCTGCCACTCTGACGGCTGAACAGGTAATCCATATACTTGGTCGGCTCGTCCGAGGTGGTGGACAGGATGGTGTCATCGGTGCTCTGGGTCGGGATATAGCCCACAGTGACGTGGAGCTGGCCGCCCTTCTTGAACAGCTTGGTGACGACCGCGCGATAGCTGCCAACGGTGCCGGTGACGGGGATTTTGTAGCACTGGGTCGCTTCGTCGAACTCGACGGTCATGTCTTCCATCTCAAAGGTCTTGTGGGTCATCTTGAAGCTGGGGCCGACCAGCTTTGCGAGGTAGGCATCCACGTCGACCGACGGCAGGAGCAGCTGTTCGGTATCCGGGTCGGTGTTGTAGTTGTCGAAGCCGCCCTGCGTGTCCTGAATACTGTACACGCAGCCCCAGACCGCCGCTTCACGCAGGGTCAGGTCGTCGATGTTCTCGATGCCGTCGAACGGCACCGGGTCGAACATGACAAGGCCTTCCAGCTTGTCCTGGTATTCTTCCTTCTGCTGGGTATCGTCGAAGAGGTTTGCCACGATATTGACGCCTGCGTGTACCACCGTTACCATGCCGATGAGAACAAGCAGCGCGATGACAAAGCCCAACGCCTGACGCGCGCGGCGGCGGTGATGCCGGGCATGTTCTTCTGGAGTCATATAGATTTTCATAAGATTCATCGTCTCCAAGAATTCGTTTTATGGGAGCAGACTGCTCCAACGCTTAGTATAACACAAATCGCTTCCGGACGCAAAATTCCGCCCGTGGATTTTTTGTGAAAGCCAAAATTATTCCCAGGTCTTCCAGATGTCGGGCTGATAGCCGACGGTCGCCTGACGGCCGTTCCGGACGATAGGCGTTTTAAAGAGCTGCTGGTTCTCGAAGAGCTTGTCCTCTTTCTGCCAGTCGATGAGGGCGTCCAGCAGAGCCAGCGTCTGCTTGTCCTTTGCCGCCGGGTTCACCAGATTTTCCCAGCCGCCCAGCGCACGGGCGACGTTGTCGAACTCGCCGCGGCTCATCTCTTTTTCCTTGAGGTCGATCATCTGGAACTTGATGCCCCGTTCCTTGAAATACCGCTGGGCTTTTTTGGTATCGAAACACTTGCTTGTGCCAAAAATCTGAATGTTCATCGTTTTACCCTCCTGAAACTCTTTTTATTGTATCATACTTGCGCCCAAAAGCATAGGTATATTTCAGTCTCCGACAGCTCAAACTATCCGCAACGCTGTTTCAGACAGGAGGATTTTGTTTATGAAAGCCTTTGTTGACCCGGACCTCTGCATCGGCTGCACCCAGTGCGCCGGTATCTGCCCCGAAGTGTTCACGATGGAGGGAACGCTCGCTGTCGCCATCCCCGGGGAGCTTCCGCCCGATACCATTCCGCAGGCCGTCGAGGCCGCCCAGACCTGCCCCGTAAGCGCGATTGAAATAATTGAGTGAGGAAAAGAGCCGTTGCGTGCAGCGGCTCTTTTGCTTGTGCGGTTTTTGTGCTATACTTAATATGTGAAATTATCGAACGGAGGAGTATCAACCATGCGTTTACTGGTCATCGACGGCAACAGCATCGCCAACAGAGCGTTCTTTGGCATCAAGCTGCTGACCACCAAGGACGGCCGCTACACCAACGCCATCTATGGCTTTTTGAATATCCTGCTCTCCCTGCTGAAAGACACCCAGCCCGACGAGGTCGCCATTGCGTTCGACCTGCGCGCGCCGACCTTCCGGCACAAGATGTACGACGGCTACAAGGCCACCCGGCACGGGATGCCCGAGGAGCTGGCACAGCAGATGCCGGTGCTGAAAGAACTTCTGGCCGACCTCGGCTACCGTCAGGTGACAGCCGAGGGTTGGGAGGCAGACGACATTCTGGGTACGCTGGCCGCGGCCTGCAATGCCCGGAAGGACGACTGTTTCCTTGCCACCGGAGACCGCGACAGCCTGCAGCTCGTCAGCGAGAGCACCACCGTGCTGCTGGCGGCGACCGTCATGGGCCGGAGCAAGACCGTGACGATGGACGTGGACGCCATCCACGAGAAGTACGGCATCGAGCCGCACCAGCTCATCGAGGTCAAGAGCCTGATGGGCGATACCTCGGACAACATCCCGGGCGTCAAGGGCATCGGCGAAAAGACCGCTCTGAACCTCGTCCAGAAGTTCGGCACGCTGGAAAACGTCTATGCCAACATCGACGACCCCATCATCAAGCCGAAGCAGCGCGAACACCTCATTGAGTGCAAGGCGGACGCGGAGCTGAGCCATGTCCTCGGCACCATCCGCACCGACGCACCCATCGACACCGAAGAGGGAGCCTACAAAGTCGGCGAGGGCGACAAGGCCGCCGCTGTCCGGCTGTTACAGGAGCTGGAGATTCATTCTCTGATTCCTCGCTTTGGTCTGGACGGCGTGGCACCGGCACCCGACCCGGAAGCCGCTCCCGTGGAAGAAGCCGCCGTTGCCGCTCTGCCTGAAAAGCCCACCGGCCACTACCTGCTGGCAACGCGTCCGGCGGTCATGGGCAAGCAGGGAACGAGAAATATTATCACCCAGCCGGAAGCGTGGTACGCCGTGCAGGACAAGACGGTCTATCCGCTGGAAGAGGGCGACTTCACCCGTCTGCTCGACAACCCCGATGTCACGCTGGATGTCTTCGACTCCGCGCCCCTTTACGCCCGTGCGATGGCCGCAGACGGCTGGGGCAGCAGCATCGTCTGGGATGGCAAGCTGGCCGCTTACCTGCTGGATGCCTCGGCGTCCAAATATCAGGTCGGTGAACTGGCAACGGCTTACCGTGCCGAGGCCGCGTTCTCGTCCGCCGATTGGCCGGATGCCGGTTATCTGGCGGACTTGTTCGCCCGGATGAAACGGGAGATCACCGCCCGGAACGAGGATGCTCTTTATAATGAGATCGAGTTTCCTCTGGCACAGGTGCTGGCCGATATGACCCGTACCGGTATTCTGGTCGACAAGAACGGCATCGAGGAGTTCGGCGTCCGGATGCGCTCGGAACTGGAGCAGGTTTTGACCCGTATCCAGATGGAGACCGGAAGCACCAGCTTCAATCCGAACAGCCCCAAACAGTTGGGCGAGATGCTCTTTGACACCCTTGGCCTGCCCCACGGCAAAAAGACCCAGCGCGGCTGGTCGACCGACGCCGAGACGCTGGAAAATCTGCGCGATTATCCGCTGGTGGAGGACATCTTACAGTACCGTGCTTACCAGAAGCTGAACTCGACCTACGTCGAGGGCCTGCTGAAGGTCATCGCGCCGGATGGACGCATCCACACCCGGTTCAACCAGACCGAGGCGCGCACCGGCCGACTCTCTTCGGATAACCCCAACCTGCAGAACATCCCCATCCGCACCGAGCTGGGAAGCCAGCTCCGGGCATACTTTATCGCAAAGCCCGGCTGTGTGCTGGTGGACGCCGATTACAGCCAGATCGAGCTGCGCATCCTCGCCCACATCACCGGCGACGAACACATGCAGCAGGCGTTCAAGAGCGGCGAGGACATCCACCGCAGCACCGCCGCAAAAATCTATAACCTGCCCGTGGAACAGGTCACGCCCCGTCTCCGCTCCTCGGCAAAGGCCATCAACTTCGGCATCATGTACGGCAAAGGCGCGTACAGCCTGTCCAAGGACATCGGCGTGTCGGTCAAGGAAGCCGATGCGTTCCTGAAAAACTACCTCGCCGCCTTCCCGAAGGTCAGCGGCTACATGGACAAGACCATCGCCGATGCAAAGACCTGCGGCTATGTTTCCACCCTGTTCGGACGCCGCCGCTCCCTGCCGGAGCTGGCAAGTTCCAACCGGAACATCCGGGCCAGCGGCGAACGGATGGCGCGCAACACGCCCATTCAGGGAACCGCCGCCGACGTCATCAAGCTGGCGATGGTCCGTGTCTGGCGTCGTCTCCGAGATGAAAAGATGGAGAGCCGCCTCATCCTGACCGTCCACGACGAACTCATTGTTGAAGCACCCGAGGCCGAAGCGGAAAAGGCCGCAACCATCCTGCGCGAAGAGATGGAAGGCTGCGTGCAGTACGCGGTTCCGCTGAGTACCGAAGTCCACGAGGGCAAAAACTGGCTGGAGGCCCATTAAAAATATGATCATCTTAGGTATCGAATCCACCTGCGACGAGACCGCCGCAGCACTGGTCGAGGATGGCAGAAAGCTGCTGAGCAACGTCATCTCGACCAGCGTGAAGGAACAGGCACTTTACGGCGGTGTCGTTCCCGAAATCGCAAGCCGCCGTCACTGCGAGTTCATCAGTGCCACCGTCAAAAAGGCTCTGCTGGACGCAGGCAAGACCATCGACGACGTGGATGCTGTCGCCGTCACCTTTGCGCCCGGCCTGATTGGTGCGGTGCTGGTGGGCGTCAATTTCGCCAAGGGGCTGGCCTACTCCGCAAACAAGCCGCTGGTCCCGGTGCATCACCTGCGCGGCCACATCGCCGCCCTCTACCTGACCCACCCGGAGCTGAAACCGCCCTTCCTCTGCCTTGTGGCGTCGGGCGGACACAGCCACATCGTTGAGGTGCTGGACTACACCCACTATCATATCCTCGGCCACACCGTCGATGACGCCGCAGGTGAGGCGTTCGACAAGGTGGCGCGGACGCTGGGCCTGCCCTATCCCGGCGGCCCGAGCGTCGCCAACGCCGCCAAGACCGGCAACCCGAAGGCCTACCGCCTGCCGGTGCCGCACGTCGAGGGTAAGTATAACGTCAGCTTCTCCGGCCTCAAAACCGCCGTCCTGAACGAAGTCAATCAGGCACAGATGAAGGGCACCGAGGTCAATGTGCCTGACCTCGCCGCAAGCTTTCAGGAGCGCATCGCAGGCATCCTCGCCGAAAAGCTTCTGCTGGCTGCAGCCGACACCGGCGCAAAACAGGTCTGTCTGGCCGGCGGTGTCGCTGCGAACGGCCGCCTGCGCCAGCTCGTCAACGACGGAGCCCAGAAGCTCGGCGCGAAAGTCTACCTGCCCGAACTCAAGTTCTGTGGGGATAATGGTGCCATGATCGCCGCTCAGGGCTATTATCAATACATCGCCGGTCATACCGCCGGCCTCGACCTCAATGGCCTGCCGACTTTGCCGATTGATTATGAATGAGGAAGAAACATCGGTCAAGACGATCATTTGAGCAATTTCTAAAAGTATATAACATCCAAAATGCTCCTTAGGGGGCCGCGAATGAACTTGTCAGTGACATTCTCATTTTGCGGCAGATTCCCAAGGGGCTTTTTGTTTATGCCTTAGCTGCCTATTTTGTTATCTTGCATTTCAAAATAATTCTCCCTGTTTTTAGAACGTGGTTAGAACTTCTACGCTCGAAAAGCAGGGTATTTTTCTTTTTTCCGAAGTCAACGCTGGTTTTCGCGCCACATCATTGTTCAAATCTGCGTCAGCAACAACTTTATAGTGTTCAATCTTTTTTGAATTCCTGTCGGAATTTTTTGCTATGATAAAGGTGCTCCAAAAAGAAGTCAAGGGCAAGTCTACTAAATAAAAAGGAGAATAACCTTATGGACGCTTCCAGTATCGAATCCACCGCTTCTTCCATCACGGAGACCGCCGCACGCAGCAGCTCCGGTGCCGGCATGACCCTCTTCCAGCTGTTTTTGGTGATTGTTGTTGCAGTAATTTTTGTAATCTTTCTCGAAAAGCATCGTAAGTCTAGCGCAGATTTCAGTATCCAGAGCCTGTTCCAGAATTTTTTTAACAAGCTGAAGGATCTCGTTCTGGACAGCAGCGATGACACTTCTGACGACACCCCGGATGCACCGTATGACTACGATGAAGAACCTCGCCAGCCCATCCAGCCCGAAGCCTACGGGAGGTATCTGCTGAATGTCTTCGATTACAAAAAACATCGCACTATCATTGAACTCAACGACGGCAACCTGAATCCGGGAGATTTCATTTCTATCTCTTACCATAATTTGAAGATGACCAAGCAGGACCCCCACTGCAAGCAGGAGATCACGCTCTCTCGCTACAATTGTGGTGCATTGGCAAAGAACCTCACGACCCCCATCTATCTCTTCCGTGATATTACCGACAAAAAATTTTACCTGCGTTTTTCTTCCTCTAATGTGATTCGGCAGGACATAGGCTCGAACCACAAACCGGATCTCCGGCCCTACGACACAACGAAGGATATTGAAGTCTCCAGTATTACCGAATATTGCCACGAGCCGGTGTTCTATGTGAACGGACTCCCTTTGGCCTTGTCGATCAATCACAAGTATGCTGAAAATAACGGGAATCCGATTATTATTGATTTTTCAGACAAGCGTGGCGAAAGCATTATCTTAGACGAACCGTTGCCGTCCGCCGCTCCCAAGAGTGAGAACAACAACGCTGTCGGTATGCAGGCACGTCACTGAGAAACACATTACAAATTTTAGGAGTTGATTGAAAAATGGCTGCTCTCACTGCCTTTGCAAAACTGGCAGCACAATGGTTTTGCCAGTTCATGAAAGACCTCAGGCTCGCACTTTCCGAGCTGATCCGGTTTCTTTTCCACGGGCTGTGGGAGCAGCCTATTTATATCATCCGGAAGCTTCTCGCAAAAAAGGTTCGGCACAATATCTTCCGAAACATGATTTTTGTCCTTGCAGCTTATGCCCTCGGCGGTGCGCTGGTCTTTAAATGCAGTGTTTGGGCAGGAAGTGTATATCTTGTGATGCTCCGTTACCTGCTCCCATTGGCTCTCACAGCTGCTATTTTAGCTGCAATTTATAACGTGGATTTCATCGCTTTTCGTTTGGTTTTTATCCTTGTTGTCGCCGGTCTGATGATCCAGACCTCGCTGGACACCTCAACGGCAGCTGAATTGCTCCGTCATCATTTCGCTGCTACTGGTGCCGGTCTGGTCGGCGCGATTAGTTATTTCTATTTATCCCGGCTCGAACCTCGCTGCAGTGTAAGGCTTCTGAACACCCTTTCCTCTCTCATGTACGGAGTTTTGTTTCTGATGCCGGCCAGCCATGGAACAAAAAACTGGGTCTATATTGGGAGTACCAGTCTCCAATTGACAGAAGTGACCCGGCTTCTCTCTGTGATTTCCGTCGCGCGAGCTTGTACCATGCCGGAAAAGAGCGACAAGCAACGAACCCTCATCGCTTTCGAGACGGTGGCTCTGCACATGGTTTTTCTCGCCTGTGTGAATGAGCTTTCAACGGCTGTCCTGATTCTTTTCACATCCATCTGTATTCTCTTCCTGTCTGTTCGCCAGTTAAGATGGCCCACCCTAGGCTGTGCCGTCATGGGCTTCGGTGTATATGCTGGCTACTTGGTTTGCAAGGTCTGTTCGCAGCTTGGCGGCCGTGGTTTTTTTCGGCTCGGCAGTCTCATCTACACTAAAGTTATCACCCGTATCGACCCTTCGCAGGCAACAGACACCTATCAACTCGATGCTGCTCGCAAGAGTCTGTTGTTAAGCGGTTGGTTTGGCACGGACAGCGAGGTCTTTGTTCCAGCAGCCAGGAACGATTTCATAATCGTAACTACTATCAGAAAATTCGGCTACGCCTTTTTCATTGTTCTCCTGCTCGTCTTCTTTGCTCTTTTGCTCTGGGCTTTGGTAAACATCAGCCGTCCAAGCTTTCCCGGTGTTTTGAGTCTGGGTTGTATCATAACGATAGAAGCGCACTTCTTTCTGAATAGCCTTTCTGCTCTGGGGATCGGCGCTATCATGGGTCTGACATGTCCATTCCTGAGCCTCGGCGGAACTTCTCTTGTTTGTACGTTCTTTTTATCTGGTATTTTACTGGCTTCGTCGTCGGATATTGCACCAGCTACGCCGCGATTCTTTTATAAACGAGGTACAAAAAATGAAGAATGAATATTTTTCCAGAAGAGCCTTTCTCCTTGCTCTCAGTTCCATGGCCGCTACAATTGGATTGGGCTTTACTACCATCAAGCAGAGCGGACTCTTTCCGGGTGCAGACCCTGCCGTGGACGCACGGAAAAACGCATACGCACGCGAACAGCTCCGAGGCCAAAGTTATGAGGGTATCATTACTGCCGCAGACGGCACGCCCTTTACACAAGCCTCTCAGGAGGGTTATCCGGCAATGGTTCTTGATAACAGCTACACGAACATCTGCGGCTACCGTTCCAAGAGTTTTGGCCTGGCTGGGCTGCGAAAGCTGTATGAAAATGAACTCTGTTATGCGGAGAAAGCTCACGGACACGGTTCCACTCTGACAACGACAATTTGTGCAAATCTTCAACGAAAAGCGTATGGACTGACCGCCGGGTATCGGAGTTCCGTCATTCTTCTCGATGTCGATTCCGGAGCCGTTATCACATTGGCCGACCGCCCCAGCGAAACTGTAGAATTTAACGCAAACGGCATCACCGCAGACAAAATGGCAGCGTACAATAATCAGCCAAACTTCTGGTATCCTCCTTCGACGACATGCTGTCTTCAACCCGGCAGCGTGCAAAAAGTTGTCGATGCTGCGGCGATCATCTCGTCAAACATTCCCCAAAATTACACAGATACCGGGGTCTCACAAACAGGAATCCAGAACGCCGGTCATTCGGTGTATGGCGACATGGGGCTTAAAACCATGCTTGTGAAGAGCGTAAACACATACGCAGCCGACATGACACCTCGCGTCGGGAGTGAATGTTTTTTAAGAACGCTCGAAGAATTTTGTTACAATAAAACTGTCGTCTTGGACTGGGGAGCAACATTAAATCCGAGAATCATTTTTGATCCAGACGATATCGGGGGTTGGAGTCAGCTTTGTATAGGTCAAGGAGCGGTTCAGACTTCGCCGCTGCACATGGCCCTTATGCTCGGCAGCGTCCTGCATCCGGAAGGGCAGATGACCCAGCCTTTTATGGTGCAGCAAGTCACACGGGAGAGCGGTCTTGTCGTCCATCATGAGGATGGCGGCAACAGTCTCAGCACAGCTCTCCCAGACGACGTTGTTCGGCAACAGTTGCTTCAGGCACTGGCAGAGACCGCCGCTGGTTATCATCTGAGCGTTCCCGGCGGCATCGTTGTCGCCAAGACAGGCACAGCAACAAAAGAAAACAGCGATAAATCAAATGTTTTTCTCGCATTTGCATTGCAAAGCCCCAGCGGAAGGCGATTTGCCGGTGCAATTTCCCGAGAAAACGTCGATGGCTCGTCCAACCAATTGAAGCCAATCGCTGCAGAATTCATCAACTATATTTTAGAAGAGGAGAAAAATATCGTATGAAGCTTAAAATCGAAGCTGCCACCAGCAAGGGAAGCCGTGCCAGTCAGGATGATGTGTTTTTCTTGGGCGAACGGCCCATCGACGCCGCCCCGGAACAGACTGTATCGCCTGTGATTCTCGACACAGATGCAGAGCCCATCGTTTTGGGGGTCTGTGACGGTGTAGGCAGTTGTTCTCATGCCGCATTAGGTTCAAACATGGCCGCATCCGAAGTCCAGCGTTCATTTTACACGAAAGAAGACTGGTGCGGCGACATGAGTGACCCTGAAATTGTAAAGCAAAAGATCGCAAATGCCTGTTCCGATGCCAGCGAAAAGCTCTCCGCTCTAAATCGCTCTTTCGGCTGTATTGCAACCGCAACAACGATCAGTGCCATCGCATTGAAAAATAATAAAATGCACTTTTGTTGCATCGGTGACTCCCCACTCCTTTTATACAGGAAACACACGCTCCACCCTCTTTTTAAACCGATGCATGATGGCAACCGGCTTCTCGCTTATGCCGGAACTTTTCGAGAACCAGAGTTTGTTTATGGTACACTCGATATACAGCCCGGAGATGTCATCCTGCTTGCGTCCGATGGCATCATGCGTGAAAAAATGCTCGCTTTGGCTCTGCGTTTTAACCTGAGCGTAAAACAAATCGTTCAGCTGTCCACGCTCAGACGCTATTCAGACAACTGCACGGTTATCAAAATACAGGTAGAAAAATAGGAGGAATATCAATGAGACACTTGACAGACCAACAGGCCGCCTATGTACTGCACGAAGCCTTTCCTGACTGTTCCTACGAATTAGCGGATTATCTTGGCGGAGGCGGACAAGGCTCGGTCTGGGTTTTGAGAAATACAAGCCAACCGGCAGTGTGCAAGATGATTGCGATCGACCCTCCACCTGAGGTGCACTTGGACAACGCCGGAGCTGCCCACTACCGTGAGATCATGCTGCGTAACGCCAAGCGAGAGCTGGAACATCTAAAAAAGTTCTCATCATCGCGGTTTTTTCCGACTCTGCTGGACGCTCGTGTCTATATGCCGGAAAACGCATCCAAAACGGGGCAGGTCTATATTTTTATCGAAGAGCAGCTGACTTCATTGGAGCATGCATCTGCCGAAATGGGCCTGTCTGCGCAGAAGTTGGCTGTTCAGGTTGGATACACCATTTCCTGTGCCATCCAGTTTTTGGAAACAAGTCACTGCGAATACAGAGACATCAAGCCGCCCAATCTTCTGGTTCGCAAAAACAATGACGGCACGTTTGAAATCGTTCTCGCCGATTTGGGCGCATCGAAGGAGGTAGTTCCAGGAGAAGCCCAAACCATCATCGGCGCTCCCGGGCATATCCCACCCGAAAGACTCCGCCACAAGCTGTGTATCCCGGGCAAAGGTGACGTGTATTCGCTCGCAATAACAGTGCTCGAACTCTTCACCGGAAGGTATCTTTATATCGCGGACGAAAATGAACTGAATCGTGAAATCGACCATTGTCTCGCCTTGGTAAAAACGCAAAGTGACGCACTGTATTCCCTGCTCCTCAAGATGCTGCGGAAAAACCCCGTTCTGCGTATCTCTGCGGCACAGGCGGCAAAAGCATTTCAGAAACTGCTGACAACCACTGACCCGGAACAGCTGCGCAGCGATGCCAGAAGAGCCAGAAGAGCCCTTCTCGCTTTTCAGCGCGGCGAATTGAATGACGCCAAACGGTTGGCGGAGCGGCTGCCCACCACCGATTCGCGCCGTTATCTCTTGCTTGCTCTGATCACTTCTGAGTCGGACGAACGGTTTAAAAACCTGAGGTATGCTTCCCGGTTAGGCTCGCCGAGCGCATGTTACTACCTCGGGATAGCTCTCCTGATCGGAGAGTATTTGCCCTGTGACACTCCGCTTGCCATCAGCTACCTGACCTGTGCCGCCAAGGCCTGTTACCTGCCTGCGATCCATCTGCTCCAATCCCTGCGCACCGGTGAAACGATACGAGAAGAAGACAGCACAACTCGCATCGCCTACCTGATGAAAGAGATCTCTGCATAACAGAAAATCACCCCGTCTGTCAGCAACCTTCTGTTGCCCGGCAAACGGGGTGATTTTCTGTTGTTCTGTTATCTCAGCAGGCCCTTACATCTGTTCCTTCATCGCCTTTTGCACTTTGGCGAAATCCTCGAGGGTGAGGGCTTCGGGGCGGATACGGGCATCGAAACCGGCGGCTTCGATAGCGGCGATGACCTTATCCTTAGGCAGATTCAAGCCGCCTGCGATGGCGTTGGCCGCGGTCTTACGACGCTGACCGAAGGCCGCGCGGATGAGGGCAAAGTAGCCGTCCTCGTCCTCGACCTGCACCGCAGGGGTGGGGCGGATATCCATCCGGACGACCGCGCTGGTGACCTTGGGGGCCGGGTAGAAGCTGCCCGGTGCCGCCGTGAACATCATCTTGCTGGTTGCGTAGTAACTGACGGCGCAGCTGATGGCACTGGATGCCCGGGTGCCGGGTGCCGCCGCCAGACGGTCGGCCGCTTCCTTCTGTACCATGACGGTCAGGCTCTCGATGGGGAGCCGGTCGCCCAGCAGCTTCATGACGATGGGGCTGGTGATGTAATAGGGCAGGTTGGCGCAGACCGCCACCGGCATCCCAGGGAACTCCTCTTCGATGAGGGCTTTCAGGTCGACCTTCAACACATCCTGTAATACCAGCTTGAAATTATCCACTCCGGCCATCGTTTCGGCCAGCAGGGGCGGCAGACGTTCATCGACTTCGATGGAGACGACCTTCGCCGCACGCTTGGCCAGCTCCTTTGTCAGAACGCCGATGCCCGGGCCGATTTCAATCACGCCATAGCGTTTGTCCACGCCGCTGGCGTCGACAATTTTGATGGGAAGCCCCGGGTTGATGATGAAGTTCTGCCCGAACCCTTTCGAGAGGGCAAAATCGTATTTTTCGCAGAGGTTGCGGATGACCGAGAGGTCCGTCAGCTCCGGCATAGATTCCTTCCTTTCCTGTATAGCCCTCTCAGTCTCGCATCCGCTCGACAGCTCTCCCAAAGGGAGAGCCACTGGCGAATCGGTTGACTTGCAACTGACTGAACAAAGCTATCTGTTACACAAACAAGTGGGCCCTGCTATCCAGATTCACAGCTGCGAAACAAGATGCACTATCTTAGCTGCCGTGAATCCAGTCCGCAAGGCCCACGCTTTAAAACTTCAATTAGACTTTTTCGACTTGCTCAGAACCTACCCGGCCTGCCAATGGCTCTCCCCCCTGGGAGAGCTGGCAAAGCCGACAGGCTTTGCCTGAGAGGGCTAGGATGCTTCCGAAGAAGACGCCGCTTCTTCCGATGCTGCTTCACTCTCCGCCGTCTCCTCGCTGGAGGCTGCATCGGTGGATTCGCTTTCGGAAGTGGTGTCGCTTTCAGCGTTCTCGCCATCGGCTGCTTCACTGGACGCAGCGTCGCTGTTGGCCGCGTCGTTCACGCCGCCGACGGTGGTCGTACCGCTCATCTGCTGGGCGGTGCTGACCGCGCGCTGGATCTGGGGGTCGGTGTCCACGGTGTAATCATAGTAAGCGTTCTGCTCGTCGGCAGTCAGCGGACGGTCCACATCCACCGACAGGCCGGTTCCATCAAAGCTGGAACCGTCGCCGCAGACCAGTTTTGCCACCGTGACGACGACTGCGCTGCCATCCGACAGACGCTGAGGGCTGCTCTGGATGGTGCCTTTGCCCATCGTGGTGGTGCCGACCAGCTTTGCGTCATTCAGGGTGCGCAGACTGCTTGCGAACAGTTCTGCCGCGCTTGCGGTGTTGCCGTTGACAAGGCAGACGATGGGGAGCGAAACGGTGGTATCCGAGGAACTGCTGCCCAGAAGGGTCTGGTTGCCGTTCTTATCCTCGGCGTAGGCCAGCGTGCCTTCGGGCACAATGAGGTCGATGCAGGTGATGGCATCCTCAAGGAGGCCGCCGCCGTTATCACGCAGGTCGAAGACAAGGCTCAGCGCACCGTTGTTCGTCAGGCTGCGGATGGCGTAGTCCAGCTCGCTGGGCGTGGTGCCGTCGAACTGGCGGATCTTGATGTAACCCACGTTGTCCTGCAGCATCTGGTAATCCACGGTGGTGGAGGTGTAGCCGGAGTGGGTCAGGTCAGCGGTATGCTCTGCCGCCTCGCTGTCCAGCCAGGTCACATTGACCGTCGTACCGGCCTCGCCGCGGAGACGGGCCTGCACAGCGTCCACATTGGACAGGCTCTTGACATCGGTGCCGTCGATGGCCGTGATGTAATCGCCGACCTTGATACCTGCCTCCTGTGCCGGAGAGTCATCGTAGACCTTGGTGACCTTGGCATAGCCGGACTGGTTGATGCCCAGTTCCACGCCGATACCCATCCGGGTGCCGTTCTGGGTGTCCAGCAGCTCGGCATAGGCGGTGGCGGTGTAATACCGGGCGTACTTGTCGCCGGTACCCAGCAGATAGCCGGCCGTCAGGCGGTCGTACAGCGTCGTCTCGTCGATGGTATAGTAGTCGTTGCTGCGCACATACCGGTCGACCTCGGCGATCTTATTGTACATGCTCTCCTTTTCCTTGACACTGGTAACGGTGCTGTCAAACAGCCGCATCGCCGCCAGCATGGTGATGGAAAAGGTCACAGTGATTGCCAGAATGACGATGGTCACCATCATTCCGACCGAAACTTTACGGTTCATTGCTTTGCTCCTTCCGTCAGACCAGCAGCATCAGGGCCACGCTTCCGATGAGGGAGAGCAGGAAGACTCCTGCCAGCAGCAGACAGCCGATTTGCAGCAGATGCTTGCGTTTTTTGTCGTTCATAAGCCAGACGGCCTCCTTTGTAACAAACAACAGTGAGGGTTATTTCAATGGGATATAACTTCTCGGATTGACAGCACTCGCCTTCGAGCCGCCCTTCCAGACCTCGAGGTGGAGGTGGTTGCCGGTCGAGTTGCCGGTGCTGCCGACATAGCCGATGAGTTCGCCCTGCTGGACATACTTGCCAGCCGAGGTTGCCACCGACCGCATGTGTCCGTACAGGGTAGTGTATGCGTTGCCATCGGACATTTTGCCGTGGTAGATGATCACATAGTTGCCGTAGCCGCCGCTGGACCAGCCTGCCACCTGAACATAACCACTTGCGGCCGCATAGATGGGCGTGCCGCCGTTGGCCGCAAGGTCGATACCGGCGTGCAGCTTGTTGACGCCCGTGACCGGGTTCTTGCGCCAGCCGTACTCACTGGAAACGCGCTTATAGCTCTTGAGAGGGCAGATGAAGCCGGTAAAGCTCAGCTGCGGTTTGGCCGCTGCCGCTTCTGCGATGAGCTTCTGGATCTGCTTTTTGACGGCCTCATAGTTCATCTCGTCCGACTCGATGGCTGCCTGCGCATCTTTTTGCGCCTGCTGTGCCTCGGCCGCGCTCATCTGGGCTTCCTTTACGCTGGAATTCAGCTCGCCCTGCTTGGACTGCATCTGGGTGTTCTGGGCGTCCAGCTCACTCTTCTTGCTCTTCAGGGTCGCACGCTCCGCTTCCAACTGGGTCTTATCGTTTTCGAGCGACACCTTGTCGTTTTCAAGGCCCTCTTTGGCGATCTTCATGTTATCCAGAATTTCAGTATCTTTCAGGGAGATATCCTGCATGACCTCGTTAAAGGTCAGCAGCTCATACAGGTCATTGACCGAAGAGAGCATTGCGACCGTACCGCCGTCGCGGAGTTCCTGCATCGCAGCCATGTGCTGTTTGAAGTTATCCCACTGGTCGGCGATCTCGACCTCTTTCTGGGCGATCTCGTCTTCCTTCTGGGAAATCTCCTCTTTCTTGGCGGCGATCTCCTGCTCCTTCACGCCGATGCTGTTCTGGACATCAGCGATCTGGCTTTTCAGGACGCTGATCTGCCCCTGAATGACCGTGACCTTTTCTTTCAGTTCGGATTCCAGAGCCTTCGCCGCCTGCTCTTTCTTCTTGGCGTTGGAAAGCTCCTGCTTGTGCTGGGTGATGGACTGGGAAAGCTTGTCGAGCTTGTTCTGGAGCGAGGACATGCTGGTGGCTGCCGATGCCGGGTAGACCGACACGCTGAAGATCAGCACGACTGCCGCCAGAAACGCGCTCGCCGCCCGGATGGCTTTGGAGCGTGCCGACTCCGGCTTCGCATGGGCTGCGGAGTGAAAATGCAGGCGGAAACCTGCGGAATGTTTCGCTTTACGCACGGAACTGCTCCTTTCCCTTACACATTCAGATGTTTCCGGATGGAGAACATGCTGCCCAGCGCACCGGCGACGGCACCGGCAATCAGACTGTACACCAGAATGGTCTGCCAGACGTTCGCCACCGGCACCAGAGCGGTACCCATCAGCATCTGCCACAGACCGCCCAGCGTGCTGGATGCCTGTAACAAATAATCGTAACCGGCGATGCTGACCGCTGCGGTCAGGCCGCCCGAGATGAGGCCCATCGTCAGGCCCTCGATGACAAAGGGCAGGGTGACGAGGCCGTTGGTCGCACCGACGTACTTCATGATCTCGATCTCACGCCGCCGGGCAAAGACGCTCAGGCGGATGGTGCTGCCCACCGTGATGATGCTGACCGCCATCAGGACAAGAACGATACCCCGTCCCACACGGCTGACTGCCTGCTGGATCTGCACGAAGACTTCGGTCATCTCGATGGGAGCGGTCACACTGTACACGCCGTCGATTTTGCTGAGTTCATCGCTCATCTCTTTCATCTGGCTCAGGTCTGCCAGCGAAACGCGGTAGTTTGCCTTGAAGGGGTTGTCGTTCTCGAACTCGTCGAGGAGGATGGCGTAATCGGCCATGTAGCCCCGGTACTGGTTCAGGACGTCCTCTTTGGACATATACTGGACATAGCTGATGCCCGGCATGGCCTGAATGGACTCGCCGACCGACTGGATGGTCGCATCGTCGGCATCGGGGGCGACGTAGACGACCATCTCATTCTGCTGGCCGAGGTAGTTCACCAGATTGTCGATGTTGACTTCGACCAGCTGGGCGAAGGTGTTCAGGGTCATGCAGACGCTCAGGGATGCGATGCAGGCGATGGTCATCGCCCAGTGCTTGCCGAGGTTGCGCACTCCGCGCACCAGCAGAAAGCCAAAGGTGGAAGGCTTCATCATACCAGCAGCACCTCCCCCGTCTTGTCAAGCTCCTCTTTTTTCGCAATCAGCTTGTCGGTCAGTTCCAGCGTCGCGGTCTTCAGCTCTTCCGAGTCCGGGCCTGCCGGGATGTCCGAGACGATATGGCCGTCCTTCAGGGTGACGACGCGCTGGTTGAAGTGATGCACCAGCTCATGTTCGTGGGTGACGACCAAGACCGTGATGCCGGTCTTGCTGACCCGTTCGAGCAGCTCCATCATCTCAAGGCTCAGCTCCGGGTCGATGTTACCGGTCGGCTCGTCCGCAATGACGAGCTTGGGGCTGTGTGCCAGCGCACGGGCAACGGCAACGCGCTGCTGTTCGCCGCCGGACAGATAATCCGGGTAGCACTTGGCTTTGTCATTCAGATGCACCAGATCGAGCATGTAGTTGACGCGTTCTTTGATCTGCTTGCGTCCGACGTTGGTGACGTGCATTGCGAACGCGACGTTCTCGTACACGGTCATGCTGGGGATGAGGCGGAAATCCTGAAAGATGATGCCCATCTGACGCCGGAAATACGGCACCTGATGGCGGCGGAGCCGGGCAACGTTTTTGCCGTTCACCATCACCATTCCCTTGGACGGTACCTCTTCCCTTAAGATCAGCTTGAGCAGGGTGGATTTGCCTGCGCCCGAGTGACCCAGCAGGAAGACGAACTCGCCGTCGTCGACGTGAAAGTTGATGTCCTCCAAAGCGAGCTTGCCGCCTTTCTTGTACTCTTTGGAGACATTTATAAAGTCTATCATGAGATTCCTGTTACTCCTGACATAGTTTTTGGGAGATGTTACCTGCCCTTATCCGCAAGGCCCTCGCTCTGAAATTCTGCTTTGAACCTTCTCGTTCTGCTCAGACCTGCCCGGCCTGCCAATGGCTCTCCCTCTGGGGGAGCTGGCAATGCGGAGCATTGACTGAGAGGACTACCCAAAAAGAACCGGCCAGCATCGGGGTCGAGCGGCCGGTTCTGTGCTGGCGGCAGCAGCCGACAGCTTTCATCAATATTTGGCCGGATTGTTGGACAGGTACTTCTTGACCATCAATGCTACCTTGAAGACGATAGCATCATCGAACTCACGCAGATCCAGGCCGGTAAGCTTTTTGATCTTTTCCAGACGATACACCAGCGTATTGCGGTGGACGAACAGGCCGCGGCTGGTCTCGGAGACGTTCAGGTTGTTCTCGAAGAACCGCTGGATGGTGAACAGCGTCTCCTGATCCAGGCTCTCGATGCTGCCCTGCTTGAAGACCTCGCGCAGGAACATCTCGCAGACGGTGGTCGGCAGCTGATAGATCAGACGGGCGATGCCGAGGTTGTCGTAACGGATGATCTGCTTTTCGGTGTCGAACACCTTGCTGACCTCCATTGCGATCTGTGCTTCCTTGAAGCTGGTCGCCAGATCCTTGACGTTTGCGATGGGCGTGCCGATGCCGACAACAGCCTTGATGTAGTGTTCGCCGGACAGGGTGTCCACGATGCTGGCCGCCAGCTTTTCCATATCGGAGCGGTCGATGCCCTTGCGGATCTCCTTCACCAGAACGGTGTCCGTCTCACTGATGTTGAAGACGAAGTCCTTCTGCTTGTCCGGGAACAGGCTGCTGACGACATCGTAAGCCGAGATGTCGCCGCCGCTGGTCACACGGACGATGAAGACAACACGGGAAACATCGGTCGCGAAGTGCAGCTCACGGGCCTTCGCATAGATATCGCCGGGCAGGATGTTGTCCAGCACGACGTTTTTGATAAAGTTGGATTTATCAAACTTCTCGTCATGATACTGCTTGATACTCTGCAGGCTGATGGAAAGCACCGCTGCGAACTGACCGGCAGTCTCGTCTGCACCCTCTACGAACACAGCATAATCGTTATGCTTTGCGCTGGAGAACTGCTGATAGGTGTAACCGTCCCGCACAAAACGATCCCCTGCCGTCAGACGCTCTGCCATAAAGCCCTCGCGCACTTCGCCGATCAGGTTCAGTTCCGAGCAGGAAATCACGGCACCGGTTTCATCCACCACACCTACTACGCGGTCGATCGCGTCCTTCATCTGGTAGATCACGCTTTGAAATACTCTATTGGCCATAAATGGTAACCCCTTTTCCTCTTTTGTGAAACCCGCGGTGGCGTGGATTGTGATTTTCAACAATTTCGCCGCATTACATTTTATATTTTACACAAAAGAATTTACTTTTGCAACATATTTCAACAAAAAAAATTCTATTTTCTTGTCTAATTTATCTGCCAGCCCCATTTTCGGCTCAAAAAGTGCCTTTTTGCGTGGTTCTTGGCTCTATTCTACCGGGAAATTGTGATGCTTTTTTGAAAAACGGGTGAAAAGCCGACCCTCTCAGGTGGTAATTTCTGCTACCTCATCGTCCGAAAGTTCTCTCCACTCGCCCGGCGCAAGGCTCTCGTCCAGAGCTAGTCCGCCGA
This sequence comes from uncultured Faecalibacterium sp., assembly GCA_934548045.1. Taxonomy (GTDB): domain Bacteria; phylum Bacillota; class Clostridia; order Oscillospirales; family Ruminococcaceae; genus Faecalibacterium. The sequence continues at coordinate 72,779 of CAKTEM010000007.1, read as the reverse complement.
TGGCATCCCGGTGCAAGGCATTGACCCCTGCGCCGTATACGCCAAACATCCGCTTGATCTGGTGATAGACGCCCTGTTTCAGTTTTACCCGGACGGTCAGCCCGTCTTCAGAGACCGCTTCCACCTCCGCCGGAGAAAGCTCGGTTCCGTCTGACAGCGTGACGCCCCCGGCAAAACCGTCCTTCATCTCGTCGGTCAGCGGCGTGTCAATGACGACCGTGTAGGTCTTGGAAACGTGCCGCTTCGGTGCAAGGATGTCGTGGGCAAAGCCGCCGTCGTCGGTCAGCAGGACAAAGCCGGTGCTGGTCTTGTCCAGCCGCCCGGCCGGGAACAGCTCCCGTCTCGGGTAGGCATTGCCGACCAGGTCCACCACCGTCGTATCCCGTTTGTCGGTGCTGGCACTCACCACGCCCTCGGGCTTGTTGAGCATGATGTAGACGAACTTCTGATACTTCAGCGGCCTGCCGTCCACCGACACTACATCCGCCTCTTTCAGCTGGGTGTCGCCCTTTTTGCAGACCGCCCCGTTGACGGTCACTCTCCCCTTCTGAAGCATCGTCTTCGCCTCGCTCCGGGTGCATTGGACCGTCTCGGCTAAGTATTTGTCCAAACGCATGGGTCTCTCCTTCTTATAGCAAAGCTGCGCCCTGCCCTTTCCGGACACGGCGCAGCTTATAATTTTATGCAACTCCCTCAGTCACCTTCGGTGACAGCTCCCTCGGGGAGGGAGCCTGTTCGTAACGGTAAAGCCAAAGCCTCCCTCCTTGAGGGAGGTGTCATTCTGAAAGAATGACGGAGGGAGTTTTTCTTACACGCTCAAACTTGCATGCTGCTCCACAGCATCGGGGTTCGCGTCGAAGATGGGCTTGAGGACATTTGCCACAAACTCGTCCACCTGCTGCGGTGCGCGGCCCACAAAGTTCTCGGGGATCAGGCCGGCAACGATTTCTTCCTTCGTCAGGCCGAAAGCCGGGTCTGCGGCGATGCGGTCGACCATATCGTTGGGCAGACCCTCTTCCTTGACCTGCTTGCCGGCAGCAATGGCGTGCTGGCGCAGACGCTCGTGCAGCTCCTGACGGTTGCCGCCCTTTTCAACAGCCTGCATCATGATGTTCTCGCTTGCCATAAAGGGCAGCTCTGCCATCAGACGGCTGCGGATGACCTTCGGGTAGACCACGATGCCGTCGGTGACGTTCAGCATGATGTTCAGGATGGCGTCAGCAGCGAGGAAGCCCTCTGCCATTGCGACGCGCTTGTTCGCGCTGTCGTCCAGCGTGCGCTCGAACCACTGGGTGCCGGTGGTGAAGCTGGGATTCAGCACATCGACCATCAGGTAACGGGAGAGTGCACAAATGCGCTCGCAGCGCATCGGGTTGCGCTTGTAGGGCATGGCCGAGGAACCGATCTGGTTCTTCTCAAACGGCTCTTCCATCTCCTTGAAGTTTGCCAGCAGACGCAGGTCGGTTGCGAACTTCATGCAGCTCTGTGCAATGCCTGCCAGAGCGTTGAGGATGAAGGAGTCCACCTTGCGGCTGTACGTCTGACCCGACACCGGGATGACGGCATCCGGCGCAAAGCCCATCTCCTCGGCGATGGAAGCATCCACCGCACGAATCTTGTCTGCGTCACCCTTGAACAGCTCCATGAAGGATGCCTGCGTGCCGGTGGTACCCTTGACACCGCGCAGCTGCAAGGTCTCAAGACGATGGTCGATCTCGGCGAGGTCCATCACCAGCTCGTTGGCCCAGAGGGTCGCGCGCTTGCCGACGGTGGTGGGCTGTGCCGGCTGGCAGTGGGTGTAGGCCATGCAGGGCATGTCCTTGTACTCTTCCGCAAAGCGGCCCAGCTTTGCCAGAACACCGATGAGCTTCTTGCGGATAAGTTCCAGACCCTGACGCATCACGATGATGTCGGTGTTGTCACCGACGTAGCAGCTGGTCGCACCCAGATGGATGATGCCGGCGGCCTTCGGGCACTGCTGGCCGTAGGCGTAGACGTGGCTCATGACGTCGTGGCGGACGAGCTTTTCCCGTGCGATGGCGACATCGTAGTTGATATCATCGACATGGGATTCCAGCTCTTCCACCATCTCGGGAGTGATGTTCGTCAGACCCTGCTTCATCTCTGCCCGTGCCAGAGCCACCCACAGGCGACGCCAGGTACGGAACTTGTTGTCATCCGAGAAGATGTACTGCATCTCATCGGAGGAATAACGGGTCGAAAACGGGCTGATATAACGGTCATGCTGAGACATTGGTTTTCCTCCAGCGTTTTTTCTTTTATTGTACCATTAAATCTTGAAATAGTCCACGCCGCCCTCAAAAATCGGCTGGTACTTGTCGCCGGTGACGTTCTTGTACAGATACTCACCGCTGCGCTCGGAGTGGCCCATCTTGCCGAAGACACGGCCATCCGGGCTGGTGATGCCCTCGATGGCGAGGACAGAGCCGTTGGGGTTGTAGCTCTGGTCCATGGTCGGCACGCCTTCCAGATTGACATACTGGGTCGCGACCTGACCGTTCTTGATGAGGGTATCCAGCACCGACTGCGGAGCCACAAAGCGGCCCTCGCCGTGGCTGATTGCTACGGTGTACTGGTCGCCGACTTCGCACTTGCTCAGCCACGGGCTGCCGGTGGAAGCGATCCGGGTGCGCACCAGCATGCTTTGGTGGCGGCCGATGGTGTTGAAGGTCAGGGTCGGGTCGTCCTCGGTGATGTCGCGGATATCGCCATACTGTGCCAGACCCAGCTTGATGAGTGCTTGGAAGCCGTTGCAGATGCCCAGCATCAGGCCGTCACGCTTCTGCAGCAGCTCACGGACTGCCTCGGTGACCGCCGGGGAACGGAAGAAGGAAGCGATGAACTTCGCGCTGCCGTCCGGCTCGTCGCCGCCGGAGAAGCCGCCGGGCAGCATGACGATCTGGCTCTCGTTGATGGCCTTTACCAGAGCGGCGCAGCTCTCGGTGACGTCGCTCGGGGTCAGGTTGCGGATGACAAGGATCTGCGGCTCTGCGCCTGCACGGGCGAACGCCTTGGCGGTGTCGTACTCGCAGTTGGTGCCGGGGAAGACCGGGATGATGACCTTCGGTTTTGCCACACCGATCTTCGGTGCAGCCGGAGCGGTCAGACTGCCGTTGATCTTCTCCACGGTGGAGCCTGCCTTGCGGTAGGGGTAGACCGGCTCCAGCTTGGACTCCCAGATCTCCTGCAGTTCAGCCATATCCAGCGTGTCGCCGCAGGCCTGGAACTGATATTCCTTGGTGGTGACGCCCAGCAGCTCGCCGGCCGGAGCGTCGGAGACCATCTCAAGGATCATTGCGCCGTACATGGGAGCGAACATCTGGCTGGTGGTGATATCGGCCTGCATCTTGAAGCCGATGTGGTTGCCCAGACCCATCTTGAACAGAGCCTCGGCAATGCCGCCGAAGCCGATGGAGGAAGCAGCGACCACGATGCCCTGCTCCATCATCTGCTCGACGATCTTATAGTTTGCACGCAGAGAAGAGAAGTCGGGGCAGCCGGTCTTCTCGTCGATCAGCGGACGGAGGAGGACGACGGTGCTTTCGGGCTTCTTGAACTCGGTGGAAACGACCTTGTTCGCCTTGCCGATGGCCGTTGCGAAGGAGACCAGCGTGGGAGGAACATCGAGGTCTTCAAAGGAGCCGGACATGCTGTCCTTGCCGCCGATGGAAGCGATGCCCAGACCCATCTGTGCATCCAGCGCGCCCAACAGAGCAGCCAACGGCTTACCCCAGCGTTCAGGCTTGTTGCCCAGACGCTCGAAATACTCCTGGAAGGTCAGATATGCGTCCTCATAGCGGAAGCCGGAAGCCACCAGCTTGGTAACGCTCTCGACGACAGCCAGACGTGCGCCGCGATACTGGTCGGCACTCATCAGGTAGGGGTTGTAGCCCCATGCCATGCCGGAGCAGGTGGTGGTCTCGCCGTCCACCGGCAGCTTTGCGACCATCGCATTCTGCGGCGTCAGCTGATATGCACCACCGAAGGGCATCAGGACGGTTGCCGCGCCGATGGTGGAGTCGAAACGCTCGGACAGGCCCTTCTTGCTGCAGACATTCAGGTCGCCGACCATGTCCTTCATCTTTTGGGAGAAGGTCACGCCCTTCCACTGGGGCTGCCAGACGCTCATCTTCTCGACATGGACATCCTGATGCTTCTCGGCACCGTTGGAGTTCAGGAACTCGCGGCTGATGTTGACGATGGAAACGCCGTTCCAGACCATGTTCAGACGCTTTTCCTCGGTGACTTTTGCCACCGGGGTCGCCTCGAGGTTTTCCTCGTTTGCCAGCGCGATGAACTTGTCCACATCCTCGGGTGCGAGGGCGACGGCCATGCGCTCCTGGCTCTCACTGATGGCCAGCTCGGTACCGTCCAGACCTTCGTACTTCTTGGTGACCTTGTTCAGGTCGATGTACAGACCGTCGGCCAGCTCGCCGATGGCGACCGAAACGCCGCCTGCGCCGAAGTCGTTGCAGCGTTTGATCATCTTGCAGGCGTCCTCACGGCGGAACAGACGCTGCAGTTTGCGCTCGATGGGCGCATTGCCCTTCTGCACCTCTGCACCGCAGGATTCCAGACTCTCGTGGTTGTGTGCCTTGGAGGAACCGGTCGCGCCGCCGATGCCGTCACGGCCAGTGCGGCCGCCCAGCAGAACGATGACGTCGCCCGGAGCCGGACACTCGCGGCGGACATGGGAAGCCGGTGTTGCGCCGACGACTGCGCCGATCTCCATACGCTTTGCCACATAGCCGGGATGATAAATTTCATCGACCTGACCGGTGGCAAGGCCGATCTGGTTGCCGTAGGAAGAGTAACCGGCGGCTGCGGTCGTCACCAGCTTGCGCTGGGGCAGCTTGCCGGGAATGGTCTCGCTGACCGGAACCAACGGGTCGCCTGCGCCAGTGACACGCATTGCCTGATAGACATAGCTGCGGCCGGACAGGGGGTCACGGATGGCACCGCCGATGCAGGTCGCTGCGCCGCCGAAGGGTTCAATTTCAGTGGGGTGGTTATGGGTCTCATTCTTGAACAGAAACAGCCAATCCTCGTCCTTGCCGTTGACGTCGCACTTGATCTTCACGGTGCAGGCGTTGATCTCATCGGACTCATCGAGGTTCTTCAGGATACCCTGCTTTTTCAGTTCTTTTGCGCCGATGGTGGCAAGGTCCATCATGCAGCGCGGCTTCTCGGTGCGGTTCAGGTCCTCGCGCATTGCCATGTAGCGGTCAAATGCGGCCTGAACCACCTCATCGTCGATCTGGACATTGTTCAGGATGGTGCCGAAGGTCGTATGACGGCAGTGATCCGACCAATAGGTGTCGATCATCTTGATTTCCGTAATGGTCGGGTCGCGCTGCTCAGAGCGGAAATACTCCTGACAGAACTTGATGTCGCCCAAGTCCATCGCCAGACCCTTGTCCTCGATGAACTTTTTCAGCCCCTCTTCGTCCAGCTCGTTGAAACCGTCCAGCACTGCCACAGCGGTGGGAACGGCGTAATCCATCTTCAGGGTCGTCTTGGTATCCAGCGAAGCCTCTCGTGCCTCGACCGGGTTGATGACGTATTTCTTGATCTCCGCCACCTGCTCGTCGGTCAGCTTGCCTTCCAGCAGGTAGACACGGGCGGAGCGCACCAGCGGACGCTCGCCCTGACTGATGAGCTGGATGCACTCGGCGGCAGAATCAGCGCGCTGGTCGAACTGGCCGGGCAGATACTCGACAGCGAAAGATACACCGTCCGTCTCGGGCAGCTCATTATAGGTACGGTCGACCGGCGGCTCGCTGAAGACCGTGTTGACGCACTGGTTGAAGAGTGCTTCGTCGATACCCTCGACGTCGTAACGGTTCAGCAGGCGCAGACCTGCCAGCTCCTTGATGCCCAGCAGCGAGACCAGCTCACTGTGCAGACCCTCTGCCTCGACATCAAAGCCGGGCTTCTTTTCAACATAAATACGATATACCATAGGGAAAGACCCTCCTGTTATTTTATCGTTTAATTTTTTTCCGCAATCGCCTTCAACGCTCTCAGGCCGATATCGCTCCGCTTATGCAGCTTGTCGAAGTGGATCTTCTCGGCGGCGGCGTAAGCCTTCGTCAACGCGCCGGGCAGAGCCGGAGCGGTGGCCGTCACGCCCAGAACACGACCGCCGGCCGTTACCAGCTGGCCGTCCTCAGTGATGGCGGTGCCGGAGTGATAGACCGTGATATCCGGCTCATCGGGCAGCTGGCCGTCCACCAAGCCCGAGATGGGCTTGCCCTTCTCGTAGCTGACCGGGTAGCCGCCGGACGCCAGAATGACGCAGGCGGCGGCACCATCGGAGAACTTGACCTCGGTGTCCGCCAGCGTACCCTCGGTGCAGGCGGTCATGACCTTGAGCAAATCGCTTTCCAGCAGGGGCAGGACGACCTGTGTTTCCGGGTCACCGAAGCGGCAGTTGTACTCGATGACCTTGGGGCCGTCGGGAGTCAGCATCAGGCCGAAGTACAGGCATCCCTTGAAGGGGCAGCCCTCGGCGTTCATCGCGTGGATGGTGGGCAGGAAAATTTTCTCCATGCACTCGGCAGCGATGTCCGCCGTGTAGTAGGGGTTGGGTGCGACGGTACCCATACCGCCGGTATTCAGGCCGGTGTCGTGGTCGTTGGCGCGCTTGTGGTCCATCGAAGAGACCATCGGCTTGACGACTTTGCCGTCGGTGAAGCTCAGGACGCTGACCTCCGGGCCAGTCAGGAACTCTTCGACGACGACGTGGTTGCCGGATGCGCCGAACTTTTTGTCCAGCATGATCTCCTTCACGCCGTCTGCTGCCTGCTGCTCGTCCTCACAGATGAGAACGCCCTTGCCCAGAGCCAGACCGTCCGCTTTGATGACGACCGGGTACTTGTTCTCGGAGCGGATATAATCCATGACCTTGGCCGGGTCATCGAAAGTCTCATACTTTGCGGTGGGGATGCCGTATTTCTTCATCAGGTCTTTGGAAAAGACCTTGGATGCTTCAATACGCGCCGCTGCCTTGTTCGGGCCAAAGGCCGGGATGCCGACTGCCGCCAGCGCATCGACCATGCCCAGTGCCAGAGGGTCGTCCTGCGCCACGACAACGTAATCGAACTGCTCGCTCTTGGCGAACTCGACCATCTTCTCCACATCGGTCGATTTGATGTTGACGCAGTGGGCGTCATAGCTGATGCCGCCGTTGCCGGGTGCGCACCAGACTTCGCCGCAGTCCGGGCTTTTTTTCAGCGCCTTGATGATGGCATGTTCGCGGCCGCCGCCGCCAACAACTAAGATTTTCTTAGACATTTTCTATTCTCCTTCTGACCGATTTGACCCTCTCCGTCACGCCTAACGGCGTGCCACCTCTCCCAAAGTGAGAGGCATTGGCATATCGGCTCACTTTCTGCTGACTGAACAAAGCTTTCACTTACGCAAGCGTGAGTGCCCTGCTGTCTGGATTCACAGCTACTGAACTTGCACTATCTTAGATGCCGTGAATCTTGTCCGCAAGGCCATCGCGCTGAATGTCTCGTCAAGCATTTATTGACCTGCTCAGACTTACCCGACCTGCCAATGGCTCTCACTTTGGGAGAGCTGGCAATGCGAAGCATTGACTGAGAGGGCTATTAGTGATGGAACAGCCGGATGCCGCAGAACGCCATCGCGATGCCGTACTTGTTGCAGGTGTCGATGACCTGCTGGTCGCGGATGGAGCCGCCGGGCTGGACAATGGCGGTCACACCCGAACGGCGTGCGCGCTCGATGTTGTCGCCGAAGGGGAAGAACGCATCAGAACCAAGGCTGACCCCGGTGATGCCGCTCAGATAAGCTTTCTTCTCCTCTGCGGTCAGGGGCTCGGGCTGTTCGGTGAAGGTCTCCGCCCAGACATCATCGCCGATGACATCCTCCGGGGTGTCGCCGATGTAAACATCAATGGCGTTGTCCCGGTTAGGCTTTGCCACGTCGTCACGGAAGGGCAGGTTCAGCACCTTGTCCATGTGGCGGAGCTGCCAGTTGTCGGCTTTCTGACCGGCCAGACGGGTGCAGTGGATGCGGCTCTGCTGGCCTGCGCCGACGCCGATGGTCTGGCCGTTGTAGGTGTAGCAGACGCTGTTGGACTGGGTGTATTTCAGGGTGATGAGGGCGATGATAAGGTCACGCTTCTGCTCCTCGGTCACGGTCTTGTTCTCGGTGACGAAGTTGTTCAGCATGGTGTCGGCATTGATAGCAAGCTCGTTGCGGCCCTGCTCGAAGGTGATGCCGTAGACCTGCTTATGCTCGACGGGGTTGGGCTTGTAGTTCGGGTCGATGGCGACCACGTTGTAGTTGCCCTTCTTCTTGCTGGCAAGAATTTTCAGAGCTTCCGGCTCATAGCCCGGAGCAATGATGCCGTCCGAGACTTCATGCTGGATGAGCTTTGCGGTGGACACGTCGCAGACCTCGGAGAGGGCGATCCAGTCACCGAACGAGGACATCCGGTCCGCACCACGGGCACGGGCATAAGCGCAGGCCAGCGGAGACAGCTCAAAATCGGGTGCGATGTGGTACATCTTCCGCTCGACGTCGGTCAGGGGCAGGCCCAGCGCGGCACCGGCCGGAGAAACATGCTTGAACGAAGCCGCTGCCGGCAGGCCGCAGGCCGTTTTCAGCTCTTTTACCAGCTGGATGGAATTCAGCGCGTCCAGAAAGTTGATGTAGCCGGGCTTGCCGTTCAGGACAGTCACCGGCAGGTCAGAGCCATCTTCCATATAAATGCGGCTGGGCTTCTGATTGGGGTTGCAGCCATACTTTAATGCCAGTTCGTTCATTCCGCTTCCTCCTTATTCCTCGTCAAACGCTTTCAGAGCTTCCAGCTCCTCGGGCAGCAGCTCCGGTTCTTCCGGGTCATCTAAATCACTGCACACAGCGTCGTATTTGTTGAAGATCATGTCGCCGCTCTCGCCGGTCTCGAGGTCGATGACCCGGGCGAACAGGCTGACCTTGTTGTCCATGTTCAGGCTACTCCACAGACCGGTTGCAAAATCGCCGATGGTACGGGGGCAGGCAAACCGGAGCGGCTCACCCTCAAAGCTGGGGATGGGGTTACCGTTGTGCTTATAGGTGCTGATGAAGTGGCCCTCACCGGCGACGGGCTGGGGATAATCAAAGAAATACCGCTGGACGCTCTCGCCGTTGCCGTCCGCAGACTTGAGGATGCTCATCTGATAGCTGCCGTCTGCATAGACGACGGCGGAAATGCGCGGCGTGTAGTTCGGCTCGTCCGGCTCAAAGGTCCGGGTGCGGAGGGCATCGGCGAAGCTCTTGCCCTGACTCATCAGGTCAAAGATGGTATCGGTCTGGTCGCCGTTGGTGACGATGTGGGTCTTGCCGAGGGTCAGCACCGGGTTATAGATGATGAGGCTGGGATCTTCCAGCTTGTCGGGGTCAGCTGCGATGGTGCAGATGCCGCCGCGCTCCGGGATGGGGTCAAACACGCGGTTACGGCTGTTCTCGCTGCGGCCCATGATGAAATATCCGATAAACATCTGACGGCCATCAGGAGCCTTTGCGACCGCAATGCCGCGGCCCGGGTACTCGTTGGAAGCCAGATACTCGTTCAGGTTGATTTTTTCCATTATTCTACCTCTCCATTACAAATCATCGCGACCGCCTTGGGCAGCAGCTTCCACTCGGCCTGTTCCATGACACGCTTCTGCAAAATCTCGGGCGTATCGCCGGGCAGGATATCCACTGCCTTCTGCAGCAGGATGGGGCCGCCGTCGCACTCCTCGTTGACGAAGTGGACAGTTGCGCCGGTCACCTTGCATCCCCGGGCCAGAGCCGCTTCATGAGGTCTCAAGCCGTACATGCCCGGGCCGCAGAAGGACGGGATCAGTGCCGGATGGATATTCAGGATGCGGCGCGGATAAGCTTCGATGACGCTCGGCCCCAGCACCGACAGGAAACCTGCCAGAACCACGAGGTCGATATCGTGACTTTTCAACACATTCAGCAGGGCTGCGTCGAAATCTTCACTCTTCTCATAATCCTTGCGGCGGACGACCACGCCCTCAACGCCAGCGTTTGCCGCGCGTTCCAGTGCGTAGACGCCGGGTTTCGAGGCCACCACCAGCTTGATCTTGCCGTTGGGATTTTCGCCCCGTGCCTCGCTGTCCAGCAGGGCCTGCAAATTGGTGCCGCCGCCAGAAACTAAAACTGCAATGTTCAGCACAGCTCAACACCCTCGCCTTCTGCGATGACGCCCAGACGGTAAGCATCCGGCTCACCATTTGCGTGGAGGATTGCCAGAGCCTTGTCTGCCTGCTCTGCCGGAACGGTCAGCACCATGCCGACGCCCATATTAAAGGTGTTGAACATATCGTGTTCGGAGATATTGCCGGTCTTCTGCATCAGGTGGAACAGTGCCGGAGTGCGGACGTCTGCCTTGTTGATGCGTGCGCAGCAGCCCTTTTTCAGGCTGCGCGGAATGTTCTCGTAGAAGCCGCCGCCAGTGATGTGGGAGATGCCGCGAACATCGACCTCTTCCAGAACCTTCAGGACAGGCTTGACGTAGATCTTGGTGGGAGCCAGCAGAGCCTCGCCCAGTGTCTTACCACCCAGCTCTGCCGGAGCAGTCTTCAGGACGTCGGGGTCGCCGTCGATATCAAAGATCTTGCGCACCAGCGAGAAACCATTGGAATGGACACCGGTAGAGGGCAGAGCGATGATGACATCGCCGGGGATCATGCTGTCATTTTTCAGAATCTTCTCTTTGTCAACCACGCCCACGGTGAAACCTGCGAGGTCGTATTCATCCTCCGGCATCATGCCCGGATGCTCAGCGGTCTCACCGCCGACCAGAGAGCAATCTGCCTGTACACAGCCCTCGGCGACACCCTTGACAATTTCAGCGATTTTTTCCGGAACATTCCGGCCGCAGGCGATGTAATCGAGGAAAACCAGCGGCTTTGCACCGGCACAGATAACATCGTTGACGCACATTGCCACGCAGTCGATGCCAATGGTGTCATGCTTGTCCAGAATCATCGCCAGCTTCAGCTTGGTGCCAACGCCGTCGGTGCCGGAGATGAGGACCGGGTGCTGGATGCCGGTGCAGTCCAGCTCGAACAGACCGCCGAAGCCGCCCAGACCACCGATGCAATGCTCGTTCATGGTGCGTGCGACGTACTGCTTCATCAGTTCCACGGAGCGATAGCCTGCGGTGATATCCACACCAGCAGCTGCGTAGCTTTCAGAATAGCTCTTTTCCATCTTGATTACTCTCCTAACTTTTTCTCACCCTTAGGGCGGTCGTTGAGGTGGCGGTCGTGAATATCGGTCGAAAGCACTTCGTCCGGCTTTACGGCATATTTGCCGGTGAAGCAGGCGGTGCAGAAACCACATTGGGCGTCCTTTGCCAGCTTGACGACATGCTCCGTCGTCAGGTAGCCCAGCGTATCCGCGCCGATGATCTCGTTGATTTGTTCAACGGTGCGGCCGGTGGCGACCAGCAGTTTCTGGTCGGGGATGTCCGTGCCGAAGTAGCAGGGATATTTGAACGGAGGTGCCGACACCCGGAAGTGGACTTCCTTTGCGCCGGCATCCCGGAGCAGGTTGATGATACGGGCGGATGTGGTGCCGCGCACGATGGAGTCATCCACCAGCACGACCCGTTTGCCGCGGACAGTGCTGGACACCACATTCAGCTTGATGCGGACGCTGTTCTCGCGCTGCTTCTGGCTGCCCTGAATAAACGTCCGTCCGATGTATTTATTCTTAATAAAGCCGATGCCGTAGGGGATGCCGCTCTCCTCGGAGTAGCCAAGCGCAGCGTCCAGACCGGAATCCGGAACACCAATGACGACATCTGCTTCCACCGGATGCTCCTGCGCGAGGAACCGGCCGGCCTGCTTGCGTGCCTCGTGGACGGAACAGCCCTCAATGATGCTGTCCGGACGGGAGAAATAGATGTACTCAAAGACGCACATCTGGGTGTCCTTGCAGCCGCAGTGGGTCTTGATGCTCCGCAGGCCCTCGCTCCGGGAATCCGCAATGACGATCTCACCGGGTTCCACGTCACGGAGCAGGGTCGCACCGGCGGCATCCAGTGCGCAGCTCTCACTGGCGAAGACGTAACCGCCGCCGGGCAGGGTGCCGATGCAGAGAGGGCGATAGCCTCTCGGGTCACGGACGGCAATTAGTTTCGTTGCCGACATGATAACGAGGCTGTACGCGCCTTCCAGCTTGTCCATCGTCTCGCTGATGGCGGCCTCGATGCTGCCGGTCTTGAGACGGTACCGGGTGACGAGGTAGCAGATGACTTCGGTATCGGAGGAGCCGTGGAAGATGGCTCCCTCATTTTCGAGTTCGGTGCGAAGCTCGATGGCGTTGGTCAGGTTGCCGTTGTGGCAGAGGGCCATGGTGCCGCGTCCATGCCGGACGATCATGGGCTGGGCGTTGGCACGGGTGCGGCTGCCTGCGGTGGCGTAGCGGACATGGCCGGTCGCCATCCGCGCACCGGGCTTGGAAAGGCTGGACAGCACCGCCGGGGTAAAGACCTCATTCACCAGACCAAGGTCGCGGTGGCCGTGGATGACGCCATCGTCGTTGACCGCGATGCCGCAGCTCTCCTGACCGCGATGTTGCAAAGCGTAGAGTGCCGAGTAGGCGGCAGCGGCCACATCCTCGGTACCGGCGCGGTCATAGATACCAAAAACGCCGCACTCCTCGTGAAGCGGATATGCAAAATCAGACATTACAGTTCCTCTACTTCCTTCTGAAGTTTCTGTTCCTTGACGGCGATCTGCTCCGCCATCGCGACGCGCTCTTTTTCCAGCCGCTCGGCCAGCTCGTCATCGCTCAGGGCCAGAATCTCTGCCGCCAGCCATGCGGCGTTCTTTGCGCCGTTCAGGGCGACCGTTGCGACCGGGATGCCGCTGGGCATCTGGACCGTCGCCAGCAAAGCATCCAAGCCATCCATCGCGCCGCCCTTCATCGGGATGCCGATGACCGGCAGAGTCGTGTTTGCGGCAAACGCACCGGCAAGATGTGCCGCCATGCCTGCCGCGCAGAGGATGACGCCGAAGCCATTGGCTCTTGCGCTCTTTGCGAACTCGGCCGCTTCCGCAGGGGTGCGGTGTGCCGACAGGATGTGTGCCTCAAAGGGGATGTCCAGAGCTTTCAGCTGGGCGCACGCCCCCTTGACCACCGGCCAATCACTATCCGAACCCATGATAACAGCAACTTTACGAATCATCGAAATCCAACCTCTCTTCCTTTTTGACCCGGTTCCAAACAAAAAAGGCTGTGATGCAGTTACACCACGGCCTTACTCTTTCGATTTGGATAGAACGCGATCCGGCGCAAAGTTACACCCAGCCCCTGATGACCGTATCCACAGTTCTGGCGCATGGTGCCGAGCAGCTTTTTGAACATCCGTTTTTCCTCCGCTCACCGTTTTTTGTCCTTCGCGTTCCGGAGCGGAACGGCCCCAAAAATCGGGCATCCGTCCGCCTGCTACATACAGTGTACGGCAAAAAAATCGCTTTGCAAAGAGCGTTTCGGCAATTTCTCCCTTGTGTTCTCAACCCACCAAAAAACTTTCAAAAGTTTTGTGCAGTTTCGACATTCATTTTCTTTTTTAGTATGACTTATTTGTGAGACTAACTATTTTAAGATTTGTTCTGCCGTAGTCTGTTCCCCGGTTCAGAAGATAATTTTTGCGGTCGTCGCACGGGCAGCTTTGATGAGGTCTGCCGGTGCGCAGCAGATCTGGGTGCCGATGCGGCCGGCCGAGACGTAGACCTTTTCCTGCGCAAGAACACTCTCGTCGAAAACGGTCGTGTACTGTTTTTTCATGCCGACCGGGCTGCATCCGCCCCGGACATAGCCGGTCACTTTGTTGATGTCGGCGACGTGGATCATCGCAACGCTCTTTTCGCCCACACTCCGGGCAGCGGCTTTCAGGTCCAGCTCTGCCGCCACCGGAATGACGAAGACAAAATAGTTTTTGCTTGCACCCTGCGTCACCAGCGTCTTGTATACACAGGCCGGATCTTCGCCGATGCTCTTCGCCACGGTCACGCCATCGACGGCAACGCCCTCCTCATGGGGATATTCATGCGCGGTGTATGAGATTTTTGCGCGGTCCAGCATCCGCATCGCGTTTGTCTTTGCTTCTTTGGCCATTATCGTTTACCTCTTTTCAGCATCCTAGCCCTCTCAGTCTCGTATTCACCCGACAGCTCTCCCAAAGGGAGAGCCTTTTACAGCCGACTGTCACACGCGTCAAGGCCCCCTCCCCGAGGGGGCTGGCACAGCAAAGCTGTGACTGGGGGAGTTCAGGCTTATTCTACCACTTTCCCCTACAAAATTCAAAAAACTTTCAAAAGGCTATTGACTTCAGGAAACTGAAGTGATATGATAAGCCCATGCTTCAGGAAGATGAAGTTCAGGACAGTGATTTGCGGCAACGGGGCCATGTCTCCTCTTGCCGATAAAAAAGATTTGAGAAGGCAAAGGAGAAACCGCTATGATCATCGTATTGAAACAGGATGCTCCCGACGTACAGGTCCACGAGTTCTGCCGTGAGCTGGAAGGGATGGGCTTGCAGATCAACGACTCCAAGGGCAGCGACACCCACATCCTCGGCCTGATCGGCGACACCAAGGCCATCGCCGAGAGCTGGGTTCTGGCAAACCCGGTCGTCGAGACCTGCCGCCGCGTCTCCGAGCCATACAAAAAAGCCAACCGCAAATTCCATCCGGATGACAGTGTCATCGACGTGAATGGTGTCAAGATCGGCGGCGGCAACTTTGCTGTCATCGCCGGCCCGTGCAGCATCGAGAGCGAAGAGCAGATCACCTACTGCGCACAGCGCGTCAAGGCCGCCGGTGCTTCCCTGCTCCGCGGCGGCGCGTTCAAACCCCGTACCTCGCCCTACTCCTTCCAGGGGATGCGGAGCGAGGGCCTTGACCTGCTCAAGCTGGCTCGCCGTGCCACCGGTGCGCCCATCGTCACCGAGATCATGAACACCGAACACCTGCCCCTCTTCGAGAACGTTGACCTCATTCAGGTTGGCGCGCGCAACATGCAGAACTTCGAGCTGCTGAAAGCGGTCGGCCGTCAGAAAAAGCCCGTCCTGCTCAAGCGCGGCCTCGCCAACACGTTGGAAGAGTTCGTCATGAGTGCCGAGTACATCATGGCCGAGGGCAACGAGAACGTCATCCTCTGCGAGCGCGGCATCCGCACCTTCGAGACCAGTATGCGGAATACCCTCGACCTTGCCGGTGTCGTCATGCTCCACAAGATGACCCACCTGCCCGTCGTCGTCGACCCCAGCCACGCCTGCGGCCACGCATGGATGGTTCCGGAGTTGGCAAAGGCCGCTGTCGCCGCCGGTGCCGACGGCCTGATGATCGAGGTCCACAACAACCCGGCCAAGGCCAAGTGCGACGGCGCACAGAGCCTGACCCCCGACCAGTTCGATGAGCTGATGCAGTTCATCAATAAGGAAGTCGAGTTCTTCGGCAAGAAGATGAACTGAATCTGATTTTTCCGCCCTCTCTCCGGAGAGGGTATTTTTATTTTCTTTTCCCTCAAACTGTGGTATACTATTTTATTATTGCGCAACAGCAAGATGATTTTCCGCTAGAAAGAGGTATCTTTGATGAAAGCACATATCGCACGCAACCAGAACGCCGGCGTTCCGCTGGCTCTGGGCTGGAATCTCTCCGCCGCCGACCGCGGTATTCTGGAAGGAATGGCTCCTGCCTTTGGGATGAAGCTCCTTCTTGTCTCCCCCACCGACGCAGGCAAGACCGTCGCCCAGCTTCTGGGCGAGGTCGAGGCTCTCGCTCCCCGTACCCTTGTACTGGAGCCGGGCGCGTATCCTCCTGCGCTGGTTCTGGCAAACTTCCGGGAGAAAGACCTTGACACCCTGCTCGACCTGATGAAGCAGGCCAAGGTGAACATCCCCCTCAAGGCCGTTGTCACGCCCAATAATAAGAACTGGGTCTTTGGCGACCTGCTGGCCCACCTGCAGGAGGAACACGCCGCCTTCACCGCTGCAAAGGAGACGACCAACGCATGAAAACCCGACGCCTGATCTCTTTTCTGCTCTCCGCTGCCCTCTGTCTGAGCCTGCTGGCCGGATGCGGCAGCTCCGCGTCCTCGGCTTCTTCCACCGACGGGCCGCAGCGGTACAGCACGATTTTCTATGACGCTTTCGATACCGTGACGCAGGTCATCGCCTACTGCGACAGTGAAGAAGAGTTCAACACCCAGATGAACGCCCTTCACGAAGACCTGCTGACCTATCACGAGCTGTACGACATCTACAACGATTACGACGGCGTCACCAACATCAAGACCATCAACGACAACGCCGGTGTTGCGCCGGTCGAGGTCGACGACAAAATTCTGGGGATGCTGGAACTCGCCCAGAAGATGTATGACACCACCGACGGCAAGCTGAACATCGCGATGGGCAGTGTGCTGAGCATCTGGCACAATTACCGCGAGGCCGCTGAATCCCACGAGAACGAGGCTGACAACACTCTGCCCTCGCAGGAGGAGTTGGATGCCGCTGCACAGCACTGCGACATCAACGACCTTGTCATTGACGAGGTCGCCAAGACCGTCTACCTGACCGACCCGGACATGTCTCTGGACGTCGGCAGTGTCGGCAAAGGCTACGCCGTCGAGATGGTGGCACAGGCCGCCGAAGCACGCGGACTCACCAGCGCGCTCATCAGCGTGGGCGGCAACCTCCGTGCCATCGGTACCAAACCCGACGGCTCCCAGTGGTCGGGCGGCATCGAGAACCCGTGGAACGCCTCGGAGGTCTACACTTCCAGTTCGTCCTATGTCGGGGCCGTCAACATGAGCGACCTCGCCCTTGTCACCAGCGGCGACTACCAGCGGTATTTCGTCGTGGATGGCGTGCGGTATCATCACCTCATCGACCCGGCGACCCTCTGGCCTGCCGCCTACTTTGACAGCGTCAGCGTTCTGACTCCTGACTCCGGCGTGGCCGACTGTTTGACGACCGGCCTGTTCTGTATGCCGCTGGAAGAAGGTCAGGCCATCGTGGAATCGCTGGACGACGTCGAAGCAATGTGGTGTACCACCGACGGGCAGATCATCACCTCGAGCGGCTGGGATACTCACGCGAAAAACTGACCCGGAACCACACAAAACCGGAGGCTCTTTCCCCTGTCCGGGAAGGTCCGCCTCCGGTTTTTTCTGTGCGCTTGGTTGGATACATCTTCGCCATGTTGGAAAATTTTCCAGATTGACGTCTGATTTTCTGCGTCCGATTTTATTTTTTTGTCAAGAGCTTGCTATTTTTGCATAGCTATGCTATATTAGTGATGTCATAAATCGCAGTTCCTGCGACTGAGCCGCACCAGGAGAATGAAAGGAGAATCCGATTTTTCATGAACAAACACGCTTCACCACAAACGCTTTGGAAACTTTTCCTCAGCACCCTTTACATCAGCACCTTCACATTTGGCGGCGGTTTCGTCATCGTCACCTTCATGAAGCGGAAATTCGTCGATGAGCTGCACTGGCTGGAAGAGGACGAGATGCTCGACCTCGCAGCTCTGGCACAGTCCAGTCCGGGAGCCATCGCCGTTAACGCCGCGATTCTGGTCGGCTGGCGCGTCGGCGGCTTCCTCGGGATGGTGACGTCGGTCGTCGGCACCATCATTCCGCCCATGACCATCCTCTCGGTCATCTCCTTCTTCTATGCGGCATTTGCCACCAACCCCTATGTCTCTCTCGCATTAAAAGGTATGCAGGCAGGTGTCGCCGCCGTCATTCTGGACGTCGTCTGCGGTCTGGGCGGCAACGTCATCAAACAGCATAAGCCGGTCTACATCGCCGTTATGGTGCTGGCCTTCCTCGCAAACAGCGTCTTCAACGTCAACGTTATCTTTATCATTCTGGCCTGTGCCGTGTTCGGCATCCTGCTCGAGGTCATCCATCATCTGAACCAGAAAGGAGACACCGTATGATTTATTTGCAGCTGTTTCTGAGCTTTTTACAGGTCGGCATGTTCAGTGTCGGCGGCGGCTATGCGGCCATTCCGCTGATTCGCGATCAGGTCGTCACCGGCCATACCTGGCTGACGATGAGCGAATTCACCGACCTTATCACGATTGCCGAAATGACGCCCGGCCCGATCGCGGTCAACTCGGCGACCTTCGTCGGCATCCGCATCGCCGGCCCTCTGGGTGCGATTATCGCAACGCTGGGATGTATCACGCCATCGCTCTTTATCGTATCCCTGCTGGCTTACATTTATTACCGCTATAAGAATGTCTCCGCTCTCCAAAGTGTCCTCGCAAGCCTGCGCCCGGCTGTTGTTGCTCTGATCGCCGGTGCCGGTCTGTCCATCCTGAAGCTGATCGCTTTTCAAGGTAATGCCGTCGCCCTTGCTTCGGTCAACTGGGTCGGTATTCTGATTTTCGTCGCTGCGTTTATCGCCCTGCGGAAGTTCAAGACGAATCCCATTTTAACAATGCTCTGCTGCGGCGCGGCGAATCTTATCGTTGGACTCCTGCGGTAAAATAAAATATGACAGCACAAAACCCCGTCACCTAGGAATCGCTTCCCAAAGTGACGGGGTCTTTGTGTTAAAATACAGTCAAGCAGCAGCTTGAATTTTTACAGCTGGCTCTGGTATTCCTTGCGGTAGCCTTCCAGCTCTTTCTGGTTGCCATAGACGAAGTGACCGTTTGCGATCTCTTCCCAGACCGGCTTGTCCACGCTGTAATCGTGGATGGACGGGTCGTAGACGAGAAGCTTTTTGTTCTTCTCCAGACCCGGGTCGGGGATAGGAACCGCGCTCAGCAGAGCCTTGGTGTAGGGGTGCAGCGGATGAAGGAACAGCTCTTCAGCCTCTGCCAGCTCCACGATGCGGCCCTTGCTGATAACGGCGATGCGGTCCGAAATGAACCGGACGACCGACAGGTCATGCGCAATGAACAGGTAGGTCAGGCCACGGGATTTCTTCATGTTGTTCAGCAGGTTCAGCACCTGAGCGCGGATGGAAACATCCAGCGCGGAGATGGGCTCGTCTGCAACAATGAATTCCGGCTCCATGATGAGGGCGCGTGCGATACCGATACGCTGACGCTGACCGCCCGAGAACTCGTGCGGAAAACGGGAAGCGAACTCGGGCAGCAGGCCGACCTCGTGCAGAGCGTTCATGACTTTCTCATGCAGGTCGTTCTGGTCTTTGTACAGGTGGTGGTTCAGCAGACCCTCGGCCACGATGTACTCGACCTTTGCGCGTTCGTTCAGAGATGCCATCGGGTCCTGGAAGATCATCTGGCATTTGCGGATGACCTCTTTGTCCAGATCCTTGGAGATCTTGCCGTTGATCTTCTGACCCTTGAAGAGGATGTCGCCGCCCGAAGTCGGGTTGATGCGGCAGATAGCACGGCCAATGGTGGTCTTGCCGGAGCCGGACTCGCCGACCAGCGAGAAGGTCTCGCCCTTGTAGATGTCAAAATTAACATGGTCGACAGCGACGAATTTCTTTTTGCCTGAGCCAAAGGTGATCTGAAGGTCTTTCAGCTCAATCAGCTTTTCACGTTCAGCCATTTAAGTTGGAACCTCCCATCTTTCCCATTTTCTCACGCAGGTTCTGGATGGAGTGCGGACGCTCGATCTTCGGAGCGCGCGGATCCAGATACCAGGTCTTTGCCGCGTGGGTCTCGGACACCTGGAAGAACGGAGGTTCTGCCACGAAGTCGATCGCCAGCGCGCGCTTGTTACGGGGCGCAAATGCGTCGCCCTTGATCACATTGAACAGGTTCGGCGGCGTACCGTCGATGGTGGGCAGAGCCTCGCCCTTGGTACCCAGCTGAGGCAAAGCCTGCAGCAGAGCCCAGGTGTAGGGGTGCCATGCGTCGTAGAAGATCTCCTCTACGGTGCCGTACTCGACGATCTGGCCGGCATACATGACCGCCACACGGTCTGCGACGTTTGCGACAACGCCGAGGTCGTGGGTGATGTAGATGACCGACATGCCCAGTTCCTTCTGCAGGTCACGGATCAGCTGCAAAATCTGCGCCTGAATGGTGACGTCCAGAGCGGTGGTCGGCTCGTCGCAGATCAGGATCTGCGGACGGCAGGCCGCTGCAATTGCGATAACGACACGCTGACGCATACCGCCGGAGAACTCGTGGGGGTACTGGTCGTACCGACGCTCCGGGTCAGGGATGCCGACCTTTGCCAGCATCTCGATGGCTGCCTTTTTGGCGGCCTCGCCCTTTAGACCCTGATGATGCTCGATGCTCTCCTGAATCTGCTTGCCGATTTTCTTCAACGGGTTCAGGCTCGTCATTGGGTCCTGCATGACCATTGCGATTTTCTTACCGCGAACGCCCAGCCAGTCCTTTTCGGTGAACTTTGCCATATCGCGGCCTTCGTACATGATGGAGCCGCCGGTGATCTTACCGTTGACATCCAGCATACCGACAAAGGTCTTGGTAAAGACGCTCTTGCCGGAGCCGGACTCGCCGACGATGGCCAGCGTCTCGCCCTCGTACAGGTCGAGGGAGCATTTGCGGATAGCGTTCAGCTTTTTACCGCGCAGGCTAAAGGTGATCTCCACGTCTTTGGCAGAGATGATCGGTTGTCTATCCATTTACTTTTCTCTCTCCCATCTATTAAACGTGGTTGCGCGGATCTGCCGCATCCGAGAAAGCGTTGCCCATGATGTAGAAGGAGATGGAGATGATGGACACGATGGAAGCAGGGAAGATCAGCAGGTAGGGGTAATCGAGGAAGAAGCCACGCACCTTGCTCAGGATCAGGCCCAGAGAAGGCGTCTCGATGCCCAGACCGATGCCCAGATAGGACAGGGTAGACTCGAGGTTGATGGTGGCCGGGATGGACAGTGCCATGCGCAGGATGATGACCGACACCAGATAGGGCAGGATGTTCTTGGTCAGAACACGCCACAGCGGCGTGCCGAGGCAGCGAGAAGCGAGGTTGTACTCGCGGTCACGATACATGAAGACCATGTTGCGAACACGGCGAGCCATAACCAGCCAGCCGATGGCGATCATCGAAACTGCCATGATCCAGAAGCTCTGACCAACGATCAGGGCGATCAGGGTCATGTAGATGATATACGGCACGTTGTCGATCAGGTTGTACAACTCAGTGAAGAAGCGGTCCAGCTTGCGGACGTAGCCCCAGATCAGGCCGACGATGACGCCGACGATGCTCTCGCCGACAGCAACGATCAGAGCCAGACGGATGGAGACCTGCGTTGCGTACCAGACCTGGCACCAGTAGTCACGGCCCAGATTGTCGGTACCGAACCAGTACTCACTGTTCGGACGCTGGAATGCCAGCGAAGAGTCGCTGACGAGAGTCGCGTAGTCATACTTGCCGATCGCCAGAGCGATGAAAGAGAAGATGACCAGCGCAAGGAACAGCACCAGGCAGACGACAGCGACCTTGTGCTTGAGGAAGTTCTGGACGACAGAACCCCAGTAGGAATAGTTGGAATAGCCGATGCGTTCGGCTTCTTCCGGAGAGTAATCGACGAAGTAGAACAGTTCGTCCTGCTTCTTGCCCTCAAAATCAGATGCCTTAGCCATCAGCGTGCTTCCTCCTTTCCAGTCAAAGTAATGCGCGGGTCAACGACCATCATCAGGATGTCGCCCAGGAAAACGCCTGCAATGCCCAGTGCGGCATACAGGATGACCAGCGTCTGGACCACGTTCAGGTCATAACGCTGAATTGCATCGGTCAGCAGGGGACCCATGCCGGGAACGGAGAAGAAACGTTCCACCAGCAGGGAGCCGCCGACGGTCAGCAGGATGGACTGCGGAATATACTGCACCATGGGGACCATGGCGTTGCGCAGAACATGCTTGAACATGATCTCACTGGAACTGAGGCCCTTGACACGGGCCAGCTTGATATAGTCACGGGTCAGCTCATCGACCATGTAGCGGCGCGTCCACAGGGCATAGCCTGCGATGGAAGCCAGCGACAAGCAGGTGATGGGCAGGACACTGGACGGGCCGACATTACGGGTCGAGTACAGGGTCGGGAAACCCAGATACTTCGAGCCGAAGACCAGCACCAGTGAATACGAGACCAGCGACGGAACCGCGTTGACGAAGACCGTGTACGCAGTGCCGATCCAGTCAAAGACCTTGTCCTTGAACGCGGTCTGCAGGATACCCAGCAGAACGCCGATGAGCAGCGAGATGCCGGAGGCGATCAGGCCGAGGCGCATCGAGACACCGAACTTTTTGCCGATGACCTTGACGACCGGCGCGCCGTTCTGGATACGACGGGAAGTGCCGAAGTCCAGATGGAGCAGGTCGCCATAGAAGTTGATGAGCTGGGTGCCGATGGGGTCGGTCAGACCTGCGGCTTCCAGTGCAGCTTCCTTCTGCGCATCGGTAAACTTCATCAGCTGTTCTTCGGTGAAGTAATAGTCCGTGGGCAGGCAGCGCATCAGCAGGAACACGAGGGTCGCGACCAGCAGGATGGTGACAAGCGACTGTGCAAGCCGCTTAACTGTGTATTTTAACATTATAATCGAACCTTTTTAATTTAATTATGCCTTGGTTGTAGCATCAAATGCGGCTGCGAAAGCCTCATACTGCTCAGTGGTGTAAGCCTCTTCGCTGGTCTCCCAGTTGACAGCCTTGTAGTTGCAGGGGCCGTACATCGCGTTGATCTTGCTGTACTCGTTGGCGTGGGTCAGGCTCCAAGAAACATCGAAGTTGCAGGGGCAGTCCAGAACGTTGTTCAGCAGGCAGGCCTCAGCCTTTGCGAAGGCAGCGTAGCGAGCATCGACGTCATCGACGATGGCCTTTGCGGTGTTGACCAGATCGGTGAACTCCTCATAAGCAGCGACCAGATCCTTCTGCCAATCAGCAGGAGCAGTCCAGTCCTCTTTCTCGCTGGAGTTGTCAACGATCTTAGCGATGTTGGAGTAGTAGCAGCTGTAATAAGCGTTGTCGTCGTGCAGGATCTCCTGACCGAGGAAGTTGACCGGATCACCGAAGTCTGCGCCCCAGCCATTGATGACAAAGCTCTGCAGCTGCGGGTTGCGGACTTCCTGCGCGATGGAGGAGACGTAGGTCTTGATGTCCAGCACGATGAAGTCATCGCCGAAGCTGTCGGTGAAGCACTGCTTCAGGACGGTCGCGGTGTCCAGCATGGTGGAAGAACCAGCCATGATGTAGTAAGCAGCCTTGACGGGGAAGGTGACGCCGACGGCGGACAGCTCGTCCATGGCCTGCTTCTTCAGGTCAGCGATGTCGCCGTTGTTGGCGCGCAGACGGATCATGGTGCTGCCATCGTAGGATTCCTTATCGAAGCCCATCTCTGCAGCGACCAGCGTGGTGTACTCCTGACCCTGCGTGTTGTAGCAGACGCCCGGCATGGTGTAGTAGTCGTTCTCGCACTTCAGGGGGTTGATCTTGTTGGTGCGGGCATAGTAGTTGACCAGATTCAGGCCCTTGTACCAGCACTGACGGAATGCAGTGTTAGCGATGGCCTTGTTCCAGTTGTCGTCCGGGGTGCCGTCCTCGTTGTTCTTCTGGTAGTTGAAGTGCATCTGATAGCTGTACTTCTTGGGACGCTTCTCGCACAGCTGGCTGTTGTACTCGTTGCTGGGATCGGAGGTGATGGTGGTCAGGGTGCTCTCGCCGCAGTCCATCTCGTCCAGCTCACGGTTCTGATACAGCTGGAAGGTGACGGTGCCGTCGGAGATCATGGTGACGGTGAAGCGGTCGAAGCGAGCGTACTCGTCCGCACCCCAGTAGTTCGGGTTGGGGATGTAACTCTTGGTGTTCTGCTGGATGAACTCCTCGATGAGGTACGGACCATTGTACCACATGTTGGTGTAGTCGCAGGCACGGAAGCCCTCAACGCCCAGCTCATTGATCAGATCCTCGGAAACGGGATAGAAGCTGGTGTAAGCAGCGACGGTATCGAAGTACGGGCAGGGATCCTTGCAGGTGAAGACGAGGGTGTAATCATCCGGAGCCTCGACGCCGACACCGGCAGCCAGCATATCCTCATAGGTCAGGTCAGCAGCTGCATCGCCCTTTTCCTCGGTCAGTGCGTAGTAATCGGCTGCGCCTACCAGAGTCTCGTTGGGCATGGAGGTGTTGTTTGCCTCGTTCTTGTAAGCGTTCAGGACCCACTCCAGACCGACCAGGAAGTCCTTGCTGGTCAGGTGTGCCTTGACCTCGCCGTTGACATCGACCCAATCGACGTCATCGCGCAGATTGAAGGTCCAGACGGAAGAGTCGTCGTTGTGGCTCCACTCTTTTGCCACAGAAGGCACAGCCTTGCCGTAGCAGTCAAAGCTGATCAGGCCTTCCCACAGGTTGGTGGTGACATTCATATCGGAAGCCTGCTGGCTGTACAGCATATTCCAGCTTTCCAGCTCACGGTTTGCGCTCTCCCAGCTGATGAACTCCTTCAGCGGAGTAGCACCGGTGGTGTTGGGTGCGGAGGTCGCGCCAGAAGAAGCCGCAGTGCTGGAACCGGTGGAGTTGGAACTACCACCGCAGGCAGCCAGGATGCCAGCAGCACCGACGACGCCGGAAGCCTTCAGGAAGCTGCGGCGGCTGATCGCATGAGACTCATAGTTGATGTTCATTGTGTTGTCCTCCCAAATAATTTTCTGTGCCTCGGCACATGAGTGCAGGGCCCTTTGTCCTGCAAGATTCCCACTCTTTTGCGGAAGTTTTCCCTCACTGTATTGCCAGAGAATACAAAAGAGCGCAGAACAGACCCCTCTGTCTGTGTCTGTGCTCCTTCCGCAAAATCCTTAACACGCGATATATTGTACCATTGAAACAGAAAGATGTCAATGGAAGAAGAATCCCTTTTTCTTCAAAAGTGAAGAACTGCGGTCAAAAAAGATGAAAAATGTTCGCTTTACTCTGGTGAAGAATGACAATAATTAAAGGAAAAACCCGAAAACAGAAACACAAATTTTGTGCGTGAGTCAAGGACAGGCTATTTTTACCCTTATTTAGTCGTCTCTAACCATTCTTTTATTCGGCAAAACGTTTTACCTCATCTATTAAAAGTTCCGGGTGGTTGATGATATCTCCATGCCCGAATCCCGGAAAGCAGCGGACGGTCAGCTTCGGGTAGGTGCGCCGCAGTTTTTCAGGATGTACGCTTCCAGCTTACCGGCCTGTTCCTCTGCCGTGGTGTAGGTGATCGTTCCGGTGCCGTCAAAGCCGTCGAAGCTGACCGCATACACACAGAACTCCTTTTCCAGCAGCGGAATGATATCCTCGAACTGCCGCCAGCACATCAGATTCCCGTGCAGCAGCATGATGCTCTTTCTGTCAAGACAAGCCCTGCGCACACTCCCTTCCTTTTTTGAATAGTATAGCACTGACACTAACTAGCAAAGGAGACTTTTCTTATGGCAACCGGAATCCTCCGTATTCAGGCCTTCGCCGCCCGGCAGTCCTCACCGGTGGAAGGGGTCGTCATCACCCTGAGCGGCGACGGCTTCACCGCCCACCTGACGACCGACGCCGAGGGAAACGCAGGCGATTATACCATCTCGACCCCCGACTGCACCTACTCCCTCAACGAGGACAACACGACCGTCCTCCCCTACGCCGTCTGTTCCCTCACCGCCGCGAAATCCGGCTACCGGACAGTGCGGATCCAAGGCATCCAGATCTTCGCCGGGCAGGTCACGCTGGCCCAGCCCGAGATGATTCCCGAGACGGAAGAGGGCCGGGATGTTCCCAACGAGCCCATCGTCATCCCGACCCACTCCCTCTTCTCCGATGACGGCGGCAGCTGCCCCGAACCCACCGAGAACTGCGTTCCCCGTGTCCTCGACCGGGTCATCATCCCCAAAAATATCACCGTCCATCTCGGCAGACCTGCCGCCTCCGCCAAGAATGTCACCGTGTCCTTCCGGAAGTATATCGCCAATGTCGCGTCAAGTGAGGTGTATCCGACGTGGCCCGAACAGGCACTCCGGGCGAACATCCACTGTCAGATCTCCCTCGCGCTGAACCGCATTTACACCGAGTGGTACCCCAGCAAGGGATACAGCTTCAACATCACCAACTCGACCAGCTACGACCAATATTATGTCCACGGGCGGACGGTGTTCGAGGTCATGACAAAGCTGACCGACGACATCTTCAACACCTACATCCGGAAGACCGGCACGGTCAATCCATACTACTCGGAATACTGCGACGGCAAATCAGTCACCTGCCCGGGCCTGAAACAGTGGGGAACCGTCACTCTGGCGAATCAGGGCCGGAACGCACTGCAGATCCTCAAATACTACTACGGCAACGACATCGAGATCGTCCGGACGAACAACATCCAGTCCATCCCACAGAGCTATCCCGGTTCTCCCCTCCGGCAGGGTTCTACCGGCACGGCGGTCTTCACCCTTCAGCGGCAATTGAACCGCATCACGAAGGACTACCCCTTCCTCGGCCTGCTGACCGTGGACGGCATCTTTGGCTCCAAGATGACCACCACCGTCAAGGCGTTCCAGAAGCAGTTCAACCTGACGGCGGACGGGGTCGTCGGGCGCAGCACATGGTACAAGATCAGCTATATCTATGTCTCGGTCAAAGACCTTGCCGAGCTTACCAGCGAGGGCGAGACATCCAGCGGCACCCTCTCGGACGGTACCTGGAACGGCACCGTTCTGCGGCAGGGTTCGTCCGGCAGCGCGGTCGAGCAGCTGCAATTCTGGCTGAACACCCTCGCCCAGTACGATTCTTCCATCCCATCGGTGACCGTGGACGGCATCTTCGGTTCCGGCACCACGGCGGCTGTCCGGTCGTTCCAGCGGAAATACGGTCTGACCGTGGACGGCGTGGTGGGCCAGACCACATGGAACGAGCTTTACGACGAGTTCCGGAGCATCCAGTCCGACAACGGCACGCCCAACGCCTACCCAGGTTCGCCGCTCCGGTCTGGTTCCAGCGGCCAGAACGTTCGCTTGGTGCAGTTCTGGCTCAAAATCGCCCGGACGGTCTATTCTTCCCTCAACAATGTGACCGTTGACGGCAAATTTGGCTCCTCCACCAAGGCCGCTGTCAAGAAGTTCCAGAGCTATTTCGGCCTGACGAGCGACGGCATAGTCGGTCGGACAACGTGGAACAAACTCTACGAGGTCTACAACGACATCGCCAACAAGCTTCTTTCGTCCAGCCTGCGGCCGGGCGAGTATCCGGGCGTCCTGCGGAACGGTTCCAGTGGCACCGCTGTCCGGGAGCTGCAATTCTACCTTTATATTATGAGTGCCTACGAGAGCAGCATCCCGTCCGTCTCGATTGACGGGCAGTTTGGCTCTTCCACCGAAGCCGCCGTCCGCGCCTATCAGCGGTTCGCCGGGCTGACCGTCGACGGCGTGGTTGGCCGGAACACATGGGATTCCCTCTACGGTAAGGCGTCTGCCCTGCGCACCTCCGGGCCGGTCGTCACGCTGAAACGCCTGCCCTACCCCGGCACACCGCTCACGGTCGGCTCCGAGAGCAGTGCTGTGCTTTATTATAATGTTCTGCTCCAGCGCATCGCCTACTACTTCGACAGCGTGGAGAATCCGCCGCTGTCCGACCTCTATTCCGAAGAGACTGCCGCTGCGACCCGGAGCGTACAGGAGCTTCTTGACCTGCCGGCCACCGGCATCGTCGACGCCGAGACATGGACGGCCGTGGAAGCCCTGAGCCTGCAGCTCGCCGTCCACACGCCCAACCCCGACCGTGACAGCGGACAGGAGATGGCTTATCCCGGCCGCGCCATGAGTGAGGGCAGCATCGGGCCGGACGTTGCTCTCATCGAGCAGTGGCTCAACGGCCGGGCCAGCCTCTATTGCGGCGAGGATTACGTCTCGGAAAATTCCTCTTTCGGCGAGGCGGAAACGGTTGCCGTCCGGGCAGCGCAGCAGCGCGCCGGGCTGGAAGTGACCGGCACCGTCAACCGGGAGACCTGGGCGGCATTACAGGCACAGAGCTGCGAGTGCGACGCCGCCGCGACCAAAAAGGAGGTTTGACCTATGGCAAGGCTGCTCGTCTACGATGCCTACGAGAACAAGGTGTACACCTACTCGAGCATCAACGAAAACGACCCGATGCCGTACAGTACCGGCACGACCCTGACCCTCCGGGAGTTCCGGGGCAAATCCGGAAGCCCGGTGCTCTGGACGACCATCGCGGCCATGGAAGCATGGAACCTGACCCGGCGCAAGTACGGTTCCGGTATCCCGGTAGGCTACGCGTTCCGCCGCATCTGGGAGGGCGGACACGGCACCCGAAGCCAGCACTACGCCGGTGTTGCCTTTGACGTCGGGCAGAGTCTGTCCAGCACCCAGCGGACGGCCATCTACAACGCCGCCCGTGCCACCGGCGCATGGGGCTATGTGGAGCCGCTGAGCCAGACGCCGACATGGGTACACTTTGACCGCCGGTACGGCACCCCTGCCTGCAGCGGCACCACTGCCGGGTACCCCACTCTGCGGCGAGGGAGCCGTGGGTGCTATGTCATGATTTTACAGGATGCGCTCTCGACCCTCGGCTACCGGACCGGAAGCCGCATCGACGGACTCTTCGGCACACGCACCGAGGAAGCTCTGCGCGGCTACCAGCGGCGCACCAGCCTGACCGTGGACGGCGTCTGCGGATGCAACACATGGAAAAAAATCACCACCGCCGTCATCGGTGTGGGAAGAACGAAGACGACGATTGATTAAAGCAGCTTGCTGGTGGATAGAACTCCTCCAGTCACAGCTCCGCTGTGCCAACCCCCTCTGAGATGGGGCCTTGGCCTGACAATAAAGTTGTGCTATACTGATGTTCAGAATACAGTATGTGAAAGGGGCGGTTCTATGGTACCAGCACTGGAAAAAATCATCGCGGAGAGCAACAACATTGTGTTTTTCGGCGGAGCAGGTGTCTCGACCGAAAGCGGCATCCCGGATTTCCGGAGCGTCGACGGCCTGTATCACCAGAAGTATGCCTATCCGCCGGAAACGATTTTGAGCCACACCTTCTGGGAACAGAACCCGGAAGAGTTCTACAAATTCTACCGGGATAAGCTCATCGTCAAGGGTGCGAAGCCCAACGCCGCTCACCTGCGTCTGGCAAAGCTGGAACGTGAAGGCAAGCTGAAAGCCGTCGTCACCCAGAACATCGACGGCCTGCATCAGGCGGCTGGTTCCAAAACGGTCTATGAGCTGCACGGCAGCACCCTGCGCAACTACTGCGAGGACTGCGGCGCGTTCTACGATGTGGATTTCATCGCCAACTCCACCGGTGTTCCCCACTGCCCGAAGTGCGGTGGTATCGTGAAGCCGGACGTCGTTCTGTATGAGGAAGGTCTGGACGAAGGCGTGCTGTCCGGTGCAGTGTCGGCCATCCGAAAGGCGGACACCCTCATCATCGGCGGCACCAGCCTTGTGGTCTACCCGGCCGCCGGGCTTATCCGGTATTTCCGGGGCCGCCACCTCGTCGTCATCAACATGCAGCCCACCAACGCCGACGAGGAAGCCGACCTCTGCATTGCGAAGCCCATCGGTCAAGTACTCAGCGAAGACGTTGTACTGGAATAAAAATTCGGAGGATTTTCCATGATCTACGATACCCTGAACAATCTCCCCAACTACCTCGGCATGTCCGACAACCTCGATACGGTCATCGAGTACGTCATGGCACGGGATATCAACACCCTGCCTGCTGGCAAGACGAAAATTGACGGCGACAACGCCATCGTCACGGTCAGCACCGTCACGCCGCAGGTCAGCGACAAGACCCCCTTTGTCCGCCACGACGCCCACCTGACCCTTGAGACCGACCTCGAGGGCAGCGAGCTGTTTGAAGTTTCTCTGGGTGAGTTTTCTCCCACCAAGCCCACCGACGAAGCCACGGACACCACCGTCGGCAGTGCCGGAACCAGCATCGCCGGGATGCTCTGCGAGGGCCGTTTTGCCCTCTACCTCGCCGGTGAGCCGTACAAATCCGGCCTGAAAGCACAGGGCTGTGGCAAACTGAAAAAGGCTGTCTTCTCCATCGCCCTCGACCCTGATGAAGAAACGGATGAAACCGAAGAATAAGTAACAAAAATCCATTCTATTTTTAACTCCACGCAGCGTAGGTTGTGTGGAGTTTTCTTATACAGAAAAAGCCACTCCGGGCAAAGCAAACCGGAGCGGCTCCCTCTAAGGAGGTGATGAATTAGGAGAAGATGAACCAAACGATCCGGAGAAGGAAGACCGTTCGTTCTGTCAAAGGTTAAGCGAAGAAGGAAATCACCAGCGCGACAAGGAAACCAACGCCGCCGACCAGTGTTTCCATAATGGTCCAGGTCTTGAGGGTCGTCTTTTCGTCCATACCCACAAGACTCTTGACCAGCCAGAAGCCGGAATCATTGAAGTGAGAGCAGACGGTAGAGCCGCCAGCGATCGCAGCGGTGACGCAGGCCAGATACAGAGGGCTGAGTTCGCTGATGCCGGGCATTGCGGAGATAATGCCTGCCGCCATCGTCATGGCAACGGTAGAAGAGCCGACCGAAATACGCACCAGCGCAGCCACGATGAAGGCCACCAGAACCAGCGGCAGACTTGCGTTTGCCACTGCATTGCCAATGACATCGCCCAGACCGGAATTCTGGAGCATGTAACGGAGAACGCCGCCGCATGCAGTGACCAGTAGAATCATGCCGGTAGGCTCCAGAGATTTGGTCATGATCTTTTCCAGCTGTGCATTGGAATAACCGTGACGGGTACCCAGCAGATACATCGCAGCGATGGTAGCCAGCAGCAGTGCCATGAAAGGCTCACCGAGGAAAGCCAAGACCGGCTGGATGCCAGCCATTGCAGGAACGACTTTTGCCACAGAGTTTGCAATGATAAGCACCAGAGGTATCATGATGATGCCGACGATGGTGCCAAACTTGGGCAGCTTGCTCTCGTCGATGTCTTCCTGCTGTGCAATGTGTTCAGGAACAGCGATCATATACTTTTTGCCGCAGATGGAACCCCAGACAGGGCCTGCAACGATCATGGCAAAAATGCCGCAGAAAATGCCGATGAGGATAACCCAGCCAAGGTCAACACCCAGCATGGAAGCAACCAGGACCGGGCCGGGCGTGGGAGGGATGAACGCATGACCGACTGCCAGACCTGCCAGCAGAGGGATGACATAGTACAGAACCGAGCGGTTGGTGCGCTTTGCCAGAGAAAACGCAAGCGGGATCAGAATGATCAGGCCCGCATCGAAGAAGACGGGCATTGCGATGACCAGACCCGTGATGCCCAATGCCCACGCGGCTTTTTCATCGCCGAACTTTCGCACCATAGTCACAGCCAATGT
The DNA here is from genome assembly GCA_934548045.1 of uncultured Faecalibacterium sp. Classification (GTDB taxonomy): domain Bacteria; phylum Bacillota; class Clostridia; order Oscillospirales; family Ruminococcaceae; genus Faecalibacterium. The sequence goes on along the minus strand of CAKTEM010000007.1, from coordinate 41,415 downwards.
CTGCGCGCCGCCGGATTCTTCAAGGATCGCGCCGAACATGGAGCCAAGGCCAACTAGAAGGGCGATGCCTTTTAGGGTATTTCCGATTCCTTCGTTCACGGAGCTGATGATGTCCGCCAGCGGCATACCTGCCATCAGACCGATTCCAACAGCACCGATCAGGATGGAGATCATTGCATGGACCTTGAACTTGATGATAAGAACTAGCAATAGGATAAGTCCTGCCACGGCAGCAAATACCAGCCGCGCGGCATCGGGAGTAGCAACAGCAGTCATAAGACGTTCCTCCATTTTTATTTTTGGCTGCACTTTCCTAAGCCGTCCAACAAAATCACGCTGGACAGTTGTTTTTCAGATGATATTTTTTATTCTCAGAAGGAGTTCTTTACTCCATATAGGCACCCTTCATCGGGCTGACCGCGTGCTGCGAGTACAGCTTCAGCAGGCCCTTTGTATACTTGGGTGCTTTCGGTTTCCAGTTTGCACGACGCTGTGTCAGGATCTCATCCATTTCTTCCGGGGTCTTGGGCTCACCCTTGACACCGACAATGGCAAGTTTCCGGTTATGAACGTCGATCTGGATCAGGTCGCCCTCTTCCACCAGAGCGATGGGGCCGCCGACAGCAGCTTCCGGGCTGACATGGCCGATGACCGGGCCGCGGCTTGCGCCGGAGAAGCGTCCGTCGGTGATAAGAGCCACACTGGATGCCAGTTTCGGGTCGGCGCAGATAGCTTCGCCGGTATAGAACATCTCCGGCATACCACTTCCACGAGGGCCTTCATAGCGAATGAAGATCGCGTCACCGGGCTTTACTTCACCATGTAGAACAGCTGCAATACACTCTTCCTCGCTGTCGTAGGGCTTTGCACGAAGAGTCGCTTCAAACATATTCTTCGGGCAGGCCGTGTGCTTGATGACGCAGCCTTCCGGAGCCAGATTGCCTTTCAGGATGGCAATGCTACCGTCCGTGCCCTTTGCATTGTCAAAGCTGTGGATGATGTCTTCCCGGGTCACCGGACGGGCAAAGCCCTTGGTCTTTTCCTTCAGGATGGCGTCGCAATGTTCATAGAAGCCGTTCTTCTTCAGCTCTTCCAGATTTTCGCCCAGCGTCTTGCCGGTAACGGTCATAACGTCCAGATGGAGCATCGACTTGATTTCTTCCATCACACGCGGTACGCCGCCTGCATAATAGAAGTACTGTGCAGGCCAGTCGCCGGAGGGGCGGATATTCAGCAGATAGTGGGCACCCCGGTGCATCCGGTCAAAGGTGTCTGCGTCGATCTCAATGCCGAACTCATGTGCAATGGCCGGCAGGTGCATCGTTGCATTGGTCGAGCCGGAAATTGCCGCATGGACCATAATGGCATTTTCAAAGCTTTCTTTCGTCACGATATCCTTCGCCTTGATGCCCTGCTTCACCAGCTCCATCAACTGCACACCTGCGTCGTATGCGGCCTGTTTCAGTTCCGGAGCCGTTGCAGGCATCAGCGCAGTGCCGGGAAGCATCAGACCCAGAGCCTCAGCCATGATCTGCATGGTGGATGCTGTTCCCATAAAGGAACATGCGCCGCAGCTGGGGCAGGCGTTGTGCTTGTAGTAATCAAGCTGTTCGTTGGGGATGACGCCGGTCTTTTCCCATGCGTCGAATTTGCCGATCTGCTCCAGCGTCAGCAGTTCATTGATGGCGCAGGCCGGGTCGTTCACCACATATTTTTTCGGGAGAGTATGTGCTTCCATGACACCGCCGGTCACTACGATGGCACTCATCTCTTTCAGTCGGCCAATGCTCATCAGCATTGCCGGCATGGACTTGTCACAGCTTGCGATAAACACGCCGCCGTCATAAACGCTGGCGTTTGCCTGTGCTTCCACCAGATTCACGATCGCGTCACGGTGCGGCAGCGAATAGTTGATGCCGTCATGACCCTGCGCGATGCCGTCGCACATATCTGTTGCAAAATAACGAGCCGCCTTGCCGCCATGCTCGTTGACAGCCTGAACCGCTTCCTTTACAAACTGATCCAGATGCGCGCTGCCCGGATGGCTGTCGCCAAAGGTGCTTTCTACCATGATTTGCGGCTTTGCAAGGTCTTCGACCTTCCAACCCATGCCCATCTTCAGTGGGTCATTTTCCGGTGCCAATGTACGGACTTCTTGCGAACGCAGCTCCATAATTCTTACCTCCAAATGCTCTCTTACTTTGTCCTTTATCCGTCGGACATCTTATGGCTTTATTGTAATCCGGCAGATGTTTCTTTGCAAGTTGTTCCGGATACGTCCCACTTTATGTTCAAAAATTCTTGGATACATCTAGCATTTCGCCTAATTCTCCGGGATACATCATTCAAAATCAGCCTTTTTAGCATTTTTACTTTCAATCTTCTTCATAAAGTCATCAGACAACTACGTTAACAAAAAATCCCTGCACAGAGTTTCCGTGCAGGGATTCTGTCACTTTACAAATTGAGCAATACCTATGGTTCCATCTTCAGGGTCTTCTCCATCATAAACCTTTTTGATATACGTGCGGTTGAAGTTCAGGTGCATCACCATCGCGGACTGCGCCCCCATCGGGTCATGGCTTGCAATCGCTTCTACGATCATTCGGTGGGTCATAATGGTTTCATCGATGAGCTTTTTGTGGGTAACGTTCACGAACATCATAACTGCCGTATCAATGATTGGAATCAACTGTTCCACCACTGTGTTTTTGCTGCTCTTGGCAATACAGGTATGGAATGCAATATCGTCTTCGATATAGCGTTCACCGTCATGAATTTTCACCTCGACCCGTTCACAGAGCCGCCGCAGACGCTCAATATCCTCACCCGTCGCATTTTGCGCTGCCATGGCCGCAATGCCCGGTTCCAGCAAAAGACGGACATTGACAAGATCTAATGCCAACTGATTCTTATCCTTGACAGAACGCAATCCCAGTGGGTCTGACAGGCCCTTAGTCGTTGTTACCACGTAAGTACCTGACCCACGCCGCACTTCCACGACGCCTTTGCTGGACAGCAGCTTAACGGCTTCCCGGATGGTGCTGCGGCCCACACCGAACTTTTCTCCCAATTCAAACTCATTCGGCAGCTTTGCTCCCGGCTCAATGGGAGTATCCAATATATAATGATAGATCTGGTCTTCTACCTGTTCCGCCAGCAATTTATTTTTCAGGTGTGCAAATTCACTCATTTTCGTTCGCCCTCCTAACTTTATCCTACCGCTTCTCCCCACCGCCGTCAAGCTTCAACTCCACGCAGCGTAGGTTGTGTGGAGTTTTTTGTTGCGCTATACTTTATCTCAACAGCGAGGCCCACATTTTTCCGTAATCAACTACTTTTTTGTCCTGCTCTGACTGACCCGACATGCCAATGGCTCTCCCTTTGGGAGAGCTGTCGAGCAAACGCGAGACTGAGAGGGCAAACGCATCACAAAGGAGTCATTCATGAACACTTATGTCACCGGCAGCACCATCCGGCAGCTGCGCGAGTCCAAAAACATGACGCAGGCCGAGCTTGCGCACACGCTGGCTGTCAGCGCGAAGACCATCTCCAAGTGGGAGACAGCGAAAGGTCTGCCCGACATCTCTCTTCTCGAGCCACTGGCCGCCGCGCTAGGTGTGTCGGTATTTGAGCTGATGCAGGGTGAACCGGTCATCAACCGAAACCGCTCCTCGAACCTCCTGCGTTCCAAGCTCTACGTCTGCCCGGTCTGCGGCAATGTCCTGCATGCCACCGGTCAGGCCGTCGTCAGCTGCTGCGGCGTCGCTCTGCCTGCCCAGAGCATCGCCGAGGCCGAGAACGCCGATGAAACGCACCAAGTCACCGTCGAACGGGTCGAAGATGAGCTGTTTGTCACCATCCACCACCCCATGACGAAGGAGCACTACATCTCCTTCATCGCCTATCTGACCGGCGACAAATTCCAGCTCGTCAAGCTCTATCCGGAGGGTAACGCCAGCTGTCGGTTTCCCCTGCGTGGCAAGGGCGTGCTGTATTTTTACTGCAACCGCCACGGCCTGATGAAGCAGGCGGATTTCTTCACCGCCACCCGGAAAGCTTCACCCCAAAAGCTTCATCTCCGCAAAGCGACCGAATCCGACCGGGAACAGGTCATGTCCTACCGGGAAGAGTTTCTCGCCATCGACTCACGACTGATCGGCACCTGCGCCCTCGACAAATACGATGATTTCGACGCATGGCTGACGAACGTTCATAACTACTCTGCTCCGGAGACGACCCCTGCCGGGAAAGTTCCTTCAACGCAGTATCTTGCTCTGGACGAAAACGAGCATCTCGTCGGCATGGTGAACCTGCGCCACTACCTGAACGACTATCTGCTGGAATTCGGTGGACACATTGGGTACAGTATCCGGCCCTCCGACCGCAAAAACGGCTATGCGATCCAACTCTTAAAACTTGCGCTGGAAGAAGCGAAAAACCTTGGCATCGACCGGGTGCGCATCGCCTGTGACCGGTACAACATTGCTTCCGCGAAGACCATTCAGGCCAACGGCGGTATCCTCGACGGCGAACTCTATGACGCACAGGACGGCTCTATCACCCAGCGGTATTGGATTGAGAATCTGTAAAGACAAAGGGAGCTGCGGCGACGCCGCAGCTCCCTTTGTCTTTATCTATTTTTTACCCCAGATGGAACACATCAATGAGGAAGATCATTGCAAGGCCATAGTAGGTCACGACGGCGACAAGGTCATTGACGGTGGTGATGAGCGGACCAGACGCGACCGCCGGGTCAACGTGGATCTTATGGAAGAACATCGGGATAACAGTGCCTACCATGCTCGAGATCACCATTGCCACGATGAGCGAGATACCGACACAGCCTGAAACGAGGAAGGCTTCACCCCAGAGATAGCCCTTGAACAGGTGGATATAAACACCCAGAATCAGCAGGGACATGATGGCGAGGATGCCACCGTTCACCAGACCAATACGGACTTCCTTGAAGAGAAGTTTCAGCTTCTTTCCGGTCGTCAGCTGTTCATCCATCAAAACGCGGATGGTGACGGCCAGCGACTGGGTGCCGACGTTGCCGGCCATATCCAGAACCATGGACTGGAAGCAGATGACGATGGGGAGGACCTGTACCACCGACTCGAACATGCCGACCACCGAGGAGACGACCATGCCGAGGAACAGCAGGGCGATCAGCCAGGGCAGACGCTTCTTGACACTCTCGAAGACGGTTTCGTTCAGGTCTTCCTCGCTCGTCAAGCCGCCGAGTTTTGCGTAGTCATCGCCCATCTCGTCATCGACGATCTCGACAACGTCCGCCGAGGTGATGATACCCAGCAGCTCGCCGGCATCGTTCAGGACGGGGAGCGACTTTTCGGCGTATTCCGTGATGCGGTCGATACATTCGCTGATCTTCTCATGGTCGGTCACGTAGGGATAGGAGCTGCTGATGATGGATTCCAGCTCATCGCCTGCACGGGCCACGATAAGGTCTTTCAGGTCGATGGCACCATAATACTTGTCTTTTTCATCGACGACGTACAGGGTCGAGATGTTGTCATTCTCTCCTGCCTGCTTCACCAGCTCGCTCATGGCCTGCCGGACGGTCAGGTCCTTGCGGATACAGATGTAGTTGGTCGTCATGCAGCTGCCGATCTCGTCCTCATCGTAGGACATCAGCAGTTTGACGTCTTCCGCAGCGTCTTTATCAAGGTGCTTGACGAGTTCCTGCTTGTCGTCCTCTTCGAGGTCGTCCAGCACGTCCACAGCGTCGTCCGAGTCCATGTTCGAAACGACCTTTGCCGCTTTGTCCGCCGGCAGTTCCGTCAGGTAAGGCTCTGCATCATCCAGATACGAGAAGATCTCAGCCACTCGCTCCACGCCCAGAATGGCGTACAGCTTCTGCCGTTCATCCGGCGTCAGGTGTTCCAGCGCGTCGGCCAGGTCGTTCTCGTGGTAATCCGACAATCGTTCCGCGATCTCCGCCGCCGGCAAGCCGCTGTGAATGATATGAAGGATCTCTTCCAGATAATTTTTCTTCTGCATGTTTATCAGCCTCCTATCCGCTCTGTTTTAGCCCGGTTATCATACTACATTAAGGACGTTTTTTCAACCCATTTTGCAAAAATTTTACCGTTTATAAAGCAAAAAAGAAGTTATTGAAGGACTCCCCCAGTCACAGCTTCGCTGTGCCAGCCCCCTCTGAGATGGGGCCTTTGACATGCCATCGCGTCAGCAATGACGGAAGGAGTAATTTCAACAACTTCTTTTGTTCAATTTGTGAGGATACTCAACGCCGCGACCTCATTTCCAAGCTCCGCCGCCTGTTCCTTTGTCAGGACTTTTGCCTCGGTCATCCGCTGCAGAACGACCAGCGCGCGCTTGAGGGCGAGGTCAGGGTTCGTCGTGGGTGAGTAGAGCGAGGGCGCGTTGGGCAGACCGGCCAGCAGGACAGCTTCGGCATCGGTCAGCTCCGCAGGTGCCTTCCCGAAATAGCCCTGAGCCGCCTGCGCAATGCCATAATAATTGTTGCCAAAATAGATGGTATTGGCGTACATCTCAAAAATCTGCCGCTTGTCGTACTGTTTCTCGATGCTCAATGCGGCGAACATCTCCGCCGCTTTCCGGGCGAGACGCTTTTCCTGCGTAAACAGCTCATTCTTCGCCAGCTGCTGGGTCAGGGTGCTTCCACCCTCCGCCAGCGAATGGGTCTTCAGATCCGTGAGCAATGCTCGTCCGATGGAAATTGGGTCGATGCCGTGGTGCGACACGAACCGCCGATCCTCGACCGAGATGACCGCATTGATATAGGTCTGCGGCATTTCTTCGTAAGAGACAAAATCCGTCCGGCTCTGGATGGATTCATACATCATCGAAATGGGGTAGTTTTTGACTGCTTCTTCATACAGCTTGTGACCCTGCCAGCCGAAATAAACGCCGAACACGACCAGCCCGATCAAACCAATAAGAAGAACCGTCACAAGCAGCTGCTTGAAAAAATGCAGCACGCTGCGCATATTCATCCGCTCCTTTCTCGCTTATCTTACCCTATCGTGTCGTTTCTTGCAAGCAGAATCAAAAAATTTTACAGTTTAGGCACTTCCCCAGTCGCTTACGCGACAGCCCCCTCGGCGAGGTGGCCAAGCCGCCCTCCATGAGGGAGGTGTCATTCTAACAGAATGACGGAGGGAGTTTTTTTCAGAAATCATGCCTTCACATCTCTTTTTTTCAGCAAAAGCTTTGCCGCGATGAACATCGCCGCCAGCCAGAGAAAGCAGGCTGCAAAAAACATCCCATAGCCGCCCGATAGGACATCCTCGCTGTGGTTGGAGTTCATCCCGGCCTGCATCAGGGAATAGGGCCAGAGCATCGCGTATCCCCTGCTGCTGATGAGCATCCCGGCCACGCCGCCCAGCAGGGCGAGGAAGACCGGCACCGCAAAGCTCCGGATGAGCATGGACAGCACCAGCTGCACTGCAACGACCGCCAGCGCGCCCACGGCTCCACGCAGCAGAAACACCAGCAGGATGACCGGCGGCCAGCCCGGGAGATTCGCGAAGAGCTTGCCGCAGACCGCAAACAGTACGAAGACGAATCCATGGGTCAGGACGGCCAGCTTCAGGACGACGACGAATTTTGCGGCAAACAGGTCGATGGGCCGGACCGGTGCCACCATGATGAGATTCCAGTTATGCCCCAGATGTTCCAGCCGCCACAGATAGGCAGCGTAGGCGGCGACCATCGCCGGGAAGAAGAACATCGAGTAAAAGAGGGTGTGCTGTGTCCAGAGGCTGTACCAGCCGTCCTTCAAAATCTCGAGGTTCTGCATATAGTTGAAGGTTCCGTAAGCTGCCGAAATAATGGGCAGGATGAAGAACATCACCCAGATGGGCGAAGCGTGAAGTTTGCGGTTTTCTGCCGCGATACAGCGTTCCAGCATGATTCATACCTCCTTGTTCCGCATCACACGCCATGCGGCGGCGAGAAACACCGCCGCCAGCAGGATGGTAAAACCCAGCAATCCCCAGTTCATCCCACGGGTGCCGTACAGAACAGTATGGGTCTCCTGCTCCCAGACCTTAACCTCATAGCCGCCCAGCGGAACGTAATAGCCCCACGGCACAAAATAGCTGACGATCTCGGGCATGAACGCCGAAAACAGGCCGATCATCGCGCCGACGATGCCGACGCAGATGGCTGGGAGTGGATTTTCAAACAGGAGCATCAACAGCCACTCCGACAAAAACAGCATGACATTCACCACCAGTGTACAGACCGCCAGATACCAGAACTGTCCGGTCGGGAACTTCTCAGTATAGCCTTTGATGATGCCGAGAAGTCGTATCATCCCCATCTCGAGGGCCGTCGTCAGCAGCACTTCCAGCAGGCCGAAGCTGACTTTTCCGGCAAACAGGCTCTTCCGGCTTTGAAGGGTGTAGAGCAGCTTTGTGGTGCTGCCCTTCACTTCCATATCCCACAGCCGGCTTGCGAGGACGGCCATCATGACCGGCAGGAGGATCGCGTTAATGACCGGGATGCTGTAAAACAACTCGCTGTACCCATTCGCAAGCTCATCCTCTCCGGCCTTCTGCAAGCCGCCGACCCATACGATGATCACCAGCGGAACCAGCAGGCAGAGCAGAAGTTCATGCCGCCGCTTCGCCTTCTGAAATTCTGCATGAAATGCCGTTTTCCACATCATGATTCACTCTCCTTTTCCGTGTGCTGGGTCAGGCTGAGGAAGATTTCCTCGAGGTTCTTGCTCTTCGGGGTCAGTCCGATGACGCCTGCGCCATTGGCCGCAAGGAGACTGCTCAGCCCGGCCAATTCTTCGTCCGGGATGGGCGGAAGGGCAAGCCTGCCCGTCTCATCCGGCTGAACAGAAAATCCCTGCTTCCGAAGCACCGGGATGCCCTTTTCGACGTTCAGCAGTTTCATGTCATATCCGGCACAGCTGTGCTTCTGCAATTCGGTCAGCTCGCCCTCGAACAGCATTTTGCCGTGGTCGATGATGCCGACCTGCGTCACCATCTGCTCCATCTCGCCCAGCAGGTGGCTCGAGATCAGCACCGTCGCGCCGGTCGTCTCGGGCATTTTTGCAATGAGCTGGCGCATCTCCTGAATCCCGGCTGGATCAAGGCCGTTGGTCGGCTCGTCCAGGATCAGCAGCTTCGGACTGCCCAGCAGAGCCATCGCGATGCCGAGACGCTGTTTCATGCCGAGGGAATACTGCCCGACTTTGCGCTTTTTGTCCTGCGTCAGGTGGACGATGTCCAGCACCCGGTCGATGTCCTGATGGGAGACGCCTTTCAGGTCGGCGACGATCTTCAGATTCTCCTCGGCAGTCAGATGAAGGTAACCCGCCGGGGATTCAATGATGCTTCCGGTCTGGCGCAGAAGGTCGATGCGGTTCGTCTCGGTGAGGGTCTGACCGAACAGCTGGATGGTTCCACCGGTCGGGTGGATGAGGCCCAGCAGCATTTTCATCGTCGTGGATTTGCCTGCGCCATTCGGCCCCAGAAAGCCGTAGACACAACCCTCCGGCAGATGGAGGTTCAGGTCATCCACGACCCGGCGGCTCCCGTAGGTCTTGCAGAGTTGTTTCGTCTCAATGATATTTTTCATGACAGGATGCTCCTTTTTTCTGTGTTATCTACGTCTTGGAACACCCTCAGGATACACTGCCCAGATTAAGGCTTTCCTATGCTCAGCTTAATTTCAGCTTAAGTTTTGCAGGGAAAGATAGCCATGCTTCGTTTATTCTATTAGAATAGAAGGCAAGACCTCTCAAAAATCCCACCAGCTCCCTTGACAGGCTCTGAAATCAGAGTATCATTTGTATTATAGGCTTAATACAGTAATACATGAAATTGAGAGGTCCACCATGGAGGATATCAGTATGAACAGCATTTATCAGGCCAAGCTTTTTCTTGTTGACGATAACCCCGACCTTATCCGCCTGCTCTGTGACCAGCTGCACAGCGCAGGATATCAGAATATCACCACTGCGTCCAACTGTGCCGAGGCATGGGCGGCATTTGCGAAAGAGATCCCTGATCTCATGATTCTGGACATCAACCTGCCCGACGGCGACGGTTTCGGTCTGTTCCGGGAACTGCGCACCAAGGCCGACATCCCGGCCCTCTTCCTCTCGGCACGGGATGCCGATGCAGACCGGCTGTTTGGTCTGGGTCTGGGCGCAGACGACTATCTGACGAAGCCGTTTTTGATGCAGGAACTTCTGCTCCGGGTGCAGCACATCTTACAGCGTGCGTACCGGGCCGAGCTGCAGCGTTCCAACAACCGGCTGCTGAAAATTGGGAACCGAAACGTCGCCCTGGGCGACGCACAGGTCTTTCTGCCGGACGGAACGTTTTTTCCGCTGACTGCCACCGAACGCGCCCTGTTGCAGAAACTGGCCGACAACCGCGGTCACATCGTGACTTATGACGCCCTCTGTGATGCCGTCTGGGGTGCGGACTACTACGGCTACGAAAACAGTCTCAACGTCCATATCCGCCACCTGCGGAAAAAGTTGGAGGATGAACCCGGCAAACCGCAGTATCTGCTCACCGTCCGGGGCATCGGCTACAAACTCGCACGGGAGGCAGTCAAATGAAGACCTTCACGCGGATCATCCGCCGGTACATCCTCGCCGTGACCACCCTCATCGTCCTGTTTCTGGCTCTGTTCGTCTACACCGGCTATCAGTACGCTTCGACCTATCCGCAGGGGCTTTACACCAGCGGTGCCGTCGCCGATGCCCTGACCGAACAGAACGGACGGCTGGTATTCGACCCGGCCCACACTCCAGCTGAGTGGATGGACGGCTACGAGTGGGCCATGGTGCTGGACGACGACGGAAACGTCATCTGGTCGTATCAGCTGCCCGAAAATCTCGACCATCGCTATACGTCCAGTCAGGTCGCCAGTTTCACGCGCTGGTTCCTCAACGACTACCCGGTCTTCTGCTGGATACAGGATTACGGCCTCTTCGTCATCGCGCTTGCTCCCGGCTCCCTGTGGAGGTACAATGTGTGGATGTCGTCTGCTTTGATCGAAGGGCTGATCCGGAGCCTGCCGCCCTTCTTCCTCTTCCTGTTCCTCACCGTTCTCGGGGCCTGCCTGTTTTTCAGCTGGCGGAGCGCGAAGCAGCTTCGCACCGTCTCGGACGGACTGGACGCGCTGGCAAACGGTCAGACCGTGACCCTTTCCACCCGGGGCTTTACCGGGGAGCTGGCCGAAAAGCTCAATCAGACCAGCCAACAGCTCCAGAAGCGAAATGAACTCATCGCGCGTCGCGACACTGCGCGCACCAACTGGATCGCCGGGGTCAGCCACGACATCCGGACACCCCTCTCCCTGATTTTAGGCTGGGCGGAGCAGCTGGGGCAGGATGCCGCCCTGCCCGAGTCCTCCCGGGAAAAGGCCAGTGGCATCTGCACCCAAAGCGAGAAGATCCGCTCCCTCATCGAAGACCTGAACCTGACGAGCAAGCTCCAATACGGAGCCCAGCCCCTGCGCTGTCAGCCGCTGACCGCCGGGCCGCTCTTACGGGAGCTGGCGGCACAGTTCTACGAGAACCCGTTGGCCGAGTCCTGCGAGCTGGAACTCTCCCAGACCGAGGAAGCCGAACACACCGTTCTCAATGTGGACAAGGCCCTGCTGAGCCGGGCAGTGGAGAACCTGCTGAACAACAGCGTCCGACACAACACCCGGCCGATCACGGTCACCCTGACGGCACAACTCACGAACGGCCTGTTCCAGCTGACTGTCTCCGATAACGGTCAGAGCTATCCGCCTGCCGTCCTCGCCGCCCTGCGTGAACCGGAGACTTCCGACAACGCGCCCCACATCCTCGGCCTGCATGTTGTCGAGCAAATCATTCAGGCGCATGGCGGCCATGTCGTGTTCGGGCAGAACCTGCCCCAGGGTGCAAAGTCCGACTTATTTCTTCCCATGCAGAAAAAATAGAATTAACCTATTGACAAACCGGGTAGGTGCGGATATAATGCAAACATGAACCAACCCACGAGGTTGGTAGACAGTACTTGAAAGGAGGGCTTTTCCCATGTCGCTGATTTGGAACACTCTGCTCCACGCGAACTTCCGTTGTGGGCGAATGTGCAGAACACGGGCAGAAATTCTGGCCGATACCTGTGCGTTGCCCTCCGGTTCTCGAATGTGCCGTTGAGCGCGTGAACACTGTATCGAACGATTGAATTTTATGCCCGATGCTTGAAATGTTGTGGAGCATCGGGTATTTTTGTACAAAGAGATTATACAATCAGTAAAAGTAGAGAGGTAGATTACAATGTCCAACTATAAATTTGAAACGCTCCAGCTCCATGTCGGTCAGGAACAGGCTGACCCTGCCACCGATTCCCGTGCAGTTCCCATTTACCAGACCACTTCCTACGTCTTCCGCAACAGCCAGCATGCCGCTGACCGTTTCGGTCTGGCCGACGCCGGCAACATCTACGGCCGTCTGACCAACTCCACGCAGGACGTTTTTGAAAAGCGCATTGCCGCTCTCGAGGGCGGCACCGCTGCTCTGGCGGTCGCTTCCGGCGCAGCTGCCATCACCTACACCATCGAGGCTCTGGCTCAGGCCGGCGACCACATTGTTGCTCAGAAGACCATCTACGGCGGCAGCTACAACCTGCTCGAGCATACCCTGTCTCAGTTCGGCGTCGAGACCACCTTTGTCAACGTTCACGATCTGGCTGAGGTCGAGGCTGCCATCAAGCCTAACACCAAGGCTGTTTATCTCGAGACTCTGGGCAACCCCAACAGCGACATCCCCGATATCGACGCAGTTGCTGAAATCGCTCACAAGCACGGCCTGCCCCTCGTCATTGACAACACCTTCGGCACCCCGTACCTGATCCGCCCCATCGAGCATGGCGCAGACATCGTGGTCCACTCCGCAACCAAGTTCATCGGCGGCCACGGCACCTCTCTGGGCGGCGTCATCGTCGACAGCGGCAAGTTCGACTGGAAGGCCAGCGGCAAGTACGGCAACATTGCTGACCCCAACCCGAGCTACCACGGTGTTTCCTTCGCAGATGCTGCCGGCCCTGCTGCTTTCGTCACCTACATCCGCGCCATCCTGCTCCGTGATACCGGTGCATGCATTTCTCCGTTCAACGCCTTCCTGCTGCTGCAGGGTACCGAGACCCTGAGCCTGCGTCTCGAGCGTCATGTCGAGAACACCAAGAAGGTCATCGAGTATCTGGCAAACCATCCGCAGGTCGAGAAGGTCAACCATCCTTCCCTGCCCGACCATCCCGACCACGCTCTGTACGAGAAGTATTTCCCGAACGGCGGCGCATCCATCTTCACCTTCCAGATCAAGGGCGGCCGTGAGGAAGCCTTCAAGTTCATCGACAACCTGAAGATCTTCTCCCTGCTGGCAAACGTCGCTGACGTCAAGAGCCTTGTCATTCACCCGGCTTCCACCACCCACAGCCAGCTGAACGACGAGGAGCTGGCCGAGCAGCAGATCTATCAGAACACCATCCGTCTGTCCATCGGTACGGAGCATATCGACGATATCATTGCTGACCTCGAGAACGGCTTTGCAGCTGTCCGCGGCGAATAAACCTCCAAAGAGCACCTCCCTGCTCTGACATTCAACTCTCTTTCATCTTTGCAATTTCTCCTCCTTTTGCTCGTGTGTATATGAAACAGCTCCCGGCAGAGGCCTATTTTGAAGGGCTTTCTGCCGGGAGCTGTTTTTTGCGTATGGGCTTTTCCATTCCGGTTTTTCCTCAAGGTCCAGAACCATTTGGACTGATCTTCGCGTGATGCACAATTTTCATAGATTCTTTCCGGCAGTATGACGAAGAAAGTCCGTTTTCGCTCATTTCGCAGTCATTCATTCCAAACGTGACTGAATGTCCAGAATTTTTTTGCCTTTTACAAGTGTTTGATTTGCTGGTACACTCATGCCAGAGAAACGGAAACGAGTTCCGGACAGAAAAAATCAGATACAGGAGGGTATCTCATGAAGATCGAAAACAGTGCGATGGCCGGCACGCTGGAATCCAGCGACGCACAGGTCACCATCGAGCCCGGCGAGGGCATCGGCTTTCTATGTCGGCCTTGGCCTTGCGGATGTCTCCATCGGTGACCACATCAAATATTCACTAAAATTTGTCTGGCCGCTGGGCATCATCTGCCCCGATGCTTTGCTTTTCGCTTCTGCTGTTTCAGTTCAAATTGACGTTGCTTTTCTTCTTCGCGTTGTTTGCGGCTAAGTGCTTTTCGCACCAGCTTGTTTTCCTCTCGCTGCATTTGCAACGCCTGCTGTGATTTTGTACCGATTCCCGTAGCGGCTGCTTCCTTTCGGATTTGCCGCTGTAATCGTTTTGGATTCACAGCTTCTTTCTTCACAACTGTCTCAACAGATGGACTGAAGCGCAGCCGACTGTAATTCTTGAGCAAATACTCCCAGACTTCATAGTCCTTTGGTTCTGCACCAAATACGACTTTACACACTGAGAGCTTTCTTTTCTCGATGCGCTCAAACACTCCAATCCAGAATGGAGCTTCAAAAAATACAGTCAGCTTTGTAGAATCAATGTCCATAACGAAACCCTCCTGAAATAAATCCTTACAGGAACGGACAACCCGGAGGGGAAGGTTACTTACCTACACCGTATGGTGCAGACGGCTGGGCTACCTACCAGCTCTGGCATCTCTCGGAAAGAAATGCGTTGCGTTTTTATCCTGCTTTTATATAAAGCACATCACTGTGCGTTATATCTACCTTAATTGGTTTTCCAAGTGGAGTATACCACACTCGTAGTCAAAAGACCACCCATATATACGAGAATTGGACTATTTTGCTGCGTACGTGCGTACAGGAAGGCTGGTACGTACGTACGAAACAATTTCCACGAAACGCACCCCTATACAGCCGTTCCCTCGCGGAGAGCCCACCGCACTTTGCAGACCGCAGGGCTGAAAGTGTCATAGTGGGTTGTTACACTTCCGCAGAAGTGCCTTTTCCTCGCCGCAAACAACCGGGGTGCGCCTTTGTGGAGCTCTCCTGATATGCAAAAAGCCCCATGCCCAACACCTTGATAGTGCGGACATGGGACTTGATGCTTTCTCGGCTTAGCCGGGTACTCGTAACCAATCCTGACAGGCAGTTGCCGTGTCATTTCTCGAAAACTGTTTTACGAACACCCAACTAAGGATGCCAGCCATTTTCCGTTTTTACTCAGCGTCCACGGCCACCGCCGCCGCCCATACTGCGGCCGCCGCCCATTCCGCCGAGACCACCGCCTCCACGGAAGGAACCGCCGCCGCTGAAGCCGCCAAAGTTACCGCCACCACCACGGGGAGGACGAGGACCGCTGCCCATTCCACCACCGAAACCGCCGCCTCTTGGAGGACGGGGACCTCTCGGGCCACGGGGGCCGCGAGGACCGCCAAAGCCCCAGTCGTCATACGGGCCGCGCGGAGGACGAGGCCCACGGCGGCGACGCCAGCCGAACCAGCCAAACGGCCCCCAATACCAGCCGAAACCATGGCCGATGGGCGCGATAAAGATATAGAACAGTGCCATCACAACGATGATGGTTGCAATCAACGTGATAAGACCGCTCATAAGAGAACCTCCCGGCTCCTGTCCATAGGAGTCGTCATAGCCGGGCGTCGTGGGCTGAGTGACCGTTCCGGCATTGCCGGTACTGCCCGTATTGCCCGACAGGGTCACGCCGTAGATATCCGCGATGGTGTTCGCGACATTCTCGGCACAGGTGACGACTGCGCCGTCATAATTTTTTGCGGCGAAGTCATCTTCCATCGTCTGGGCGATAGCACTGGCCTGCTTATCCAGTGTGGTATTCCGGAAGCCGATTCCGTAGGTCAGATAGTAGTCGCCGTCGTCGTACTCGGGCGACTCCATCACCAACAGGATGAGGACGCCGTTGTTCTCGCTGGAACTGCCGACGCCCCAAGTGTTGAAGGCTTCGGTCGCATAGTCCTCCGTCGTCACGTTTCCGGTGTATTCGACGGTCAGGACACCGATCTGCGCGCCCTTGCACTGCTCCTGCAGCTGCAAGTTCAGGTTTTCAATGATCTGGGTCGTGCTGTCGCTCAGGACACCGGCATCGTCGACGACCCGTTTATCCGTGGGCAGGTCGGGCAGCTGTGCCTTGGCCGCAAATGCCGCCGGGCAGAGTGCCGCAACGCCGACCACAAACACCAGCAGTACGGCGAGAAATTGCCGCGAAATGTTTTTCATCGTTTTCATGCGAAGGGTTCCACCTCCTTGATCCCGAACAGGCCCTTGAGCAGGCTTGCCGGGAAACCGCTGGTCTCCTTTTCATAGGAAGCCACGGCTTCATTGTAGCTCAGGTTCCCGATGATGGTCGCCGAGCTGTTGAACTGTCCGTACTGCCCCTGCACGGCTCCCATCTTCATGGGGTCGGCGGCCTGCTCCTGCAATTTTGCATAGAGCTGGTCGATGGCTGCACCGAGAGCGGCATCATCCTCATAGACCGCGTGCATCCGGGTCTTTCCGGCGTTCAGGCCGTCTAAGTCGTTGCTGAACACGGTCAGTGCGTCCTGTGCCGCCAGCACTTCGGCATTGTCTGCGCCAAGGGCATTGGACGCCGTCGTGATGATATTTGCGGCGGTGTTCATCCGGGTCGTCAGTTCCTCGCTGAGGTTGTATCCGCCGTCCGCCGAGACGCCCACGGTATACCACTTCGACGCCTCGTTGTACTTGCTGCGGAGCTTTCCTCCGCCGAAGCCGACCACCGACAGCACCATGACAACGACCATCAGCAATGCGGCGACAGCCTGCTTGCTGAGAGCCGACGGCAGGGCCTTTTCAAGGTCTGCCAGCTTTTTCTGGAACGGGGTCAGCCGAAGCTCCTGCTCCGGCGCGGCCTTTTCCCGATAGCTTCCGGCGTCAAATCCGCCGGGCGTTGTATTCTGATTCTGCGAAAAATCTGCGTTCGCCATATCAGCCATGAATCTCCATCATCTTTTGTTTCAGTTCGTCTTCGATCCGGTTCAGCTCCTGCTCGGCGGCGGCACGCTTTGCGCGGCCCTCGCTCTGGATCTTATTCAGCTCGTCCAGTGTCTCGATGAGGCTCTTGTTGGTCTGCTGGAGCGTCTCGATATCCACGATGCCGCGCTGGGATTCCTTCGCAGTCTCGATGGTACCCATCTTGAGGGTCTCGGCGTTCTTCTTGAGCAGTTCGTTCGTCATGTCGGTCACAGCACGCTCGGCCTGCATTGCCTGCTGGCTGTGTGCCAGACCCAGAGCCAGCACCATCTGATTCTTCCAGAGGGGAATGGTGTTGACGATGGTGGACTGGATTTTTTCCGCCATCATCGAGTTGTTGTTCTGGAGTAGACGGATCTGCGGCCCCATCTGGAGGCTGATGTTCCGGGTCAGCTCGAGGTCATACAGCTTCTTCTCGAACCGCTCGCACTGGTCAGCAAGGTCACGGGCTTTCTGGGCGTCCTCGGGCAGGCCGGAACGCTTTGCCTTGTCCATTGCTTCCTGCAGTTCACCGTTGCGGACCTCTTCCAGCTTCTTTTTGCCGGCGAGGATATACATGCTCAGCTCTTTGAAGTAGGCCATGTTCAGGTCATACATCTTATCCAGCATCGCGATGTCCTTCAACAGCTGCACCTGATGCTTTTCCAGCATGGCCTGAATGTTCTCGACATTCGTCTCGGCCTTGTTGTACTTGGTCTTGAGCTGGTCGATCTGATTCGACTTCTTTTTGAAGAAGCCGAGGAAGCCTTTTTCCTCCTCTGCGGCGTCAAAGCTCTTGAGTTCACCGATGAGGTTCGTGATCATGTCGCCGACTTCGCCTAAGTCTTTCGTGGAGACTTTCGCGAGGGCGGCCTCGGAGAAATCGCCGATCTTCTTCTGGCAGGCGGAGCCATACTGCAGCACCTGCTGGCTGTTGGTGATGTCGATCTTCTGGGCGAAGGAGTCCACCATCGCCTGCTCTTCGGGGCTGAGGTTGACCTGCGGTGCCTCCGCCGGTGCCGGTTCGGGTTTCTTTTCCTCTACCTTCGGCTCTTCCACCGGGTCGAGGGTCAGGGTCGGAACTACGGGTGCGTCGAGGTCAAAATTCAGAGTATTGTTATCAGCCATTGGGATTCCTTCCTTTCCAGATATCCAATTTTCACTTACTTAAGCCCTGCCCCTTGAGCATATTCTGCAGCACGGTCAGGTCTGCCGAGAGGTCCATGCTTTCCGCCGCATAGAGGGCATCCAGTTGATTTTCAAATGCGGTCGCGATGGACGCCGCGTTCCGCTCGACTTCGGCACGGATGGATGCCGCGTTCTCACCCCGGACACCCTGCTTTGCCAGCTTGGCGTACTGTTCCAGCACGTTCACGGCGTCGGGCAAATAGTAGTTCGCGAACCGCCGCACCTGCCTTGCCTTGGACGGGTTGGCCTCCACCGTCTCGACGATGGAGCGGCCTGCTTTTTCCATCCGGGTCATCGCCGCCGAGAGCTGAGGGTCGGGCAACGCCTCGTTCAAGGCGTGAAGGGCATCCAGCTTTTCCTGAATATCGGTCAGCATCGAGTCCACATCACCCACGCCGGTATGGAACGGCACTTCCGTCTCAATGATCCGGGGCGGACAAATCTTTTTCGCCGCGCCGAAGGCCACCAGAGCCGCACCCAGCGCAACCAGCAACGCCCAGAGCTTGTAGACCGGGAGCAGGGCGCAGAACACCACAAAAACGATGGCCGCCGCATACCACGGCAGGACACTCGGTTTCTGGGTGCGAATGATCTTGCTCATCCTGTTTCTCCTTTTCCGGGAAGTTTTTCTCCCCCTGTACTCTTCATAATAAGACCTTTTGCGAAAAACGCAAGCGTTTCACGAATAATTTACAGGTTTGAAATCGTTTGTTATTTTACCAGCCAGTCTTTCAGTGCCTCTCCCCAAATTTCTCTCAGTTTTTCGGGTCGGCAGGCGGCGTTTGCCGGGCTGGTGCTGGGCAGTTTGACCGCCGGGATATCGCTGACCGGCTCAAGATACTTTGTATAGATTTTATAGGCTGTCGCACCGTTGCAGAACACCGCCTCGATGGGAGCTTTTTTCAGCAGGGCGGCAATATCGTTCGGCACCACATCCTTGATGGACGCATCCGACGCCCCGGTGATGGTACAGCTCTCGAGGGTATCCCAGAGTGCCAACCCGTGCCGGAGGATGATTTGTTTCTTCGCCGGAATATCCTCCCGTTCCGGCACCGGTTCGCCGGTCAGCGCGGCCATCATCGGCCAGAATCGGTTCTGCGGATGCCCATAATAAAAGGACATCTCCCGGCTTTTGGGGCTGGGCCATGTTCCCAGAATCAGCGCGCGGCTCTTTTCGTTGTAGACCGGTGCAAAGCTCATTTCTGGACCGCTTCCTTTTCGAACTTGTCCCATGCCGAACCGAGGTCTTTTCCGGAGGGCTTTGCTTCCGGGCCGTCGAACCAGAGTTCTTCGATGAGGTCGGCAAGGCCGTTCTCCCGGACATCGCCGATGATGCGGTCCGCGGCAGCTTTTGCGTCGTCGGTGCCGTTCGCCATGCAGCAGCCCAGACCGGCGGCTTTCAACATTCCGACATCGTTCGCCGAGTCACCGGCGGCGACAGCTTCTTCCAGCGTCAGGCCCATCTTTTCACAGAGGTCGGCCAGACCCACGCCCTTGTCGATACCGCCTCGGACGATATCGAAGAAACGGTAGCCTTCCGGCGTGTAGGAACCCACTATCATGAAGTGAAGATTCAGGTGGCCGTACTTTTCCTCAAACTGTTTTGCGGCCTCCGGCGGCATGGCGGCAAAGGCGGCGTGCGGCATGTCGATGAGGTGGCGGTCACGGTCTTCGCCGTCCAGACAGGTCAGGCCCTTGCTGTTCATCTGCGTATAGCGGCGGTGGAGATAATCGTACTCACAGTATGCGTAGCAGGCATCCCGGAAATCAAACTGAAGCGGATAGTTGAAATCCTCGCAGAAATCCACCAGCGCGTACATTTCCTCATTTGTCAGCGGATGCTCGGCGACGATTTTTCCCTCTTTGTCCACCACGCAGGCACCATTGCAGGTAATGGCGTAATCGTACCGGATGCCGCCCAGCTGACCCTTTTCCCGGATGGACGGGTAAGCGCGGCCGGTACTCAGGACGAACTTTCCGCCTGCGGCCTGCATCTTTTTGATCTCCTTTATGACTTCCGGACGGGGGCATTGCTCGCCGAACGGCACAAGGGTGTTATCGTAATCGCTTGCAAGAATTTTGTAATTCATACTGTCTCCTGATCTCTGAAAAAGTTTGTTTTTCTCGAGTATATCACAAAAAGCCGCCCCGGACAATTCCGGAACGGCTTTCGAGAACATTCAACGATTTAATTATCCGATAAAGGCCACGACCAGCTGCATCCCGACACCCAGAGCGGCACCAGCAGCCCAGACAAGGCCGGTGATGAACAGGTTCTGCTTCCACGAGGGATTTGCGCGCCAGAGGACAGCCAAGCCCACGCCTGCGCCGGTGCAAAGGCCAGCGACAAGGCTCGAGAAGCGGAGTGCACCTTCGACGTAGAGCTGGGTCAGCAGGACGCTGGCCGCACAGTTCGGGATCAGGCCCACCAGAGCGGCGACGACCGGCTGGAAGAAGCCCATCCGGCCCAGCATGTCTGCAAAGACATCCTCGCCGACACCCTCAACAATAAGACCAAACACCAGACTGAACGCAAAGATGAAGACGAAAATTTCAAGCGTGTGGCGGAGAGCGGCCATCCAGATGGGTCTGGGCTTGCCCTCTTTGTCGTCATGCTCCTCGTGACAGTCGATCTCATCCGCGCTGCCGGTGTAGCCGCCGCGCAGGGATTTCGGCAGGACGCCGCGCAGAACGAAGTCCAGCACCAGACCCACTGCAATAGCGTAAACGACCTTGATGACCATCAGCAGAACCAGCTTATCCCAGTAGGCCGGCATCGAGACCAGAAGCGGAACGGCCTCGTCGCTGGTCGCCAGAAAAACTGCCATCAGGGTTCCAAGGCTGATGACACGGGAAGCGTAGAAATTCGACGCAATTGCCGAGAATCCGCACTGCGGCACACAGCCCAGCAGTGCGCCCGGGATGGAACCCCAGCGTCCGCCGCCTGCCAGCAGTGACTCGATGCGCTCGCCGTGGCGATGCTCGACATATTCGATAAACAGATAGGCCAAAAACAGGAAGGGCAGCATTTTCGCGGTGTCCACCAGCGACTCGCCCAGTACGTCCAGAAACAATTCCATAGGGTTCTCCTCAAAAAGCAGGATGCTTTAGTCTTTTAAATTGCAATCAATTTGCATTTTCGTGCGGAGTAAAGTATACACGTTTTATGCCCCAATTGCAAGAGTAAAATGCAAATTAGTTGCAAATTTATTGTTTTGGACGTCTGGACATCAAAAAAGGCCTGCCGAAGCAGGTCTTGAAAACGTGTTTTCTGTGTTTTACCCCTTCATCGGCACAAAGCCAACGAGAGCTTTAACGACTTCGCCGCCGATGATGAGGCCAGCGACGGAGGGAACAAAGGCGTTGGAACCGGGGACTGAGCGGCGGATGGTGCATTTGCGCTGGGTACCCGGAGGGCAGATGCAGTGATACTTGCAGCTGATGGAATCATCCTCGATGGGCGTCATGGCAGGCTCCTTCGAGTAGACGACTTTCAGGTGCTTGATTTTGCGCTTGCGGCACTCGGTGCGCATGACCTTTGCCAGCGGACAGACCGAGGTCTTATAGATATCGGTCACCTCGAACCGGGTCGGGTCCATCTTGTTGCCTGCACCCATCGCGCAGATGATGGGAACATTTGCCTCTTTCGCCTTCATGACGAGGGCGATTTTACCAGTCACGGTGTCGATGGCGTCGACCACATAATCGAACTGGGTGAAATCGAACTGGTCCTGCGTCTCCGGGGTAAAGAAGGTCTTATAGGTCGTGACCTGAATATTGGGGTCGATCTCATGGACACGCTGCTCGGCGACATCGACCTTATACTGGCCGACCGTTTTCCGGGTCGCAATGATCTGGCGGTTCAGGTTCGTCAGGCAGATCTTGTCATCGTCGATGAGGTCAAGTGCGCCGACACCACTGCGTGCCAGTGCCTCGACGGTGTAGCCGCCCACGCCGCCGATGCCGAATACGGCCACGCGCGAGTTGTGTAATTTCTCCATTGCTTCCGCGCCCAGCAGCAGCTGAGTACGGGAATATTGATTCTGCATTTTATATTCTCCTTCTTATCCGTTCTTCGTCGTTCCTCGTTACCGCGTGGCGAAGAATTTTCCCTCAAAACAATTCACTTCACCCGACTGCCAATGGCTCTCCCTTTGATAGACTCCCTCCGGTCGGAGGGAGATGTCGCAAAGCGACAAAGGGAGGACAAGCTGGCGAGCGGATGCGAGACTGAGAGGGCTATTTTTCCACTTTCGTAATGGTTCCGCCGCCCAGAACGACATCCCCCTGATACAGCACCACAGCCTGACCGGGCGTCGGCGCGCGCTGCGGCTGGTCGAATTCCAGCCGGAAGCAGCCTTCGCCTGCCGGGTAGACCGTCGCGGCCTGCTCCACCTGATGATACCGGGTGCGTGCTGTCACCCGGAGCGGCTCGGTCAGTTCCGGGATGGCGATCCAGTTCACCTCATCCGCATACACGATGCGGTCAAACAGGTCGCTTTCCGGGCCAACGGTGACGGTATTCGCCTGCATGTCCTTGCCGCAGACATAGACCGGCGCGCCCATCGCAAGGCCAAGACCCTTCCGCTGGCCGATGGTATACCGGACTGCGCCGTGATGCCGTCCGACCTTTTTCCCCGTTTCATCGAGGAAATCGCCCTCCGGGTAATGCTTTCCGGTAAAGTCCTCCATGAAACGGGCGTAGTCGCCGTCCGGCACGAAGCAGATGTCCTGACTGTCGTGCTTCCGGGCGTTGACGAACTTCTGCTTTTCCGCAATTTCACGCACTTCGGTCTTGTGGAGTCCGCCCAGTGGAAGCCGGACATGAGCCAGCTGTTCCTGCGTCAGATTGTACAGCACATAACTCTGGTCTTTTCCCTCATCCAGACCCTTTTTCAGCAGCCAGCGGCCGGTAACTTCGTCCTGCTCGACCCGGGCATAGTGACCGGTCACAACGTAGTCAATACCGTGTTCTCGCGCCCAATTCAGCAGGTGGTCAAACTTCATATATTTGTTGCAGTCGATGCAGGGATTCGGGGTTCCGCCGGCCTCATAGACCCGAACGAATTTGTCGATGATTTTCTCCCGGAAATCCACCGTGAAATCCAGCACTTCATAGGGGATATCCATCGTGAATGCCACCTCGGCGGCGTCCTCGATATCCTTTTCGGAGCAGCAGGTGTGAAAGCCCGACTGTCCGATCGTCTCGTTCCGGGTCAGGCGCATGGTGATGCCGGTGCAGTCGTATCCAGCGTCCTTCATCAGCCACGCCGCCACCGAGCTGTCCACGCCGCCGCTCATGGCGATGAGGGCCTTGGGATTCTGTGTATCTGTCATATCTTCCTCTGTCCGCTCCTGCTTCTGGGGAGGAGCATTTTCCCACTTCACAAGTAGTTATATACTACCGCATGTTTTTTCGCTTGTCAAGACGCAGAAAATCGCTTTGCAGCGTCCAACAGCGTCTCTTTCTCGTTCGGGAGCTGTTCGGTCACGACCGCTTCCAAAAGTGCATCTAAAATCCGCTTTAATCCCCGTCCGGGCTGAACGCCCATTGCGATGAGGTCACGGCCATTCACCGCAAGGTCAGCGATTCGACAACAGGCATGTTCCGCCGTCAGCTGTTCAGCTTCTTTCCAGAGTGCTTCAAACGCTTCGGCCTGTTCCGGCTGATTTACCTTGCAAAGCAAAATCAGCCGATGCAGCATCTCCGGTGAGAGCCGCCCGAGCAGACGCTTTGCCTGTAAACAGAGGTTTTCCGGTTCCGGCACAAGACCGCTTTCTTTTACAAGTGTCGCCGTTTCGTCGATTTTCACGTTGGAACAGCGCAGACGCTTCAACGCTTTCCGGGTTCCGACTTCACCCAGCGGTTCCATCAACGCCGCCAGCCGCACCGGCAGATTTTCCATCCCGGACGGCAGAGCATCGATGGTTTCGCGCGTTTTTGCAAAGCGTTCCTCTTCTTTTAACAGTTCCAGCTCCGGCAAAACGACCGCAAACACCGCCGGTTCCATCCAGTTCCCGGGTTTGGGTGCCGCCAGCAGACGGCTCAGCTCGTCCTCGATGCGCTCTAACGATACACAATCGAGATGTCCGCACAGCTCTTTTGCCGCCTCTCCGGTGGACGGGTCAATCGCAAACTCGAACCGTGCCGCGAACCGATAGAGCCGCAGGATGCGGAGGGCGTCTTCCTCGAACCGCTGTTTCGGCACGCCGACGGCCCGGACGACGCCGAGCTGTAAATCTTCCTGTCCGCCGAAGGGGTCAATCAACCCTTCCTCGTCGTTGCAGGCCATCGCGTTGATGGTGAAATCGCGCCGTGCAAGATCTTCCCGGACGTCCGGCACAAAAGCCACTCTGTCCGGGTGGCGTCCATCCGAATAACTGCCCTCGGTGCGGAAGGTCGTCGTCTCGTACAGCTTCCCGTCCTGTTTGATGGTAACGGTTCCGTGCTGTAATCCGGTCGGGATACAGTTTTCGGCCCCGAACAGCTCCATCACCTGTTCCGGCAGGGCACTGGTGCAGAGATCCCAGTCATGCGGCGTCTGCCCCAGCAGGCTGTCACGGACACAGCCGCCGACCGCGTAGGCTTTGTATCCTGCCGCGTGGAGTTTGTCCAGCAGTTTCGCCGCACCTGCTTCTATTTTGACTTGTATCATCGTCAACTCTCCTCGTATTGGAGGATGATTTGTTTCCCGTCGAAGCCACACTCTGCCGCCGGGAAAATCGCCTGCGCCAGCGGCAGGAATTCCGCCGGGTCGGTGATCATCGGGGAGTAATGCGCCAGCCAGAACCGCTTTGCTCCGGCTTCGGCCGCAATCTTTGCTCCCTGCTCAAAAGTGCTGTGGCCGTACTGCTTCGCCTGCGCTTCCTGTGCCGATTCCGGATAGGTCGCGTCGCAGATGAACAAGTCCGCTCCCTCAGCGGCTTTTTTCAGGCTGGCGCAGGGTGCTGTGTCACCCGAAAAGACAAAGCTCAGCCCTTTTCGCGGCGCACTCAGCACCTGCGAAGGCTCGATGATTTTTCCATCCACCTCGATCGTCTCGCCGTGCTGGAGATGCTTCCAATCCTTGACCGGCACACCCAACGCCTTTGCCTGTTCGGGCAGGAAGCGTCCGGCACGCGGCAGTTCCAGCCGGTAGCCGCAGCTCGGCACTCGGTGCCGGGTCTTGAAAGGAATCAGCTTTGCCCCCACCGGCCAGCCGGAAGCGGAATTGCCCAGCTTATCTAAGGCAATGGGTTCGTTTCCCATTTCCTGAATTTCAACCGGATATGGCAGTGGCCCAGTCAAGGCGCGGATGGCGTTCCAAACCGGTTCCAGCCCTGCCGGGCCAAACAGGAACAACTTCCTCGTCCGCCCCTGACAGCCCAATGTCTGCAGCAGGCCGGGCAGGCCGAAAATGTGGTCACCGTGGTAGTGGGTCAGGCAGATGGCGTCCATCTTCATCAGGTTGACCCCGGCACGGCGCGCGGCCGTCTGGGTACCCTCGCCGCAGTCAAACAGCAGGCTGTGGCCGCCGCACTCCGCCAGCGCAACGGTCAAGGCACGTTCCGGCAGCGGCATGGTCGCCGCCGTGCCAAGCAATGTGATCGTCAACATTCCAAATCCTCCGTATTTTCTGCAAATAGTGTACCACACTTGGGGTTCGGACACAATCTTTCCAGCGCGCGCATAGGATGGAAAAACATCCAAAAGGAGGAATCCTCTATGCGGCGCAACCATTACTCGCCCATCTCTGCCCCTCTGCTCCGGGTCCTTGTGGTGCTGGCACTGCTTCTCTTCTTCGTGGCGTTCCTGTACAGCTGTTCCACCCAGCCGCAGATGTATTCCAGCCGAGGATACGTTCTTTTTATTCCGGCCAGCAGTGCGGTCAGCTCCCCAGTGCTGTCGCCGTGGGCGTAAAACCGCAAAAGACAGACTATCGCAGGCCGAATCAAAAATTTTTCAAAATCGGGTATTGACTTCACTTTCGTGCAGTGATAAAATGCGACCAAACCAGAGAGAAAGCATAAGTACCACCGCAAAGATCTCGTCTTTACAGAGAGGGCCGGATTTGCTGAGACCGGAACAAGAGGAGCGCGGCTGGGAATGGGCTTTTGAGGGCAAACCGAACCGCAGAACCTGCGCAGTAGGGGCGACGGAGAGCGTCTTCGTTAACAAAGCCGGTATGTGTTGGCATATCACGAGTGGGCAGGGTCGTTCCTGCCAAGATTGGGTGGCACCGCAGGAGTTTTATCCGCTCTTGTCCCAATACACGACATGTGTTTTGGGATAAGGGCGTTTTTCTTTTGTCCTTATCCCACAGACGAAGGGTCCACGACCCGGAAAGGACAAGCCTTATGAAGACCGAAAAGAACATCCCGTTCAAAATCTATCTGGACGAATCGGAGCTGCCCACCGCATGGTACAATGTCCGCGCGGACATGAAGAACAAGCCTGCGCCCCTGCTCAACCCCGGCACCCTGAAACCAATGACCGCCGCAGAGCTGGACGGCGTTTTCTGCGATGAGCTGGTCCAGCAGGAGCTGGACGACACCACCGCCTATATTCCCATCCCAGACGAAATTCGGGAATACTACCGGATGTATCGTCCGAGTCCTCTCTGCCGTGCTTACCGGCTGGAAGAAGCCCTCGGCACCCCGGCCAAAATTTACTACAAATTCGAGGGCAACAACACCAGCGGCAGCCACAAACTGAACAGTGCCATTGCGCAGGCCTACTACGCCAAGAAGCAGGGCCTGAAAGGCGTCACCACCGAGACCGGAGCCGGCCAGTGGGGTACTGCCCTCTCGATGGCGTGCAGTTACTTCGGGCTGGACTGCAAGGTCTACATGGTGAAGGTCAGCTATGAGCAGAAGCCTTTCCGCCGCGAAGTCATGCGCACCTACGGCGCGTCCGTGACCCCCAGCCCCAGCATGACGACCAACGTCGGCCGCAAAATTCTTGCCGAGCATCCCAACACCACCGGCAGTCTGGGCTGTGCCATCAGCGAAGCCGTTGAGGTCGCCACCTCCACGCCGGGCTACCGCTACGTCCTCGGCAGCGTCCTGAATCAGGTACTGCTCCATCAGAGCGTCATCGGCCTTGAGACCAAGACCGCCCTCGACAAGTACGGCATCAAGCCTGACATCATCATCGGCTGTGCCGGCGGCGGCAGTAACCTCGGCGGCCTGATCAGCCCGTTCATGGGCGAAAAGCTGCGCGGCGAGGCCGACTACCGCATCATCGCGGTCGAGCCTGCCAGCTGCCCGAGCCTGACGCGCGGCAAGTTCGTCTATGACTTCTGCGATACCGGCATGGTCTGCCCCCTGGCAAAGATGTACACCCTCGGTTCCGGCTTCATCCCCAGCCCGAACCACGCAGGCGGCCTGCGCTATCACGGCATGAGCAGCATCCTCAGCCAGCTGTACCACGACGGCCTGATGGAGGCCACCAGCGTCGAACAGACTGCCGTCTTTGAAGCGGCCGAGCAGTTCGCACGCATCGAGGGCATCCTGCCTGCACCGGAAAGCAGCCACGCCATCCGGTGTGCCATCGACGAGGCTCTCAAGTGCAAGGAGACCGGCGAGGAAAAGACCATCGTCTTCGGTCTGACCGGCACCGGTTACTTCGACATGGTCGCTTACGAGAAGTTCCACGACGGCAAGATGACCGACTATATCCCCACCGATGCCGACCTGCAGAAGGGCTTCGACGGTATCCCTCAGTTCCCGGGCAATGAGATCTGATTGAACTTGAAAAGGGCTTTCTCCGCGCGGAGAAAGCCCTTTTTTGTCTTGTTTAACTTAACCGATTCAATTTGATGGCAATATACGGGTTCGGGAGTTTGAGTTCATCCGCGAGGTCTTCCTCGGTGGTATACTTGTCCGCCGCCATGCCGACCATGACAACGCAGGTATCGAACTTGCCCTCCGGCGACAGGGCGGTGATCTTCGCCTCGCCGTCGGCAACGGCCGTCACAACGCCGTTGGTATCGACCGTCGCGACACCCGGGTTGCTGCTGATCCATGTGATGGGAACATTCTTGCCCGGTTCCACAGCGACGGCCGCCGTCAGGGTTTCCTGGTCGCCCACTTCCCGGAGAAGCAGGTCATTCTTGCTCAGGGTCACCTTGCCGACATCCGAAGTCACGGTCACGCCGCAGCGCAGGGCCTGTCCGTTCGAGACAAGGGCCGTGATGGTCGCTTTGCCGACGCCCTGCGCCGTCACGTTGCCGTGTTCGTCCACCGTTGCAACCGAGGTATCGCTGCTCATCCACTGATACACGTATAAAAACGACTGCTCGCTCTCGGTCAGGCTGAGCTTTTCGGTCGGGTGAAGCTCCACACTCTGGATCGTCAGGTTCAGGCTGTCCTTGTCGAGGGCCGGCTTTCCGCTGGAAGATTCAGTCTTTTTATGGACGGTCACCTTACAGGCGGCACGGTCACCCCGGTCGGAAACTGCCGTGATGGTCGCCGTACCTGCGCTCCGGCCGGTCACTCTGCCGTCACCGTCGACCGTTGCAACGACCGGGTCGCTGCTCATCCAGACGATAAAATAATAATCTCCGCCCTGATTGCCGGTATAGAGATACGCTTTGGGCCGTGGGTCGTCGTCGGTGATCTCGAGGTCCAGCTCGGTCATATCCAGTTCCAGACCCTCGCTGCTTTTGGCCGCCAGCTGCTGCACAACGGGTGCGGCCTGCGCCGCAAGCGGACAAATCGCCAGCAGACTGCTCAGGCATAATGCGGCCAGACGCTTTCCGGTTCGTTTCATCCGTTCCTTTTCCCTCCTTTATCGGCGTAAATGATGCTGCGTCAGAATTTTCAAAAAACGCACCTGTACAGTTCATTTTACACACCGGGAAAAGGTGGGTCAAGTTTTTCGGCGGAAGTCTCACAAATCCGCAATGGTTTTCGTGGAGTGTCACAAAAAGTCCGGAACGAAATTGTGCAGAAAGCTGTTACGCCGACTCCGCCGGGGTATAATACTGCGCCTGTGCGTGCCACAGCTCGTGATACTTCCCGTTCTCGTCGGCAAGGAGGGCTTCGTGGGTTCCTTGCTGGATGACGGCACCGTGGTCGAAAACCGCAATTTCATCACAGAACTTGCAGGAGGACAGGCGATGGCTGATGTAAATCGCAGTCTTGTCGCCTGCGATCTCGTTGAACTTCGCGTAGATCTCCGCCTCGGCGATGGGGTCAAGAGCCGCAGTCGGCTCATCCAGAATGATAAAGGGCGCGTCCTTGTACAATGCCCGGGCAATGGCGATTTTCTGCGCCTCGCCGCCCGAGACTTCCACGCCGTTCTCGTCCAGTTCCTTATATAGATAGGTATTCAATCCCTGCGGCATCTTCGCCAGCCGCTCCCCGAAGCCGGCCTTTTCGAGGCAGTCGGTCACACGGGCAGCATCGTAATTCTGACGTGCCGCAACATTCTGCCCCAGCGGAAGGCTGAACAGCTGGAAATCCTGAAAGACCACCGAAAAGATGTCCATGTACTCGTCGTAGCGGTATTTCCGGATGTCGATGCCGTTCAGCAGGATGACGCCATCGGTCGGGTCGTAGAGACGGCAGAGCAGTTTGATAAAGGTCGTCTTGCCGCTGCCGTTCATGCCGACGACGGCCAGACGCTCCCCGACCCGGAACTTCATGTTGACATGCCGCAGAGCGTACTGTTCGCTTTCCGGATACCGGAAGGACACATCCCGGAACTCGACGGTATACTGGCGGTCGCTCCGCTTTTCGGTCGTCAGACTGCCCTGATACATGTTGTTCGGCAGGTCGAGATACTCGAAGATGTTTTTCATGTAGATGCCGTTGATTTCGAGGTCGGCGAGCATGTTCACCAGCGTCACCACACCCTGAAACAGGTTGGTCGCCGCGCCAAGGTACTGCGCCACGGCACCCAGACCGAACGCGCCGCCGCAGGCTTTCAGACAGACGAAGAGATAGACCAGGCCCATCAGCAGGGCCGACACCGAAGCCGAAGCCGCACGCAGAAGGCCCATCACACCCCGGCGGAGCTTGAAGAAGGTGCTGTCCTTATCATAGACATTCACCATCCGACGGCCGACGACATTCTGATACTGATTATAAATGCGGAGGTCGGGTGCGTTTTTCGGGTCTTCGGGCAGACTGCTCTGAACGCTGAACATCCGGTTGCCCAGCTTGCCGGACTCCTGCACCAGCGGCATATACTTCGCCGCCTGTCCTGCAAAAATAGGAGACAGGCAGGCCGCACCGACCATGACCGCAAAAAATATGACCACAAACAGTGGATGGCTCAGAAAAGCCAGCTTCCCGTCCGGAACTTTCGAGGCAAACAATCCCCACGACAGCACCACGCCGCCGAGAATCTGGAACAGTGCCGTCGCGATCTGCTCCACCTGCAAAATGCAGATCGTGCCGCCTGCGCCGCTCAGGTTGGCGTTCTGCATGATCTGGCTGTACATGTCATAGACGCGCTGACTGTCCTCGTCCACATAGTCGAGCGACATCTGTTTGTCCATATAGGTCTTATGCTGACGTTTCCACATGTCGTCCGTCTCGACCTCTTTCCAGCGGAACGCCGCCGACCGGGCAAGGCTGAGAACTGCCGTGGTTCCCAAAATCCAGAGGACGAGGACCATCAGCCGATGCACATCCCGATCTCCGGCCAGCTCCCCGACCAGCTGTGCCGACAGCCAGACCGTCGCATACGGGCTGAACGCCGTCAGCACAGCACAGGCAAAGGTCGCATAGAAGAATTTCGGCGACAGATGCCAGAAAATCTTCCACTCACGCAGAGCGTACCGAAGCCCCTGCTTTATCGTGATTTTTTCGTTTTTCTCGCTCATACGGCTTTGTCCTCCCGGTAGTATTTGCTCTGCACCTCGAACAGGTCGGCATAGCCGCCGCCCTGTTTCAGAAGCTCTTCGTGGGTACCCTCCTCAGCGATTTTGCCATCTTTCAGATAGAGGATGCGGTCACAGAACCGGGTGGAGGCCAGCCGGTGGGAGATGAAGAGCGACGTTCTGCCCTCGGTCATCTCGTTGTATTTCATGTAGATGTCATTCTCGGCGATAGGGTCAAGTGCTGCCGTCGGCTCGTCCAATACCAGAATCGGCGCGTTTTTGTAGAGGGCGCGCGCCAGCATCAGCCGCTGAGTCTGACCGCCGGACAGCTCGATGCCATCCTCATAGACGGCCCTGCCGATCTGGGTATCCAGCTTCTTGGGGAGACTGTTCACCTTGTCGGTCAGCCCGGCTTCCTCGAGACACTGCCAAACCCGGCTTGTGTCGATGTCCTCGATGGTCTGCGCCACATTTTCGGCCACCGTCGCAGACAGGACGGAATAATCCTGAAAGACCGCCGCGAACAGTTGGTAGTAATCCCGGCGGTTGTACTGCCGGATATCCTGCCCGTTCAGCAGGACACGGCCCTCGGTCGGGTCAAGGAAGCCGCAGAGCAGTTTCACCAGTGTCGTCTTGCCTGCGCCGTTCAGACCCACGATAGCGAGATTTTCGCCCGGCTTGATCACCAAATCGAGGTGCGAAATGGTATCCTTTTCTGCGCCCGGATAACGATAAGAAACGTTCTCTAGCCGCAGTTCATAAGGGATATCAAGCTGTTTTTCCAGCGGCTTTCCGCCCTCAAATTGGAAGGGTTCCGGGTACTCGAGGAACTCCCGGACCGTCGAGATATCCAGACACTGTTTGTGCAGGGTCGAGAACTTTTCGAGGATGCCCGACACCCACTGCGCGAAACCAGTCGCGGCCCCGAAATAGAGCAGAAACTGCGAGACCGGCAGACCCTGTTCGAGGGTCAGCCAAATCAGGTAGGCATAGGCCGCACCGTTCCGGACAAGGAGCAGAATCAAGTCGATAACATTCGCCCAGAGATAATTTTTCTCACGCCGGACGAAGAAGCCGTGGTAGAGCCGGATCGTCGTCTCCCAGATCTCCTCGACCCACTCCTGAAGGCCGAAAATGCGGATGTCCTTACCGTATTTCCGCTCTGTGGCGACCTTCCGGACGTAATTCAGCTGTTTTTCGTACCGGGCGGCTTCTTCGCGGTGGCGGTAGCTCCACTCGTTGATATGTTTCGAGGCCACATAGCTGATGGCCGAAGTCAACGTCACCAGCAGGCAGAGCCAGCCGTTCAGCCCGGACAAGAGCAACAGATAGACCGCAAAGCCGAAGAGATTGGTCAGGATATCCTCCCAGCTCGCCCAAAAGGACTCAACAGATTCACTGTTGGTGCTTACGGCACGGCCCACCTTCGTGCTCAGGTCGAGGAAGTTTTTGTCCAGCAGATTCGGATAGGAGGTCATCGACCGCTTGAGGGCAGAAAACCGCATAATATCCATCCGGACCTGCAGTTTCCCGAAGAGAGCCAGATTGTCCAGATATTTGAACAGGAACGACAGCACCAGCAGCAGCCCGGCAAAGCCGCAGATGGTGACGAGCAGCGAGCCAAGCGGCGCGTTCTGCTCCAGCTTCCCGATGACCGCCGGGGCGAACAGCAGTTCCGTGATGGTCTTGCCGGCTGTCACCAGTGCCAGCGAGATGCCGACCGTGAAGACCGACCAGTGTTTTCCTTTCCACGCAACGCCCAGCATGTAGGCCGTCACCTGCCAGAGGTTGTATTTCGGCCTTGGGGCTTTCTTCTTTGTTTTTTCGTTTGTTCCCACATTCTCCATTCTTGGGTTCCCCTTTCCTTTGTCTGGACAGAGAATACCACAAAAAATCATCCCCAACACATTTTGGGGACGAACTGTCATATTCGGGGGATGAAATGCACTTGGCTTCCCCTTGAGGGGAAAGCTTGTCTCACACTTGAGGTATCAATATCTCCGTCGTGAACGCTCCATCCTCGCTGTTCCGGGTCAAGTAGCCATCCAGCTTTTCCACAATGGCATCAATACGGACAAGTCCGAACCCGTGGCCCTCGCCCTTGGTGGTGGCGAAGCGTTTTCCGATCTTGGTCTGCTTTTTCGTGGCCGTAAAGTTGGTGAATGAGATGTAGAGCTGGGTACCCTTCATATCCATGTACACCCGGATGAGACGGTCTTCCTCCGGGAGTTCGCTGCTGGCGTCCATCGCGTTGTCGAACAGGTTGCCGAGAATACAGCAGAGGTCCAGCTCGCTCATTTTCAGTTTGACCGGGATGTGCGCGTCGATTTGAACCGGAATCTTCCGGCTCTTCGCAAGGGAAACTTTGCTGTTGATGATGGCATCCGCCATTGCGTTTCCGGTCTTGATGGCGAGGTCGACGGTGTTCAGGTCAGTGTCCAGCTTGTCGAGATAGGCTTTGACGCCCTCAAGGTCGCCCTGCGCCGCAAGGACTTTCATCGTCTGGATATGCCCCCGGTAATCGTGCCGCCACCCTCGCATCTGACGGTACATGTTGTCTACCTCTTTGTAGTGCGTCTCGATCAGCTCGCGCTGATAGGCTTCCACTTTTTTGTCCAGTAGTTTTGAAAAGAACTTCAATCCCATAATTACGTCCTCTCAATGATCGCCCGGTTCAAGGGTTCATAGGCTCCACGAGGGAGAGGCAGAGCGGTGCCATCCGCCAAGAAAACTTCTTTCTTCGTGACCCGGCGTATCTGCCGCAGGTTGACGATCATCGACCGGCCGACCCGGCAGAAGCTCTCGTCCAGCTCGGCCTCGAACTCGGCCAGCGTCCGCTTGACCGTATAATTGCTCTTGGCGTGGACGGTAACATAGTTCTGCCGGACATCGAGATACCGCACCTCATAGACCGGGATGCGCACCATCTCGCCCGAAAGCTCGAGGTTCAGGCACCGGGCGTTCTTCCGGCACTTTTCCAGCGCGCGGTCGAGGACGGCGAACAGCTTTTCCCGGCTGACCGGCTTCATCAGGTAGTGCAACGCCGCCACCTCGTACCCTTCGGCGATATAATCCGAGTAGCCCGTGATGAAGACGATTTGTACAGCTTCGTTATCTTTGCGGACAGTCTTTGCCATCGTCACGCCGTCTATCTCGCCCATCTCGATATCGAGAAGCAGGATGTCGTAATTTCTGTCCTCTTCGTAGTGGAAGAGAAACTGCTCCGCCGACTGGAACCGTTCCGGCAGAACAGCCAGCTCCCGTTCCGCCGCCCAATCGCGCAGAATCCCCTCTACATACCCGGCATCCACCGCACTGTCATCACAAATCGCGATTCGATACGCCATCTTCCCATTTCCTCCCGTGTTAAAAATCCCGGGTTCAGTATGACAGGTTTCGGGCCGGATTGCAAGGTTCCGGCCGCAAGACATGAAAAGAGCCGTCCTGCTCCGAAGAACAGGACGGCTCTCGAATGTGTTATCAGTAGTTGTGTGCGACCAGCTCAAAATAACTCTGGGGATGTGCGCAGACCGGGCATTTCATGGGTGCAGACTTGCCGATGGTGGTGTAGCCGCAGTTCCGGCAACGCCAGACCTGCTGTTCCTCACGGGCAAAGACTTTGCCGTTCTTGAGGTTCTCGGCCAGCTCGCGGTAACGCTGCTCATGCTCCTTCTCAATGGCGGCGACCATCGTAAAGAGGGCTGCGATCTGGTTGAAGCCCTCTTCCTTGGCCTCTTTTGCCATCCGGGGATACATCTCGGTCCACTCGTCATGCTCGCCGCCGGCCGCCATCTCGAGGCAAGTCATTGCGTCGGGCATTGCGCCGCCCTGCAGCAGCTTGAACCAAATTTTTGCGTGTTCCTTCTCGTTGCCTGCGGTCTCCTCAAAGATTGCCGCCAGCTGCTCGTAGCCTTCCTTCTTTGCGACGCTTGCGAAATAGGTGTACTTGTTGCGTGCCTGACTCTCGCCTGCAAATGCCTCCCACAGGTTTTTCTCGGTTTTGGTGCCTTTCAGTTCCATGGTGTACTCTCCTTTTACTATGTGTGTCCGGGTACTCTCCATCCCGGCTAAGCCATTCTATCCACATCCCGTCCGGATGTGTTTTTCTCTGACCATAGTATAGCAGATTCCTAAGGCAAAATCAAGAATGATTCCTATTTATTTTCAAAAAATCTTTTTAGAAACGATAAAGCCACCGGCTCTGCCGGTGGCTTTATCATTTAAGATATCAGTTATGCTGTTTCAGCGCACAGACGGCGATACTCAGGCCAGTCCATGCCGCCTGATACATCAGGACTGCTGCCACGGAGAGGAAACCGATGCTTCCGGCGTAGGTCAGCAGGATACCAATTGCCACCGAGAACCAGACCGACACCATCTGAACCGTGGTCGCGGTCGTCTCGGCGTTCTGTGCCTGCTCTGCCGCGCGCAGGCCGCCGGCAAGGCTGGCGAAGCCTTTGCTGTGGATCATGCAGCAGGTATCCTTGGGTTCCAGCTCGGGCAGTTCGGTGTTCTCCACCGCGCTCAGCGCATCGACCTGCTCCTGATCCAGCAGGGATGCCATCCCCTCCGGGAGGTGATAGGCATCGGTGATATGCTTTGCGGTCAGGCTGGGGTCAAGGCTGTTTACCAGCAGATGGATGTTCTCCTTCTGCAGAATTTCCAGACTCCGTGCGACATTACGGACGCCGACATAGCGGAGGATAAACATTGCATGAAGGTTGCCGGACACCGCCAGATACAAGATCTGCAAACTGCCGTCCTTCGAGTGTTCCTTTTCGTAACCGGCTTCGGGCATGGTAACGCCCTCGCTCTCGAGGTATGTACGGTTGCCGATGAGGATGCGGTTATTGTCGCACCACGCCGCAAAGCCCAAACCAGCATGAACTTCCAAGTCCTTCACCGGGTAGAGGATATCCGTCTTATCCTCGATGATTTGCCGGAACAGACCGCGCAGGGTGTCGCAGCTCTGATTCAGGATGCTGGCCGCGTACAAAATCGCGCGGTCGATGCGTCCGCCCTTGAAAATGCGGATATCCTCAAGATTCACACTGTCGTTGGCGAAGAGGTCATCCGAGCTTACCTGCACGGTATCGACACCGCCCAGCTCTTCGATGGATGCCCAGCCCGGCACGACTGCACCGACCGTCTCCGCCGACTGCTGGAGCCGCAGAGCGGACAGACCGGCGACGAGGGTCGAGGAGAGCGGCGCACCCATGCAGAGCATTGCGGTGGATGCCGCCGCCATGCCGTTGGTTCCACCGCCGAACAGCAGAAAAACCAGACCGCTCAGCACCGCCGCACCCAGCAGGATATACGATGTCTTTTTCGCCCGGCGTTCGCTGGTGCGCTCGCTGAAGCTCAGGTCGATGAAGTTCTCGCTCCACTCGGTCTTGCGGCTGAGCAGGATCCACGGGTCTTTCTGTTCCAGACTCTTGGATAATGTACGAATGAGGTCTTTGTTCTTGACCCGGAACGCGCCCCGGTGTTCCGGCTCCTGCATGGCGAGGTCATAGCCATTCTTGACCGCCGCCAGCATGACACGGCTGCCCAGCAGGGCCATGAACAGCCCCAGACCGGCGATGCCAGAGAGGAGTGTAAAGCTGGACGGCTGATAGCTTCTCGCGTTGAGCAGAGCGATGACCGCTTCCAGCATTGCGCCGCACGCGGCCAGTGCCGGCATAGTGTCCGAAGTCGGGCGGCCCTCTTTTTTCAGACCGTTCAGACCATCACGCAGGACGGGATAGCCCACGACCATCGCCGCCGCGAGGAAGAGCAGGTTGGCCGCATAGAACGCCGCCGGTGCCATCACCGGGTCAAGCGACGCCATTGGTGCGAGCAGACCCTCGGACACAAGGCCGAAGTGGAGCAGAATCAGCGCGAGAACACCGCTCAGTACACAGCGGAGCGTGAGGGTCACGCCCATCTGACGCAGGCGTTCGCCGACCTGCTCGGGTGTTTTCGGGGTATCATCTTCGGCTTCTTCCGGAGTTTCCGTTTCTGCCTCTTCTTCCGTTTTGGGTTCTGCCGGTTCCGCGCTTTCAGCCTGCGGTTCCGGTTTTGCAGGCTCCTGCTCAGGCGTTTCTATTGTTTCCGGCTGGGCAAACGGCTCTTCGTCGTCCACATCTTCCCATGCGATGAGCGGCAGGCTCATGCTGTCGTCCATGCTGGGTTCAGTTTCCCGGGTGGGAGCCTTCACCTCATCGTCCCCCTCACCGAAAAAGCGGAACGCAGGCTCTTCTTTATAGCCCGGCTTTGTGGCGGCTTTTTCCGCCGCCTTCATGCTGGCCGCTTCTTCCGCAAAAATTGCTTTCGGCCACGGCTGACGCGGTTCTTCCGGTTTTGCGGCCGGCGGAACCGGCGCAGGCTTCACCGGCTCCGGCTTGGGTTCCGGTTTTGCCGGTTCCTGTGCAGGCTTTCCGATATTATAGAGCATCGCTTTCAGTTCCTGCATTTCCTGATGCTCTTTTACCTCCTGCGGAAGCGGCTTTCTCGTTTCCGCAGGTTCCTGTTCCGGTGCAGGCTTCTTCTTTGCAGCCTGTTTCGTCGGAACGCTGGCGGAATTCTTCGGCTTTTCCGGGGTCAGGCTCATCGAAAAATCCGCGTCCTCCGCACCGGAATCCTTCTGCGACGCAGGTTCTTCGGGTGTGTTGAACTTTTCCCAGTCCTCCGCCGGAACCGCCAGCTGCAAGCCGGATTCCGGTTCGTTCTCGTCGCCGCCCAGCGAAATCTCACCGGTCGGCATCTCTTTCGGCGGTTCCTCGGCTGAATCCTTGCTCTGTGGCTCCGGTTTTTCCCGGTGGAAGAGCTTTCCGAGCAGACCGTGGGTCGGCAGCTTTTCTTCTTCCTGCTGTTCCATCCGGCGGTTCATCTCTTCGGGAACCTGTGCCACGCTGGTACTGAAAAAGGTGCGAAACTTTTCATCTTTCCGCGCTGCCAGTTCCTCCGGAGTCAGTTCCTCCTTGGCTTGCAGCCGCTTGTTATCTTTCGGCATCCTTGTCCCTCCCTGTTTTTATTGGGCAGAGCTTTGCTCTTTTTATTTTTTGGCGGCGCGCTGGGTCTGGATCTCATACAGGATGATGCCTGCCGCCACCGAGACGTTGAAGCTGTCCACGCCGGTACCCTCGGCCGCCATATCCAGACGCACCACGCCGTCGCACAGCTTCTTCACCAGCTGCGAAACACCGCTGCCTTCGCTGCCCATCACTAGAGCGATGGGTCCGGTCAGGTTGTTCTGGCGGAGCGACACGCCGTCCATATCTGCGCAGTAGACGAAAACGCCCTGATCCTTGAGGCGGCGAATGGTCTCGCCGATGTTAGCAACACGCGCCACCGGCAGACGCTCTGCCGCGCCTGCGCTGGACTTGATGACGGTCGGCGTCACGGACGCACCGCCGCGCTTCGGGATGACAATGCCATGCGCACCGCAGAGCAGCGCGCTGCGCATCACTGCGCCGAGGTTGTGGGGGTCTTCAATGCCGTCGCTCAGCACGATGAAGGGCGGCTCGCCCTTTTCCTTAGCGATGTTCAGCAGGTCTTCGACCGTAACATACTCGATCTCGCTGGCAAATGCCGCCACACCCTGATGGCTCTCGGTGCCGGTCATGAGGCGGAGCTTGTTGGGGTTGACGCGCTTGACTGCCGCACCGGCTTCCTTTGCCATGGCGGTATAATACGCGGCCACAGCCGGAGCCATGCCCTCGGCGATGAGAACGGTGTCCACACCGGAACCGCTCTTGAGCAGTTCGGTGACGGGATTTTTACCGTAAACAAGGCTTTCGTTTTTGGGCTGGTCTTCCGCATTGCGGCGCGGACGGCGCGGCATATTTTTTTCTTCCATTTGGTGGATCTCCTTCCATTTCTATGACAAGATGCCCTTTGCATCTGAATTTCGACCCGTCTCGAGAAGAGACATTAAATCATTTTAAAGTATAACATAAGCCGACTTTCATTGCCATAGAAGAAGGCGTTTTTCTTTCGGAATTCATCGAAATATGCCGTTCTCCTTTGCCCGGTATCAGGATTCCCTCCGCGCTCTGCGGTTATCCGTCTATTTGCCGAATGGAAAAGTTTTCCACAAAAAGGAAGGTATACAAGTTGTAAACAAAGCCTTTCTTTTCAACATGTTGAAAACCATGTGGGCAAAGTTTAAAAGTCGAGTCTGCACGCCTGTTTTTTCTGTGGAATTCCACCATTTCCACGATGTTTTCAACATTGCCATCTCGACAGTGGATTTTCAAGCCTTACATTTTGTAATTTTTAAGGCAAATTTATGACAGTTTTTTGAAGTTGAAGCTTTCAAGTTTTGCAGATTTCGTCAACATCATTTTGACGAATGTTGATTTCTTGTTGAAAACTCGCTTCTTTTGTCCCCGGCTGTCTATTTGTCCACAATTTTGTTGAATTTTTCATCTTTTATGCACGTTTTTGTATGTTTCCGGAATTTCTTCTTGTATACATAACAGTTTGCGTACAAAAACGCCCGGTTTGGATTGATTTTAAGTCCCTTTTGGGGTATACTACCCTTGTAAGATTGTTAAGCCTTGCGCAAAGTCGCAGGCAGGAGCGATCACAATCCCGACAAATTGTGGAGGTAATAAATATGTTGGTAAACGCAACTGAAATGCTTCTGAAGGCTCGTGACGGCCACTACGGTGTGCCTCAGTTCAACATCAACGATCTGGAGTGGACCAAGTCCGTCCTGACCGCTTGCGAAGAGATGAAGAGCCCCGTCATCCTGGGTGTCTCCGAGGGTGCCGGCAAATACATGACCGGCTTTAAGACCGTCGCTGCTATGGTCAGCGCAATGGTCGATTCCATGGGCATCACCGTTCCCGTTGCTCTGCATCTGGACCACGGCACCTACGAGGGCTGCAAGGCTTGCGTTGAGGCTGGTTTCTCCTCCATTATGTTCGATGGCAGCCACTACTCCATCGACGAGAACGTTGCAAAGACCAAGGAGCTGGTCGAACTGGCACACTCCAAGGGCCTGAGCATCGAGGCTGAGGTCGGTTCCATCGGCGGCGTCGAGGACGGCGTTGTTGGCGCAGGCGAGATCGCTGACCCCGAAGAGTGCGCAAAGATCACCGCTCTGGGCATTGACTTCCTGGCTGCTGGCATCGGCAACATCCACGGTGTCTACCCGGCAAACTGGAAGGGTCTGGACTTCGAGGCTCTGGACCGCATCCACAAGGCAACCAATAACATTCCTCTGGTCCTGCACGGCGGCACCGGCATCCCCGACGAGATGATCGCAAAGGCTATCAGCCTGGGCGTCTCCAAGATCAACATCAACACCGAGTGCCAGCTGGTCTTCGCTGAGGCTACCCGTAAGTATATCGAGGCTGGCAAGGATCTGCAGGGCAAGGGCTTCGATCCCCGTAAGCTGCTGGCTCCCGGCGCAAAGGCCATCGAGGACAAGTGCAAGGAGAAGATCGAGCTGTTCGGCTGCGCAGGCAAGGGCTAAGCTGAAGCTTGTATCGTAACCGGTACCCCACCCAATAAAGTATGCGGCCCCGTCACGTTGAATGCTCAACGCGGCGGGGCTGCTTTTTTAATTTTATTCAGAAATGTGGTAATGACCCACGATATCGGTTCGTTTTTCCAGAATGTCCTGTTCGTAAGCCGTCTGCCATGGGGCATTGTGGTGAATGATATAGGGCACTCCGTCTTTATTTCGCCGGTCAGACACAATGCCGATATGTCTTTCAAAGACCACAATATCCCCACCCTGCCATTGTTCCGTTTCTGAAACATCGGTGGTCAGGGCAACTGCTGTGTGCGAAAAGAACACCTTCAGATTTCGTACTCGTCGAAAATCTATGTTTGCATCCGGCTCTGCTACCATATAATCTTGTGGATGCTCCCGGATATCTGCATCCACAAGCACCTGCAGATCATATCCTGCATTTTTCAACGCGTAAGCAACCACATCGGTGCAAACTCCATAGCCGTCGTCAGGATAACCGGTCTCATAATAGCGGCTTTTATATTTTGGATGTGTGCTCACATAGGCCAGTGCGCCGTTCAGGATGTCCAGCTGGTCGTCCACACCGTCGCCGTCTTCGTCTGCCGTGCTGTGCAGCTGCGGGATCTGACCGGAAAATCTATCCTTCGGTCGGACAGCAGAAGTGTGCTGATAATGGCATAATATCAAAATGGCAAGAGCCGCCAGCAGGAACATCCCCACAGCCCCAACTGCAGATTTTCGCTTCACCTCGTATTCCCCCTTTTGATAGACACGATCTCTCAGAGCCTTTTCGTGCACTGTACGCGTAATATGCAGCAAAAATTTCTGAAACAATTCAGACAAAAGAAAAAACGCCTCAGAATTTCTTTTGAAGCGTTTTTGTTCAAGTCGGCGACTACCTATTTTCACGCGCCGTTTCCAGCGAACTATCTTGGGCACGAGTGAGCTTAACTTCTGTG
>CAKTEM010000006.1 GCA_934548045.1 uncultured Faecalibacterium sp. | reverse complement strand
TATGATGATAAAGGTCAAGGCTCTCATCGGTAGACATGAAAAAAGGAGCGAGTTCTTCGTCCCACTCCCCTGTATCACGTTTCCGTGCCGTTGTGATAATATAAAGGTCTTCCGGCTCAACCATCGGAACATACTCTTCCGTATTGAGCTTTCCATCGAACATCTGGTAGTAAAACGCCAGTCCTGTTCTACTTTTTCCGCTTCCCACCCCACCGCACAGAATACAACCCAGCCTCATTTTCTGGACTGCTTCGAACTGGTAGTCGTAAAGCTGAACTCCCGCCATCAGAATAATCAC
Organism: uncultured Faecalibacterium sp.; assembly: GCA_934548045.1. GTDB lineage: Bacteria > Bacillota > Clostridia > Oscillospirales > Ruminococcaceae > Faecalibacterium. Next base: position 144,073 of record CAKTEM010000006.1, on the reverse strand, counting down.
CTCAATTCTTTATGCACATGAATGGATTCGGGCTGACAATGATTCTCATAAGCCAGCAATGCAATCGTGGCTTCCTGCTCATCTTCTCCCTCACCAAATATCGTGTATGCAAACAGCTCTTTACCCTTATAAGTAAAGACTTTCCATAGTCGTTTCGGTTCCATGGCAGTGGCCTCAGGAGATTTTCACAACAGTTTCCTTGCCGCCCTGATTGCCGGTGATGGCATCCGAAATGGAACCGTAAATCTTCTTAACGTTCTTCAGGTTGTCGTTAAAATCGTCCAAGATATCGCCCATGCTCTCTGCCAGCTGATTCTTGGCCTCTTCCTTCACCTCTTCACGCAGATCAGAAATATCCATCCGGCCGAGCTGGTCCTTGATTTCCTTCTTCACGCTGCCCTGCAGGTTTACGTACTCCTTGTTGATGGCCGACTTGACCTGACGAGCCGTTTCCGTGCGAATATCCGTAATAGCCGCATTGGTTGCTCGCTGGATGGCATAATCCGTCCGGTTCACAACGGCCTTGTCCACAGCATCCTTGATGACATAATCAGGGATTTGGATAGCGGCATCATCTGCCAGCCGGTCAATTTTGCTGTCGAGCTTCTTAGCGAGAGCGTTCATCTTGCAGTGAACCCCGATAGCGTAGCCTGCGCCGACCAGACCGATAACCCATCCTGCTGCATTCATGTAGAACTCCATAGACTTTTTCATACTGATACTCCTTTGTTTTTAGTGTGTATTTTCGGACACTTGTGGGTCATGCAGGATTTGAACCCGCCATACTCGCCCCCAGCGAATGACTCATATAAAAAGGAGCCGCAGATTTCTCCACGGCTCCCGAAATTATTGCGATTATTGCTTCGGTTTCATGCACACCATATATCTTTCACCATCCTCGTCCTCGATCAGACCGTAGCAACGGCGAAATATCCTGGCATATTTTTCGATCATCTCATCCGAAAGAGAACCAAAGTCATCTTCGGTCAGTCCTACAATCAGAAATGTACCAACTACATAGTCGTACATCTGAGCATCGGCATTATAAAGCGGCCGATTGAACTCCAAGCCCATGAGTTTGCCCTCATCGTTGCAGATAAGAACAGCCTCGTCATCCCATGGATAGACCGCCTGAATCATGCCGCCAACCTCTTTCTGCAGAGATTCCAGCGAACCATCAATTTCGATGACCTCCGGTCGGTACATCGGTTTGATACGCAATACTTTCATAGTCTTTCTCCTTTATTAAAATATAAGTCTGAGCTGCTGCCTCTGAGAACGCCATTTGCGACGTGGGCACTCACCGGCTGGACCATTCAACTGAAGACTAACTCCTGCACTCAGAAATATCATTTAATAAATTTCGAGGTTTGCGACACGCTCATCAATGCGCTTCTGTTCGATGACATCCGGCGCAATGAAGCTGATGTTCACGATGTAGGACGGAATACCGTAGCTTTTTGCCGTGCGGTTCTCGATGATACAGCCACGATAGCTCTGGTCCTCATCATAGATGCCGATGAAGTAGTTTGCTTCCGACATTTTCTTGATGCTCTCGCCAAGATACCAAAGAGCCGTATTGGTGTTCTTAGGAGGATTGCCCTCAAAATAGGTCGGGATGACTTCCAGTTCCTTGCCAAAGACTGCTTCTGCAATCTTGTGCATCTGCTCCATAGAAGCCTTAATAGCCTGTTCCGTACGGTTGCGCATCGGACAGCTGATAAACAGTTTTTTCATGTACTCCTCCTTAGAACGGCATATCGTTCGGGTCGTTGGGTTCAGCCATCTCGCGCTGCTCATACTTAGCGGCATATGGGTCGGCATCGACATCCTGTTCCACATACATGATGTCCGCATACAGGGTGTACTGGCCGGGGTTGTTCCGGTTCTCATACAGGTTTGCCTGCAGGTTCACATTCTTCACATGGATGTAGTCCAGCTGGCTGATGTTCTCAGCATTGCAGGGAACTTTGCGGCCGGTAGTAGTAATCCAGAACACCTGCGGAGGCCACTTGGAATCCATGTTGACGGTTACAGGAACGTAGAAGGTCGGGATGAACGGCTCATCGTAGGTGTAGTTGGGATTCGGCTTGGTCTGCTTGACATTCACGCCCATGTCAATGAGCTGCTGGGCCTGCTCCTGCGTGGGAACCACCACATTGACACGCCGCCGGGAAGAGCCATAGCGGTCACGGTTCGGATCGCCGGAGAAGTTTGTGTCGAAGATGAAACGGGTATTATCAATGTTTACTTTTGCTTTCATGATAGAAACTCCTTTACTTTTTCTCGTTCTTGTCTGCCGCAGAATAACCACTGTGCATCGCCATATATACTTTCGTCAGGAGGCTTGCAATACCATCCTTGGTCTGTGCAGCCATCTGATTCAGTTCTTTCATTGCTTTGGAATAAGCAACCTCGTCTTCGTTGGTTTCATTCGGCTTACACCACTGCTTAAAGACCTTGTGGAACCGGGTATCGTTGTAAGCCATCTTTTTGCAAATGGCCATGGCAAGGCCCTTTTCCTTATCGAAAATATCATCAGGCCCACACTTCACCACAGTCTTGGTGTTGTCTGACCAGAAGACAATCGTTGCAGGGTCATTGAACACAACCTTGCGGATGTACGGCCCCATGAAACCAAAACAGATATTATCCTGCTTCTGAATCTTCTTCATGGAAATCTCAGCGTAATCCGTCACCGGGCCGCGAAGTACAGCCCTTCCGATCGCGCAATCGTCCACATACACCTTTGTTTCCACATCACGGGTATAAGGAAACTCAAACATTTATCTCACCTCACGTCATAATTTCTTGCAGTCTCGTCCTGAATATCATTCCAGGGCATATCAGGCTTCTGCCAAGGCGGCATACCACCATCGTCCGATACGAACCATTCCAGGTCGCCGTACTGAGCAATGGTGTCCGCCGCCTCATCAACCATCTTGTCGAAATAAGAGCGGTCGATGCTGTCCTCCAGATGGAGGTTATAGACCATCTCACTTTCCAGCCAGCGGTAGTCTTTGGTTCCAGTGACCGAATTGTATTTCGTTTCACCGTCGTCTTTTACACCGGCTTCACGCATCAGCAGCGCTCCGCCGCATCCGGGTTTGATGGGGCAGAATTGGCCAACACGGCCCACGAAAATATAATTGTGCTCATCTTCCGGCAGTGCCTCGTTCTTGTCGAGGTAGATTGCACCCTTAGAAACCGACTTGGTTTCACAAAGGTCGTTGAACACAATATCTTCGTGGGAGAAGAGCGTCTTGAATACATAGGGCACCTGAAACTGAGTGCCTGTAGCAGTCCACTGACCGCCCTTCTTCTCGTTCTTCTCAGGAATATAACCGTACTGCGCCTTTGCCGTGTCTGCATCCTGGTACTTTGCAATATAAACTGCATTGTTCACCAGGCACATCTTTTCGTATGTAGCCTCGTGTTCAAACGTGTAGCCATACTGCTCAGCGAACTTCATGCAGAAGTCAATGATTTCAGGCGTAGCATCAGGAATCTTGATAGAATCCGTCTTGATGTGCGCCACGGTAAAACCACGGCTTGCAACCTCGTCCTGCAGGGTGCGCATAAATAAAGCCCCTCGAAGCGCCACGATGTTATTGGCGTTCTTGGGGTTGCGGAAGGGATTATCGAAAGTCGCACTGGTCAACCCGTAAACCGAGTTGATGGCGATTTTCAGAGCCTGTGCCAAAGCTTTTGCCTGTGCAGGGTCATCCAGATACTTAGCCAACTTACCGCCAAAGAGCTTCTTGGCCTTATCGTACTCACCATGCTTTACATAGATACGCACATCCATCAAGTCATTGAAGTTCTTGGTGTAGTCGCCAAAGTAATTCAAAGCAACGGCCGAGTGTGGGTGCAGGGATGCCACATCCAGCAGTGCTACGTTCCAGTACATACCGGGTTCAGCGTAGACATAGCCGCCCAAACCCAAGTCCGTACCACGGAACATATTGTGCATCCGGCCATCCTCACCGAGGACCCACTCATAACCGGGAAAAGCGTTGATAATGTTCTTGTCGGTCAGAATATCAGGATCAACTTCTACCACGGAATCGGACTTACCCGTAGCCAAATCGGTATAGACCAACTTAGGGTGCTTTTCCTTACCGAAAATGATACGGGTGGTCAGACTGTTGGTCGTATCGTTGACGGTCATTCCAGCAACATCTGCCAGAATTTCACGTGCAACAAAGTCAGCCTTGCGGTCTTTGGAATTGAACACTGCTTCCGTGGCGATAACGTCATTGTCACAGTATTCTGCAACCTGCTCCCACTTCTCTTCTGGTACCGGTTGATTCCAAGGCAAGCCAAGCTCCTGATGGTGGATACCCAGTTCGATCTCGAACTTTTTCAGGCTCTGCTTCTTAGAGGAAAAGTCATAAATGTCCGTGTAGGACAGGTTATAGGCCTCACCAAAGAAACCTGCATGATCGTTGATAATGCGATTCGACAGTGCATAGAGCTGTTCTGTATTCCAGCCGAGCATACAGGCCCAAAGCATGTGGTTATCGTACTTACGGTTATTAAATCCAATCAGACGATACTGCGTCAGCTTTTCAATATCCGTAGCACTGGGGTTAATCAACCGAGTTACCGGCTTGTCCTCACCGGCGAACTTCCAGTTGACTAAGAAAAGGTTCGGAAACACTTCACAATCGAAGAATACGATGGGTGCTTTTTCGTCTTCATCGACCTGAGATGTCACATCCTCCTTCGACTTAAAATGCATCTTCGCCGTGATTTTCAAACAGGCATCGGCCTGATTCGTACTGTTCACGGCAAATGCCAGAATTGCATTGCGCATGTCGTCCACATTATAAGGAATCCCACTCTCGTAGGCTTCGTCCATAATATGAGCGATAAAGTCAATACTGGGTTTGGTATAGGGGCTGATTTCTTTTGCGAGGGCTTTCTTAATGAGTACCCGCAGGTGCTTCTCATTTTGAATCTGCTTCACATCGACCATTGCTTTTTCTCCCTTCAATGGTAAGCCGCTGCTGATTTTGGCAACTGGAATATCATTGCACTTGGTCAGCATTCTTCTTAGCGAAGAATTACCGGTGAACACCTTTACCTCAATATGTTCATCGTAAATACGGCTCAGTTTGCTTGCGTCCCCTGTATAAATGTAGTGCAAGTGGATTCCTGCACCAGATTTACTCAGTTCTGCGTAGGTAGCAGGCCACTTGGACGCTGCCTTCAGATTTCGCTCAAAGCATTTCTTTCCATCGTCGCCCGGAATATCAAAGTCAATGACGATGTGGGTTTCAGGAACTTTGACATAGTGGAGCTTGGAGGTAAGAATATCTTTGAGCAGCGTTCTGACATTCTCCCACTTTTGCGTAGGAGTGCCGTTTTCGTTCGCATACTGCGCAGGACATTCCTTGCAAATATCATCAAAGAGAGAATGCTGCAGTTTCAGGTCAATCCAGGACTTGAACGGTTCCTTCTCGGCAGGAGCTTCTACAGGTGCAGGATCGGCAAACTCCTTGAACTTGTCTGCCTTGAATCCACTGTAGTAACTCCGCACACGCTCACCGTTCACATCTTCGGCACGCTCTTTGTAGTCCAAGAAGTAGTTCATCAACTCTTCTCGGAAAGCACGCATCGAATATGGATAGGCCACCTTTGCTCGCTGGTTGTACTCGTCATACATCGCCCATGCCCGCTTCAGAGAAATACCATCCTCCTTTTTGAAGATGTAATACCGATCAAGCATAAAGTTATAGAAGTCATTGGAAGCACCAAGCATTCGCGTCGGAATATAATCGTCGTAGAGATGTTTGTTTGCTTCATAGACCTCTTTGCAGTGCCATGCGATACCACCAAGCTCGAAGTCGGTCTTGGCGTACAGTTCAGAATATCTTTTCTGAGGAACCTTCTCGCCAGTCGGAACCACATCAATCAATCGGCGAATCAAACCGGACTTCGCATCGGTGATCTTGACGGGTTTGTTTGTGGCAAGAATCAAAAAACTCTTGAACTGATTCGCATAAGCACTACGGAACTTCTCATTGACCATCATAGTTTCATGAGATACCAGCGAGTTCAGACGAGTATTGTCCTCGATTTTGGACAAGTTGCCTTCATGCTGAATCGCAATCAAAGGGTTTGCCTTGAATGCTTCCAACGAGAACGCATTGGATGCTGAACCCAATGCTTGAGAATCGAACGCTGCATAATATCCAGTAAAGAGCTTCTGGATGATGTTCAGCACCGTGGACTTACCACTACCGGGCGGGCCATAGAGAACCATGAACTTCTGGATGGTCTTGGAATCACCATTGACAATAGAACCGATACACCACTCGATTTTCTCTCGCTCCTCTGGAGAATAGAGTGTCTGCATCAGCTCGTCATAGGCATCAATGTTCCCCGGTTCCAGCACATACGGAAGCCTCTTGGATGCATAGCTTTCCTTTTTGACCGGTGTGTTTGCAAATATCAGCTGCTCATCCAACGTGTGGTAGTTATCCCGCATCTGACGCTGACAATACTTGTGCCAGTTGTCGATCATGCCAGATTCCGCATCCCACATGTGAAGCACCCGGTAGTTGTCCAGATGTTCCTTGTGCTCATTTGCGTAAATATCCAGCTCATGGTCAATCAGCTGAAGCGCATCCTGTTCGTCAATGCTCCACAAACCTCGCTCTTCCAGCCAGATGGCGTAGAAATCAGAACCCCGAATCATCAGATCCTTCGACTTTTTGATGATGAATTTGGGATAGATTTCGATTACACCGCGTTTTCCCGTGCGCGTTGCAATCATCAGGAAATCAATCATTGGTAACTGACTTCCTCCTTTCTACGAGATCTGTATCAGACATCTTTTTTCGTGACACTTGCCTTGCCATCGCAGCAAATGTCCTTTTCAAACTGCATCTCTGCGAGTTCTGCTTCAGCGGCATCGGCACGTTCCTTTTCGGCCTTGCGTTTCTTCTCGCTCTCGTCCAGCATCTTGCAGGCAGTCCAGAACAGACCAATGGTGCCTACCAGCAGCAGGTTCTTGCCGAAAAGCTTGCCCTTCTGGCGGCGAATCACCTTCTGAGCAGCATCCAGTGCCAGCTGAGTCTGTGCGAGTTCATAATAAATGTTATTCATAGTCACTTTTCCTCCAATAAGTAAGGTCTGCCAAAATCAGCCGACCAATATGTTCGGTATTCCTACATGCGGTAATTCGCATCAAAACGACGGAATCATGGAGAACTTCTTCAATCACGCCTTCCATCGGGATGCAAATTTTCGATACATACACCATCAGAAATTGTTCTCGTTGAGATATGCCATCAGCTGGTACCAGATGTCTAGCTTACGCATATCCACATTGGGATTTATCAAAGTAAAAAGCCCACCAGCTCCAGTCGGCTGATAGGCTCTCTGATTGAAATGGTCGATAATGAACTGAGCGCGGCATTCGTTGAACCGAGCATCGTCCATAGCAGCCATTCCAAGGCTGACGATCATACTCCAGAACCACTGTCCTACGCGGTTTCCTGCTTCAGAATCCGCCATAATATGCTCTTCGATGCGGATGGAAAGAGCCACCATCATCTCCAACATACTGCACGGCATCCCTCTTGTTGCATTGTTCATCACTGCATAAGGAATATTTCTCTCCTGAGCAAACCGATAGCGCAGGTCACGCCCATCTTCAGCACGGCTTCCATCCATCTCACAAGAAGGGCTAAAGTCCTGCCGAAATAAAAACATGAGTAGACTGTGGAAAGAGAGATTTCTCGGCTCCCACTTTCCACAGACCGTTTCATGTAACCAATCAAAATACTGACTGGTCACGTTATTGAAAATCATTCGTACTCCTCTCTGGGGTCAGGGTACAAGTCCACATACTTGTTGCGAACCCGCAGGATTTCATAGTCCTTCCGGTAGTTATGATTGCGGACATGGACGAGGTCAGGCTCATCCTCTCCGAAATTGTCCAGAGCCTTGGGGCCAATCACCTTTTCAATATCCTCTACCCTGCTCCCATCGCTGTCATAGGTCATAACACCATCTGCGTAGTAGGTCAGGAAGCTGGTTTCGTAGTCATCCTCATTTCCGAACTCATCGCTCGGAATGATTTCGATGGTCTCCAGCGGCTCATGGGTCGGCTTTTCAGGGTCTTCTTCCTGACGATAGGGGCCGCTCACAAGGTCATACGCCTTCTCATTGGCCCGCTGTTCGATAGCCGTGTCCATTTCCTGTTCACGCTGTTTGAAGTGGTTCCGGGCATCCTCGACCAGTGCATCTGCCTGCTTCTTGTAAATATCACGCATCAGGAAGTGCATCGTGGCTACACCAGCAGCGAACCCACCTACAAATATCAGGGCATTACGCATCAGTTTTTTCATCTGTTTCTTCTCCTTTAGTCGTCATCATGGTGAAGGCCAATCCTCCGAAAAAGAGCGATACGCTCATGAGGATGCCTCCAACCAGATGCCGCTTTCGTTTCGTGTCGGTCAAATAATCGAGGAATAAAAACACCGATTCTAAGCCGTCCATAAAAATATCCTTTCACTCAGAAAGAACTGCCAGACCGGATACGAAACAGACTCCGGCCATGGCTGCAAATACATAGGAAATCGCCTTCACGTATCTGGTCATAGCTTTGTTCCTCTCAAAAATATCAGTTAGATTTTGTCGATAATAACACCATCGCAGTTGAAGTGCATGATGACAGAACGCTCCTCACCGCGGATAAAGCTGTTCAGAGCTTCATTGTCTGGCACATAATTGGTGATGCCGAAATCTACACGGTTGTGCAGAGAGTTGTTATCCGGGTCATAGATCCAGCCAACGATCTGACCGGTAGGCGTACGCAGAGACTGACCGCCATGAGTTCCGATCATGGAGAGGACTTCATTCAGGAAGAGGTGCCCCTGAGTGCGCAGCCGCTTGTTCGCCGCAGACTCCATGAGCAACAGGTAGTTCCGATTCAAGTCTGCATCACGCTGCCATGTGTCCACGGTTTCATCGAAAACCAGAGCGCACGGATCATTTGCCTGTTCGGCAATATCCTTATACTCTTTGATGACTTCCTCCACGCCGTTTTCATCGACCTTCTTGGTTTCGACCTCCACGGCCTTGATGTTCTGCTCCAGTTCATGCTGGACACGCTCACCAAAGCGGTCAGTGACGCGGTTCTTATAGCTGTTGAAGGTCTGCTCCAATGCGATGTACGCCGCCGTCAGGGTTGCGTTCCGCTTCGTCATGATGTGGTGGCTGCCAAACATGCAGCCGATGGATGCTGCCCCCATACCGATAGCAGGCGCATATACCTTCGCCAACTCCAAGCCAGTCTTCAGGTACTGTTTGGTGATGTCGTCCTTCATGTCTTTTTCGGTATAGGCTTCACCTTCGGACAGCTGAATCTCGCCGGCATCCACTTTGTCCTTTGCTTCGTGGATTTTCTCCACACTGGTTTTATGCTCAGCCAGAATATCCTGCGCCTTCAAAGTCGCCCTGCAGGCCAGAACGGTAGCCGTTACGCCGCCGATTGCAGCACCAATGACCATGATGGTCGGGCTTGCCTTCTTCAGCTTGAATGCGGTCTTAGACAACATCTGCGTTGCCTTGGTCATGATTTCTTCCTTTTTCATAGAAATATCAGTCCTTTCATTAGTTCAGAGGAACAGGCTTCGGAAAAACGATGGTGTAGCCGCCGGGGACGCCCTTAATCGTCACAGAACTAAGGTCGCACCATCCATATTTGCAGTCCTGATAGTCACGCGCATCACGAGTGATACCAACGACATCGTAAAAATCAGCAATCGTGACCTGCCCGTAATCGTGGATTGCATGGCCCATCTCATTCAGAACATCATCGGCATCACCATAGCTGTCAAACGTGATGTTCTGCCAGTCCAGACGGTTCGGCCGATAGTTGTTCTGCTGGGAACGATTCTGATTTGCACTTGCGTAATAGCTGCTGTAACTGTTACGCTGCTGAGAATATCCACCATTGTTGCCACGGGAACGGTCAACGCCAAAGAGTGCGATGTTTACGGCAGAGCACACCATGTTCTTGATACCGGGCAGAATATAATCCGTCCACAGCTTTTCACGAATGGTCTGCAGGTCTTCGGCCAGGAAATTATGAGCCAGCTTCTGAATCTCGCTCTCCTGCTTGATGGTCACTTTGCCGGTCGTGACCTTCTTCAGCTGTTTCTTCGGCGGCTCACCCGTGGAGTTGATGCTGCTGGTGGGCATTTCGATTTTAGACATTAGTCATGGCCTCCTCTACATACTTAAGGATGGTTTCACCGATATCCCTAGCCGTTTCAGGCAGCCAAGCAGTACCGAATGTCTTACCGGTGAGCTTATCCGTGATAAAGATTGTGATTTTTTCTACGCCCTTGGGATCGACACAAGACCCAACGTTAAGCCGATAATTCTTCAGAATAGGCTTATAACGTTTCTCGACCAGCATCTTAATGAACGCCTTATCACCTGCGACACCGACGGCCGCACCGGCAGCAAAGATACCACCGATAACCGCAGCCTTCTTCCAGTTAAACTTTTTGTCGTTTTTCTTTTCCATGGTAATTCTCCTTATAAAAATAAAAGGAGCCGCAGATTTCTCCACGGCTCCCTCACGGCTGTCCAACAAATTATTCTTCGTCGGAATCTTCCACTTCGCTTGCTTCCGGGAACTCAATGGGCTTGTTCTTCGCCTTCTTGCTCTCCATCCGAGAGGCCACCTTGTACACCAGCGGAACGATTACGTGCTTGCAGAGCAACTCTGCGCCCTTGTAAACAGCGGCACCTACCAGCATTGCTGCCGCAGTCTTACCAAAGTCACCAGATGCGCTCGGCATCTCTTTATTGTTCGTGTCCCCACTGGAAACCAAATCTTCGACCTCCGGCATTGCCTTTTTCAGGTTTTCAGTCATAGCTTCCATGTTGTTCGTCATTTCGTTTTCCATAGTGATTTCTCCTTTTTGAAATATAAATGTTGGAGTATACCTCCATAAGAGTCGATGAAAATTTCGCGGATTAGTACCCCAGCCACTTCGGAGGGGTGCGGTAATCCAGAACCAGGCACGGCATACCGTCATCATCCAGCTTAGAAGTATACAAGGATTCGATTTCCAGCGTGGAATCCGTATCCCAGCCCAGCAGGTCGCCATTTTTGATATGTTCCAGTCCCAAAAAGTCAAACAAATCATTTTGGGTTACACGAAAATCGCTGAGGAGCTGTTTGTTCAGACCGTTTATCGCCCGGTCCAGTGCATTTACGGTTGTCTTGAAATATCTGCCGGAGAAACTTTCATAGCACTTGACCAACTGATCATACGAAGCATCACGAGCTGCCGGTACGATAACAGGATTTTCTTCCGGCTGCTTGGCCATCTTATCGAGGGTAATGGTCTGGCGAAGTTCTTTCTCTTTATCCTCGCCGATGGTTTCTACAACCTTCTCCTGATACTGCTTCAGGGCACTCTCGCTCAGGGAATATGCGGCTGCCAGTGCTGCATTGCGCCGGTCATTCTCGTTCATGGCACCAATCATACAGCCTGCAGATGCCACCATGGAAACAGCCGTAGGAATATAAGCCGGAGCTGCCGTCTTTATGATGGTCTTCACATCCAACTTCTCCGTGCCGAGTTCCTGCTTTTTCTCATCGAGCAGGATCATCGCCTTGGGAGTTGCCTTGACCGCGAAAACCACGCTCGTGACCATGCCTGCGATGCTGCCGCAGACCAGAATCTTGGGAAGGTTCTTCTTGATACCCTTTCCAACTGCCTTACCGAATGCTTTCAGATTCATTTTTCATACCTCCAAAAATATAAAAGAAAAGAGCCACAGATTTCTCTGCAGCTCTTCGCTTCTCAGTTGAGTTCATCCTCCGCATGATTGTGAGTGTGACATGCTCTCCGTCTTACCGGAGCAGGGTCATCCGTCAGCCAGCTGTAGAGCCGAATCGGCTGCAGGAGCAAGTACCAGATCAGCGCATCGAGTGCACTAAGCATCGCCTGCCCCAGCACCTTCATGGCACTCAGCATTGCGGAATCAACCTGCTTGAAGTATTCATGATCGAACATAGTTTTTACCTCCAATTCATTTCAGGATTTCTCCATAAGAGCGTTTGATTTTTTCGCGATTAGCGGTCTTTCTCGGACAGCTGCTTGCGAACCTCTTCACGCACCAGATCCTGCAACTCATCTTCGGTCTTCTGGTCCTCGATCAGGTCATGGCCAAAACCCATGATTGCGCTTGCTGCCAGCATTGCCATAGATGCAACTTTCCACCAGTTAATCTTGCTCATACGTCCTTCTCCTTCTTGTCACAATATTCCTTGTAAGGGTCATAGTCAATGTAGTTTTCGATAGGCGGTTGGAATGCTTCCACATAATATACTTCCAGTCCATCATCGGTCGTCTGCTTGTAATAATGAAAGTCGATCCAGTAGTAATCCCATTCATACCCCATATAATCTGCAGACCATCCGGTCGTATCGCCTTCCGGCATATATTCCAATCCGAGGTAATTATACAGACTGTTCATGGAAACTTCGCCGTTCAATGCAAAGTCATGGTTCATATTATAGAACGCATCCGTCAATTCTATCTCTGTGGCATGGAAATATCTTTCTGAGATTGGGTCATAGCAGAGCAGTTTTTCCTCTTCCATCTTTTCACGGACTTCCGGGAGCTTTTCCTCTTTGATTTGATTACGAATCGCAGTTTCTTTTTCGATACCAATGTTCTCAATCACTTTCTGCCGATATTCCTGATATGCCTTTCCGAGTGCCATGTATCCAGCAGTCAGGCTTGCAATCTGCTTCTTGTTCAGTGCATTGGAGCCGAGGATACATGCAATAGTCCCTGCGCCAAGTGCAGCGGCAGGCAGATAGAATTTCCAGCAGTCCTTCACTTTTTCCTTTGTGGTGTACTCCGGCTCCGCAGCGTTCAGTTCCATGAGCTTTTCTGCCTTGATGGTTGCCTTGCCGGTTTCAATAGCTGTCAGCACCACACCCACAGAGGCACCGATTGCCAGAATCGTCCCACCGTTCTTTTTTAAGAACCGGGACGCAGATTTCATGAGATTCATAGGTTTCTCCCTTCCAAATATAAAAGACAAAGAGCCGCAGATTTCTCCACGACTCTTGCATTTGAGTTATCTATTCATCAATTTAGCATAGGCTTCTCTGTATGCTTTGTCAATGAAACTACGTCCTTCCATGTCATCGTCATATACCCCAGTCCACACAGTTCCGTGCATATAAGTAGCATAGCTTACTGCCGTGAGTACTAAACCCACTGCAGTAAAAACCACACCAGCCGCTCCTGCTCGGTCCATACGAATGATTTTTGCTCTGTCCGACATTCCAAGTGCCGTAGAATTTACCTTAGCTTTAATTTTCATACTTTATGCCTCCAAAAATATAAATGTCAAGATGTAACCCATCTCATAAAACAACCTGAAAAGTTCGCGTCACAAAAAAGAAAAAGAGCCTACGATTTCTCGTAAGCTCCCAGCTTGATCAGTTCTTCGCGTTCAATTTGGTTTTAACATCCTCGTATAAATCCGGATCAGTGTCATATATCTCGGTTGCCATAGCCTGAATACCCCGTACCTCAGAACCTTTGATGGTCAGATAACCGCCAACCATACAAAGAGCTGCTCCAACAAAAGTTCTTCCAAGGCCAATCCAAATAAATTTAGCTGTATCCTTGTCAATTTTCATAAGTTGTTACCTCCAAAAAATGTAATTTTGAGACCAATCGTCTCATAAAGGAGTATGTATTTTTCGCGAGAAAACAAAAAAGAGCCTACGCTTTCTCGTAAGCTCTCTTGAAAAACTTTTGCTTATGCCAGCTTCTTCACGGCATCCTCGAATTCTGCTTCGGTCATGTTCAGCCGTGCGGCGGCATCCTTGGCATTGAGCAGGCCTTCTTTTACAAGATCAGCAAGTGCGCTCACCTTACCTTTGACGATGCCCTGCGCCTCACCCTCTGCTTTGCCTTTACTCTCACTTTTTGCGATCATCTTTTCAATTGCTTCGCACATATTGATTTCCTCCATTCCTTCCGGAATTTCAATCGGGGTTTTCGTGATTGCCTTAATGACCTGCGCTGCGTTCCGCTCGATCCATGTCCGGGAGCTTGCCGTCAGAAAACTTGTCAGTTGTTCGTCGTTTTGGGAATACTTGATATATCCCATGACTTCACGCAGACTGGTCTGAAGCTTCAGCAGCTCGTTCCATTCCATCTTTGCAGGGTCAATCAGATAAATGCGGTAATCCGGAATCAGCCTTAGCATGTAGTCCGGAACGTCCATCATCTCGTGCAGGGACAGCGGCCCATCCCACTCGTCTGCACCAAAATGAATCACCAGCGTAATGACCGGAGTGATCTTATCCGTCTTATAGAAACCTGACAGATACTCACTTTTCGTATGTCCGCCGCGCACCTTCTTGCGATGCTTCGCGGCAATATCACTCACCTGTTTGCCATACTGGAGCGCATCGTAGATGATATTTCGTACTGGCATTGCATAGTGAATGTCCGTCTGGTTTTCGATACCCAGCAGAACATAGGATGCTTTGTCATCCTGCTTCACGACAGCAGATTTCAAAATATCACGGTATTTCTGGACGGCTTCGTCTGAATCACCATCCCCAAAGGGAATCGCAATTTCGGTCGTATCCAGTTCTTTCAGGCTGTTCGGGTCAATATATCCGCCAACACTCTGCAACAGATAGTTGAACGCATCGGCAAAGACAGCATTTTCTCGCATGTACTCTTTGGTTATCGTATCAGCTGCGCCCATAGGAATCACCCCTTTTTCTTCATCATATCATAAAAATTCAGGTTATGCAAGAGCCAAGACCAATCAATATAAACCTGCTTGTTTCAAAATATCAACCAAATCGGCCTTGGGTATCTCTGCATCCAGCTCCAAATGTACCTTCACCTTCTGCTCTTTGTCCGACCAGCTGGCTTGGATATCATCCAGATTTACGGTGATGCCGTAATTCTGCTTCGCAATCACCTTGTTGATGGCCCGCGAGATCAAGCGGCGCATAAAACTTGTGCGGATCAGCATTAAGTCCTCCATGATAGTTCTTCTCCTTTTGATTAAAATATCAGCCGTTCAAGGCATCGTAATAGACTTCCATGGCTTTACGAAACACTTCAGATTTCGTTTGACCTGTCCGTTCACTAAGGTTCGTGAGCATCTGGTTTTCCTCAGCTGTAAGTCGGATTTTGAATGTTACATTTCGTGTAACCTCTTTGGGTGGCCTGCCTCTCATAGTTAAATTAAGCTCCTATCAAATACCGTTTCCCAGCGTTCTTTTTTCAGCGGTTTCATACGTAAGGCCCACATGATTTGCCGAACCGTGACCGTGGGATAACAGCCATTCGAGTCTTTCTTCTTCGCATGGTGGTCAAAGTATTCCTTAAAGCCATCATGCAGATAGATTTTGTCATTCAGCCACGGATCAATGGCACTCCATGTAGTAGACTTTGTTCTTTCACTGAAACGCTGCTGGATTACACAAAGACCCTTTCCGTGTTCCCAATACAACGTACTGATGCGATAAACTGGATGATTGCACCGATACGTCTGGCCATAGTAGTTCGTCCAATTTTTCGGTGGTACATCATGATATCTCATAAAAGAAAGAGAAGCCGCAGATTTCTCCGCAGCCTCTCCTGTCCCTCCTTTATACAGACTTTTTCCAGTAATCCTTGTAGATCATCTTCCCATCCCGATAGCGATCATCAAACACCTGCACGCCGCCTGCCGAACAGATCGACCAGAACCGGTCATGATGAACCATCAGAAACGCTCCCAGTACAGTCGATGCAGCTCCTACGATAACCTTCGCCACCTCGGTTTTCCAAGTCTTTTCCGCTTTCTCTGCTTCGAGGCGAAGCTCTTGATTCTTCATCTGAAGCTCGTCCTCTCGTGCATTTTTATCGGCCAGATTTGTTTTTTCTTTCATGCGAATTTCGTAGAACTTTGCAGCGCACTCATAGGCCGCCTTGTATTCATTACTTCCCGGTGCCAAATCCTTGATTCGTTCAAGCTCGTGCTTAATTGTTTCATCCATCAACGCTTCGTTCTGGATTACATTCAGTTCTTCCATTTTGAATTTCTCCTTTTAAGTCAATATTTGGAGTTTTCTCCATTAAACAGCATGTTTTTCTCGCGGCTTCACTTTGTCCACCTTGAAAACCACATACTGCTTATCGGCAAAGTCAACCAGTTCCTCATCCAGAGTCAGGAACAGGATCGGATTCTCGTCCTCATCTGACGGAGTGATGATGAGTGAGCCAATTGCTTCCGCTTCATAATCAATCTTCCACTGAACAGCGGAACCAACCATGAAGCCAATGGTTGCACAGAGAAGGCCTAGACCAATGATGATGTACATTTTTCAAATCTCCTTTGTACTAAAATAACAGATAAAGTGGTCGTCTGCGTGATGCAAAAATAAAAGGAGCCGCAGATTTCTCCACGACTCCCATTACGCCTTAAATCTTGTAGATGAGAACTTCATCTTTTCTGGCCGTAACCTCAATCATGTTCTGCCACCGGCTTTCCTTGATGTAGTTCAGCATAACCTGCCGCGCAATCTGACTTGTTTTGTAGCCCATCTTTCCGATGCGACATGCGCTCATATCAGATTCCGCAAAAGCCTCCACTGCCAACTCTGCCCTCATTTTCCGGTTAAACTTGCTGAAAAGGTTGTCCATTTTGAAATCTCCTTTCAAGAATTATTCTCATAAAGCAGCCAGAAAAGTTCGCGATTTCTATTCTAGAATAGAAAAAAGAAAGAGAATGGGATTCGGACCCATGACCTCTGCAATTAAGCAGTGCTCTACCGTCTGAGCTATCTCCTTCCATAAAGGAAGATGAAATTTTCGCGAACAAAAAGTAGAGGGCATGTTTTTTTAATTTACTTGTTGCCCTTTGCTTGTTTAGAACCCAAACATTCTTTCGCCCTTTGCAATCTGAGATATGCTACGTATGCTTCCATGGTTGTTCCCACCAAGCAAATTGCAGCACTGCTCACCTTCATAAAAGGTACCGTCCGTAAAAGTTTCTTTCCAATAACGTATGCAGACTTCATAGTATCATCCTCCAATACGCCCTCTACCTTCCATAAAGGAAGATGAAAATTTCACGAACAGACAAAAAAGAAAAGAGCCTGCGATTTCTCACAAGCTCTTGCATGGGTAAATATCATTTTTTCATTGCTGCTTCAAACTCTTCCGCGGTCATCTCTACACGCGGTGCAGCGTCTTCGACTTTTAGAAGGCCATCTCGTACCAGTCCAGCCAGAATATCAATCTCGACTTTGTGCTTGGCAATTTTCTCTTGGGCTAGTTTTTGTTCACGCTTGATTCTTCCTTGCTCGACTGGGCATGTTGAACAACATTCGGGATAACTTTTGTTGCCACACTTATTGCACATCATTTGATGTCGTCCAAGGTCGGGAATCTCCTCGTCATATTCTTTTACCACTATGGTCCAGATGAAATTTTCGCGTCACTGGCGTTCTCTGTTGAGAATCCAGAAGAATCTGTGATAATTGTCGTAATACATTTCAGACCCACATGGGCATCCGCGTGCCTGAAGCTTATTATAGGAAAGCCCTTCGGTGATTCCCTTTAAAATGTACGGCGCAATCGCTGGTTCGAGTTCAGAAAGGCAATTGTTTATCAATTCGATTCGTTGTGAATAATACGCCCTTAATAACGCTATTTGTGCGGTCGGGTTTGAAGGGATGTTTCCTTTCATGATCCCGTTAATTTCATTTCCGTGTGATTGCCATGCATCGAGGAGTGCCAGTGCTTTCTTCCACTCTTCATATTGGCAGCAGAAATGTTTCAGCTCATAATAACGGTGTCTTGATAGGTGGTATGGATTTTTCTTGGAAAGTTCCGGTCGCTCGTGCATACTCACTTTCCCTCCCATACATAACCCGTTTGCTCATACAGGAGTTTTGGCGAAATATAATAATTGATTCGACCGTATTTTGAATTCATCTGCTGTACATCTGTAATTTTCACACCATTTCGAGTCGCTTCCCCTATTGGTAACCAGCCTGCAATAATGCCTGCTCGCACCCATGACGGATCACGACCATATACTCTTGCTGCTACTCTGACGGGAACAGAGCCAATTTTTAACCTAGGATAGTCCATTTCATCCAACTCCTTTTAAATTCACTCAAGAGCTTTTTACCACGTCTTGGTTATGAAAGGATATTACTGGAAAAAATGGTCGTCTGCGTCATGCTTTTATCTTTATTTTCAACTTTTTATTGACAAAAGTGAAAAATCTCGTTTAATCTAGGATTATGGCAAAAATAAAAGCCCGGACGAAGCCGAGCTTTTGGATTTGTTATTATTTATGAAAGGACTTTAATGAAATGCTCACAACCTGCCCCGAATGTAATCTGCAAGTAAGCGATAAGGCGGTCGCCTGCCCACACTGCGGATACCCTCTTCAATCCACTACAGTTTCAACTCACAAGCCTAAACATAAGCACCGGCGTCTCCCAAATGGATTCGGACAAATTTCAGAAATCAAAAATCAGAATCTTCGTAAACCATTTCGAGCAATGATCTCCGTCGGTGTATCAAACGAGGGCCGTCCGATTTGTAAACCGCTAAGTCCAGTTGCCTATTTTGAAACGTACAATGATGCTTATCAGGCTCTCATGAAATATCATGCGAACCCCTTTGACCTGTCTAACAATATGACGATGCAGGACCTCTACGATGTGTGGGTCGTCACCCGGAAATCCAAGGTCGACCCATCGACACTCGCCCGTTATAGAACAGCCTGGGCATATTCTTCTGCCATTCATTCCATGCTGGTCCGCAATGTTCGTATTTCCGATATGGTCAACTGCATCGAGCATGGCACCATCGTCTATGCTGGAAAAACCCAGACACCACAGAACACCGCTAAAGAGTCCATGAAAACGCTCTATAACCTTCTCTTCGATTACGCCGTTGCCCATGAAATCGTCGATAAAAACTATGCCCGACTGTTTACCGTTGATACCGGGTATGTCCGTAAGCCAAACTGCCACATCGCTTATATCGAAGAAGAGCTAAACACACTCTGGGATAATCTCGATAAGCATCCAATCATCGACATGATTTTGATTCAATGCTACTCCGGTTGGCGTCCGGGCGAGATGTGCGACTTGAAAATGGAGAACATAGACCTGGAGCAAGGAGTCATGATCGGAGGACTAAAAACAAAAGCAGGGATAAACCGAACTGTGCCGATTCATCCCCGAATTTTTAATTTGGTAAAAGCCCGTTACGACAAAGCACTCGCTGCGAACTCCCCCTACTTATTTTTCACAAGACGTAAAAAAGTACACAAAGGTGAAATCGCAAAAATGCGCTATGCTTCTTTTCAAACTCAGCTTACGGAGGAAGTCATCCCTCTTTTATCGCTGAATCCAGCACATAAAGGACATGATGGACGCAAGACTTTTGTTACAATGGCAAAAAAGGCAAACCTTGACGAATACGCCATCAAGCGGATCGTCGGGCATCATATTGACGATTTGACCGAGCGTATTTATACGGAACGTAGCGTGGATTGGCTCAAAAATGAAATCATGAAAATCCCATAATCACATCTTTTTCACCTGCGCGGCTTGGAGGAAATGTGTAGGAATCCGTCGATTTTTCCTCGATTTTAGCCAGTCTTTCCAAGTTCGTTTTATCGCATCTACGTTTATTTGAGTTCAAAAATTAGATCGAAATCGTGTTGCACACATCGACCAGAACCGGGTCGATCTCCTTGTGCATCTCGAGGGCTTCATCGACAGGATAGTCGACCAGCTCTTCGCCCTTGAGACCGACGATGCGGTTATACTTGCCCTGCTCGAGCAGGCAGACAGCGTGATATCCCATTGCAGAAGCGTTCACGCGGTCGCGCAGAGTGGGAGAACCACCGCGCTGGACGTGGCCCAGAATGGTAGCACGGGTGTCGATGCCGGTGCGAGCCTGAATCTCGTTTGCGATCTCCTGAGAATGGCCGATGCCCTCAGCGACGATAACGATGAAGTGACGCTTGCCGGTGCGCTGAGTCTCGACGATCTTATCGAGGATGTCATGCTGCATGTCGAATTCCTTCTCGGGCAGCAGAACAGCCATTGCACCGGATGCGATCGCGACGTTCAGGGCAATGTAACCGGCGTTGCGGCCCATGACCTCGACGACGCTGCAACGGTCGTGGCTCTGGGTGGTGTCGCGCAGTTTGTCGATCATTTCCAGAGCGGTGTTCATTGCGGTATCGTAGCCGATGGTGTAATCGGTGCAGGCAATATCATTGTCGATGGTGCCGGGCAGGCCGATCATCGGGATGCCGCGGTGTGCCAGCTCGCGCGCGCCACGGTAGGAGCCGTCGCCGCCGATGACGACCAGTGCATCGATGCCAAGTTCACGGCACTTCTCCGCGCCCTTATCCTGGCCTTCCTTGGTCTTGAACTCCAAGCAGCGTGCGGTATACAGAATGGTACCGCCGGCCTGAATGATGTTCGAGACGCTGCGCAGATTCATTTCAAAACATTCACCGTTCAGCAGGCCGTTATAGCCGCGCTGAATACCGATCATCCGAAAACCCTTGTGCAAGCCGGTACGGACAACGGCGCGAACTGCTGCGTTCATGCCGGGAGCGTCACCACCACTGGTCAGAACGCCAATCGTTTTGATTTGCTTTTCCATACGAGAGATTCCCTCCAATTATTTCTTCATTTACCCACTGGAACGGTATCCCCTTCTCCTTGATGCCGCCCCGTGTTTTGCTCATAAAGACTTTGACTTGCCTTTAACAATTATAGCATAACTTCCACTTTTTGAAAATACCTTATCTGGTTTGATTCGCTCACAGAAATGTCATTTTGTTGCAACATTCTGTTCACCGACCAGTCTTTGCAGTTCCTGAAAGAACAGCGGATGTCCGGAGGTGTACAGACGGCGCGGTGCGGCCAGTTTCTGCTTGCTGTCTTCAAGGTAGAAGATGACCGGCATGTCGCCATCGAAGATCTCCAGAAGGTTGATGACCTTCGCGTACTGCGGACAGGTGCGAGACGGAAGGCGGATATAAAGCCGCTTGGCTGCATCGCGCATCAGGTTCGGGCGGTTGGCCTGCGGACGCTTGGGGTCGTAGCCTTCGATGGGCGAAATGCTTTCCGCCATCAGCTTGGCCGGTTCGTCCTCGCGCACCGAAAGGCGGCCCTCGATGACGACGACAGCGTTTTCTTTCAGGGCATCCCGGAAGGTGTCCAGCACCCTCGGGAAGACGATGACCTCCATCGTGCCGGTCAGGTCTTCGACGCTGGTAAAGGCCATCATGGTATTGGATTTTGTTGTCATCAGCCGGTTCTTGACGATGGTGCAGACGATGCAGACATGGGTGTTGTCCGCCACATGAGCGTCCTCACCGGTCAGGGCCTTGATGGTGTGGGAAGCGAACGTCGCCGACTGTTCCCGGTAGGCATCCAGCGGATGGCCGGACAGGTACAGGCCGCTGACCTCTTTCTCCTGCTGGAGCAGCTCGGTGTGGGTGTACTCCGGGAACTGCTTGATCTCGTAGTTGTCCGAAGATTCCTCCGCACTGTCACCGCCCATCATGACAGAGAAGAGGTCGAGCTGACCTTCCAAGTTCCGCCGGGCATCGCTTTCGACGCTCTTGATGATGCCATCCACGGCCTCGACAAGGCTGTGGCGGTTGTAGCCAAAGCCATCGAATGCACCGGCCTTGATAAGGCACTCGACGGCCCGGCGGTTCAGCTCGTTGCCGCGCATCCGCTTGCAGAAGTCATAGAGGCTGGTGTAAGGATGATCTTTTCGCTCCTCGACCACCTGCTCGATGAGGTTGCGGCCAACATTTTTGACGGCGTTCAGGCCGAAACGGATCTGCCCGTTGCCGTCTGCGGTAAAGCTTCCGGTCGAGATATTGATATCCGGCGGAAGCACTTTGATGCCGAGACGGGCGCACTCTCCGGAGTACTCAATGACCTTATCGGTATTGTCCAGCACGCTCGTCATCAGAGCGGCCATGAACTCGCTGGGATAGTGACACTTGAGGTAAGCGGTCTGAAATGCGACATAGGCATAGCAGGCCGCATGGCTCTTGTTGAAAGCGTAGGACGCGAAACTGGACATCTCGTCGTAAATTTCATTTGCTACCTTTTCGGAGATGCCGTTCGCCACACAACCCGGACACTCATGGCCCGGCTCGGTGCAGCCATGCACAAAATGCTCACGCTCGGCTTCCATGACGGCGTGCTTCTTCTTGCTCATGGCACGGCGGACATTGTCTGCCTGTCCGAACGAGAAGCCTGCCAGCTCCCGGAAGATCTGCATGACCTGCTCCTGATAGACGATACAGCCGTTGGTGACATCCAGAATGTGTGCCAGCTGGGGCGTCTTATAGCTGATCTTATCCGGTTCGTGCCGGTTGCGCAGGTAGGTCGGGATGGAATCCATCGGGCCGGGACGGTACAGGCTGATCAGAGCGATGACATCTTCAAGGTTCTGCGGCTGTAAGCCCATGAGGACCTGTTTCATGCCCGAGGATTCGAGCTGGAAGACGCCCTCCGTCTCGCCCTGCCCCAGCATTTTATAGGTCTCGGGGTCGTCGTAGTTGAGCTTCTGGATGGAGAAGTCCGGGTCTTTTTTCTGGGCGGCGACTTCCGCATCCCGGATAACGGTCAAAGTGCGCAGGCCGAGGAAGTCCATCTTCAACAGGCCAAGTTCTTCGATCTCGGTCATGTTGAACTGGGTGACCGGCAGGCCGTCATTGGTCGCCAGCGGCAGATAATAATCCGTCGGCTCGGGCGTGATAACGACGCCGGCCGCATGGGTCGAAGCATGACGGGGCATACCTTCGACCTTTAACGCGGTGTCGATGAGTTCCGTGACCTGTGGGTCGGTGTCGTACATCCGTTTGAGTTCCGGCGAGACTTCCAATGCCCGTTTCAGGGTCATTTTCAGCTCCATCGGAACCTGTTTTGCCACGACATCGACATTCTGATACGGGATGCCCATGACACGGCCGACATCCCGGATAGCGTTGCGCGCGGCCATCGTACCGAAAGTGACGATCTGGGCCACATGGTCGGCTCCGTATTTCCGGTTGACGTAGTCGATGACTTCCTGACGGCGTTCGTAGCAGAAGTCAACGTCGAAATCGGGCATACTGACACGTTCCGGGTTGAGGAAACGCTCGAAAATCAGGTTGTAGCGGATGGGGTCGATATCGGTGATGCCGACACAGTAGGCCGCGATGCTGCCTGCGCCGGAGCCACGGCCCGGGCCGACCGGGATGCCCTGACTCTTGGCGTAGTTGATATAGTCGAAGACGATGAGGTAGTAGTTCGTGTAGCCCATCGACTTGACGACACCGATCTCGTAGCTCAAGCGGTCTTTGTTGGCCTGCGGCACATTCGGCCCATAGCGGCGTTCCAGACCTTCCCAGCAGAGCTTCTCGAAATACTCCTGATTGTCCATCCCGTCAGGTGCCTTATAATAAGGTATCTTGGTATGGCCGAACTCGAAATCAAAGTTGCACTGGTCGGCAATTTTCCGGGTGTTTTCGCAGGCTTCCGGCACCATCGAGAAGAGGTCGTACATCTCATCGGTGGTCTTGACATAGAACTCGTCGGTCTGGAACTCCATCCGGTCGGCGTCCTGAATGGTCTTGCCGGTCTGGATGCAGAGAAGGATGCTCTGCATTTTGGAGTCCTCTTTCCGGAGGTAGTGGGAGTCGTTGGTCGCGGCCATCGGGATGCCCGTTTCCCGTGCCAGCTTGATGAGCTGGGGCAGAACGATGTTATCTTCCTCAAGGCCGTGGTCCTGAAGCTCGATATAGTAGTTTCCTTCCCCGAACAGATCCCGATACCAGAGAGCCGCTGCCTTGGCGCGCTCGTAGTCGCCTGCGAGGATGGCCTGCGGAACTTCACCGGCAAGGCAGGCGGAGAGACAAATCAGCCCTTCGTGGTACTGCTCGAGGAGCTGTTTGTCGATACGGGGCTTAGAGTAAAAGCCCTCGACGAAACCGGCGGAGACCATCTTGATGAGGTTTTTGTAACCCGTCTCATTTTTGCAGAGCAAAATCAGATGGTTGTTGCCGTCGATTTTATTGACTTTATCGAAGCGCGTTCGGGTCGCGACATAGACCTCACAGCCGATGATGGGCTTGATGCCGGCCTTTTTCGCAGCCTTGTAAAACTGGACACAGCCGTACATGACGCCGTGGTCGGTGCAGGCGATGGCCGTCTGGCCGCACTCCTTGACCCGGTCCATCAGCTGGTCGATGCGGCAGGCACCGTCCAGCAGGCTGTACTCGGTATGGATATGAAGATGGACAAAATCCCGGCCCAATTTGTTGTTTTCGCTTACTTCGTCCAAGAGTTGTCCTCTCCTTTCTCCTGTTCCAGCCGCTGACGCAGGGCCTCAGCCAGAGATTCCAGTTTTTTCATCCGGTGCGACAGGCCCGACTTGCTGACCGGCGGCTCAAAGCAGGCGCAGAGAGCCGTCAGGGACAAATCCGGGTTCTCCATTCGCTTGGCGGCTGCCGCCTGCAAGACCTCGGGCAGAGTCTCCAATGCGTCATGCTCCTGTAAATAGCGGATGGCTTTCAGAGTCTGGGCGTTGGCGTGGGCTGTCTTGCTGAGGTTGGCCGTGTCGCAGTTGATCTGGCGGTTGATGTGGTTGCGCACCTGCTTGACAGCCTTCTGCTCGCTCATTTTTGCAGAGGCTTCCGGTGCGCCCATGAACGCTAAAATTTTCTCGATGTTCGCGCTGTTTTTGACGTAAATCAGATTGACGCCGTTCCGCCGGGTGCGGTGCGGCGCAAACTCGTGTTCCGCCAGCAGAGCCTCGAAATCTTTGGCAAGGTTCGTCCGGCTGGTGAGGAATTCGAGGTTGTATTCTTTCTGGGGGTCGGTCATGGTGCCGCTGCACAAAAATGCTGCGCCAATGTACGCACTGACGCAGGTCTGACAGCGGATCAATTTGGGGTCGATCTGCAGGCTGGTCTCGGTGCCGGTGGTGCCGAACAGCTCGTGCATCCGTGCCACCTGCTCCGGCGCACGGATGCCGAACTCATAGACCACGCCGGTCGGACGGGGCTTTTCGACCACCTCGCCCTGCACACCGCACCGCGCAAACAGCTCTTCGGCCAGATGCGCGATGGAGGCCTGCTCGGTTTGAAGCACGAGGCCTCGGGCGTCGAAGTATTTGGCAAAACACGCCACGCCGTAAGCCGCCGCACGGACACAGCAGTCTTTTTGCAGGCTGCGCTGTGCGATCTCTTCCCGTGCATGGGATGCAAAACTCATGCTTGGTTCCTTTTCTTTTCTGGTTTATTTACGGGCCGCATCCCGATGCTGAACACCGGGCGTATAGCCCAGACTCTCGCAGTATTCCGCGATCTTCCGCGCAAAGGTGATAGAGCGGTGCTTGCCGCCGGTGCAGCCGACTGCGATCGTCAGCTGGCTCTTGCCCTCTTTAACGTAGAGCGGCAGGGCATACTCGAGAAAGCTGTCATATCGTTTCAGCAGTTCTTGCGCCTCCGGGTGGCTCATGACGAAATCCACCACTTCCTGGTCGAGGCCGGTCTTATGCTTCAGCTCCGGCACATAGAATGGATTGGGCAGGCAGCGGACATCCAGCACCAAATCGGCCTCCTGAGGGATGCCAAACTTGAAGCCGAACGACATGATGGTAAGCCGCATCGCCTTTTTCGCGCCGCCGTTTTTCAGGAACAAATCGCAGATGCGCTCTTTGTTCTGGGCGGTCGAGAGCAAAGCAGTGTTGATGGTATAGTTTGCGCGCTCCTTGAGCGGCTGTAAGATCTGGCGTTCCTTCGCGAAGGCTTCCCGGGTCGAGAGGCCCTCCGCAATGCTGATGGGGTGCCGACGGCGTGTCTCGCTGTAACGGCGCATCAACACATCGTCGGGAGCATCCATAAAGAGGATCTCGTACTGCACGCCCTGCTGGTCGAGTTGGTCAAGTGCCTGCTCGATCTCTTCGCTGGAACGACAGCCGCGGACATCCATCGACAGTGCGACCCGTTTCAGCTGGTTGTCGCCTGCCTTGGAAAACGCCATGATGCTGGGCAGCAGCCCTGCCGGGATGTTGTCGATGCAGAAAAATCCGATATCTTCCAGCGCGTTCATGGCGACGGATTTTCCCGCGCCGGAAAGTCCGCTGACGATCAGAAGATCCATAGTATTCCCCTCTTATGCTTTTACCACTCGAATTTCCTTTTCGAGGTCATAGCCGGTCTTTTCCCGGACGATGGTACGCACCTCATCGCAGAGTGCGAGGACATCGGCACAGGTTGCACCGCCGAGATTGACGACGAAGCCGCAGTGCTTCTCGCTGATGGCCGCGCCTCCATGACGATAGCCGCGCAGACCGCACTGGTCTATAAGGGCCGCCGCAAATGCGCCGGCCGGACGCTTGAAGGTACTGCCTGCGCTGGGCTTATCCAGCGGCTGTTTGTCCTTCCGGCGGAAGAGCAGGTCGTCCATCTTGGCACGGATCTCTTCCGGATTGCCCTTTTGCAGTTTCAGCTCAGCGGACAGGATGCAACCACCGTTCTCCTCAAAAATGCTGTGGCGGTAGGATAAATCCAGCTGAGAAGCGTCCGCTTTGACGATCTCGCCGTCCGGTGTCAGATACTGCACCCAATGCAGGACGTCTTTCATCTCGCCGCCATAGGCTCCGGCGTTCATATAGATGGCACCGCCCAGTGTTCCCGGGATACCATACGCGAATTCCAGACCGGTCAGCTCGGCGCGGAGTGCTTCGCCGCAGAGGGCCGAAAGCCGCGCGCCTGCACTGGCGCGGATGAGGTCTTCTTCCTGCTCGATGCCGTCGTTCAGGGCAGAGATATCAATGACTGCACCACGGTAGCCAGCATCCTCAAAGAGAATATTGCTGCCGTTGCCGAGCAGATAATATTTGATACCAGCTGATTTGACGAGCCGGATTGCATCCAGAAGCTGGGTTTCCGTCTCGGGCAGGATAAAAACATCCGCCGGGCCGCCGATTTTAAAGGTGCAGTGCGCGCTGAGCGGTTCGTTTTCCCGGTACAGGATGCCTGCCTGCGCCAGCTGTTGTTTGAGTTGTTCCATGTGTTTCCTCTTTTCGAGAATAAGATTTAGTCCAGCGTGTCGTTCAGACCCAGACGGATGAGCAGTTCCTTTGCGGCGTTGTAGCCCATCTTCTTCTGGCGGTTGTTGATGGCCGCCGTTTCCAGCACGACCGCAAGGTTACGGCCGGGCGAAACCGGGATGCTGGTGCTGGGAATGTTGACGCCCAAAATCTCGTAGTATTCGCTTTCGAGACCGGTGCGCTGATAGTTCTTGGTCGGGTCCCATGCTTCCAGCTGAACCACGAGGTCGAGGCTTTCGCTGACTTTGACTGCGCCGACACCAAAGACACGCGCCACGTTGACGATGCCGATGCCGCGCAGCTCGATGAAATGGCGGATGTTCTCGGGAGCCGTACCCATGATCTGACGGTTGGAGACTTTGCGCAGCTCCACGGCGTCATCCGCGACAAGACGGTGGCCGCGCTTGACCAGCTCGATAGCAAGCTCGCTCTTGCCGATGCCGCTGTCACCCAGAATCAGGATGCCCTCGCCGTAGACCTCGACCAGAACGCCGTGACGGGTAATACGGGGTGCCAGCTCCAGATTCAGCACACTGATCAGGCTGCCCATCAGAGTACAGGTCGTCTCGTTGGAGCGGAGCAGTGCGACCTGATGCTTTTCAGCCAGCTCCTGCATCTCCCGGAAGGGCTCCAGCTCCTCACTGCGGCAGACGATGACGGCCGGCGGTTTCTGGCGGAACAGCTGGTCAAGGGCCTCGTACCGCTTTTCCGGCGAGAGTCCGGACAGGAAGTTCATCTCTGCCAGACCCATGATCTGTAAGCGCAGTTTATCAAAATAATCGTAATAGCCGGCCAGAAACAGACCCGGACGGTTGACTTCGGCGATCTCGATCTGGATCTTGTCCTGATCCTGAGGCATATAGACCACTTCCATGCTGACCTTCTCGATCAGCTTGCTGAGAGAAACGGAAAAATTCCCCATCGTTCTTCCTCCTGCATTGTTTTCCCTCCGACTGTTGACGAAGCAGAGGGCTGTTTCTTATTATTATAATAAATCCGGAGAAGAAAAACAATTCCTACGGAAATCTTTTCCGGATTTCTTGGGAAATCGGGGTTGCGAGTGGGGCGAAAGCCCTTATAATAGGTATAAGGCAGGCAGCTTTACATTTTCTTTACTTTACATGAGTTTTACATTTAGCAGATTTCGCATTTTACATTCGGGCCGTATACTCATAAACAGGAGAACAACACGTCAAACATAAGTGAGGAACAACGATATGACGATCTTCAATGTCTTTTCTCTTTTTGGCGGCTTAGCCCTGTTTTTGTTCGGCATGGACATTATGGGCAAGGCTCTTGAAAAACAGGCTGGCGGACAGCTGCAGAAAATCCTGAGCAAGCTGACCGACAACCCCATCAAAGGTTTCTTTCTGGGTCTGTGCGTGACCGCTGTCATCCAGAGTTCCAGTGCGACCACGGTCATGGTCGTCGGCTTTGTCAACAGCGGCATTATGGAGCTGCATCAGGCCATCGGCGTTATCATGGGAAGCAACGTTGGTACGACTGTTACCAGCTGGATCCTGGGTCTTTCCGGCCTGCAGGGCGACAGTTTCCTGATCCAGATGCTCAAGCCCACCTCGTTCAGCCCGGTGCTGGCCTTTATCGGCATCATCCTCTACATGGGCAAAAACGAAAAGCGTCAGGGCATCGGTACCATCATGGTCGGCTTTGCCATCCTGATGACCGGCATGAGCACCATGTCCGCGGCGGTCGCTCCGCTTCAGCATGAGGAATGGTTCACCAACCTCTTTGTCCGCTTCTCCAACCCCATCCTTGGTGTTCTGGTCGGTGCCATCGTCACCGGCGTCATCCAGAGTTCCAGTGCCAGCGTCGGCATCCTGCAGGCACTCAGCTCGACCGGTGTCATCACCTTCGGCAGTGCGATTCCCATCATCATGGGCCAAAACATCGGCACCTGTGTAACCGCCCTGCTCTCTTCGGTCGGCGCAAACAAGAACGCACGCCGTGCCGCAATGGTTCACCTTTATTTCAACATCATCGGTGTGACCCTTTTTCTGGCGGTCTTCTACAGCCTGAACGCTGTCCTTCACTTCACCTTTGTCAATGATACGGTTACGGCATGGGGCATCGCAGTCGTCCACTCGGTCTTTAACCTGACCGCAACGGCTGTCCTGCTCCCCTTCGCAAACGTCCTCGAAAAGCTGGCGATCGCCACAATCCCCGACGATGCCAAGCAGGAGAGCTTTGCCCTGCTGGATGAGCGTCTGCTCAATACGCCTTCTGTCGCGGTCGAGCGCGCACGCTCCGCAACCGCAGACATGGCAGAGCTTGCCCGTGTCGGTGTCATTCAGGCAATGAGCCTGACCCACACTTGGAACGATGAACTCGCCCAGAAAGTCCGCGAGGAAGAAACCAAGGTCGACCAGTACGAAGATGCCCTCGGCACCTATCTGGTAAAACTGTCCGGCCGCGAGCTGAACCATGCGGACAGCCAAAGCGTCAACACCCTGCTCCACACCATCAGCGATTTTGAGCGCATCAGCGACCATTCTGTGAATCTGCTGGAATCCGCCGAAGAGATGCACACCAAGAATGTCGATTTCTCGAAGGATGCACGCGAAGAGCTGCAGGTTCTCGAGGACGCTGTGCAGGATACTCTAAACCGCACCACCGATGCCTTCCGCAAGGGCGATCTGCATCTGGCAAGCAAAGTTGAGCCGCTGGAACAGGTCGTTGACGAGCTGGTGCGTGCCATCAAGGCGCGGCACATCGCCCGTCTGCAGGCCGGCAGCTGCTCCATCGAGTATGGCTTTATTCTGGATGACCTGCTGACGAATTACGAGCGTGTCTGCGACCATTGCAGCAACGTCGCCGTTGCACAGATCGAGGTGGCGCAGGACAGCTTTGACACCCACGCCTACCTGAACGACCTCAAGAGTGGCCACGACTCCAAGGAAAGCGAACAGTTCCAGCGTCGTCTTGACCGCTACCGTGAACGCTATCTCTTCCCTGAAGACAACGAAACTGCGGAGGAACATAAAGCATGATCTATATTGTTGAAGACGATGCCGCCATCCGGGAGCTGGAACAGTATGCGCTGCAATCCAGCGGCTACGATGTGAGCAGCTTTGAATCCTCGGAACCTTTTTGGCAGGCGATGCACAACGCCGCGCCGGAACTGGTCATCCTTGATGTGATGCTTCCGGGCGAGGACGGTTTTTCCATCCTGAAAAAGCTGCGCAACACCCCTTCCCTCAAGCGTCTGCCCATCATCATGGTGACGGCAAAATCCAGCGAGCTGGACACTGTGCGCGGCCTCGACTGCGGCGCAGATGATTACATCACAAAGCCCTTCGGCATCATGGAATTTCTGAGCCGTGTCCGTGCCGCGCTCCGCCGCTCGGCACCGGAGGCAAGACCGGATGTCTACGCCTTCCACGAGATTCTGCTGGACAACGCCCGGCACAGCGTGACCGTCAACGGCGCGAACGTCGATTTGACTTACAAGGAATACAGCCTGCTCCAGCTTTTACTGGAACATACCAATCTTGTTGTGACCCGTGAGACGATCTTGCAGGTGGTCTGGGGTACCGACATCTCGGTGGAGAGCCGGACGGTCGATATGCACATCCGCACCCTGCGCAAAAAGCTGGGCGACGCTGGCCGGTATATCTGCACCGTGCGCAAGGTCGGCTATAAGCTGGCGGACAGCGAGGAGGAAAACGAAGAATGAAACCACGCAGCATGGAAGAAAAAATCAGCTACCGTCTCTTTCTGATGGGATTTGTCGGTCTGGTCTGCACCGCCGCACTCTGCATTTTTGTTTTCCATAAAGCGTTTACGGCGCAGGCGTGGACCGCGCTGGAAAATGAAACCAACCTCATTGCCGCCGGGTACAGCCAGCTGGACGACCCCAGCGATTTGGCCGCCTTTGTCACGAGCGACCTGCGCATCACGCTGATCGCGTCGGACGGCAGTGTTGAATTCGAGTCGGCCACCTCGCAGCAGATGGAAAATCACCTCAGCCGCCCGGAGATTCAACAGGCCATGCAGAACGGCGTGGGCCGCGACCGCCGCGACTCCCAGACGATGGGGTTTGAGACGTATTATTACGCGCTTCTGCTGGACAACGGCGATATCCTCCGTGTAGCGCAGGATTCCGAAACGGTCTGGTCGATCTACGACGAAACGCTTCCGGCCATCGTCCTGAGCTGTGTGCTGATGATGCTTGCCGCCGCGCTGATGGCAGGCCTGCTTACCAAGAGCCTTGTTCAGCCGGTTCTGAAAATGACCGACGACCTCGACCACATTCAGGACAATGTTCCCTACAAGGAGCTTATCCCCTTTGCCGAGAGCATCCATTCCGACCGGCTATTGCGCGAGAACAACGAGAAAATGCGTCAGGAGTTCACCGCAAACGTCAGCCACGAGCTGAAGACGCCGCTGACGAGCATCTCCGGCTATGCGGAACTGATTGAGACCGGCATCGCGAAACCCGAGGATGTGCCGGGATTCGGACACAAAATTCATGTGGAAGCGACCCGGATGATCCAGCTCGTCAACGATATTTTGCAGCTGTCGCACCTCGACAATGTAAGCGAGACCGGCAACGAGCCGGTCATGGAGACGGTCGATTTGCTGGATGTGGCAAAAGAGTGCGTCGAGCGGCAGAAAGTGAACGCCAAGCGGTCGTATATTTCCCTCACCTATCTGGGCGAGAGCGCGCCAGTGCTGGGAAGCCGCGCCCTGCTGGATGAGCTGTGCCAGAACCTCTGCGACAACGCCATCCGGTATAACCGCCCCGGCGGAAAAGTGCAGATCATCACGGCCTGTTCCCGTGACGGGCACTGCAGCCTGACGGTCAAGGACAACGGCATCGGCATCCCGAAGGAAGCACAGTCCAGCGTGTTTGAACGCTTCTACCGAGTCGACAAGAGCCGGAGCAAGGCCACCGGCGGAACCGGCCTCGGTCTCGCCATCGTGAAGCACATCGCGCGCATCCACAACGCAAAAATCAAGCTGGAAAGTGAAATTGATGAAGGCACGACCATCACCGTTATCTTTGAGACTGCTCACTAAGTTTTAAAAAATCACAACGTCTGTCCATAAGTTCGGGCAGGCGTTTTTTGTTGTCAATGTGTTAGTTCCATCTCGCAATGCCTGCACGGAAGAAAGGCGGAGCAGGTCGGAGCCATTTTCCCAGCATAGCTGGACCGTCTCGGTGCAAAGAGTTTCCCACCGGGCAATCTCTTCGTCGGTCGGTCTGCGGCCATCCGGCGGAACACGGCAGGTCAGGACAAGATGAAAGTCCTCCCCTTCCAGTTCGACCGACTGCGCAAGGCTTGTCAGCTCGACCGGGTTCGTCTCGGATTGGAATTGGCAGGTGTGCTTTGCGCCCGACAAAAAGAGTGCGGCTTCGGTCTGGTCGGCGGTCAGAGTCACTTGGCCGGTTTCGGTGAGGAGAAGACGCTCTTCCCGGTTGGAAAGTTCGCCGTCGTTCAGCTCGAGAACCGGGAGCAGGACGCCGTTCCGGTTTTCGTAAAGATGAGGTGCAGTTTTGTCTGATTTGAGCAGATCAAGCAGCGACTCAGGCAGGTACTCGTCCTCTTCGTTCTGCGTTTCCAAGGCTGTTCCGGAAAAATCCGCACAGAACACTCGGGAAGCCAGCCGGCCATACGGATGCTCGAGAAAAAGAGACTCGCAGGTTTGAAGGGTACTGAAATCGCTCTCCTGCCCCAGAACCAGATAATCGCAGAGGCGGTAACTGGCTTTGCGTGGGAGCTTTTCTTCGGTCTGCGTCAATGCGGCCTGCGGCGTCTGACCGGACGCAAGGGCAAAGCGTATCTGTGCATCCGTCTCGGAGGCGTCGGCGGAAGCTTCCGGGAACTGATAGAACAGGCCAGCAGACCAGCCGGTGTCCGTCTGTTCCAGAAACAGCGCGCGGACGATGCTCTTTTCGGTATTTTCTGCACGCAGAAACAACACGCACCAGACGATGACGACAACCACGGAGAACCATTTCAGGGTATGATTTTGGGTCATGACTCCACCTCCCTGTTCAGGACGGTGGAACCGAAGAAGCGTTCGGCCAGCGTCCGGAGGATTTGAACTAACAGGCAGATGCGGAACAGGCCGATGGTGAGCCAAACCAGCAGAATGAGTGAGTCGAGCCGGGAGAACATCCCCAGCGTCCATGCGCGGAGAAGCTCATAGCCCGGGTAATCCTGCGCCGAACCGAAGAGCAATTCTATCCCGAGACGACAGCCGACTTCTAATAAAAATGCCCCCAACGGGAGCCAACTCATCCGGTAGGATGTTTGTGTTGAAGTTTCTTTTGAGTCAACCAGCGACAAAGCGAAATATTCGGCGTAAATAGGAATGTTAATTTTGTTTATTGCACGGGAGAAAACCGCCGTGGTTTCCAGAAGGTTCTGCCAACGGAACTGCCCGGCAAGGCCGGCGATACAGATGACTCCGACAACGACGACCAGCACCCACAGGATTTTTGCGGCACGGGAAAAGACCTGCGGTGAAAGGCACCAGCCAGCCAAGACTAACAGCGGCAAGGCTCCGATGACCGCCATCGAGGAAAACTGCTCCCAGCAGATCGTCTGCGCATCCCGGACGGCGGACACCAGCTCGGCGGCGAACCAGAGCAAAAGCCCGGCCTGTGCAAAACGGGAAAGAGTCGTATCTCCGGAAAAAATGCCGCTGTTGGCGAGGAAGGCGGACAAAATCATCAGCCCGACGGCCAGCGGAAGACCGCCCAGCAAAAACGCCCGGGCTGAAAGGCCGCTCCCGGAAAGGCTCTGCATCCAGTTCGCCAAAACTGCCGCTGTGACACTCAGGGCGAACACGTTCGGTGAAAATGTTCCGGTATTCCGCATTATTTGTTACCCCGTTTCTGCCAAATCGTGAAGGGATTCCGGGAGAGCGTCTTATAATTGCGGCGAATCACGCCATCGTCGGAGAGGGCGTTTTCCGGGAAGGTGTTCCCGGCCAGATACGGCACGCCCATCGCCGAAACGCTGGTGAGGGTGAAAAGGACGAACAGCCCTGCCCCCACCAGACCCACCGGCCCGGCCAGACCTGCCGCCAGAACCACGATGAGCCGGAGCAGAGTCGCCGGTTCGTAGAGGGAGGGCGTGACGAAAATCGCGATGGAGGTGACGGAGGCCGTCAGGATGACCGGCGTACTCATCAGGCCGGTCGCGATGGCGGCATCACCCACGATGAGGGCCGCGACAAGGCTGACCGAGTGGCCCAGCGTCTGCGGCATCCGAAGCCCGGCCTCCCGGATGACTTCCAGAATCAGAATCACCATCAGCATCTCGGCGAAGAGCGGCAGGGGTGTCGCCTGCTCCGCCGCCTCGATTTTGAAAAGAAGCTGCGGCGGTATCAGCTCGGGCAGGTAGACCGCCAGACAGACGAAACTGCCGGGCAGAAAAATGCTCAAATAGAACGAGGTGTATTTTAAAAGCCGCAGGAACGATGAAAAAATGGCTGTTGTGGCGTAATCGTCGAGGCAGTCGAAGTTCTCGCAAAAGAGGGTCGGCAAAATCATCGCCGACGGACTGCCGTTGACGAGAAGGACGATTTTTCCCTCACAGAGCTTTGCCGATGCCACGGCCGGACGCTCGGTGTACCCCACCGGCGCGAAAAGCCGAAGCTTCGTCGGGAAAAGCCACGGCACAAAATAGCTTGAATCCAGAAGCAGAGTCGGCTTTGCGGCCTGCAACGTCCTGCGCACTCGGTCAACGACCTCTTCCTTTACCCTGCCCTTACAGTAGCAGATGGCATACTCGGTTTTGGTCTCGCAATCGGCCTGCGCGACCTCCATCACCAGCTGTTCGGTGCGGATGAGACGGCGGAGAAGGCTCAGGTTGACCCGGAGCAGGTCAGCGAAGCCCTCCCGGGAACCACGGAGGTTCCCTTCGCTGGACGGTTCCTCGACCGAGCGAAATTTCAGCCCCTGCACCGAAAACGCAATGCCTTTTTCACAGCCGTCCAGCAGAAGGACGCACATCCCGGCGGTCAGCCGTTTGACGAGGTCTTCAAAATCCGTGACCGGCTCGCTCTCGGCAGGCAGATCAGAGTGATTGAAAATCAACTCGAAGATCTGCTCGCCGCTGTTGATGGCCGTTTCGCCGGGCAGGAGCGTCGGCGTTCTGCGGTCGACTGCATCCAGCAAAAGCTGCCAGAGTGAATCTAAGCTTGCCATTCCATCGAACAGAAAAATCGTGCCGGCACAATGATAAAGCTCGATATCCTTCGCATAAAAATCGGCTGATTTGCCAAACATAGCATCGAGCGTTTCGCGGTTTTGGGAAAGTTTTCTCGAAAGCTGCACACAACCGCCCCCTTTACAGGGCAGTATGCACCCGAAACCTTCCGGCTATTCAAATCCACCCCAAGGAGGCATCGTTTTGAAGCTGCTGATTTTCCGCACGATTTTAATTTATCTCTGTGTGCTGTTCGCCATGCGGCTGATGGGCAAGCGTCAGCTGGGCGAATTGCAGCCCGAAGAGCTGGTCTCGACCATCCTCATCTCGAATCTGGCGTCCATCTCCATCGAGTCGGAGGAAGTTCCCATCACGGCCAGCCTGATTCCGCTTTTTCTCATCGCTGCGCTGGAATTGTTCGGCTCGATGCTGAGTTTCCGGAGTCAGAAATTTTTCAACCTGATGTCCGGGCGGCCCAAGACTGTGATTCTGGACGGAGAGATCGACCAGAACGCCCTGCGGATGCTCCGGCTGACGACGGCTGACCTGATGGAAGCCCTGCGTGGAAAAAATATTTTTGACCCGAGGGATGTTTCCTACGCCATCATCGAGACGAACGGCACCCTTTCGGTGGCAGTCCGGCCGGAGAAAGAAAACGCGACCCTCTCCGACTTGAAGCTGGCTGTCGAGCGGACGCAGGCGACCATCCCCTTCGTGCTGGACGGACAGATTTTGGAAGATAATCTGCGCTGGTGCGGAAAAGACCGGGTGTGGTTAGAGAGGACGGCACAGGCGAACACCCTGCTGCCGGAGGAGATTTTACTGCTCATCGGGAACGACAGCGAGGACTATTTTTTGATAAAAAAAGAGAACCGCCACAAGGACGGTTCTCAGTGAGGTGAAACAATGCGACGAATTTACGCCTGTTTTGTGATAACAGCAGCCCTTTTGACGATTGCCTTTTACAGCAGCTACCGGGTGCAGAAGTTTGCCGAAGAGATCTCCGACGACCTCGACAACGCGATGGATGCCATCCGGGAAAACGACTTTGCCGACGCGCGGCAGGCCATCGCCGAGGGTGCCGAACTCTGCGACACGATGCGAGAGGGGCTGAACCACCTGCTCCGGACGCAGGACTTTACCGAACTCGAAGCCGCACTCCGTGCCGCCGACGGACATCTCGAATGGAACGCACCCGAGGAAGCCTTTGGCGAACTGCGGCGCGCGCAAGTTCAGGTCGAGACGCTGGAATGGCTGGCGCGGCGCATCCTGTAATTACTTTGCCTTATCGTCCATCAGCTTTTTCAGCTCGTTGAAGAAGCTTTCGATATCCGCAAACCGCTGATAGACGGAGGCAAAGCGGACATACGCCACTTCGTCGATTTTTTTCAGTTCCTGCATCGTCAGCTCGCCGATCCGCACGCTGGTGACCTCACGGTCGTAGGAACTCATGAGCGTCTGCTCGATGCTGCTGACCGCGTGTTCCAGTGTTTCGTAGCTGACCGGACGCTTCGCGCAGGCGCGGAGCATCGCGTTGAGCAGTTTCTGCCGGTCGAACGGCTCCCGGGATTCATCCTTTTTGATGACGATGAGCGGCACCGTCTCCACGACCTCGTAAGTCGTAAAGCGCATGTGGCAGCGCAGGCACTCCCGACGGCGGCGGATGCGCTCGCCGTCTTCGGTGGGGCGAGAGTCGATCACCTTGGACTCCTCATCCCCGCAATAGGGACATTTCATAGTTGTTCCTCCTGATTTCGGTCAGAACCGGAATCTTTGTTTTTGCGGTCAGGCCGCCTTTTTGCTAGACTTGCGGTTGCTCCAAGCAATCCATGCCGAAGTGGACACGAACAGCGAGGTGAACACGCCGCTGAGCATACCCATCATCAACGGGAACGCGAAGGTGAAGATGCTGTCCAGACCATAGAGCTTTGCGATGATGCACATCACGCCCAGAGCCATGACGGTGGTGACGGTGGTGATGAGGGTGCGGCGGACGGACTGGTTGACCGACTGGTTCACCACTTCCTCGAAGGATACCTTCTTGCCCATCAGACCACGGTTTTCACGGATACGGTCGTAAACAACGACGGTATCGTTGATGGAGTAGCCCAGAATCGTCAGCATTGCGGCGATGAAGTTGCCATCCAGCGGCGTGCGCAGAACGACGAAGGTGCCGTAGACGATCATCAGGTCACAGACCAGAGCCAGAATTGCCATCAGGCCGCCGGTCAGACCACCGATGTTCTTGAAGCGGATGGCGATGTAGATCAGGATGAGGACCAGAGCGAACAGGACAGCGACCAGACTCTTCTGGAGGAACTTGGTACCCATTGCCGCGCTGACGTTGCTCAGAGAGAGCTGTGCGAAGTTGTTCTCGGGATAGTTCTCATTCAGGGAGTCGATCAGGGTCTCCACCTGCTCGGTGGTGACGGTCTCGGTGCCGGGCATCGAAATTTTGAGGGTCTGCTCCCCTGTTGCGACGTTCTCGCCGGTCTGGAGAGTCAGGTCGTTGCTTTCGAGCGCGGCGGATGCGGTCTTCTGGACAGCGGACTGGTCGAAGCTGTCCTCGTAGCTCAGGGTGATCATCGCGCCGCCGGTGAACTCAGTGTCCAGCTTGACGCCGAACAGGAAGGAGCAGGACAGGACGATGACCAGCAGGCAGATCTCAATGCTCAGGTAACGCTTGCGCAGAGACATGAGGTCGATGATGCCGATGCGCTTCTTCTCCTTGCCGGGAGCGTCCGCGCCGTAAAGGACCGGGTTGCGCAGGGCCGGGATGGTTGCTGCGCCGCGGATCATGACACGGGTTGCGAAGATGCCGAACACGAAGTTGAGCAGAACACCGGTGAGCAGCGTGTAGCCGAAGGCGTAGATGGTGCCTGCGGTGGACGGGCCAAAGGCAAAGAAGACGAAGTGCAGAGCCTTTGCGAAGAAGCCGTCCGACGGGCCAAATGCACCCATCAGGACGATAGCGACGATGACGATGGTGACGTTGCCGTCGATGATGGGGGTCAGGCCACGGGCAAAGCCGCTCTTGAGTGCGCCGTCCAGAGATTTGCCGCTGCGCAGCTCCTCTTTGATGCGCTCTGCCGTGATAACGTTTGCGTCGACGCCCATGCCGATGGCCAGAATGATACCGGCAATACCGGGCAGGGTCAGGGTGAAGCTTTCAAATACCGGGAAGTAACCCGAGACAAAAGCCAGCGTTGCGGCCACCTGACCGGCCAGCGCGATACATGCGAGGAAGCCGGGCAGACGGTACAGAAAGGTCATCAGCACAACGATGAGGGCAAATGCGATCAGGCCAGCCAGAACCATTGCGCTCAGGCTGTTCTCGCCCAGACTCGGGCTGACGGTCGAATAGCTGTCCACCGTCAGAGCGAACGGCAGTGCGCCGGAGTTGATCTGGCGTGCCATCTTGACGACGTCTTCCTGGGTGAAGGGGTTCGCTGCCGAGCTGGTGATGATGGCCGAGCCGTCGGTGATGGCGGCGTTGACCGTTGCGGTGCTGACGTTCTCGTCATCCAGCCAGATGCTGATGCTGCCGTTGCTGGAATAGAGCTTGGTGGTGGCATCGCCAAAGGCCTTGGCACCTTCATCGGTGAACTTGAGGGCGACATAGTATTCGGAGCTGCTGCCGCTGACGGGGCCGTACTGCGCTGCTGCGCTTTCGACCATCGAGCCATCCAAAATCAGCTCGCCGTCGGCACTGCTGCCCTCCCGGAAGGTCAGGTATGCGGTAGTACCGATCTCCTGAATGGCTGCTTCCGGGTCGAAATCCGTCTCGCCGGACTGCCACGGGAACTCGAGGATGAGCGCATCGGAATTGGTATCGACGTACAGCTCATAGTCGGTCACGTTCAGGGCGACCAGACGGTTTTCGATGACGAGCTGTGCTGCTTCCAGCTGCTCCTCGGTGGCGTCATATCCGTCCGAAGGAACGAATGTGACGTTGACGCCGCCCTTGATATCCACACCGAAGCGGATATCCTGCGCGCCCTTGATGTAGGTGGTGGTCGTATCGCCGTACTTGGTCGCGACGCCAAAGAATGCCGTGTAGACAAACGCCGCAATCAGAAGAACGGTAACGACCAGATGCCATGCTTTACCTTTTGTCTTCATAGAAAATGGGAAACCTCCAAATATAATAAATCTCCTCTGCGCCGTCCGGTCGGCGGTGCAGGGAGATTTTACAGCTTGGGGAGAGGATTATGCCTTGTCAGCCAGCAGCTTTTCGACCGCTGCCAGACGGACACAGACACAGAGCAGGTCGGACGCGGTCTCGACCTCGTCCAGACTCGGATAGGTCGGAGCGATACGCAGGTGCGAATCGTCCGGGTCCTTATGGTACGGATAAGCGGAGCCTGCGCCGGTCAGGGTCAGGCCGCACTCCTTACAGAGCGAAGCGACACGCTTTGCGCAGCCGGGCATCACGTACAGGCTGATGAAGTAGCCGCCCTTGGGATTGGTCCAGTGGGCGATGTCGCCGCAGGGCGTCAGCTCCTCCGCAAAGGCCGTCTTGACCGCGTCGAAGCACGGGATCAGGCGGCGGCGATGCTTTGCCATGTGAGCCAGAACGCCTTCCTTGTTCTTGAGGAAGCGGACGTGGCGCAGCTGGTTCATCTTGTCGTAGCTGATGATCATGACGGAGAACCGCTTGCAGATATACTTCAGCATGTTCTCGCTGCAGGCCAGAGCCGAAACGCCTGCACCCGGGAAAGTAATTTTGCTGGTCG
Source organism: uncultured Faecalibacterium sp. (assembly GCA_934548045.1). GTDB lineage: Bacteria > Bacillota > Clostridia > Oscillospirales > Ruminococcaceae > Faecalibacterium. Next base: position 103,963 of record CAKTEM010000006.1, on the reverse strand, counting down.
AGGTGAACATGAAGACGCGGTCTTCGTTGCCGTATTTCTTGGCGACGTTCAGCAGAACGGGCGTCTCGATGATCTCATCGGTCAGGTGATGGACGATGTATGCCTCATCCCAGAAGATCTTGAAATCGGGAGCAGCGGTCTTCATCGAAGCAAAACGCTCGATGGTCTCATCGCTGTAAACATAGCCGTCCGGGTTGGAATACTGAGGCACGCACCAGATGCCCTTGATGGTGTCATCCTCGGCGACCAGCTTTTCGACCATATCCATATCGGGGCCGTTGGGCGTCATCGGAACGCTGATGAGTTCAAAGCCCATCTCCTCGGTGATGGCGAAGTGGCGGTCATAGCCGGGAACCGGACAGAGGAACTTCCGCTTCTCGACCTGCGACCAGGGGCAGGGAGACTCGGGGAAACCGAACATATAGCCCATGGCGACCAGATTGTACATGATCTGCAGGCTGGAGTTGCCGCCGACGAAAACTTCGTTCCACTTGACGCCCATCACGTCTGCGAACAGCTCGCGTGCCTCTTTCAGGCCCTCGAGGTCGCCGTAGTTACGGGCATCGGTGCCGGCGTCGGTGGTGTAGTCGGTCATCTGCAGCAGACCCATTGCGAGGTCCATCTGGTGAGGGCCGGGCTTGCCGCGCGCCATATTCAGCTTCAGACCCATTGCCTGAAACTTCTTATATTCTTCTTCCAGCTTTGCCTTTTCAGCGGTGAGCGCATCGCGATCCATCTCAAAATAATTTGCCATAGAAAAACACACTCCTTTATCTTACTTCCTGTTACCCACTGTACTGGCTGCTGCGCCGCTTGGATAGACTCTTGCCAGAGAGATATTTCTCCATCCTGTTTTGCGCAGTCTTCCAGACTTTAATATTATAGCTCAGAATCGGTTCAGAAACAAGATTATAAAAGAAAAAAGCCCTGCAAAAGCCGAAACTTTTTGCAGAGCTTCCCTCTCCCCGGCTGATTATCAGCTCAGAGAGGCCTGATTCTTATACCGTTTGCGGACAGCACCGTACTCCATGTGCGCTTCGCCGGTTTCCACGGTGTCCTCGTCGATGGTGACGCGGATGATGGTGGGGTCGTTGGGAACGTCGTACATGATGGGCATCAGGATGCTCTCCATCACGCTGCGCAGGCCGCGCGCGCCGGTCTTGCGCTCGATGGTCTTGCGTGCGATGGCGTGGAGGGCTTCGTCGGTGATGTTCAGCTCAACATTGTCCATCGCCAGCAGCTCCTTGTACTGCTTGACAAGGCTGTTGCGAGGCTCCTTCAGAACGCGGACCAGTGCATCCTCGTCGAGGTCATCCAAAACGGTGATGACCGGCAGACGGCCGATCAGCTCCGGGATGAGGCCAAACTTGACGAGGTCGTGCGGCTCGACCTTGCGGAGCAGAGCCTTCTGCGCGTCGCTGGAAGTGTCGCGCAGGCTGCTGCCGAAGCCCAGAGCGGACTTGTCGGTGCGACGCTGGATGTATTTGTCCAGACCGTCGAACGCGCCGCCGCAGATGAACAGGATGTTGGTGGTGTCGATCTGAATGAACTCCTGCTGGGGATGCTTGCGGCCTCCCTGCGGCGGAACATTGCTGACCGTACCTTCGAGGATCTTCAGCAGAGCCTGCTGGACGCCCTCGCCGCCGACATCACGGGTAATGGACGGGTTCTCGCTCTTACGAGTGATCTTGTCGATCTCATCAATGTAGATGATGCCGATCTGTGCTTTCTGCACATCAAAATCCGCCGCCTGAATGAGCTTGAGCAGGATGTTCTCGACATCCTCGCCGACATAGCCGGCCTCGGTCAGGGTGGTTGCGTCCGCGATGGCGAACGGAACACCCAGCATCTTTGCCAGCGTCTGGGCCAGCAGGGTCTTGCCGACACCGGACGGGCCGAGGAGCAGGACGTTTGACTTCTGAAGCTCGACGTCCGCGCCCTTGCCGCCGCTCATGATGCGCTTGTAGTGGTTGTAGACCGAGACAGCCAGAACGCGCTTTGCCTCGTCCTGTCCGATGACGTACTGGTCGAGGCCCTCTTTGATCTCTGCCGGGGTCTTGATGTTGACGGAGAAGTTATCCGCCGTCTGGACCCGGGCGCGTGCCGCGCTGCCGCGGCTGTTGTTGTTCTGGCGGCCGGAACCACGCTCCGGCTTGTCCGAGAGCAGGTCATAGCACAGGCCGATGCACTCGCTGCAGATGTTGACGCCCGGGCCGATGATCATCCGCTCGACTTCGTCCTGATGCTTGCCGCAGAAACTGCAAACCAGATCTTTTTCGTTTTTATCTCTGCCGGAATTGTTGTTTGCCATAGCCTTTTTTCCTTATCCTGGGTTATGATTGCGGTCAGTCTCAGCGGTGTGCGATAACCTCGTCGATCAGGCCGTATTCCTTGGCTTCCAGCGCGGACATGAAGTTGTCGCGCTCGGTGTCGATCTGGATCTTTTCCAGCGGCTGACCGGTGTACTCGCTGAGCATCCGGTTCATCTTTTCACGGGTGCGGACGAGATGCTCGGCGTGGATCTTGATATCCGTTGCCTGACCGGACAGGCCGCCGTTCTGGCCGCCGCCGATGAGGGGCTGGTGGATCATGATCTCGGAGTTGGGCAGAGCGAAACGCTTGCCCTTGGTGCCGCTTGCCAGCAGGAACGCGCCCATCGAAGCCGCCATACCCATGCAGATGGTAGAGACATCGCACTTGATATAGTTCATGGTATCGTGGATGGCCATGCCTGCGCTGATGGAACCGCCGGGGCTGTTGATATACAGGCTGATATCCTTATCCGGGTCCTGCCCTTCCAGATACAGCAGCTGTGCAACAACCAAGCTGGCGGAGGTATCGTTGACATCCTCGCTCAAAACAATGATACGGTCGTTCAGCAGACGGGAAAAGATATCGTAGGAACGCTCCCCGTGCGCCGACTGCTCGACAACGTAAGGAACAAAACTCATAGGGTTCGCCTCCTGAAAAATAGGATTTTATTTGTATTGCAAAATTGACCGACACGGCAAAAGAAGACAGAGCCGTATCGGTCAATTTAAACAACCTTTGTTACAAGGCCAGTGTCAGAACGCTTGCCTTATAAATTCTGACCGCTATGGCGGAGCAAATTACTCAGCGTCCTCGGTCTTTGCGGCCTCAGCAGCCTTCTCGGTGACGTTTGCGTGGCTCTTGATGAAGTCGATGGCCTTGTTGATCGCCAGATCCTTCTTCAGATCCTCAACGTTGACCAGCTCACGGACCTTGTCCTCTTCCATCTTGTACTGGTCAGCGATGCGCTTGATCTCAGCGTTGACATCTTCCTCAGATGCCTCGATGTTCTCAGCAGCAGCAACAGCCTCCAGAGCCAGACGGATCTTGACCTGCTTCTCAGCCTGCGGCATGAAGGAAGCACGGAACTGCTCCATGGTCTGGCCCATGTACTTCAGGTAGTCCTCGAGACGCAGACCCTGCTGCTCCACGCGGAATGCGAAGTCGTTGACCATCTCGTCCATACGGGTCTCGTACATAGCCTGAGGGATCTCAGCTTCCATGCTGTCGATGACCTGATCGACCAGAGCGTTCTCAACAGCCAGATCGTCCTGCTTGTCGAGCTGCTCCTGATTGGACTTACGGATGGACTCCTTGAAAGCCTCCAGAGTGTCGTACTCAGAGCAGTCCTTAGCCAGCTCGTCGTCCAGAGCAGGCAGCTCCTTGTACTTGACTTCGTGCAGCTTGATCTTGAAGACAGCAGGCTTGCCAGCCAGCTCAGCAGCCTGATACTGCTCGGGGAAGGTAACGTTGACGTCGAACTCCTCGCCAGCAGCATGGCCGACGATCTGATCCTCGAAGCCGGGGATGAAGGAGCCGCTGCCCAGAGTCAGGCTGTAATGCTCAGCCTTGCCGCCCTCGAATGCGACACCATCAACAAAGCCCTCGAAGTCGATATCAACGATATCGCCGTTCTCAGCAGCACCCTCACGGGTCAGCTCACGGGCGTTGCGCTCCTGAACGCGCTTCAGCTCAGCGTCGACCGTTGCGTCATCAACGGTGTGGACGGTCTTCTCAACGGACAGGCCGTTGTAGTTGCCGACCTTGACTTCGGGCTTGACAGCGACCTTAACGGTCAGGGTGACACCCTCGGTCTCGCTTGCAGCGTCGACGGTGACCTCAGGACGGCCGACCGGCTCAACGCCAGCTTCCTCGACAGCAGCCTCGAAAGCAGCCGGGAACAGCTCGTTGATGGCGTCATAGGTAAAGACGTCTGCGCCGTACATCTTCTCGATCAGAGAACGAGGAGCCTTGCCCTTGCGGAAGCCGGGCACAGTGTACTTCTTGCCTTCCTTCTTGAAGACATCGGCAACTGCGGCCTTGAAAGCCTCAGCGTCGATGGAGAACTGGATCTCGGCCATGCTCTTCTCGAGCTTTTCGCACTTAATGAAATTCATTTTGGTTATCCTCCACTCAAAAATTCTATTGCGCCGAACATTTCTGCCCGGATGCAACCGCGCACCGCGTCCTGTGGGGTTTGCGAAATGCGGGGACGCGCGCGCTCAATTGGGTGCAACAATCGCGTCAAAACCTATTATAGCACGCTCTTGATACAATTGCCAGCCCAAATTTTGACTTTTTGTTATTTTTGCCAGCTTTTCCTGCATTTTATACAATACGGTAGGGGCAGAAACGCAGTCCGTCCGCGCTGACAAGCTTATAATGGATGCCGTCCACATCGCCCTGCACCGCATACCGGATAGCGTTGCCGTGCAGATGGCCGTAGAAACAGCGTTTGATGCCGTACTGATTGAGGGTGGCGACAATCTCGGGCGCGCTGGTGCCGGTGTAGACCGGCGGATAATGCAAAAACACCAGCTTTTCGCAGCCGGGCTCGGCGGCATCAAGGCTCATCTTGAGCCGGCCGATCTCCCGGTTCATCACCTTTTCGTCGTGCGGCTCCCCGACATCGAAGAGCCAGCCACGAGTGCCGCAGATGGCATAGCCGTCCACGGTATAGGAATTGTTATGCAGGATGTGCAGGGTGTCAAAGCCTTCCGCTTTCAGGTAGGCGTTCATCTTGTTGGCGGTGCTCCACCAGTAATCGTGGTTGCCCTTCATGATAAGCTTCTGTCCGGGAAGGTTCTGCAAAAACGCGAAATCCTTTCGGGTATCGGTCAGACGCATCGCCCAGCTGATATCGCCGGCCAGAACGATGGTGTCCTCAGGCTTGATAAGCTTGCGCCAGTTGGCCTCGAGCCGCTCGACGTAGTTGTTCCACCCGGGGAAGACATCCATCGGCTTGGAGCCGCCCAGCGAGAGATGCGTATCGCCAAGCACAAAAAGTGCCATGTTTGTTTTCTCCTGTTCTAATTTGGGTCAGGGGGTTCAGGACTGATAGCCCAGCGCAACTTCGGCGATCTGGGCCGGGTCGATGACAGCGTCGAACCGCTCGGCCTTCTGGCGCAGGGAGGACAGGCTGACCGGGGCCGTGTGGCCGGTGGCCTGCTCGAGCTGCTGCATAGCCTCGAAGTCGTTCTCCGGTGCGGTATGGCCCAGAGCCTCCAGCACGCTGCGAGGGAACTTGAAGGGCGACGCGGTGGACAGGACGACCATCGGCACGCCGTCGCGCTTTTTCTGCGCGGCAACGTGGAACGCAACAGCGGTGTGGGTATCGCAGAGGTAGTTGTCCCACTCGTAGCGGGCCTTGATCTCCCCTGCTACCTGCTCCTCGCTGCTCCAGCCGCAGCTGAAGCTCTCCTGAATTTTTGCCAGCGTCTCGGGGCGGACGGTATAGCTGCCCGTCTCGCTGAGGCTCTTCATCAGGGAAGCGACCTCAGCATCGCTGCCGGTGACGTGGTAGAGCAGACGCTCGAGGTTGGACGACACCAGAATGTCCATGCTGGGCGAGGTGGTCTTGAAGAATTCCCGTTTTGCGGTGTAGGTGCCGGTCGTCAGGAAGTCGGTCAGGACGTTGTTCTCGTTGGAAGCACAGACCAGCTTGCCGACGGGCAAGCCCATCTGTTTTGCATAGTAACCGGCGAGGATATCGCCGAAGTTGCCGGTCGGAACGCAGAAATCGACCTTGTCGCCAAATGCGATTTTACCAGCCTCGAGCAGCTGGGCGTAAGCGGCGAAGTAATAGACGATCTGCGGAACCAGACGGCCCCAGTTGATGGAGTTCGCGCTGGAAAGGCGGATGTTCCGCTCGGCCAGCTGTGCGGCGATGACCTTGTCTCCAAAGACGCGCTTGACGCCGGTCTGGGCATCGTCAAAGTTGCCACGGACAGCGTAGACGGCCACGTTCTCACCTTCCTGCGTTGCCATCTGGAGACGCTGGATCTCGCTGGTGCCGCCGGTCGGATAAAAGACCGCGATCTCGATGCCCGGCACATCGTGGTAGCCATCCAGAGCGGCTTTGCCGGTATCGCCGCTGGTGGCGACGAGGATGAGGGTCTTCTCGGTGCGGTTCAGATTTTTCTTTGCCTCAACGAGAAGTTTCGGCATCAACTGAAGAGCGTAATCCTTGAAGGCGCAGGTCGGGCCGTGCCAGAGTTCCAGCGCGGAGACGCCCTCCGACACCGGTGCCAGATAACCGGCCTTGCCGCCAAAGGCTGCGCCGTAGGTCTTGGCAGTGGCCTCTTTGAGGAAGTCGACCGAATAATCGGTCAGGTACTCCTTGATGATGGCTGCTGCCATTGCCGGGTAATCCATCTCGCAGATGGCTTTGACATCCACCTGCGGAAAGCTTTCGGGTACAAACAGGCCGCCCTCATCGGACAGACCCTGTGCGATGGCCTCCGAAGAGGTCACGATGCGGCTGCGATCTCGTGTACTGAAAAACTGCATTGTCGTTGCTCCTTTTCGCCAGAGGAACCCTCACTGGTTCCTGTGTTACGGCAGCGGCAAAGGCCATTTTCTGCCGTTTCCCACCTGAGTGCATCAACCATTCGTGTCGAAAGCACCCTTTATAATATGTACCATCCAGCGTCCGCTGTCAAGAGGTGTTATCTCCGCAACGTCAAATCTTATGGGTTCATCGCTCTGATTTGTCTGCTGCAAATAGGCTTTTGCGGCTCGGATCAGCTTTTTCTGCTTGGCAGGCGTCACGGCGCAGGCCGGGCTTGCCAGTGGGTCTTCGCTCCGGGTCTTGACCTCGCACAGCACCAATGTGCCGTCCGGTTCCTTTACGATGAGGTCGATCTCGCCCATCCGGGTGCGGAAGTTGTGGGCGACGAGGGTACATCCCTGTTTGAGGTAGTACCGTGCAGCGACGGCCTCTCCCCTGCGGCCCAGCTCCGCGCTGTCCATCACTTGCCCTCGGGCCAGTAGCCCTGCTTTTTCAGAAAGCTGCGGCGGTAGAAGGGCTGGATGCCGTACTGAGCAATAAGCTCGTAGTGGAGCTTGGTCGGGTAGCCCTTGTGCTTGGCGAGCTGATACTGCGGAAACTGCTTGTCCAGCTCGAGCATATAGCGGTCACGGCTGACCTTCGCCAGAATGGACGCCGCGCCGATGCTGGCACTGGTGGCGTCGCCCTTGACGACGGAATTTGCCGGCATGGTCAGACCAGCCGGAACACGGTTGCCATCCACGAGGACGAGGTTCGGCACGATGTCCAGCCCCTCGACCGCCTGTCTCATGCCGCCCATGGTGGCGTTGAGGATGTTGTCACGGTCGATGATGTCCGGGCCGACAAAAACGATCTTATAGGCCAGTGCCTTTTCGCAGATCTCATCGAAGAGGGCTTCCCGTTTTTTCTCGGTCAGCTTCTTTGAATCGTTGATGCCGTAGACCGGGTTCTCCGGGTCGAGGATGCAGGCGGCGACGCAGACCGGCCCACAGAGAGGGCCTCGGCCTGCTTCGTCCACACCGGCAAAGCAGCCATTTTCCGCCCGGACCGCCGCATCATACTCGTACAGCGGCGCGGAGATCTCTTCATCCGTCCGGCGTTTCATTCGTCGTCCTCCTCGGCAAAGTCCGCGAGGTCGTCACGCTGCGGCGGACGCTCGAGAGAGATGCGGCCCCATTTGCAGGCGCGGAACTCATCGACCAGCATGACGGCGCAGCGTTCGGTATTGACCTCGCCGCCGCGCACCAGCAGGCCGCGCTTCCGGCCGATGGCTTCCATCAGCTCATAGGGCGGCAAGGCCAGCGTCTCGGCGTCCAGCTTGTACCGCTGGGCAACGAGGTCGGGATAGTTGCGGCGCACCTCATCCAGCAGGTTCATCGCCAGCTCCTCGACGTCCAGAATGTCGTCCTTGATGGAGCCGATGAAGGCCAGATTGGAAGCGGTGGTCTTGGAATCGAACTTTTTCCAGAGGACGCCGGGCATATCCAGCAGGTCGAACTTTTCGGTACTGACCCACTGTTTTCCCTTGGTGACGCCCGGGCGGTCAGCAGCCTTGGCACGGGCAGAACCGGCGAAGGTGTTGATAAAGGTGGACTTGCCGACGTTCGGGATGCCGCAGAGCATCACCTGCGTCTTTGCACCGCCCATGCCGCGCGTCTGGCGGCGTTCCAGCAGACCGGCCAGTTCTTTTTCGATGGCAGTCTTGACGGCATTTGCGCCGCCCTTCTGCTTCGCGCTGATGGCGACACAGCCAGCGTCCGCCGCACGGAAGTAGCGGATCCACTCTTCGGTGACAGCCGGGTCCGCGAGGTCAGCCTTATTCAGGGCGTAGAGCTTGGGTTTGCGCGCGGTGATCCGCTCGATCTCCGGGTTCAGGCTGGACAGCGGAATCCGCGCATCCAGCAGGACCAGACTTGCGTCTACATGCTGGATCTCCTGCTCCATCATCCGGAGCGTTTTTGTCATGTGGCCCGGGAACCACTGAATCGTATACTGGTTCGCGAACCGGGTATCCTGATTGTTCATTTTACCACTCCAAAATCCGAAAAGGGCAAAAAGCAGAACAGCACTTTGCCCAAGATGTCTTGTTCATCAATGCAGCCGACATAGGTGGAACGGCTGTCCAGCGAGGCGTTGCGGTTATCGCCCATGACGAAGACCGTACCCTCCGGCACGGTATACGGGAACTCCACATCGTAGCCGAGATAAGTCGGCGCGGCGATGTAGTCTTCTTCCAGCACTTCCCCGTTCACCTCGACGGTGCCGGTCGAATAGTCGATGTTGATGGTATCGCCGCCCTTGGCGATGACGCGCTTGACGAGCGGCTTGCCGTAGCTGGTGTAACTGTCGACAATGACGACATCGCCGCGCTCCGGCTCGTAGCCTGCACCCCAGACGATGAGTTTATCGCCGTTGTCCAGCGTCGGTACCATCGACTCGCCGTCGACCTGAATGATGCGGAAGAAAAAGGAAAACAGAAGCACCAGCACGACGGCGGCGGAGATAAGAGCCTCGTACCATTCAAGAAGGTTCTGCCCCTTGAGGGCAGTGGGCTGTTTTTCCGGCTGCGTTTGCGGTTCCATATTCCACACCTCTCAATCCTGTACTCCCATTTTGACCGGGAATCTCCGGCGGCAGGCGCGCAGTTTTGCACCGCTGACCGCCGAAAAAGAAAAAAGGAACAACATAGTTGTTCCTTTCTCCCGGTTGAAACGGGGATGATCAAATATCGCTCTTGACCTTGGCAGCCTTGCCCGTACGGCCACGCAGGTAGAACAGCTTTGCGCGGCGAACCTTGCCCTTGCGGACAACGGTGACCTTCTCAACGAAGGGGCTGTTGATGGGGAAGACACGCTCGATGCCGACACCGTAAGCCACGCGGCGAACGGTGAAGGTCTCAGCAACGCCGCCGTGCTTCTTTGCGATCACAGTGCCCTCAAAGGCCTGGATGCGCTCACGGTCGCCTTCCTTGATACGAACATCAACGCGGACGGTATCGCCGACGTTGAACTGGGGCTTTTCAGCCTTGATGCTGCCTTCAGAAATAATCTTCAGTGCGTCCATTTTTGAATCCTCCATTTGTTTTTAGACGTTCATGCACGGCACTTTGCCGTCAGAGGACCGCCCGTTTAATGATTGCTTGTCATTAACCCCGCTGTGGCTTCAGCGGACACTAACGCCCTAATAGAATAGCACAAACGCCGTGCAAATGCAAGTGTTTTTGGAAAAATAAGTACGATTTTTTCTTAATGGAACACCTGCTTGTCCGCCGTGAGAAACTGGGTGCGCAGGATATTGGCGTTCGCGGCCGGGATGCCGAACTTTTCCTCGAGGAAACCGGTCAGCAGAGACGGGTTCAGGGTCAGTTCCTGCGCGGAGGGCAGGCAGAGCGAAAAGCGCACGCTCTCCCCTTCGGTTTTGAGTTCCAGCGACGGGATATAGTTTTTCAGTTCGATGATCTTGATGCCCTTTTTGCCCTTCTTCTCGACCGGCGCGCTCTCGATGGTGTTGTACTGTACCAGAGCTTCGGCGGCGGAGGCTGGGTAGCTGACCTCGTAGCAGGCAAAGGCGATGAGGTCGGCTTTCATCTGCACCGGCTCCACCGAAGTAATTTCAATACCGGCCGGCATGATGGCGTTCAGAGCCGTCTGCCAGTGGGCAAAATCGGGATTCTCAGCCTCGGTCTTGACGTCGACGCACTCACACTCGCTCTCCTGCCCCAGAGACAGCGGACAGGCAAAGGTCATATAGATGTGAGGGTTGAAGCCCAGCGTATGCCAGACCGGGAGTCCGCTCCGCTTCAGCACGCGCTGCATGACACGCTGCATGTCCAGCAGCGAGATGTAGGAGGCTTCGTTCTTTTTCTTAAACGAGATTCTGACTGTAATCAAAGCAGGGTCCTCCTAACAGATGGTTTGCGCCGCAGCCGTGGCAGGCACGGTTGCAGGGCTGGGTGGTCTGGGCGGCGAGAGCCTTGTTATACTCGCGCACGAGGTACTCGTGGGTGACACCGTAATCCATGTGCGCCCACGGGGTGACCTCGTCCAGACCGATGGCGCGCTGGCAGTAGAATTTCGGGTCGATGCCCATGTCCTCAAAGGTCTGCATCCAGGTATCGTACTTGAAACACTCATCCCAGCCGTCGAAGAAGCAGCCGCGCTTGTATGCCTCGACGAGGACCGGAGCCAGACGGCGGTCGCCCTTGGCAAAGACGCCCTCGAGGAAGCTGGTCTTACTGTCGTGGTAGTTGACCTTGATCTTCCGGCTGCGCTCGCGTGCGCACTCGACCAGATGCTTCTGCTTTTCGCGCAGGGTGTCCTCGGTGTCCATCGGCACGAACTGGAACGGCGTGTGCGGCTTCGGCACGAAGCAGGAGCAGCTGACCGTGACCTGCACGCCCCTGCCCTTCGGGTGGTTGGTCTTGTAATACAGGTCGACGACCTTCTGTGCGGTCTCGGCAATACCCTCGATGTCCTCCATCGTCTCGGTGGGCAGACCCATCATGAAGTAGAGCTTGACCGAGGAATAGCCGTTGGAGAACGCCAGCGAGCAGGTCTTTTCGATCTCATCCCATGTGACGTTCTTGTTGATGACGTCACGCAGACGCTGGGTGCCTGCCTCGGCCGCAAAGGTCAGGCCGCTCTTGCGGACCTTGTTGGTCTTCTCGATGAGGCTCTGGGAGAAGTTGTCCATTCGGAGCGAGGGCAGCGACAGGCTGACATGCTCCTCGGGAGCCCACTCGTTCAGGTCGTCCAGCAGCTCTTCCAGCTGGCTGTGGTCGGAGGTGGACAGGCTGGACAGGCTCAGCTCCTCGTAGCCGGTGTTGGCGCAGAGGTCTTTTGCCGCCTTGTTCAGCAGGCTGGCATCACGCTGGCGCATGGGACGGTAGAGGAAACCGGCCTGACAGAAGCGGCAGCCACGCACGCAGCCGCGCAGGACTTCGATGCTTGCACGGTCCTGGATCGCACCGACCATCGGAACGACGAAGTTGGTCGGCGGCGCAAAGTCGTTCAGGTTCTTGATGATGGCCTTGGTGATGACCGCCGGGATACCCGGCTCATTGGGGGTGATGGACTTGACCCGGCCATCCTCATAGTATGCGACATCGTAAAACGCCGGAATATAGATGCCCGGAATCTTCGCAATGCGGAGCAGCAGCTCCTTTTTGGAGACACCGCCCTCTTTCTTTGCCTTTTCAATCTCGGCGCAGATGCCGGGAAGCTGATTCTCGCCCTCACCCAGCTGGATGACATCAAAGAAATCAGCGATGGGCTCCGAGTTGCAGGCACAGGGGCCGCCTGCGACGATGAGCGGCCACGACTCGTCACGATCTTTGGAATAGAACGGGATGCCGGCCAAGTCAAGCATGGCGAGGATGTTGGTGTAGGACATCTCGTACTGCAGGGTAAAGCCCACGGCGTCGAAATCGGTCAGGGGGTCTTTGCTCTCCATCGTGTAGAGGGGCAGATGCAGACGCTCCATCTCGGCCTTCATATCCAGCCACGGCATGAACGCGCGCTCGCACCACCAGTTCTCGTGGGAGTTCAGCAGCTCGTACAAGATCTTCTCGCCCAGAAAGGACATGCCGACCTCGTAGGTATCCGGGAAGCAGAACGCAAAGCGGACGTCGACCTTCTCTTTTTCTTTATAGACACTGCCCGGTTCGCCGCCGGTGTAACGGCCCGGCTTCTGCACCCGGCCCAGTGCTTCTTTCAGCTTGGGATCAAACATTAAGTTCCTCCATTGTCTTTTGACAAACGGTTTTCATTTTCAAGTCTTTTTATTGTACCCTATTTCCGGGGGAATTGCAAGGATTTCCACATCTCCCAGCCGTCCAGCGGCGGAATCGGCAGCAGATTGAACGCCGCCGTCAGGAGATTTGCCGCAAGAAAGGCACTGCCCCGGATGGTCGCCTGCTGGTTCATCCGGAAGGCCCAGACCGCCGCCAGCAGGAGATTCGCGCCCGGCCCGGCGGCGGCAAGACAAAGCGTTTCAAGCCGGGAAAGCTCTTCCCGGTTCACGCGCAGACAAAAGCCGGTCATGGTGACGTCGATGTGCGGCCTGCGGCGCAGGATGAACCAATAGACCAGAATATGCCCCATCTCATGAAAAATCGCCGCCCACAGCCCAATGCGCAGAAAGCCGCTGGCATCGAACCAGAGCAGCAGATACAGCACGCCGCAGAGCAGGAACGGGTCACGGAAGTTCAGGCAGCCAAGGCGGAGATTCTGACGAAATGGTTTCATAAGCGCGCTCATTTCAGAAGCTTTTCCGGGTCGTAGGCAACGCCGTTCTGGTAAAACTCGAGATGGAGGTGCGCACCGGTCGCCCGTCCGGTCTGTCCGGCGGTTCCCAGCGGCTGACCGGCCTGCACGACCTCCCCAGCCCGGACATAGAGGTACTGCATGTGGGCATAGACGGTCTCATGTCCGTCGCTGTGGCAGAGACGAACAACGTTGCCATAGCTGGTGCTGTTCCGTGCCGAGACGACCACGCCGCCCATCGCCGCAAGGACGGGCGTACCCTCGGCGCAGGCAAGGTCAACGCCACGGTGAAAGGTTTCTTCGCCGGTGAAGGGGTCGTCACGCCAGCCGTAGGCGTCGGACACCCTCCACGCCCGGCTCCCCAGTGGGAAGTGCGTTTCCTGCACCGGAGAGAGAGCTTTCAGGGATGCACCAGCAGGTGCCGACTTCCCTGCCCGGGCGGAAATCCCGAGGGAGATTGCGGCGATGACTGCCAGCACGAGAGCGGTGATTTTGAAAAAGAGCTTTGAATGGGTCTTGTTCTGCCGGACTGCCTGCATAGATGAAGTTCCTCCGTTTTTTCAAGGAGTATATGCAGAGAGTGACGCAGACAGAACAACAGCCGCCCGGCTTCAAGGAAGTGGGCGGCTGTGGGTGGGTTATGGTTTAGTGGTTGAAGCGGTCAATGAGACGGGAGAGCCAGCTTTTATGGGTGGGCTTTTGCGGTGCAGATGCCGGGCGGACAGGCTGGGTGGTGGACTGTTTGACCGGCTGAGGCTTTGCGGCGGTCTGCGGATGATTTGAGACAGGGGCTGTCTGGGGATTCGGGGATTCTGTTGCAGGCGCAGAGATCGTCTGGGAAACCGGAGTTTCCGATACCGACGCAGGAGTTGAGCTTGCCTTTGTAGGTTCTGCCGTCGGCTGTGTGGTGACGGGCTTCGCAGGCTCTGCTTTGGGTGCCGGTGCGGCAGGGGTTACGGGTTCAGGGGTGATTTCAACCGGCTTGACCGGAGTTGCAGGTTTGGCTGGCTGTTTCGGCTCTACGGCAGGTGCAGGAGCGGCTTTCGGCTGAGGTTTTGCAGTCTTGGCCGGTTTTGCCGGACGGGAATTCGTCCAATCGTCCTTGAGCAGGTCATACATGCCCATCTGGCTGTTGACGATGGGCTCTCCGGCGGCAGGCTTCACCTTCTGATAGCTGCCGTCCGCCTTCATCTCACGAGCGTTGACGTTGTCGTGGAGCTGAAGCTGTAAAATATCAGTCAGTTTTTTGACGAGGACAGGGTCATTGATGCGGACGCCGACCTCGACACGGCACTCGGTGTTCCGGGTCAGGAAGTCACCGGACGCGATGTAGATGCGCGTGGTCTGGCCGTCGTAGAAGCTGTAAATGCGGCCATGCTCGAGGTAACGGCCGACGAGACTGCGGATGTGCAGGTTCTCGGTCTTGCCCGGCACCTCGGCGCAGACACAGCAGATGCCGCGAACGATCATGTCGATGCGGACACCGGCACAGCTGGCTTCTTGCAGTTTCAGGATGATGTCGCGATCGCTGATGGAGTTGTTCTTCAAAATCATGGACGCCGGGCGGCCCAGATGGGCGGCCGTGATGACCTTATCCATCTCATCCAGCAGGACGCTCTTGAACCGGAGCGGTGCGACCAGCATCGTCTCGCTGGCCTCGGTCAGCTTCTGGACAGCGAGGTTCTGGAAGACGTTGGACGCTTCCTCGCCGATCTCCGGGTCTGCGGTGACGAAGGAGTAGTCGGTATACAGCTCGCTGGTCTTTTCGTTGTAGTTTCCGGTGCCGATCTGGGTGATGTAGGAGTATCCGTCGGCGTGTTTTTTGGTGATGAGAGTCAGTTTGGAGTGGACTTTGTAATCCTCGAAACCGTAGATGACCGTGCATCCGGCTTCTTCCAGCTGCTTCGACCAGTCGATGTTGTTCTGCTCGTCAAAACGGGCGCGCAGCTCGACCAGTGCCACGACTTCCTTGCCGTTCTCGGCGGCTTCGATAAGGGCTTGAACGATCTGGGATTCCCGGGCCATACGGTAGAGGGTCATCTTGATGGAGATGACATCCGGGTCGTTGGCGGCTTTTTTCAGCATCGCGATGAAGGGCCGGATGGACTGGTACGGGTAGCTGAGGAGGACGTCGTGCTTCTGCACTTCCTCGGCGAGGTCGTAATCCTGCGGCGGAAGCATGGGCCGTGCCGCCGGGTAGAACAGCTCGGGGTGGTTATCCCCTTCCATCTTGCCGGTCAGCTTATAGAAGAAGCTCAGGTCGAGCGGACTCTTCTGCTCGAAGACGCGCTTGTGGCTGAGTTCCAGCTTGGCGCAGAGCAGACGGGTGACCTCGGTGGGGGCGGAGGGCGTGACCTGCAGGCGGACAGCGGCCAGCTTGCGGCGGCGTTTGAGCAGGTCGGCCATGATCTCACGATAGTCGATGTCGTGGTCCATCATGCCCTCTTTGACGTCGATATCGGCGTTGCGCGTGACACGGAAGACGCACTTCTCCTGAATGGCGTCCTTGCCGAAGATCAGGGATGCAAAGTGCATCACCAACTCTTCCACAAGGGCAAACTGGGTCTGACCATCCTTTTTGATGACGTGCATCCGCTCCATCTGGCTGGAAATGGGAACGATGCCAAGGCTCGGCTCGCTCATGTGCTTTTCCTTCAGGAGGACGCCCAGATAAATCTCTTTGTTGCGGAGGAACGGGAACGGGTGGCGGTTATCGACGATCTGCGGACTCAGAATCGGGAACAGCTCGCTCTGGAAATATTTTTTCCAGAAATGTTCCTCTTCTCGGGTGAGGTCGGAGAAATCGACCTTTTTATAACCATGCTCCGCCAGATTTTCGAGGGCCTTGGCGTAATATTTATCGCACTCTTCCTGCAGCTGGGCCGTCTTGGGCATGATGGCGTTCAGCTGCTCCTCGGCGGTCATGTTGGTCTTGTTCTCGCGCTTTTCCTTTTTGCCGCGCATCAGGTTCGCGCGCTCCTGCAGGGAGCCGACACGCACCATGAAAAATTCGTCCAGATTGGAACCGTAAATCGCAAGGAACTTGACCTGTTCGCCCAGCGGAACGTTTTTATCTTTTCCCAGCACGAGTACACGCCGGTTGAAGTCCAGCCAGCTCAATTCGCGGTTGATGAAAATGCTATCCTCTTTCATACAGAATCCCCTTTCCACCTCGTAATGCAAGGCGGTCATCCGTTCAGTTACACCAAAACCGCCGCAGTTCCCACTTGCCGGAACCAGATGCAGTACCAGCAAGTCCGCGCAGGTTTCTTTCATTGTACCATATTCTCCCCAAAAAGAAAGCCCCCTGCATCATAAATACAGGGAGCTTTACACAATTTTTACTTTGTTTTTTCCGCGCTGCGCACAAAACGGTACAGCACCTCGGCGGCGGCACCATTATCGTGGTCGGTCAAAGTGACTTCGTTTGCGGCAAGGCGGAGTTCAGCCAGAGCGTCCGCCGGCACCACGCTGTGTCCGGCCAGCTTCATGAGGTCGAGCATCTGGGCGCAGTCGGCAACGACGGTCAGCTCCCCTTCGGTCCAGCCGGACGGGGTGCAGACTGCGCTCGTCATGGCGGAACCAGAAACAAGGCTGGGCGTCAGCACCAGAACGTCCGGCGCGATGCGCTCGGAGTGGAGCAGGCCGAGCGACTCGCCCAGCGTCTTTTCGAGCAGCGGAACCAGCGGCATCTGTTTTTTGTCCTGATAGAGCAGGATGCGCAGGACGTCCTCGCCCCGGATATCCGCCGTGTTGCTGAGGACGAAGGGCGTGAACTCCTGCCGAAGGTGCTGTTCGAGGGCTTCGCTCATCCGCAGAACTCGGGTCGAGCCGTCCGCCATCTGCAAGGCGATGCCAAGGCCGACGGCGGAGGGCAGTTTTTTCAGGACGGTGTCCTCCTGTCCGGCAAAGCTGCAGAGAGGTTTGCCGCTGCCCTCGGAAAAGCTGTACGCCAGCGTGCCGCCGCAGACCAGTGCCGGTGCGCCCAGACGGACGCCGCCCAGGATCGTCCGGACGGCACGGGGCGACCGCTGGGAAAAGACGGTCAGCTTTCCGCCCCGGCTGCCGAACAGCTGAAGCACATCCCGAAGCACCTGCGGAATACTGTTCTCCTCATTGAGGAGCAGGTTATCCAAATCGCAGAGGACCAGAGTCGAATCCAATGTCATCTTTATTCTCTCCCCCTTCGGAGCGTCGCAAGAAAGTGCGTAAAGTACTCGGGAAGCTCCGAGTCGAACCGGAGAAACTCCCCTGTGATGGGATGGACAAAGCCCAGCGTCTTGGCGTGAAGGCACTGTCCGTGCAGGCTGGTGATGCAGTTGTGCGGCCCATACACCGGGTCGCCTGCCACCGGGTGATGGATGGACGCCATGTGGACGCGGATCTGATGGGTGCGGCCCGTTTTCAGCCGACATTCCAGCATGGTGAACTCGCCCAGACGTTCCAGCACCTTGTAACCGGTATAGGCGTACTTGGTGTGCGGCTCGGTGGACGGATAGACCGCCATCTTTTTGCGGTCGGTCTTGGAGCGGCCAAGGTTGCTCTCGACAAAGCCCTCGTCCTGCGCAAAGCCGCCGTAGACGATGGTGTTGTAGGCGCGCTCGACGCTGTGGACGGCCATCTGCTGCGACAGGCCGATATGGGTCGCGTCGTCCTTTGCCACGACCAGAAGGCCACTGGTATCCTTATCAATGCGGTGGACAATGCCGGGGCGGATCTCGCCGCCGATGCCGGACAGACTGCCCTTGCAATGGTAAAGCAGGGCGTTGACGAGGGTGCCGTCCGGGTTGCCGGGAGCCGGATGGACGACCATCCCCTTCGGCTTGTTGACGACCAGCAGATGCTCGTCCTCATAGACGATATCCAGTGGGATATCCTGCGGCACGGCCTCGATGGGCTTTGCGTCGGGGATCTCCAGAAGGATGGTGTCGCCGGGCTTGAGTTTGAGGCTCTTGGCGACCGACTTGCCGTTGCAGAGGACATGGCCGTCGGCCACGAGGTTCTGTAAGGCACTCCGGGAAAGGCCGGTGTCCTCGCCGCTCAAAAAGCGGTCGATGCGCTGGCCGGCCGCCTCGGTCTCCACGATAAATTCACGCTGTTCCATCGGTCACTGCTCCTTGGGTGCTGTCTCGTCGCTGTGCAGCTCTTCGAGGAAGATGACAAGCACCCACAGGCCGACACCGACGCAGACGCAGATATCGGCGAAGTTGAAGACCGCGAAGTTCATGAACAGCAGGTTGATGTAGTCCACGACCTCACCGTTCAGCACACGGTCGATGAGGTTGCCGATGCCGCCGCCCAGCACGAGGATGAAGGCGATCTGCTGCAGCAGCTTGCCCCGGCTGCGGAAGAACAGCTCGTAGGCAACTAAAATCAGCGCGGCACTGGTGGCGACGATGAGGAAGAGCTGTTTGCCGCTGAGCAGGCTGAACGCCATGCCTTGATTGAGGACGAAGCGCAGCTCGACGACATGCGGAATGAACGGCATGACGCCCACCGGCGCAAGGGTGTTGACCGCCCACAGCTTGATGAGCTGGTCGATGCCGACCAACGCGGCGACACAGACCAGATTGATGATGACAAACGCCATAGTTTTCTCCTGTTGTTACCTGACATAAACAAAAGCATCTGCAACACTTTTCAACAATGATCCAAGAATTGCAGACGCCTTTTTAGTTTATGCGATAATCTAAGATTTTTAGGTTATGCCTCCACAACGCTGGCGCAGCGAGCGCAGAGAGTGGGGTGTGCAGGATGGGTGCCGATGTCTGCGGCGTACTTCCAGCAGCGTTCGCACTTGTCGCCGGTAGCGTGTGCAGCAGCAACGCCCAGACCCTCGACAGCGGATGCGGCACCGCCCTCGCCCTTGACGAGTTCGACATGAGAGACGATCATCAGGTCTGCCAGCTCATCCATCGGGATGCTGTTCAGCAGGCCATAGACGGCGTCGTTGCAGTACAGGGTGACGGAAGCCTCGAGAGAAGCACCAATGGTCTTCTCGGCACGGGCCTGCTCCAGAACCTTCTTGACCTCGTCACGGACAGCGATCAGCTGAGCCCACTTTGCCTTGAACTCTTCGTCCGCAGCATACTGGCCGGCCTTGGGCATATCCTCGAAGACGACGTACTTGTTCATACCCTCGGTCTTGGGCAGGAAATCCCAGATCTCCTGACTGGTGAAGCAGAGGATAGGTGCGATGATCTTATCCAGAGCGACGAGGATCTTGTACATGGTGGTCTGTGCTGCGCGGCGAGCGACGCCGTTGGTGCAGTACAGGCGGTCCTTGGTGACATCCAGATAGAAGTTGGACATTGCGACGACGCAGAAGTTGTAAACAGCGTGGTAGACCTTGTTGAAGTCATACACTGCATAGCCTGCGTTGGTAGCGACCAGCAGGTCGTCCAGAGCAGCCAGAGCCCAGCGGTCGATCTCCTGCAGCTGGTCGTCGGCGACGCAATCGGTGTTGGGGTTGAAGCCGTCGAGGTTGCCGAGGATGAAGCGCGCGGTATTGCGGATCTTGCGGTAAGCCTCGCTCAGCTGCTTGAAGATGTTCTTGCCGGCACGGACATCGACCGTGTAATCCGAAGAAGCGACCCACAGGCGGATGATATCAGCACCGTAGTCCTTGATGATCTCGCTGGGCTCGACGCCGTTGCCTGCACTCTTGTGCATCTGCTTGCCCTGCTCGTCAACGACCCAGCCGTGGCACAGGACAGACTTGTAGGGAGCGCAGCCCTTGCTTGCGACACTGGTCAGCAGGCTGGACTGGAACCAGCCGCGGAACTGGTCGCCGCCTTCCATATACATATCAGCCGGGAAACGCAGCTCCGGACGCTCTTCCAGAACGGCTGCATGGGTAGAACCGGAATCGAACCAGACATCCATGATGTCAGTATCCTTGGTCCACTCGGATGCGCCGCAGTTCTCGCAGACCTCGCCAGCCGGGATGATCTGCTCTGCTTCGTACTTATACCATGCGTCAGAGCCTTCCTTGCGGAACAGGTCGCTGACCGCCTTGATGGTGGCATCGGTGATGTGGTACTTGCCGCACTTCTTGCAGTAGAAGGCCGGGATGGGAACGCCCCAGGTGCGCTGGCGGCTGATGCACCAGTCGTTGCGGTCGCGGACCATGCCCTTCATGCGGTCGTGGCCCCAATCCGGCATCCAGGTGACGGTGTCGATGGCCTTGTAGACATCCTCGCGGAACTTGGAGATGGAGCAGAACCACTGCTCGGTCGCACGGAAGATGATGGGGTTGTGGCAACGCCAGCAGTGCGGATACTGGTGCTTGATATGCACCTGACCCATGACAGCACCGGAGGCGGTCAGGTCGGCCAGAATGGTCTTGTTGGCTGCCCAGACGCGCTGGCCTGCGTACTTGCCAGCCAGCTCGGTCAGATAGCCGCCGTCGTCCACGGGAACCGTGATGGGGACCTGCGGATACTTCTGGCAGACGTTGAAGTCATCGACGCCGTGGCCGCCTGCGGTATGGACGCAGCCGGAACCACTCTCGAGGGTGACGTGGTCGCCCAGAATGACGGTGCCTTCCTTGGGCAGATAGACGTGGTTGTAACGCATCAGCTCGAACTCTGCGCCGCTGACCGGCTCACCGACGACCTCATAGTTCTCGATATGGCAGGCGTCCATGACGCTCTTGACCAGCTCGGTGGCCATGATGTGGTACTCCTCGCCGATCTTGACGAAGGAATACTCGAACTGACCGTTCAGGCAGATGGCCTCGTTGGCCGGCAGGGTCCATGTGGTGGTGGTCCAGATCACGAAGTAGGTCTTGTCCATCGGGATGCCATACTTTGCCAGCACGCCGTTGGGGTCCTGAGAGACGTGGAAGCGGACAAAGATGGAATCGCAGTCGTCCTCGCCGTATTCGATCTCAGCCTCGGCCAGAGCAGTGCGGCAGTCCGGGCACCAGTAGACCGGCTTCAGGCCCTTGTAGATGTAGCCCTTCTTTGCCATCTCGCCGAAGATCTCGATCTGACGTGCCTCAAACTCGGGCTTGAGGGTCAGGTAGGGATGCTCGAAGTCGCCGATGACGCCCAGACGCTTGAACTGGTCGCTCATGATGTCGATATGCTCGGTAGCGAACTTCTCGCAGATCTGGCGCAGCTCGAGCTTGGAGATGTCCTTCTTCTTGTCGCCGACGGAGGACAGAGCCTTCAGCTCGATGGGCAGGCCGTGGGTATCAAAGCCGGGAACGTAGGGAGCCTGAAAGCCCTCCATGTTCTTCTCGCGGATGATGATATCCTTGATGATCTTGTTCAGCGCAGTACCCATGTGGATATTGCCGTTTGCATACGGAGGGCCGTCGTGCAGGATGAACTGGGGCTTGCCCTCGTTATGCTTCATCAGGTTGTTGTACAGGTCGTTGTCGTCCCAGTCCTTGAGCATGACCGGCTCCTTTTTGGGCAGGCCGGCGCGCATCTCGAACAGGGTCTTCGGCAGGTTCAGGGTACTGTCGTACTGAGACTTATTCTTAGCCAATGGTTACACACTCCTCTAATTTTTGCTTTGGGATGATTTTTTATTTTATTCGCTGAACTTCACGCCCTGAAAAGCGGTGTAGTCCGGCGCGGTGGAAGCATCGGTGGGCATCGGCGGCGGATCGATCTTGAGTTCACTCTCGTCCTTCGCCCAGAAATCCTCGCTGCTCTCCTCTTTTTCGTCGGCGGCGGTATCGTCCGCTGCGGCGTCATCGGTAGCAGATGCGGCCGCATCGTCCAGTTTCTCGGTCAGCTCAGCGGCAACCTGCCCGGCAGGCTCCTCGCTGCTTTCCTCGGTCTTGCCGTCGTCGGCGGACTGCTCTGCGGCAGGCTCTTCCTTCTGGTACTCGGGCAGGCGGCTCAGGGATTCGACATGGCTGCGATAGAGGTTCAGCACGTCGGACTTGAACCGGGTGACTTCCAGACGGACGCGCTCATACTCGCGCTCCTCGGCGACCTTCTTCTCGTTCGCCTCATTGATGATCTCATCGGCGCGGTCGCTGGCTTTCTGCAGCAGCTCGTTCGCGTCGCGGATGATATCGTCGCCGCGGAGGTTCGCACGGTGCAAAATCTCCTCGGATTTCTGGTTTGCTTCACGGATGACGCTCTCACCCATCCGCTGCGCGTTGATGAGCGCGCTCTTGAGCATGTCGCCGTCTGCCTCGTAGCTGGCCATCTCTTTGTGGAGACGGTCGTTCTCCGCCGTCAGATCTGCGATCTGCTTGCGGAGAGCCTCGGCTTCCTTTTCGTCGAGGAGCAGCTGCTCTTCGACTTTATCGAGGAACCGGTCGACATCCTCGGTGCGATAGCCGCGAAGGTTCTTCTCGAACTGCGCGGAACGCACTTCCTGTGGGGTCAGCATAATTGTTTCCTCCAATTTTACTCAAAATTCAGTACTGGAAAAACTCGATAATATCACGGTCTTTTCGGCTCTTGCCCGGCAGCGAAGTCAGGCAGAAGCGGCCTTTGCCGCGCACGGTGAACACATCGCCCTCATAGACGGCGGCGTGGACGCTCTCCGACGGGAGATGGTTGATCTCCACCCGGCCTGCGGTGATAAGGTCGGCGGCCATGCCGCGGCTGCACCGGAGCATCGCAGCCAAGACTGCATCCAGACGGAGGGAGGACACCGTAGCAGTGCGCGTTTCCCGTTCCGCCTGCGGAAACTCCGGCAGCTCGTCCAGCGGCAGAAGCTCGGTCGTCAGGTCGGTATGGCCTGCCTGATAAAGCTCCTGACAGATGAGGTCGGCGGCCGTTTCCAGCGCGAAGACATAGGCCACGCCGGGCTGGTCGGCAGGCAGGACGATATCGCCCAAGGCCTCCCGTTTGAGTTCCAGACCCATCAGGCTGCCGAGGTAGTCGCGATGGGTGGGCGGCTCGGCACCGGGCTGAAGCCGACAGCGCAGCCGGACACAGCACAGCGGATTTCCCGGGAAACAGCCCTCCGGCTCGAGGCAGAGTAGTTTGCGCTCCGCGCCCGGCCATCCGCCATCAAAATGATATTCGTCCGTGCCGAACCGGTTCAGGGCGGCTTTCGCCAGATCCTGTTCCCGGTCGCTCAGAAAGCTGGAATACCGTGCGATGCCTCGTGACTGAGCGGTACGCGCCAGATCTTCGATGTGGCGCATGAGATACCGCTCTTCATCGTTGCGAGCCGGGATGAATCCCCGGGCCGCTTTGGGCGCAGAATCGGTATCAATAGAACGCGCCATTGTTTTCCAGCTCGTCCAGCAGGTCGCCCATGATGTCAACGTTGTACGGCGTGATGATGAAGGTGCTGTTTGCAACACGCTTGATCTGGCCGTTGTTGGCATAAGCGACGCCGGAGAGGAAATCGACCAGCCGACGGGAAACTTCCTTGTTGGTGGACTCAAGATTCAGCACCACGGTGCGCTTGTTGTTCAGGTGGTCGGCGATGGTGCTTGCATCCTCGAACCGCTCGGGCTTGACCAGAACGACCTTGAGCTGAGTGGTAGCGTGGATGTTGACCACTTTGTTCTTTTTGGAGGCACTCTCTGCGGCGTCCTCGTCCTCATCGTCCACAGGCATACCGGCACCGTTGTTGTTATTCACCATCTGAGGGCCGTCGTCAATGTACTGATCATCGTAATCGTCTTCGCCAATAAGACCCTTCTTCAGACTATCCAAAAAAGACATAAGATTTGCTCCTTTCATTCGGACAGTGTAGCACTGTCTGGCAACTTCTGCAAAAAGAGTTGCAATAGCTTTATCTATTATCGGATTTTTTGCGCCGGATGTCAATAACTACAAAAGCTTTCCATCATACAAATTTTGTCCGGAGACTACAATTTCATCATAAAGCCGGACCTGACTGACCGAATTGGCCGTTCCGCTGGGCAGAATGAGGGTGTAATCGCCCTGCGTGATGAGGGGATGGTCGTCATCGACGGGGTCGATTTTACAGAACCGGGCGAGGTTGCCGTACTTGACATAGACGCCGGGGATGTAGTTCTCGCCTTTTTCTTCGGCCTCGGTGCCATCCTCTTTCAGGTAGTGGATGGCCGTGGTGGGAACCAGCAGGCCAGTGCTTTCGCCGACGATGATCTGGGCATCCGCTACGTTCAGGCGGAGGACATCGCCGTTGATGACCTCGCAGGAGAGAACGAACCGGGCAAGGCCGCTCTCCTCGTCGATGGTGACTTCCTTCACGGTGGCTTTCAGCAGCGTCTCGACCTGACCCGGGAATTTTACCTGTACGGATTTCTTGAGCGGTTTGCCGTCCGTGCCGAGGAGCTTTGCGCCCTGCTTGGCGGTGCAGACACCGGCATAATACCATGTAAAGCCCGAAATAATTTTACCCGAACAGCCGTCCAGCGCGATGAGCGGACTGGACTCGACGTAGGCTTTCAGCTCCGACGGGCCGAGGGCAAGGATATCATCCGAGCTGGCGTTGAGCCGCCCGGAACTGTTGCTCCGGATGAAGTAGCCGGTCTGGGGTGCGGTGATCTGGGTCGGGGTGCCAAGCTGGGCCTGCACATTGGACATCTGCTGCGTCAAGGTCGCTATCTGACCGGAAAAGTCGGTGACCTCGCCGGTGATGACCCAGAGCTTATTCTGCGCCAGCAGGTAGTTTTCCCGGCCGGTGTCGGTGTCCTCATAGTCGCCCTGGTCGATGGCGTCCAGCATATCATAAAGCGCGGAGGAACGCTCTTTGCGGAGGGATTCCAGCTGGGTCGCGGAGGTGTTCTGGGAACGCTGGAGCAGGTCGATCTGGTCGCTGAGCTGGGTCAGCTGCTGGCGGAGAGTCGCCTGCGTCGCGTCGCTGTACACCTCGGCCACGGCGGTTCCGGCCGAGACGCGCTCGCCGTCCTCGACGAGGTAGCCCAGCGTGCCGGTGCTGCCGGAGACATACGTCTCATTGAAGAGCAGCACACCCTCGGCGTCCACGGTATCGGAGACGGTGGCGAGGATGGCTGACTCGTATTTGTTGGGCGGAAAGAGAATGTGCAGAGCCTGATAGCCCACATAACAGAAGACCACCACCAGAAAAACGGCGACGACACCGGCAATGGCGGCCAGAACGTGGGTACCACCCTGTTCCGATTGAGAATCTCTCATGGGATGCTCACCCTTTCGCTAAAAAATTCTGCGTTTCTGCGCAGGCGCGCTCGACGACATCGGGCGCAGAGGCATCCAGCCAGACGACCCCGTCCATGTGGCGGAACCATGTCAGCTGGCGTTTGGCGTAATTCCGGGAAGCCTGCTTGAGTTTGTCCACGCAGGCGGTCAGGTCGGAATTTTGCTCGAAGTACGGGAAGAATTCCTTGTAGCCGATGGCCTGCGCCGCCGTTTTGAAACGTTCCCGGTTCTGGTAGACGTACTCGGCCTCCTTGAGCAGACCGGCGTCCATCATCTTGTCCACACGCAGGTCGATGCGGCGATAGAGCGCGGCACGCTCCGGGAAGTCCAGCCCCAGAATCAGACTGCGGTAGGGCTTTTCCGGCGGAAGCGAGGCGGCTTTCTGGTCGCTGAGCTTTTTACCGGTGGCACGATAATGTTCCAAAGCACGCAGGACGCGCACCTGATTGTTCGGGTGGATGGCGGCGGCGGCTTCCGGGTCGACCTGTTCCAGTTCGGCGTACATGGCCGCACCGCCCTTTTCGGCGAGTTCGGCGGCCAGCTGCTCACGCAGACCGGCAGGCGTTTTCTCCTCGGCAAAGCGGACGCCGTACAGAAAGCTTTGGACATAGAGCCCGGTGCCGCCCACCAGCATCGGCAGGTGGCCGCGCGCAGAAATTTCCTGTTCGAGGCGACCGGCCATTGCGGTGAAATCGGCCACGCTGAACAGGCGGTCGGGCGGAAAGAGGTCGATGCCATAATGCGGAACGCCCTGCGTCTCCTCCGGCGTCACTTTTGCCGTGCCGACGTCAAGACCTTTGTAAATCTGCATTGAATCCGCGCTGATGATCTCGCCGCTGAACCGCTGGGCCAGCGCGACGCCCAGAGCGGTTTTTCCGGTCGCGGTGGGGCCGACCACGGCAACGACCGGGTGTTTTTTGTTACACAAGCCGTCCAAACTGCTTTTCCAGCTCCTTTCGGGTCAATTTGAGGACACAGGGGCGTCCATGCGGACAGAAGGGCGGAACCTCGCCGGAGAGAATTTTTTCGGCAAGGGCCATGAGTTCCTGCGGCGAAGAGTGATCGCCGGCCTTGATGGCGGCACGGCAGGAGATGGAGTGCAGGACCCACCCGGTCTTTTCGCTCAGGGCGTCGCGGCTCCCCTTCGCCAGCTTGCTCGCCAATTCAACTAACAAGTCTTCTGCATTGCCCTGCTCGACATCGGCCGGGACCGACCGCAGGAACACAGTGCTGCCGCCGAAATCGTCGATCTCGATACCAGCGTTTTCGAGCAGGGGAATGTTATCCATCAGGGCCTGCTTTTCCTCGGCGGAAAGGTCGACGGCCACCGGTTCCAGCAAGAGCTGGCTCGGCACGTCGCCATAGTTGGCCGCAAGCTTCTCGAAGAGCTGGCGTTCGTGAGCGGCGTGCTTGTCGATCAGGCAAAGCTCGTCGCCGCGCTCGGCCAAGATAT
Source organism: uncultured Faecalibacterium sp. (assembly GCA_934548045.1). Lineage (GTDB taxonomy): Bacteria > Bacillota > Clostridia > Oscillospirales > Ruminococcaceae > Faecalibacterium. The sequence continues at coordinate 77,329 of CAKTEM010000006.1, read as the reverse complement.
AGGTTTTGAAAATTTCGCCCACATAGCGCAGGGGTTCCGGGCCATCCTGCGGCACAAAGCCCATCTGTTCGGGTGTGCCGGCAGGGGTTCCCCAATCCGGCTGTCTTGTTAGCTGAGGGGTGGGAGTTTCCGGCTTCGGGCTCCACGCCGCCATGTGGTCTTTGGCTTCGAGCAGGTCGTCGTCCATCTCGACGTCGAGGTTGGATTCGCTCCCGGCCGGGCGGAACGCAGGCGGTGCCGATGGGGTGTCCGGGTCGCTCAGCGAGGAAGGAGCGGACGCTTTCGGCGCATCCGGGAGGAAGAACGGCAGGTCATCTTCGGACGAATTTTCCGTCTGATTTTTGGGTTCCGGCTCCGGGCTGTGGAGGGTGACATCCGAGCGGACGGGTGCTTGGGATGCAACCGTTGTCCATGAGTGGCCGGTGTCCGCTTCCGGTGCCTTTGCCATAGTTGGCGTCGGCAGGATATCGCCAAAGGCGGCAGAGTGTGCCTTCTGTGCCAGCGAGCTGGACGCAGGAGCCGGGCGGCTGACTGACGGAGCAGAGAAAGGCTTCTGCGGATGATTTTCGAGGGTTCCGGGCTCTGCCTGCCCCGAAATCACGGCGGAAAGTCCCGTAAAGGCGTTCTGCTTTACAGCATTTTTATCCGTTATATCGTTCTGTTCGGAAGCGTTGGATATTTCAGTATTTTCCTGCTTCTGGGCGTCGGCGGAGTCGTGGAAGGTGAACTGACGCTCCCCTGTTCCGGGCTGCGCCAGCGCAAGCTTGACCGCGTGATAGACCAGATCGAAAATATCGTTCTCGTGGGCAAAGCGAACTTCGGTTTTCGCCGGATGAACGTTGACATCCACGAGGTCGGTCGGCATCTCGAGAAGCAAGATTCCTCCAGGAAACTTCCCCTGCATGGTGGTGCCTTTGAAGGCCATCTCCATACCGGCCATCATCGTGCGGTTGCGGACATAGCGGCCATTGATATAGAAGTACTGCATGCTCCGGCTGGCACGGCAGCTCTTGGGCTGGGTGATAAGACCGTGGACCCGGTACGCTCCCTCGGTGTTGTCCAGTTCGACAAGGCCGCGCGTGAATTCCCGGCCAAGAACGGAGTAAGCGGCTCCCCGGAGGGTGCCATCGCCGGGCGTGACATACTGGAGTTTGCCCTCCCGGACAAATTTGAAGCTGATCTCGGGATGACTGAGGGCGACGTGACCGACGATGTCCGCCACAAAGGTTCCCTCGCTGGAATCTTTTTTCAGGAACTTCATCCGGGCAGGCGTGTTGTAGAAGAGGTCACGCACCCGAATCGTGGTGCCGACGCCGCGCGCGCCCGGCTCGATGGGCTGCTCTTCCCCACCCTCGATGCGGTAGCTGGAAGCGCAGTCGTCGTTTTCGGTACGGGTCAGGACTTCGACACGGGCAACGCTGGCAATGGACGCCAGTGCTTCGCCGCGGAAACCGAGGGTGTGGATATGGTTCAGGTCATCCTGCGTCTGAATCTTGCTGGTGGCGTGGCGGATGAACGCCGTGGGGATATACTGCTGTTCAATGCCGCTGCCGTTGTCGCTGACTTCGATGAGCTTGACGCCGCCTGACTCGATGGTGACGGTTATCTGGGTCGCACCGGCGTCGATGGCGTTTTCGAGCAATTCCTTGACGACCGATGCAGGCCGCTCGACGACTTCGCCGGCGGCGATGAGTTCGGCGGTGTGCTTGTCCAGCACCCGGATCACTGCCATAAAGTTTCCCTCCTGTCGTTGATTTTTTATGAAGTTAATTGTTCAGACTGCCCTTCAGGGTCTTTTTGAGTTCGTAGAGGAAGTTCAGAGCTTCGATGGGCGTCAGGGTCTCGACGTCGACGGCTTCCAGCTTTTCCATCATCTCGCTGGGAACCGCCGGGGAGCTGTACTCCTGCAGGGCCTCAAAATCCATCTGCTCAATTTTGTTTTTCGGGGTGCTGGCCTCGAGCGCGCGCAGAACTTCGTGGGCGCGGCGCGTGACCGTACCCGGCAGACCGGCCAGCTTTGCGACCTCGATGCCGTAACTGTCATCCGCCGGGCCGCGGATGATACGGCGCAGGAACGTGATATCCTCGCCGCGCTTTTTAACGGCGATGTTGTAGTTCTTGACGCCCTCGATGGTGCCTTCCAAGTCGGTCAACTCGTGGTAGTGGGTGGCAAAGAGCGTTTTGCAGCCCAGACCTTTTTTCGGGTCGGAGATATGCTCGACAACGGCTCGGGCGATGCTCATGCCGTCAAAAGTAGACGTACCACGGCCAATTTCGTCCAGAACGACCAAGCTCTTCGGGGTGGCGTTTTTCAGAATCTCGGCGACCTCGGTCATCTCGACCATGAAGGTGGACTGTCCGGCGGCGAGGTCGTCCGATGCGCCGATACGGGTGAAGATGGCGTCCACGACACCCACATGGCACTCCGTTGCCGGAACGAAGGAGCCGATCTGCGCCATCAATGCGATGAGGGCGTTCTGACGCATATACGTCGATTTACCAGCCATGTTGGGGCCGGTGATGATGAGACAGCGGTCTTCGCCGCAGTTCAGGGTGGTATCGTTCGGCACGAAGAGACTGCCCTTGAGCATCTGTTCGACCACCGGGTGACGGCCCTCGACGATGCGGAGTTCGTCGCTCTCGTCCACGACCGGGCGGCAGTAGTTGTTCTCGGCGGCGACCTGCGCCAGTGCCGCCAGAACGTCCAGCTCGGCGACGGCGTTGGCGGTTCGCTGGATGCGGTCGAGCTGACTGCCGATGGTGCTGAGCAGTTCGGCGAAGAGCTTGTGTTCCAGCGTGATGAGCCGCTCGTGCGCGCCCAAAATCTTGCTTTCCAGCTCTTTCAGCTCCTGCGTGATGTAGCGTTCGCCGGTGGTGAGGGTCTGTTTGCGGATATAGGTCTCCGGCACCATGCTCTTATAGGAGTTGCTGACCTCGATGAAGTAGCCGAAAACGTGGTTGTAGCCGATTTTCAGCTTGGGGATGCCGATCTCCTGCCGCAGACGAGTCTCGAGCTGGGCGAGGATGCCCTTGGTGTTATCCCGGATGGAGCGCAGTTCGTCCACCTCGGGGTGGTAACCCGTGGCGATGACGCCGCCATCTTTCAGGGTGGAGGGGGCTTCCGGGTCAACGGCCGCGTAGATTTTGGTCTTGATGTCGTCCAACGGGTCGATTTTGGCCGCAAGCTCGGTCAATTCCGGGCAGCTGCAGCTCTCGGCCAGCTGTTTCAGGTTGGGCAGACGGTCGCAGGTCTGCGCCATTGCGTAGATCTCTTTCGGAGTGGCGGAACCGTAGACGGTTCGGGTCATCATCCGCTCGAGGTCGGAGATGTAGCGCAGTTCCTCGATGAGGTCGCCGCGCTGCATGGTCTGGCGGACAAGGCTTTCGACCATGTTCAGGCGGCGGTTGATGGCCGGGCTGGACACCAGCGGCTGTTCGATCCAGCTGCGGAGCATCCGCTTGCCCATCGCGGTACTGGTCTTGTCCAGCACCCAGAGCAGCGTTCCCCGTTTTTCGCGGCCGCGCAGAGTCTCTGTGAGTTCGAGGTTGGCCCGGGTGACCGGCGAAAGGCTCATGAACTGGGCCTCATTGTAGCTGATGACGGTCTTCAGACGCTCGACACCCTTGATCTGCGTTGTGTGCAGATACTCGAGAAGGGCCGCCATCGCGAACCGCACCAGACCATCCGGCGCGATGCCGGTCTTGCCGGCCCAGTCGCGGCCAAACTGATTTTCGAGGGCGATGGAGACGAGGCCGGGCGCATAGCGTTCTTCCTCGACCAGCTCCACCGAACAGGTCATATTCTTTTTAATGTAAGCGGTGATCTCCCGGCAGTCCAGCAGACCCGGGTTCATCAGCACTTCGCTGGGACGGTAGCGGCAGAGCTCCGCAATGACCGCCGGGGCGATCTTCTTCGCGTTCGGGGCTTTCAGCTCAGTGATGTGCGCCGTACCGGTGGAGACATCGGCAAAGCAGACACCGGCTTTGCCATCCTTCAGAAAGATGCTGGCGATATAGTTGTTTTTATCGTCCTGCAGCATGCTGCTCTCGATGACCGTACCCGGCGTGACGACCCGGATGATATCCCGTTTGACAAGGCCCTTTGCCTTGGCCGGGTCTTCGACCTGCTCACAGATGGCGACCTTGTAGCCCTTCGAGATGAGCTTTGCCACATAGCCCTCGTAGCTGTGGAACGGCACACCGCACATGGGTGCGCGCTCTTCCAGACCGCACTGTTTGCCGGTCAGGGTCAGATCCAGCTCCCGGGATGCCGTTTTGGCATCGTCAAAGAACATCTCGTAGAAATCGCCGATGCGGTAGAACAAAATCTCATCTTTATGCTGTTTTTTGATCTCAAGATATTGCTGCATCATAGGTGACAGCTCCGCCATGACGTACCCCTTCCCTCTTTGTATGTTCTGCCCGGTTTGTGGGCAAAAACTGCCTTTTGCAAGCAAAACGCGGCCTGCATAGCATAGCCGCGTTTCTCATTTCTGTTTCCGTCAGGCTCAGTGGCAGCCGCCGCAGGTAGAGCAGCTGCCGGTGCAGGAAGCGGACGGCTCCTGAACGGTCATCGGGTCGCCGCCGTTCATGGCGGTGTTGATGATGGCGTCGATATAGTTGACGAGGTTCTCGCAGTCGCGCTTTGCCTCGTTGTAGGCGACCATGCCCTCATCGGCCATGATCTGGGCGTAGAGGTTGTTCACCTTCTCGTTCAGCTCGGTGATACGCTGGTCGTTGCGCTCAGACTTGCCGATCTCGTTGTTCAGGTCCATGCGTGCGAGGTTGAACTCGCCGATCATGTTCTGCAGCTCTTCGTCGTTGTCGTTGGCCTTGCGAGCCTGATCGAGGACGAGGTAACGGGGGTCGGTCTGAAGTGCCATAGCAGCACGCTTGAAAAGATCAATGCAATCCATAGTGGGAATCTCCTTTTATTATTCAATCAATGATAACACGTTTCTATCCGGTTTATTCGGCGAGTTCGCCCAGCAGGACGGTCGCCCGTGCGCCGGTCAAGTCGACCATGGCGTACTGACCCATGAGGGAGTCGTCCGCCTTGAACTCGACGGTCAGGTTGTTGTCCAGACGGCCGGACAGGGTGCCGTCGGCACGGCCATAGCCCTCGACGAGGACTTTCACGGTCTGGCCGACCTGCGCCTTGACGAGGTTCATCGCGATCTCGTCCTGAATCTTGAGCAGGCGGCTCATCCGGTCGGTCTTCTCCTTGCGCGGCGTCGGGTCGGGCATGTCTGCCGCCTTGGTGCCGGTGCGCTTGGAATAGATGAAGGTGAACAGCTGCATGTAGCCGACCTTCTGGATGAGGTCGAGCGTCTGCTGGAAGTCCTCCTCCGTCTCACCCGGGAAGCCGATGATGATATCGCTCGAGAAGGTGATGCCGGGAACCGTCTTGCGCGCGTACTCGATGAGTTCCATGTAATGCTCGATGGTGTAATGGCGGTTCATCAGCTTGAGCAGACGGTCGGAGCCGCACTGCACCGGCAGATGCAGGTGCTTGCAGATCTTCGGCTGCGCCGCGATGGTGTCGATCAGCTTGAAGCTGGCATCCTTCGGGTGGCTCGTCATGAAGCGGATGTGGTAGTCGCCCGGCACGGTGCAGAGCAGGTCGAGCAGGTCGGAAAAGTCCACCTGTTCTTCCAGACCCTTACCGTAGCTGTTGACGTTCTGACCCAAGAGCGTAATTTCTTTGTAGCCAGCCTCGACCAGACCCCGGAACTCGGCGAGGATATCGCAGGGCTTGCGGCTCTTTTCACGGCCGCGGACATACGGCACGATGCAATAGGTGCAGAAGTTGTCGCAGCCGTACATGATGGGCAGCCATGCCCGGAACTCGCTCTCCCGGCGGATGGGGATGTTCTCGACGATGACCGGACGCTGCGCCGGCTCCATCAGGACGCGCTTGTGCTTCTGCAGCTTCTGGGTGATGAGCTGGGGCAGGGTGTCGATGCCGTCCACGCCGAAGACGAGGTCAACATAGGGGTAGCTCTGGCGCAGCTTTTCGACGACATGCTTCTGGTTCGCCATGCAGCCGCACAGACCGATCATCAGGCCGGGCTTTTTCTCCTTCAGGCCCTTGAGCGCGCCGACGTTGCCGAAGACGCGCTGCTCGGCGTGTTCACGCACGGCGCAGGTGTTGAAGAGGATCAGGTCGGCATCTTCGGGCTTATCGCAGAGGCCGTAGCCGATATCGACGAGGACGCCCTTGATGCGCTCGCCATCGTTGACGTTCTGCTGGCAGCCGTAGCTGTGGACGAAAGCCAGCGGCGGCGTGTCGTACGCCTGACGCACCAGCTCGGCGGCGGTGCTGTTGTGTTCAAATGTAATGTATTCCAATGAAACCATCCTTCAAATTTTTAAAATGCTCATTTCAGTATACCCTGTTTTGCGCCGGAGGGCAAGAGGGCAAACGCATTTTTCGCAGAAAAGACGGTCACTGGGCGGCTTTTTCCTGCTTGAGACAGTGTTCACAGACGCCAAACAGGACAACGGCGCAGTCTTCGACCTTGCCCTTCTGGTTTTTGACGAGCTTCATCACCTGTTTTTCGTCCACATCGGCGTCCACGACACTGCCGCAGACATTGCAGTACAGGTGGCTGTGCCAGCAGAGGGTATGGTCGAACCGGTCGGCCTTGCCCGGGATGGACACCCGGCGGACGCGGCCTGCATCAACGAGGCTGTTCAGGTTGCGGTAGACGGTACCAAGGCTCAGGTTGGGGCAGTCCTTGACGGCCTCATCATAGATCTCCTCGGCGGTGGGGTGGTCGCAGAGCTGTTCCACCTTTTGCAGAACGAGTTCACGCTGTTTCGAGTAACGCATAGTTTTTCTCCTTTGGTCTCTATCTTAAATCTTATCTTCACCTTTGATCTTTGCCCAGTAAGCACGGGCGGCCTGCTCGGTGCGGTTCTCGCCGAAATGGTAATACTTCGTGTCCTTGAGGACATCGGGCAGGTATTGCTGGTCGACCCAGTGGTTCGGGTAGTCGTGGGCGTATTTGTAGTTCTGGCCCTTCACCAGAGCATCTTCGCCGTCATAGTGCTTGTTCTGGAGCTGGCGAGGGATGGGGCCGGTCTTCCCTGCCTGTACATCCGCGATGGCGGCGTTGATGGCGTCATGCGCACTGTTGGATTTGGGGCTGGTGGCGACGAGGATGACGGCATCCGCCAGCGGAAGCCGGGCTTCGGGCAGGCCGACCATATTCGCCGCATCCACCGCCGCCTTGACGATGGGGATGATTTGCGGATAGGCCAAGCCGACATCCTCGCAGGCGCAGACCATCAGGCGGCGGCAGGCCGAAGGCAGGTCGCCAGCTTCCAGCAGACGGGCCAGATAGTGCAGAGCGGCATCCGGGTCGGAACCGCGCATCGACTTCTGATAGGCCGACACGATGTCATAGTGGTCGTCGCCGTCACGGTCGTACCGCATGGCCGTCCGCCGGGTGACTTGTTTGATCATCTCGAGGTCGATGTGCTTGCCGGTATCATCGACAGGGGCAGCTGTGACCGCGAAATCGAGACAGCCCAGTGCTTTTCGCAGGTCGCCGCCTGCGCTCTCAGCGAGGTAATCGCAGGCGTCCTCGTCCATCAGAACGGGATGGCCCTCGGACTCGGCGAGCTTTTGCAGGGCGTTTTTCAGGCCCCGTTTGACGTCGGCGGCGTTGAGGGATTTGAACTCGAAGACCGTACACCGCGACAGCAGCGCATTATAAATGTAGAAATAGGGGTTTTCGGTCGTGGACGCGATGAGGGTCACACTGCCGTCCTCGATGCACTCGAGAAGGCTCTGCTGCTGTTTTTTATTGAGGTATTGGATCTCGTCGAGGTAGAGCAGGATGCCGCCTGCCCCGGCAAGGGTGCCGATATCCTTCAGCACGGCCTTGATGTCGCCGGTGCCGCAGGAGGTGCCGTTGAGCTTGTGCAGGGTCATGCCGCTGTTCTCAGCGATGATGCGCGCAACGGTGGTCTTTCCGGTGCCGGACGGGCCGTAAAAGATCATGTTCGGGATGCGTCCGCTCTCGATGGTGCGGCGGAACACCCTGCCGGGTGCCAGCAGATGCTGCTGGCCGCAGACCTCGGCCAGTGTTTTGGGGCGCAGACGCTGCGCCAGTGGTTCGTTCATGGGGTGTTCCCCTCCTATCTGGTTTTACCGCTTTTCTGCAAATCATTCCGTTTATAGTATAGCGCATTTTTGGCAGGAGGACAAGTTCTAAATTGAAAATGATTCTCAGATAGCATATCTTTCGGCAGGGTGCATGGTTTTGTCAGGAGCTATTCTTGAAAATGTCATACATTTATGTTATCATCAAGGTGTTTTCAGGAAATACATGTCGAAATGAGGGGTTTTTATGCGCACAGCAAAGGCGGCTGTGGAGGAGAAAGCGTTAGCGGAAAAGAAAAAGCTGGCGTTGGAGGTCATCGAGCGGCTGAAAAAGGAGTACCCGGACGCAGGCTGCACGCTGGACTACGACCACGCATGGCAGCTGCTTGTCAGCGTGCGGCTGGCTGCGCAATGCACGGATGCCCGGGTGAACATCGTGGTCGAAGACCTGTTCGCCAAGTACCCGAACGTCGCTGCGCTCGCCGCCGCGGAACCGGAGGACATCGAGGCCATCGTCAAGCCCTGCGGACTCGGCCACTCCAAGGCACGGGATATCTCGGCCTGCATGAGGGTGCTGCGTGACAAGTATGATTGTCAGGTGCCGACCACCTTCGAGGAGCTGCTGGCTCTGCCCGGTGTCGGTCGGAAGAGCGCGAACCTCATCATGGGCGACGTGTTCGGCAAACCGGCCATCGTCACCGACACCCACTGCATCCGGCTGTGCAACAAGATCGGCCTTGTGGACGGCATCAAGGAGCCGCAGAAGGTCGAAAAAGCCCTGTGGAAAATTATTCCGCCCGAGGAGGGCAACGACCTGTGCCACCGGTTCGTCATGCATGGGCGCGCCGTCTGCAATGCCCGGAAACCCGAGTGTGAAAAGTGCTGTCTGAAGGACATCTGTAAGACGGCGTCGGAAGGAAAGAATCTTTGATAGAACGAGGTATTTGTTATGTTTACGCTTGGTGCAAATTTGTTCGTCATCCTTTATACGATTGCTCTGGGTGCGCTGTCCGGTTATCTGGCAGGCCGCATCATGGGCTGTTCTTTCTCGAAGGGCAAGATGGTTGCCCTTGGTATTCTGGGCAGTGTTGTCGGCAACCTGCTGTTCGGCATCGTCGGCCTGAAAGCATCCGGCTTCATCGGCCATATCATCGTTTCCGTCGCAGGCGGCTGTTTCTGCATCTGGCTGAGCCGGAAGTTTGATAAGTAAACCGATTCGTTTTCTTATCTGATATAAAAAGGCAAAAATAAGCCCTGCAAGATTTTTTGATTGGTTTCGGAGCCAATCGAACCTTGCAGGGCTTTCTGCTTTCTATATGCTGTTCAAAAAATGCTCAGACGCATTTTGTCATAACTTACGACAGCTTTTTCACTTCTGCCTCAAATGCGCTTTCGGTCATATTGGCACGGAGGGCAGCTTCCTTGATGCCAAGCAAGCCATCCTTTACAAGACCGGCAAGCATCGCCACCGCACCTTCAACCCTGCCTTTTTCTTCGCGCTCGTTCATCATATCTTCAACCGCTTTGCACATGTCGATTACCTCCGCATCTTCTGGAATCTCCAGTGGTGTATTTGTAACTGCTTTGATTACTCTCGCCGCATTTGCTTCTACGAGCATACGGGGATTGTTTTTCAAAAATTCCGATAACCGTTTTTTATCTTTGGAATACTTGATGTAGCCGATGACCTCTCGCAGGCTGGACGAAAAACACTCCAAATCCTCCGCGCTCAGCTTTGCAGGGTCGATGAGATGGATCTGATAGTCCTGCACAAAGTTCAGGAGATCCTTATTCTTCACCGCCATCATCTCGTGAAGCGACAGCGGCCCATCCCATTCATTTGCACCAAAGTGAAGCACCAGCGTGATGACCGGCGTAATTTTATCGTCTCGGTAGAACCCCGAAAGGTATTCGCCACGGCTGTGTCCTTTGGAATTCTTCTCACCGGTGTGATGCTTGGCCGCGATATCAGCTACCTGTTTGCCATACTGAAGAGCATCGTAGATAATGTTTCGGACAGGCATTGCATAGTGGATATCGGTCTGGTTCTCGATGCCCAGCAAAATATATGCCGCTTCATCGTCCTGTTTGATGACTGCAGATTTCAGCACATCGCGGTATTTTTGCACCGCTTCTTCTGACTCCCTGCCGCCTTCACCCTGTGGGCCGAACGGCAATGCGATTTCGGTTGTATCCAGTTCTTTCAGTTGTTCCGGGTCTACGACTGCTTTTCCGCCATAGATCAGATAATTGAACGCATCCGCAAACACGGAATTCTCTTTCATGTAGGCTTTCGTCACGGTATCCGCGAATCCCATTGGCTTCCACCTCCCTGTCGCAGTATGGCAGTTTTCGTGCCTGTCCTTGCAACTTTATCTTACCATAAACCTTCTGCCATATCAAGCGGTTTGATTTTCTCAAGACTTTAAATTTTTACGAACAGTTGTCCATAATAGAACACTGTCGTCGATGTTCTCAGGCCAACAGAGCTTTTTTATAGCAGGGCCTTGACAACTATATCGTCATGCGATATACTCTAAGCACGATATATCGAATAGCGACACAAAGACAAACGATAGAACGGAGGCTGATAGAGTTGAACCCCAGCGAAAGCATTGCGTTGACCGAATCTACTTATTATATCTTATTATCCCTATACCATCCCCAGCACGGGTACGGCATCATGCAGGAGACGGAGCGGCTCTCCGGCGGACGGGTGCGGCTGGCCGCTGGCACCCTGTACGGGGCGTTGAACTCCCTGTGCGAGAAGGGATGGATCAAATTGCTGCCCATCGAGGCCGGGAGCCGGAAGAAGGAATATCAGCTGACCGACACCGGGCTTTCGGTGCTGAAACGGGAGCTGACCCGGTTAGAGGAGCTGGCCGCGAACGGCCGCGCCATTTTAAAGGAGGAGCTTGTATGAGCGAGACGAAAACACTGCGCAAGATATTCTGGGTTTGGGAGTTTGAAAAAGAGGAACGCTGGCTCAACCAGATGGCACAGGAAGGCTGGGCGTTGCAGAACGCCGGGTTCTCCACCTTCACCTTTGAAAAGTGCGAGCCGGGTGAGTACATCATCCGGATGGCAATGCTGAACGATGGCTCCGATTTCAAAGATTTTATGGAAGAGATGGGCGCGGAGAAGGTCGGAGCCTGTATGCGGTGGGCGTATTTCCGCCGGAAAGCCGACCTTGGCACATTTAATATGTTCTCAGACATTGATTCCCGTGTGGCGCAGCTTGACCGCATCAGCAAACAGCTTTTTCTCATCTGCATTGCGAACATTGTCATTGGATTGACCGCCATCTCCGGAGGCCGCTCCTACGCCTTCGTGAACCTGCTCTGCGCCGCCCTGCTCGCCTACGGGCTGGGACGCATCCACGGCAAAAAGGAATCGCTTGAGCTGGAACGCCAACTGCACGAGTGATTTTCCCCTGTTTCGGCATGTTCTGGTTTCGACGCTTCAAATATGAACTTTCTGCTAACATTGTGAAAGTTGTCTCTGCCCACTTGCATTTCGGTGCAGGTGGGTATATTATTATCAGGCGCAAATAGTTATCAACTGTTAAGTAATTTTAAAAAGGAGGTTTTTGCTTGTCTAATGAGGAATTGAATTTTCACGGGCTGTGCCGTTTCATCAACCGGTTCCATTCCGCTGCCAAGCATGGGATGCGCGCCGCTCTGGCGGACTGCCCGAAATGCCACTTCCCAATGCTGGAAGGGCTGATGGGTACCATCCAAGTCCACGGGCAGGATGGTGCCATCAATGTCACCCAGCTGGCACAGCAGTTCAAAAAGCCGATGCCGATCATTTCCCGGGGATTGCGCCAGCTCGAGGAAGCCGGCTTGATTGAGCGTGAAACGGACCCCAGCGACCGACGGAAAACGCTGGTGCGTGTCACCCAGAAGGGGTACGAGGACAGCCGCCTCTGCGAGGAAGCCCTCTCGGACTACTTCAACTGTGTGATGGCGCGCCTGACCCCGGAACAGCTCGAACAGCTCGTATCTCTGAAAGACGTCCTGATGGACGCCATCGAGGCCGAGAACGCCGAGCGCGAAAAACGATTGAAGGGAGAACCAAACGATGGGAAAAATCTTTAAGCAGCTGGCCCGTCACTGGGCCGCCTGCCTGCTGGTCTTCGCGCTGTTGTTTGTACAGGCCTACTGTGACCTGTCACTGCCCGATTACACCAGCAAGATCGTGGACACCGGCATCCAGCAGGGCGGCATCGACTCCGCTCTGCCGGAAACGCTGCGCACCTCCACGATGGACGCCCTCTCGCTGCTGATGAGCGAGGAGGACGCCGAAAAGTTCCAGAGTGCGTATGAGTATTATATTCAGGACGACGGCGTGCTGAAACTCCGCTCCGACCTGAGCGACGAGGAGCGCACTGCCCTTGAGGACGCCGTGTCCGTGCCGGACATCGTGCTGTATATGGCAGCCGCCCAGCACGCCAACGGCCAGACCTCGATGCCGATGACCGGACTCGATGAAGTCCAGCAGGCAGCATCCGAGGAGACCGAGACCGTCACCCCGACAGCGGACGACCTCGACGCAGTGTGTGACCAGTTCGCCGCCATGACCCAGATGCCCGGTTTCAGCCGGGATGCCATCCAGCAGCAGCTGGCCGGTGCGATGGCGCAGGTGGACGACACCACCCTTTCCAGCATGGCAAGTCAGGCGACCCTGCTCGTCAGCCTGGAATACGAGGCGCAGGGCGTCGCCCATGATGTCCAGATGAGCTACCTGTTCAAGGTCGGCGGCCAGATGCTGGCTCTGACCCTGCTGATGGTGGTCGTCTCCATTGCGGTCGGTCTGATTGCTTCCCGTGTGTCGGCGGCGATTGGCCGTGACCTCCGCCGGGAGACCTTCTCTTCCGTCATCAACTTCTCCAACGCCGAGATCGAAAAATTCTCGACCGCTTCCCTCATCACCCGTACCACCAACGACATCCAGCAGGTGCAGTTCGTCTGCGTGATGCTGCTGCGCATGGTGGCGTATGCACCCATCCTTGGTATCGGCGGCGTGCTTCACGTTTTGCAGAGCAACACCGGCCTTTCGTGGATCATCGTGCTGGATGTGGCATTGCTGCTTCTGCTCATCGTCTTTTTGATGAACGTCGCCATGCCGAAATTCAAGCTGATGCAGACCCTCGTTGACCGCCTGAACCTCGTCAGCCGCGAGATCCTGACCGGCGTGATGCCGATCCGTGCGTTCAGCCGTGAAAGGTTCGAGGAAGAGCGTTTCGACAAGGCCAACACCGACCTGATGAAGACCCAGCTGTTCACCAACCGGGCCATGGTCGCCATGATGCCCTTTATGACCCTCATCATGAACGGCACCAGCCTGCTCATCGTCTGGTTCGGCGGAAAGGCCATGGACGCCGGCAACATGCAGGTCGGCGAGATGATCGCCTTTATCACCTACACGATGCAGATCGTCATGTCCTTCCTGATGCTGGCCATGGTGTCTGTCATGCTGCCCCGTGCCGGTGTCGCTGCCGACCGTATCGACGAAGTCATCCGCACCAAGCCTTCCATCCATGACCCGGACGAAAACACTGCAAATCCGGTGCAGGAGAAGAAGGACTGGAAGGGTGTCGTCTCCTTCGAGGACGTCAGCTTCCGGTTCCCGGGCGCGGACGGCGACGCGCTGGAGCATATCAGCTTTACCGCTCAGCCCGGCCAGACCACCGCAATTATTGGTTCGACCGGCTGCGGCAAGTCCAGCCTGCTGAACCTGATCCCCCGTTTCTATGACGTCACCGGCGGCAAAGTCGCCATCGACGGCGTGGATGTCCGTGAAATGCCGCAGGAAACGCTTCACAGTCTGCTGGGCTATGTGCCGCAGAAGGGCGTACTGTTCAGCGGAACGATTGAGTCCAACCTGAAATTCGGCGGCGAACACATCACCGACGAGGAGATGAAAAAGGCCGCTTCCATTGCGCAGGCGACCGAGTTCATCGACGCAAAGCCGGACGGCTATGCAAGCCCCATCGCACAGGGCGGCTCGAATGTCTCCGGCGGACAGAAACAGCGTCTGTCCATCGCCCGTGCCATCGCGAAAAATCCGCGCATCTATCTGTTCGACGACAGCTTCTCGGCGTTGGACTACAAGACCGACGTCACCCTGCGCCGTGCCTTGAAGGCCGAGACCGACAACGCGACGGTCATCATCGTCGCACAGCGCATCTCGACCGTTCTGCACGCAAACCAGATCCTTGTGCTGGACGACGGCCGTCTGGTCGGCAAGGGTACCCACGCCCAGCTGATGGCCACCTGCCCCGAGTATCAGGAAATTGCCCGGAGCCAGCTGAGCCAGAAAGAGCTTGACCTCGAAAACCTGAACACAAAGGAGGATGAGTAATATGCCAAGACCCGGACGTCAGACGACCGAGCGTGCAAAGGACTTCAAAGGCACGCTGAAGCAGCTCATCCGTGAGATGAGCCGGTATAAACTTTCGCTCATCATCGTTGTTATTTTTGCTGTTCTGTCCACCGTCTTCAACATCGCAGGCCCGAAGATCCTCGCCAAGGCCACTACCGCACTGGCGACCGGCTGGATCGCGAAGCTGCGCGGCATCGGCGGCATCGACTTCGGCTATATCGGCAAGATTTTGCTGATCTTACTCGCGATGTACCTCTGCTCGGCGGCGTTCAGCTTCCTGCAGGGCTGGCTGATGACGAACCTCTCGCAGAAGGTCTGCTACAATTTCCGCAAGGAGATCAGCGAAAAGATCAACCGCCTGCCCCTCGCCTACTTTGAAAAGCGCACCGTCGGCGAAGTGCTTTCCCGTATCACCAACGATGTCGACACCCTCGGCCAGAGCCTGAACCAGAGCATCACCCAGCTCATTACCAGCGTCACCACGATGGTGGGCGTCCTCATCATGATGCTCTCCATCAGCCCCAAAATGACCCTGATCGCCCTGCTCATCCTGCCGGTCTCGCTGGCACTGGTGATGCTGGTCGTCAAGTTCAGCCAGAAGTATTTTAAGGCACAGCAGGCAACGCTGGGCGTCGTGAACGGTCAGGTCGAGGAGGTCTACTCCGGCCACAACGTCATCAAGGCGTTCAACCGGGAGGCCAATGTCCTCGCCGACTTCAACACCGCCAACGACAAGCTGTATGAATCCGCGTGGAAGAGCCAGTTCCTTTCCGGCCTGATGATGCCCATCATGAACTTTGTGGGCAACCTCGGCTATGTGGCGGTCGCCATCGTCGGCAGCATCTTTGCCGCCAACGGCACTATCACCATCGGCGATATTCAGGCGTTCATCCAGTATGTCAAGAACTTCACCCAGCCCATCCAGCAGCTCGCGCAGGTGTCCAACATGCTGCAGAGCATGGCAGCGGCCGCAGAGCGTGTGTTCGAGTTCCTGAACGAGCCGGAGGAAGACCAGAAGGCCGACCCGGCACGCCGTGCGGATGCTTCGGACATTGACGGTCAGGTGACCTTCAACCACGTCAAGTTCGGCTACACCCCCGATAAGACCATCATCCACGATTTCAGCTGTGAGGTCAAACCGGGCGAAAAGGTCGCCATCGTCGGCCCGACCGGTGCCGGTAAGACCACCATGGTCAAGCTGCTGATGCGGTTCTACGATGTGGATTCGGGTTCCATCACCCTGAGCGGCCACGACATCCGCGACTTCGACCGCAGCGCACTGCGCGAGGGCTTCGGCATGGTGCTGCAGGACACCTGGCTGTTCAAGGGTACCATCATGGAGAACATCCGGTACGGCCGACTGGACGCCACCGATGAGGAAGTCATCGCGGCGGCAAAAGCGGCCAACGCCGACCACTTCATCCGCACCCTGCCCGGCGGCTACCAGATGGAGCTGAACGAGGATGCGTCCAACGTCAGTCAGGGCCAGAAGCAGCTGCTGACGATCGCCCGTACCATTCTGGCGGACAACCGCATCCTGATCCTCGACGAGGCGACCAGCAGTGTCGACACCCGTACCGAGCAGAAGATCCAGACCGCAATGGACCGTTTGATGGAGGGCCGCACCAGCTTCGTCATCGCCCACCGCCTTTCGACCATCAAGGACGCCGACCTCATCCTCGTGATGCGTGACGGCGACATTGTGGAGCAGGGCACCCACGACCAGCTGATCGAGGCCGGCGGCTTCTACGCTGACCTGTATAATAGTCAGTTTGAGGATGTGGTAGATTAAAAATAGCGAAAAGGCTGTCTGCAATAAAAATGCAGACAGCCTTTTTGTGTATACTCCCTCAGTCACCTTCGGTGACAGCTCCCTCTCAGAGGGAGCCTTTTTGTTACGGGCAGGCAGAGCCTCCCTCCAGGAGGGAGGTGGCATTGCGCAAGCAATGACGGAAGGAGTTATTCCCTCTTATCCCGATCAATCGCCACGACGACACCCGAGAGAGCCAGCAGAGCCAGCAGGTTGGGAACCGCCATCAGGCCATTGAAGAAGTCGGCCATTGCCCAGACCAGATCGACCTTCAGGGTCGAGCCGACCAGAACAAAGAGGACGACGATGACGCTGTAAATCGGCAGGGCCTTTTCGCCGAACAGAGCCTTGAAATTGGACTGACCGAAGAAGTACCAGCCGATAATGGTCGAGAACGCGAAGAAGAACATGCAGATGGCGATGAAGATGGGGCCGAAGCCGCCGAACGCCTGACTGAACGCCGCCTGCGTGAGGGCGGTGCCGGTCAGACCCTCCGGGATAAGACCCGAGGTGATGAGGACAAGGCCGGTGAGGGTCAGGACAACGAAGGTGTCAATGAAGACGCCCAGAATCGCGACCGCGCCCTGCTCCTGCGGATGCTTGACCTTTGCGAGGGCGTGGGCGTGAGGGGTGGAACCCAGACCAGCTTCGTTGGAAAACAGACCGCGCGCAACGCCGAAGCGCATCGCCTGCTGGACGGTCACACCGGCGACACCGCCAGCGATGGCCTGCGGTTTGAACGCCAGAACGAAAATTTGTGCGAACGCACCGGGCAGAGCCTTGTAATTCAGCACAAGGATGATGAGACAACCGAGGATATAGAACGCCGCCATGACGGGAACGATCTTCTCGGTGACGGACGCGATGCGCTGGACGCCGCCCAAGAAGATGAACGCCGCAATCGCCGCCGTGATGACGCCGACGGCCAGCCGGTTGATGCCGAACGCATTGTGAAAGGCATCACCGATGGAGTTGGACTGCACCATGTTGCCCATGAATCCCAGAGCCAGAATGATCAGTACCGAGAAGATGCCGGCCAGAACTTTGCCGAACTTGCCCTTGAACGCCGCGCGGATGTAGTAGGCCGGGCCGCCGGTGACTTTGCCGTTCACCGTGGTCTTGTAGTGCTGGGCGAGAACGGCCTCGGCGTAGATGGTCGCCATTCCGAAGAAGGCCGACACCCACGTCCAGAACAAAGCTCCCGGGCCGCCGCTCACCAGTGCGGTGGCACAACCGGTGATATTGCCGGTGCCGACCTGCGCCGCAATGGCCGTCGCCAACGCCTGAAAGCTGCTCATGCCCTCATCGTCGGCCTTTTTGCCCCGGAGGGTAAAGCCGCCGAACACCCGGCGGAAGCCCTCACCGAACCGGCGCACCTGCACGCCACCCAGACGGATGGTGAAGAACACGCCGGTGCCAACCAGCAGGAACAACAGCAGATAATTCCACAGAATATTGCTGGCCTGCTCTACGAACGTCGTAAATGCTGCCATAGATGTACCCCTTTTCTTTTTCTGATTCTTTTATACTTTCCCCTTGTATGCTTTCCCCTTGTCCGCGACAGTCCGGACAATACACTTATATTATCCTATCCGCACAACAAAGTCAAGTGTATTTATGCAGCGTACAGTTTGAGCCAGATTCTGCCGAAAAAAGATGGATTTTTCCCTTTTCTCCTGCGGCAAAGTGCGGTATAATAAGATTTGGTGTTTTGAAATCGAAAGGAGTCAATGATATGAATTCGACCACGGAGCTTTCCCGGCCGGAGGAAACTTCCTCGAAGCCGGTCTATGCGTTCCGGAAATCTGTTTTACTGGATGGGATGCGCGACGGCGTACCCATCGCGCTGGGCTATTTTGCCGTCTCGTTCTCGCTGGGCATTGCGGCACGGCGTGCAGGCTTCAGCCCGTTTCAGGGCTTTCTGGCAAGCCTGCTGAACAACGCCTCGGCCGGTGAATACGCGGCGTTCGCCCTCATCACCACCGGTGCGTCCTACTTACAGGTCGCCATCATCACCCTCATCGCCAACGCGCGCTACCTGCTGATGAGCTGTGCGCTGGCGCAGAAGTTCACCCCCGATACCCCGTTTATTCATCGTCTCATCATCGGTTATGATGTCACGGATGAGCTGTTCGGCATCACCATCGCGCGGAAAGGGCCGCTGAACCCGTGGTACACCTACGGTGCCATTCTGCTGGCGGCTCCGGCGTGGGCGTCCGGCACGGCTCTGGGCATCATCGCCGGCAACCTGCTGCCCCTGCGTGCGGTCAGCGCGCTGAGCGTCGCGCTCTACGGCATGTTCCTCGCCATCATCATTCCCCCGGCCCGGAAGAGCAAGATCGTCGCGGCGTTGGTCGCCATCAGCTTCTTCCTGAGCTTTATCTGCAACTATCTGCCGGGCATCGCTTCCCTCTCAGACGGCACGCGCACCATCCTGCTCACCGTCCTCATCTCGGCGGCGGCGGCGATCCTCTTCCCGGTCAAACAGGAGGCTGAACACGATGAATAATTACATCTACATCCTCGTGATGTTCCTTGTTTCCTATGCGATCCGCGTTCTGCCCCTGACGCTGATCCGCAAGCCCATCAAAAACCAGTTCATCCAGTCGTTTTTGTACTATGTACCGTATGTTACGCTGGCAGTCATGACCTTCCCGGCCATCGTCAACGCCACCCAGAGCCCCGTGGCCGGTGCGGTCGCCCTCGTGGTCGGCATCGTCGCCGCATGGTGCGGCGCAAGCCTGTTTCAGGTCTCTGTCGCCTGCTGTGCCGTCGTGCTGGTGCTGGAGCTGTTTTTGGTGCATTAAAGTTTTGACCTGCCGCAGTTTTTTCGGAACCTGCGGCGGTTTTTCTGTTTTTTCAAAAAATTTTTGAAAAAGCTGTAACGTTTTGCCTTCTTTTCCGTCTTATGGGCGAACCGGTTCCAAACACGAAAGGAGGGTGACGCACATGGACAACACATCGTTTGAAGAAATTTATCTTCAATATTATAAGCCCGTGTTCGCCTACCTGATGACCCTCTGCAAAAATGAGGAACTGGCCGCCGAACTGACACAGGAGACCTTTTTTAAAGCGTTGGACGCCATTGACAGTTTCAAAGGCGGCTGTGCGCTGAACGTCTGGCTGTGTCAGATCGCCAAAAATACTCTGACCGACCACTACCGGCGGCAAAAACGGGAAACTCCCCTGCCGGAGGAGACGCCCGAGGTCGTTCCCGACCCGGCTCCGAAACCGGGCGAAGGACTGGAACAGCGCGAGCAGGAACTGCACCTGTACAGCAAGCTCCACGCTCTGCCCGAACCGTACCGGGAAGTTTTCTGGCTGAGGGTCTATGGCGAGCTGAGCTTTGCCGAGATCGGCACGCTGCATCACAAGACGGAAAGCTGGGCGCGCGTTACATTCTACCGCGCCCGGATGAAACTGAAGGAGGCTTTGTTATGAAACTACCCTGCTATCTCGTCCGCGACTTACTACCGCTTTTCAAGGACAATGTCTGCGACCCAAACACCGCTGCGGATGTTCAGGAACATCTGGACGATTGTGCCGCGTGCCGCACCATTTTGCAGGAGATGGACGCCCCCGAAATGGAACTTGCCGCCGTAGAAGAAAAGAACGCCGCTTCGATCGTCGCACTGACGACGGTGAAGAAGGATATCGGGAAGCAGAAGAAAAATACCGCTCTGTCGGTCGCTGTCCTGTTTATCGTCGTGCTGGGAGTCTTTTTCGGCTGGCGGTACTGGATGATGCACTCTTATGTAGATCTGGAATCCCATAACACTCTCGACGTCATAGAAGATTTGCATGGCGGATACTTCCGGAAGGATAAAGTTGCTTTTCAGAATTATGATACAAAAATCTATTATGGTTCTGACGGCTATATCGTAAAATACTACAAAAATACTCCCATCGCATTTTTAAGTGTCACACAGACTCGCTGGGAAGTTTTAATGCGCAAATTGTTCAAAGACAGAAACCAGCCCATTTATGTCACTTTACCTAGTACGAATGTTATCACCGTATCTCACGATACCTATCTGAAACTTTGCGCAATTGAAAGCAGAGAAATCGACGAATTTCCGTGGGATGATACGATCATGCCGATTCGGATGCGCGGAACAACCGGCTACGAAAGAATAACAGCTATTATTGATGAAGCATACGAAAAAAATTATACAAAGAAGGAACAATAATGCAAAAACTACTCGTCACAGGCGCAGGCGGATTTGTCGGCGCGAGAGTTTGCCAGCAATGGAACGGGAAATTTGAATTTCTCACTTTCCCACGCGGATTTCTCGCCAATGCCGACGAAGCCGACATCCGGCGTTTTGTAACGGCCAACCGCCCCGACCTCATCCTGCACACCGCCGCACTTTCGGACACCGGCTACTGCGCGGCGCACCCGGAGGAGTCCTACCGGGCGAACGTCCTGCTCCCCGAATGGCTGGCGAAGGCCGCGCAGGAGGTCGGCGCGAAGCTGGTTGCGTTCAGCTCCGATCAGGTGTACGCCGGCGTGACCCAGCCCGGCCCCCTGCCCGAGACGCTGGAACTTGTCCCGGCGAACCTCTACGGACAGCACAAACTGGAAATGGAGGGGCGTGTTCTCGCCCTCTGCCCGGATGCAGTTTTGTTGCGTGCGACGTGGATGTACGACCTGCTCGGATATCATCTACCGATTCGCGGAAACCTGCCGCTCAACCTCTGGAAAGCGGCCCTGCACGGTGAGACGGTCAAGTTCTCGTTGCAGGACTTCCGGGGTGTGAGCTACGTCCGGGAGGTCATCGACAAGCTGCTGTTGAGCTTTGATTTGCCCGGTGGCGTGTATAATTTCGGCAGTGGAAACGACTGCAACATGGTCGAGACGGCCCGGCAGTTTGCTGATAT
This sequence comes from uncultured Faecalibacterium sp., assembly GCA_934548045.1. Taxonomy (GTDB): domain Bacteria; phylum Bacillota; class Clostridia; order Oscillospirales; family Ruminococcaceae; genus Faecalibacterium. Next base: position 56,138 of record CAKTEM010000006.1, on the reverse strand, counting down.
CATGGGTATCTCCGTTAAAATCGAAGAAGCCGATTGGCCGAGAAATCTCACGATGAGCGGTGAAAAACCGCAAAAATACGGCATCGAGTTTGCATCGACACAGGACGCCCTGCGGAAGTGTTTGGGAGATTACGGCGTATAAATGACATAAAAGATGGAGCATCCCGGTGCGTGGCACCATGGGATGCTCCATCTTTTATTTTATGTCACTGCCAAATTTGCGCAATCACAAGTTCCAACACACTTCCTGCGATACAGCGCGCTTTATCGGAGATAAGAAAGCAGTTTTCGAGTTCCGATTTTCGTGGGTCGACATCTGCGACCTTGAAGCCGGGTGTGACCGGGTAGCCGCTGCGGAGCAGGCCGCGCAGGATGCCGGTGATCTGGGTCGTGACCGGCAGAAGCTGACCGTCCGGCGTGCGGATCTGGGCGATGGCCTCCCCTGCCTCGACAATATCGCCGATGGCATGTAGATTTTCAAAGGTGCCTGCCGCCTGCGCATGGATGACGCGCTCGGCACCGTAGCCGCCGATGATGCCCGGAACGCCAGTATTCGGGATGGCGGAACCTTCCCGGATGATGCGGCCGAGTTTGTGGCCGCGCTTGGTCTCAACCACCACATCCACGTCCTGTCCGGCGGTGAAGCCCGGGCCGAGGGCAATCGTCAGCGGTGCCATATCGCGCGTTGTGCCGAGATTTTTCTTTGCCAGAATCGCATCCACGAGGACGGCAGGCTTTGCCCGGGAAATGCACGCACCTTTCGGGTCGACCAGCACCGGCACGTCACCGGCCGACCAGACGGCATCCGCTTCGTCCAGCGTGTTGATTTTGACCGCGTGCAGGCCCTCGACGGTGGTTTCACCCTCATAAACGGCCTCGCAGAGCGACACCTGCCGACGGATGGCGGCCGGATGCTCGGCTTCCAGCACCAACACGCGCAGACCGGCCGACCAGAGACGATGGATGGTTCCGGTCGCGAGGTCGCCGCCGCCGCGCACGATGATGAGAGAATCTTTTTTCATAGATACGCTCCTTTTACAGGTTCAAAGCCGCTGAAGCAGCAGCTCCATCGAGCCGCCGCAGGCTGCGATGGCGGCATCCTCGTTTTTGCCGTCGGCGGAATACTGCACCAGCTGACAGGGCGCGGCTTCGCCGGAAAGCATCTGCCGCGCAAGCTGCTGCGCGCGATACTCCATGATGCCGCCGCCGACACTGCCGACGATTTTCTCCGGAAGTACGAGCATTTTCGAGCCAACTTCCCGGGGTGCGGAGCCATGCCGTGCAACGATCGTCACCAGCACGGCAGGCGTCTCGGCGGCCTGTACTCCACGCAGAGCGGCCAGCAGTGCAGGCGGAAAGCCCTCGGTCTGCTGACGCTGGCTCTTCACCTCGACGATCTGCGCCATGATGGAAAGTGCGATCTCCTGAGCCGTTTTTGCGCCGATGGCAAGGCCGATGGGCGCGTGGAGCTGCTCCACTTTTGCGGCATCGGCACCGGCCTCGACCAGCTGGCGGCGCACCAGTGCCGACCGGCCGCGGCTGCCCATCATGCCGACGTAGGCCATCGGTTTGGGCAGGACTGCCTTGAGGCAATTGAGGTCGAACGCGTGGGCGCGTGTCAGAACAATGAAATAAACTTCCTCGCCGCCCGGCACCTGCGCAAGACCTTCCTCAAATGGTGCGCAGATGACCTCGTCGGCACCGGCCAGACGCAGCTGCTCGGCGTACTCCTCGCGGTCCTCGAGGGCGGTCACAGGCAGGTCGAGCAGTTTCGCGATCTGCACCGTCGCCGTCGCCACATGTCCGCCGCCGCAGACGACCAGTTTTGCGCCTGCACCGAATCGCTCGGCAAAGACGCGCACGCCGTCCAGTTCCAGCACGCCGCTGGTGGTGCAGGAAATGAGCTTTGCAAAATTCTGCGAAAGCACGCCGGAATCAGTCAAATCAGGCAGATTCTGCCACACGCATTTTCCGCCGCTGAGCAGGCACTGACTCCCCTGTTCGGCACCTTCCAACACCGTTGCCAGAAGGAAATTCCGGTGCGTCTGGTCTTCCAGCGCGTCCAAAAACGGTTTCAAGGTATCCCCTGCCATTGCGAAGTCTCCTTTTGTGTTATTGTTGCACCATTGCCACGGCATCATACCTGGCATTTGGCTCATTTTTCAGGCGCGGCTCCCAAAGCTCCCAGTCCTCCGGCAGCATCCGCCACGCAAGGCCGCACCCGGCCGAAAGCTCTCGCGGCAACGGAATCAGCCGCCCCGGGATGCCAGCTTCGGCGCAGTGCTTTTCCCACGCCATCGCGTCCACAGTCGCATTGAACGAAAGCACGATATACGGTCGTTTTACTCGCATTCAAACCTCCCGTGCCAGCGCGCGGACAGCCTGCGCCGCGCGCAGAACTTCGTCCTCGGTGTTGAAGTGCGAAAAGCTGAACCGCACCACGCCCTGCTCAACGGTGCCGAGGGCCTTGTGCATAAGCGGCGCACAGTGCGCACCGGCCCGGACGCAGATCCTGGCATCCTCCCAAAGGGCATCCGCGACCCATGCTGAATCTTCGTCGCCGATGTTCAGCGAGACGATGGGCGCACGAGGGGTTCCGCCCGAAAAATCACCGTAAAATGTCAGATTTTCGACATCTTTCAGCTGCTCATAAAATGAATTTGCCAGCGCAGTTTCTCTTTGGTGAAGCGTCTCCACGCTCTGGTTCAAAATCCAGCGGACACCGGCGGCAAGGCCAGCCAGACCCGGAACGTTTAAGGTTCCGGCTTCAAGGGCAGTCGGCATCTCAGACGGGTGTTCCTCGTCGAAGCTGTGAACGCCGCTTCCACCAACGACCAGCGGCGCGACCTGTAAGCCCGGCCGGACGTACAAGCCGCCGGTTCCCTGTGGGCCAAGCAGCCCCTTGTGGCCGGTGAAGCAGAGGACGTCCACGCCCAGCGATCTCACGTTGATAGAGCGCGCACCTGCGGTCTGAGCTGCATCAACAATGAACAGCAAGCCGTGCTTTTTTGCAAAGTCTGCGACAAAATCAAGGTCGGTGACATTGCCGGTCACGTTGGACGCATGAGTGACGACGACGGCACGGGTGTTCGGGCGGCATTTTTGCTCGAACTGCTCATACCGCAAAACACCCCGTGTGTCCGTCTCGACAAAATCAAGCTCCACACCGTTCTTTTTCAGGAGATAGAGCGGACGCAAGACGGAATTGTGTTCGCAGAGGGTCGTGATGACATGATCGCCCGGATGGAGCAAACCGCAAAGCGCGGTGTTCAGGCTCTGGGTAGCGTTGGCTGTGAACGCAATGTGTGATGGATCCTCTGCACCCAGCAGCTCCGACAATGCGGAACGGGCCTCGTAGACCAGCCGCGCGGCGTGAAGGGTCGGTTCGTGCGCTCCTCTGCCCGGGTTGCCTGCCGTCTGCAAGGCGTTCAGCATGGCCTGCCCGACCTGCGGCGGCTTTTGGAGAGTTGTTGCGGCGTTGTCCAGATAGATGATGGATTTTTGTGGACTCACGGTTTAACCACGTTCCCTGCATTGAGCATTTTTTCGGCGATGACGTACATGTTTGTGACGCTGCCGACGGCCAGCTTTTCGGCCAGGCCGTAGAAGTTCAGGCAGGTGCCACAGGTCATGATCTCGACGCCCTGCGCTTCCAGTGCCTTGAGGTCTTCGAGCATCGGCGAGCCCTCGCAGGTCAGCGACGCGCCGCCGTTGTAGAACAGGATGGTCTGGGGCAGTTTGTCCTGCTGAGTCAGCGCAAAAACGAACGCTTTCATGAGCGTTTTTCCCAGTTCATCGTTGCCGATGCCCATCTTGTCATTGCCGATGGCGACGACGGTATTCGTCCGGGCATCGGGTGCGCAGGTCTCCGGCTCCTCGGTGGCTGCGGCGGCCTCGCCCACCGTGAACAGCACCCGGTATTCCCGTTCCGCTAGCTTTTCGGCGGAAGAAATGTAGCCCTTCTGCTGTGCCATTTTTGTCAAATTCTGGACAGCAATCTCGTTATCGACCAGCACTTCCACCTGACCGGCACCGTTCAGCTCGGCGATTGCTTTCTTGGCTTTGACGACCGGAAGCGGACATGCGTCTCCTCTTGCATCAACTTTTAACATTTCCATTTCCTCTAATTTTAATACGTTACTACGATTTCTTTTTTGGACTTTTCTTTGATCTCGCCCACGATCTTCGCAGGCAGGCCAGCCGCCTGAAGCTCCTGTTCGAGTGCGTCGGCATCCTCCGGCGCGACGGCGAACAGCAAGCCGCCCGAGGTCTGAGGGTCGAACAGAATCTCTTCCATTGGAAATGGCACGCCCTCAAACTCCACAAACGGCCCGGTGTGGTTGCGGTTGCGCTGACCGGCGGCGGTGTACAGGCAGGCGTCGGCGGCATCCCACGCACCCGGCAGAACCGGCACGGCGTGCGCGTCGATGACGCAGGACAAGTTTCCGCCCATCATCTCGTGAAGATGGCCGAGGAAGCTGAACCCGGTGACGTCGGTCGCGGCATGAACTGCGTACCTGCGGCTGATTTCGGCGGCAGTCTTGTTCAGAGTCGTCATCGAGTCGATGGCCCGGGCCATGTCCTCGGGCTTTGCTTCGCCGACCCGGTTGGCCGTGCAGATAAGGCCGACGCCCAGAGCCTTTGTCAGGATGAGCTTGTCGCCGGGCTGACCGGCATCGTTGGCATAAAGGTGGTGGGGGTCGACAAGGCCGGTGACGGACAGGCCGTACTTGACGCCGGTGTCGGCGATGGAATGGCCGCCAGCAAGAATTCCGCCTGCTTCCGCCACTTTTTCGGCACCGCCCTGCAAAATCGCGCCGAGGATGTTCAGATCCATGCTCTCGGGGAAGCAGACCAGATTCAGGGCCGTTTTGACCTCGCCGCCCATCGCGTAGACGTCGCTCAGGGCGTTTGCGGCAGCGATTTTGCCGAAAGTGTAGGGGTCATCGACCATCGGCGGAAAGAAATCCACCGTCTGCACCAGCGCGACGTCATCTGTAATTTTATACACAGCTGCGTCATCTTTGCTGTCGTAGCCGACCAGCAGGTTCGGGTCCTGCACGCCGCGCGGCAGTTTTTCGAGGATGTGGCTCAGCACGCCTGCGCCGAGTTTGGCCGTGCAGCCGCCGCCCGTACAGAACACAATGGGTTCGCTCATGCTCGTTCTACCTCCTCGAACGCCGTCAGGATGCACCGGACGGCATATTTTTTCTGTAAAATTTCCTGCGTTTTTGCGCCGAATTTTTGTCTCTGCGGCGTGTCCACCTGATTCAGCACGGCGTAAAAAGTGCGGTCATTCACGCTTTTTCGTCCGCCGGAATCACTTGCCAGCAGTTTCGCCAGCAGGGGCGGCGTGATCGGTGTTTCCGGCGTTGCATCGAGCAAAGCGCAGGCTTTTTCGAGCCGGAAGCACACTTCTTTTAAAGGCCGCTCCCCTGCCGACAGCCCGGCCACGGCCAGAACGATGTCGCTTTCCGGCAGAATCACCGGCTCGTGTTCCGCAGGGGCCTTGCAGGGCAGACGCTTCGCGCCGTCGGCCTCGATGAGGACGATATCCGCACCGTCCATCCAGCGGCGAAGCTGGTCGGGCGGAAGGCTTTTCAGCTTGCCGTTTTCGGCAGGCAGACCGGCGACGGCATAATTTCCGGCGTTCCAATGGACATTTCGCTCTTCGATGGTCTGCGCCCAGAACGCTTTCGGCCGCTGGATGTGGGTGGTGGTCGTGACGAGGACGCGCCAGCCTTCCGCGGCGCAGAGCCGGGCCATTGCATACATCAGCGTCGTTTTTCCGCCGCCACCCACCAGCGAGACGATATGTCCTTTCGTGTTCAGAAAGGGCAGCTGTGCTTCAAGCGGCATCATTTGTCCTGCTCGCTCTTTTCGAGAGCGGCCATCGCGATTTTCTCCGGCGTGATGGGCAGCTCATAGAACCGGGTACCGATGGCATTATAAATTGCGTCCGAAATGGCCGGAAGCGGCGTATTGATGACGACTTCGCCGATGGATTTCGCGCCAAAGGGGCCGTTCGGCTCATAGCTGTTCTCGAACTCGACCCGGATGTGACCGATATCGGTACGGGTCGGAATCTTGTACTGCATGAGCGAATTTTCCATAGGATAGCCACGGTCATCGTAGGTGACATTTTCGGTCAGGGTCATGCCGATGCCCTGCAAAATGCCGCCCTCGGCCTGCACACGGGTCAGGTTCGGGTTGATGGGCGTGCCGCAGTCGACGCAGGCGGCGTAATCCAGAACCTTGACTTCGCCGGTCTCGGTGTCCAGCTCAATTTCAGCCGCACCGACCATATACGGCGGCGGCGACAGGGGCGAAGTGTGGGTCTCGGTGGCTTCCAGCGCAACCATGTGGCCGTTGGTGGAGGTGTAGACCAAATCTTCCAGCGAGACTTTTTTCTCGGGGTCAGCGGCGGCGAAGACGAATTTGCCATCAAAATCCACCGCAGATTCGTCACAGCTCAGCATCTCTGCGCCCAGCTTGCAGATTTGTTTCCGGAGCTTCAGCGCGCACTTCTCGACGGCCTTGCCGGTGACGTAGGTGGTGCTGGATGCGTAGGAGCCGGAATCATACGGTGAGGTGTCGGTGTCAGCACCGAAGACCGTGATATCATCGAAGTCACATTCCAGCACCTCGGCGGCGATCTGCGCCAGCGTGGTATCACAGCCGGTACCCATATCGGCCGCGCCGATGATGAGTGAATAGAACCCACCTTCGTTCAATTTCAGAGTCGCACTGCCGACATCCATGCCCGAAATGCCAGAGCCCTGCATCGCCATGCCCATACCGACCGCGCGGACTTTGCCGTTGCCGAGGTCTTTCCGGGGGTACTTTTCATCCCAGTTGATCATCTCGTGGACCTTTTTCAGGCAGCGGTCGAGGGCGCAGCTGGTGTTGGGTGCGCCGTAGTAGGCCGGCATGATATCGCCCTCTTTAACGATGTTCATCTCCCGGATCTTGAACGGGTCAATATGGAGTTTTGCTGCAAGTTCGTTGACGGCAGACTCGACCGCGAACAGGCCCTGCGTTGCGCCGTAGCCACGGTAGGCACCGGCGGACATGTGGTTGGTGTAGACGACGTCGTAGGTGAAGCGGAACGCCTCGGCCTTGGCGTAGAGCGGAATCGACTTGTGACCGGACAGGCCGACCGTGGTGGGGCCATGCTCGCCGTAGGCACCTGTGTTCGAGAGGGTGTACATGTCGATACCCTTGACGATGCCCTCTTTGGTGGCACCGAGGCGGAGATGAATCTCCATCTCGTGACGGGGCGAGGAGGCCGTCTGGCTCTCGACGCGGCTGAAGATAATTTTGGACGGCTTCTTCGTTTTCCAAGTGACGAAGGCCGGATAGATCAGGGAGACCGAGGTCTGTTTTGCGCCAAATCCGCCGCCGATACGCGGTTTTGTGACGCGCACCATCGACTTGGGGATGTGCAGGGCGTTCGCGATGTGACGCCGGGCGTGGAAGACGATCTGGGTCGAGCTGAGGACATTCAGGCGGCCATACAGGTCGATGTAGCAGCAGGTGCGGAAGGTCTCCATCATGGCCTGCTGGCAGGCTTTGGTGTGGTAAACGTGGTCGATGACGACGTCGCACTTGCTCAGCACGGCGTCGATATCGCCGGAACCGCACTCGTCGTGGGCGCAGAGGTTGCGCTTGTTGTCGGCACCGACCGGGCAAAGGCTCTCCCAGTTATCCTCGGGGTGAACGAGGATGGGGTTGTCCTTGGCGGTGTGGTAGTCGAGGACGGCTTCCAGTACCTCATATTCTACTTTGATGAGTTTCAACGCCTTATCGACGCATTTCTCGTCTTTACCGGCGACGATGGCGACCACATCGCCCACAAAGCGAACGTGGCGGTCGATGACAAGGCGGTCATAGGGGCTGGCTTCCGGGTAGGTCTGGCCGGCCTGCGTGAAGCGGCGGCCATCCTGCGGCACATCCTCCCAAGTGAAAATTGCTTCGATGCCCGGCACTTTTTTAGCGACCGTGGTGTTGATGGTCTTGACGATGGCGTTCGCGTGGGGCGAGCGCAGCAGCTTGACGATGAGGCAGTCCTTGGGGGCGAGGTCGTCCATATAGACGGGCTGGCCGGTGACAAGCTGCATGGCGTCCTTTTTCCGGAACGGTTTGTTGACGGTGTTCAGTTGACTCATTCCGCTGCCTCCTTGTTCTTTTTCCACGCGAGGAACGCCTGAATTCCGCGCAGCTGGCCTTCGTAGCCAGAGCAGCGGCAGAGGTTGCCTGCGAGGTATTCTTTGATTTCCTCTTCGGTGGGGTACTCTTTTTCCCGGAAGAGGGCGAGGGCGTTCATGATGAAGCCCGGGTTGCAGAAGCCGCACTGCTCCGCGCCCTGATCGGCGATAAATGCGCCGAACTCCGCCGCCTCGTCCTGCAAGCCTTCCAGCGTGGTGACGTGCTTGCCGTCCACCCGGGCGACCAGCACCGAGCAGGACAGCACCGGTTTGTCCTCCACGAAGACGGTGCAAAGACCGCAGTTGGAGGTCTCGCAGCCGCGCTTGACGCTGTAACAGCCCTGACTGCGGACAAAATCAATAAGCAGGGTGTCCGGCGCAACGTCCGCTGACACCTTGGTTCCGTTCAAAATCAGATTTATCTGCATGGTTTTTCTCCCGTTGTCTCTTATTCAGCATCCAGCTGGCGGACGGCACGCTTGACCAGCACGCCCGACAGGTGGTTGCGGTACTCGGCACTGCCGCGCATGTTGGACTCCGTCTTGATGTCGGCACGGACAGCGGCGGCGAAACGGGCGGCTTTCTGCTCGGCCGTCTCCCCTGCTTCCGGCGTGAAATCATACACGACGGCCTTGCCCGGACGCGCACCGATGGCAAAGCGGTAACCGCCTTCTGCCGTTTTTGCGGCGGCGCAGGTCAGCACCGGGAAATCGGTCTGGCTGTTGCGCACCGACTGGTAATAAAATTTTGCCTGTGTTTTCGGCACGAGGACGCGCACCAGAATATCCCGGTCGTAGGGCCGCCGGGCGTATTCCGCCAGCGAGACGATGCCGCCCTTGTACAGTTCCACCGAGGCATCCAGAGCCAAAAACATGGTAAGTACGTCCGAAAATCCGAACCGGCTGTAAATGCTTCCGCCGACCGTCGCCAGATTGCGGAGCTGGACGCCGACGATATGCCGCACCGACTCGCGCACCGCACCGTCCGTGTAGGCGGCCAGACCCGGGTGCTGTTCCAGCTGGCGGAGGGTCACCATCGCGCCAATGGAGAAACCCTCGTCGGTCTCCTCGATGGTGTCCAGACCCAGACCGGACAGGTCGATGGCGGTGCCGACGTTGATGGTCTCCATCTTGAGCCAGATCATGCCGCCGAGGACACGGTTATTCTTTTTCTGGTTGAGCTGCCAAGCTTCCTCCAGACTTTCGGCTTTTTTGTATTCCCGAATCATCATCATACGCAGTACCTCTCTTTTTCGTGCTACTACCTTTTATTTTACCACAGTTTGCCTTATAATGCTATTTGGAGAACGGATTTTTCCGCAAATTTTGGGGTGCGAAAGGAGCTTTTGGATGGAAAGCAAGATTTTACCGGTGGGGTGTGTCCTGATGGCGTCCGGGCTGGCGAAGCGGTTCGGCTCGAACAAATTGCTGGCTAACTTTGGCGGCAGGCCGATGCTCTGCCGGGCGTTCGATGCCACCGACACGCCGCTGCTTGCCGCCCGGGTGGTGGTGACCCGTTCCGCCGAGGTGAAAGCCCTCTGTGAAAACGAGCATATCCCAGTGATTTTCCATGCTCTGCCCGGACGGAACGACACGGTTCGGCTGGGACTGAACGCGCTGCTGGCAGAACACCCGGAGCTTTCGGGCTGCATGTTCCTGCCCGGCGACCAGCCGCTTTTACGGCGGCAGAGCGTCGAAGAGCTGGTACGGGCATTTTCCGCCGATGGCCAGACACAAAAAGAAACAGAGCGAGGAATCTTCCGGCTGGCGTATCAGGCCAAAAATGACCCGGCACCGACGGTCGGAAGCCCCGTTCTGTTTGGATGCGGTTACTTTGCCGCACTGCGTTCCCTGCCCGAGGGCAAAGGCGGCGGCGTGCTTCTCCGGAGATACCCGGAGCAGGTGCGGCTCGTCTTTGCGGCGAAGAGGGAAGAATTGATGGATGTGGATACGAGGGAAGAATTGATTACTCTTTATCCTTCGGCAGGAGGACATTCAGGACGATAGCGACAAAAGCGGCCGGAACGATGCCGGACTCGCCGCAGATGAGCTGAACGAACTGCGGAGTATTGGCGAGGATGTTCGCATTTGCGCCCATGCCATAGCCGACGCCCAGAGCGACCGAGACGATGGTGAGGGTGCGCGGAGTCATCTTCTCCTTGGTGATAAGCTGGATGCCGCTGACGACGATGGAAGAGAACATCATGACAGCCGCGCCGCCCAGAACAGCCTGCGGCATGATGGAGACCAGTGCGCCCAGCTTGGGGATGAGGCCGCACAAAATCAGGAAGACGGCACCGGTCGCCAGTGCGCCGCGGTTGACGACCTTGGTCATGGCGACGAGGCCGACGTTCTGGCTGAAGGAAGTGTTGGGCAGGACGCCGAACGCTGCGGCGAAGGAAGAGCCCAAGCCGTCGCAGATGACGCCGCCGGACAGCTCCTTATCGGAAGGCTCGCGGTTCATGCCGCCCTCCATGACGCCGGAGATATCACCGACCGTCTCGACGGCGGTGACGATGAACATGATGAGAACGGGCAGGATAGCGCGCATATCGAAGACGATCTTGACGGGAACCAGCTTCGGGATGGCGAACCAGCTGGCCTGCGCGACCTTATCCCAGTTCAGGACCCATGCTTTGGTGAACTCGACACCCTCGGCGGTAACGCCGGTGGTGGGCAGGACAAAGCTCATGATGATGGAAGCCACATAACCGGCGATGATGCCGATCAGGATGGAGGAAGAGCTGAGGAAGCCGGTCGTCCAGTGCTTGAAGAAGAGGATGACGACCAGAACGAAGAGGGCCAGCAGCAGGTTCTCGACCGAGCCAAAGTCCTTTGCGCCGTTGCCGCCGCCAAAGGAGTTGATGCCGACCGAGATCAGCGACAGACCGATGGACAGAACGACCGTGCCGGTGACGACCGACGGGAAGAGCTTGCGCAGGGGCTTGAGGAAGATGCCCAGCACGCTCTCGAACAGGCCGCCCAGAATGGACGCGCCCATGATGGCTCCGTAAGCGGTCACGCCGCCGCCCATGGTGGCTGCGACGCTGTTGAAGACGCCGAGGAAGCCCGAGCTGGTACCCATGATGATCGGCACCTTGCCGCCGATGGGGCCAAGGCCGTACAGCTGCACCAGCGTGACGATGCCGGCCACGAACATGGCATTCTGCAGCAGGCTGACCTGTAAATCAGCGAACTCGCCGCCGGCCAGACCGCAGGCACTGGTGATGATCAGCAGCGGCGTCAGGTTGCCGACGAACATTGCGAACACATGCTGCAGGCCCAGCGGAATGGACTGGCGCAGCGGCATTTTTGCTTCAAACTGATATGCCGATTTCTCCAAAGCGATATCTTTTGTCATTTCCTTGCTCCTTTTATTGCTCCTTTTGTATTCAAAGACAATTTGAATTATAGCAAAGCATCGGGGCAGATGGTAGCGTTTTCAGAACTTTTTGTTCATTTTTTATTCATAAGTCATACTTAAATTTCGATTTTGTCGTTCTTTGACGGACAGTTCCGGGGTTTTGTATGTCAGATCAGCCGCTGCTCGGCACCAGAAGCCGCGCCGCCTGCGCAAGGTTCGTTGTGGTTTCGTCCAGCTCGTTCGCGGCCAGCATTTGCCCCGGCGAGACGTGGAATCGTTTTGCGATGTCGAACAGCTCCTCTCCTGCCTGCGCGTAGTAGATGCGGAGGGAAATTTCCGGGTCGGCCGGGGCCAGCGCGTCGCCCAGCTCGATGGTGCCGACGCCGGTGTACGCCCTGCGGCAGAGGACGGCTCCCTCGGCACGGACGCTCAGCGAGACATCCAGCGCGCCGCCGGAACTGCTGCACTGGAGATTTTCGGCGGTCAGCCAGCACTCCGGGTAAAGTTCAGCATCGGGCGGAAGCTCCTCGGTGGGCTTGAGCGGAAGGGTGAATTCCAGCGTCTTCTCGTAGCTTTCCAGCTCCGAAAGGCTGTTCTCGGCAAAGGCCGTCACCAAGGCACGGGAGGCCAGCACCCAGCCCTCCCCTTTCCGGACGACCTGCGTCGGCCCAAAGGAAGCGAAGCAGGCCAGTATCTTCGCCCCGGCATCCGGCAAAGCCCCGGAACCGTTGACGACCGCTGTCTCATTGAGTGGGCAGACCAGCTGCTCGGCCAAAAGCTGCTGGGGTGCAAGGCTCGTCTCGAACCGGGTCGAAAAGGCATCCGCCACGCATTGCAGCTGATACGGCCGCCACGCCCGGAACCGGAGCATGACGGTCGCGGTCAGCTGGCTGGGCGCGTCCCCCTCGCCCTGCGCCGCCGTGAAGCCCACCGGCTCGGCCACGCAGAGACAGCGGCAATCCTCGCTGAGGCCGTCGGCGTCCAGCACCTGTTGGAACGGCAGGTCGGCGGACTGGCTTTGCAGGGCGGTCTCCCCTTCGGCACGCCATGCGCAGAGCAGGTGCAGCTCCCCTTTGGCGACCGCTTTGCCGTGCAGGACTTTCAGCTCCCTGACCTCGGCGGTGCCAGTAAGGTCGAGAATGGCGGCAGGTGTCTGCGGAAAGCTCAGCTCCCCTTCCACCGTAACGAGCTTTTCGAGAACGACGGCTCTTCGGACGCCGCGGATGGTGCAGAGCTTCTGCTCGATGCCGCCCTCGGACAGTGCCGTGATGACGTCGGCCTTGCTCTGGGTGTAGACCGACACGACCAGCGCGTATGCCCCACGCACTTCGATGCGGCGCGGATTGACCGACCGGCTGTTGATGTACTCGGTCTGCCCCTCGACCACGGCTGTCCACGCCGAGAACGCGAACTCCGGCAGTTCCAGCACCTTGGTGAAGGGCAGTTTCTGTTCGGTCTGGCACAGGCCGGCGTCCTCCTCGCCCTGATAATAGACGGTGCATCGAAGATATCCTTCCAGCGTGAGACGGCCCGGCTGCAATTGTTTTTGCAGGACGACGGGCTTTGCAAAGCATTTTACCAGTTTGAAGACCGGCGGCAGATAGTCGGAGATGAGGACTTCGGTCTCGAGGGGAAGTTCCGCCTTGACGGTACAGCTCGCGCCGGCCGTCGGCATCGCATCCCGGAAAATTTTCAGCTCCATGCAACGCGCTCCTTTCCTTGTCCGCTTGGCGGCAGATACCAGAAATTTATGCAGATGGGCAAAAAAATAGAAGGCTGCTCTGCCGAACAGCCTTCTATCTTTACTTTTTAATGCCGAACAGCTTCCGCAGCAGACCACGGAGACACTTCGGGCTTTGAATGACGACGACCTGCATCGAGACACCCACCTTTCGCCTGTTTTACCCCAGTATAAGCAGTCCGGGGCAAAAAGGTTCCGGGTACGGTGCTTTTTTGATGCTTAATCGGCAATCGTCTCGATGACGACCAGCGCGCCCTTTTGGGTGGAGATGGTCATAGAGTCGGAATTTTGGGCGTACTCGTTGCTGACGCCCAGCGGATAGCCTGCGGTCAGGGTGGCGTCGGTCAGCTCGTAGAAGGAGCCGCGCTCGCAGACGCCGGTCGCCTCACCCTCCATCGGGAAGACCGAGACATAGAAGAAGTCACCCTTCGGGTAGGTTCGCTCCTCGCCGGGCAGAACGTAGGTGATGCGGCTCCGCTCATCCTGAATGGTCGCCCGGATGCCCTTCTGCTCAAGGCCGAGGCCGGTGCAGAAGTTGGAGAGGGTGTGTTCGAGGCGGCGTCCGCCCAGCGCACCCAGCATCAGGACTTCGGAAAAGCCCTTTTCCTTCGCCAATTTTGCGGCGTACTCGGTGTCGGTGTCGTCCTTGACGTGGGGCAGGATGATGATGTCGTCATCCTCCTGCTTGGGGCAGGCGGCGGAATCGAAATCGCCGACGATGATATTCGGCTTACAGCCCAGCCGGGCGCAGTTTTTATAACCGGCGTCGCAGGCGATGATGAAATCGTCCGGGCGCAGGAGCTTCGCCAGCGACGGGTCCACCGTGCAGGCGGAAATGATGACACAACGTGCCATGCGATCCTTCCTTTTCTCTTAAAATTTCCGCTGCCAGTCCTTGACGTCTTTCACCTCGTCGTACATGGCGCAATAGCTGTCGTACCGGGTCTGAGAGAGCTTGCCCTCGGCCAGTGCCGCGCGGACGGCGCAGCCCTTCTCGGAGCGGTGGGAGCAGCCAGTGAACTGGCACTCGCCCAGATAGGGGCCAAACTCCGGGAAGGCGTGTTCAAGGTTCTCTTTCGGGATGAACCCGGCGCGGTTGGCCTCAAGGCTGGCAAAACCCGGCGTATCGGCGATGCGTCCGCCGAAAGCCTCGAAGATCGTCACCTCACGGGTGGTGTGGCGGCCGCGGCCAAGCTTCTGGCTGATCTCGCCGGTCTCCCGGGCGACATCGGGCAGCAGCGCGTTGAGCAGGGTCGATTTGCCGACGCCGGAGTTGCCGCAGAATGCGCAGAGACGACCTTCAATCCAATGCTTGACCTCATCCAGCCCGGCACCCGTCTCGTAGTCGATGCGGATAAAGGGCAGGGTCGATTTTTCGTAGGCAGAGCGCAGGAATTCGGCTTCGGCGAGGTCGCCCTTGGTGCAGACGATGACCGGCTGCACGCCCTTGTCCACCGCGATGGCCGACAGCTTATCCAACACAAGGGTGCTGGGCGTGGGCTGGGTGGTGCTGGCGACGAGGAAGAGGACGTCGAGGTTCGCCACCGGTGGGCGGACGAAGACGTTCTTCCGGGGGGCGATCTGCGCGATGACCGACGCGCCGTTCTCGGTCTCGAGGGTCACTTCGTCACCGGCGACGGGGCTGATCTTCTGTTTGCGGAAGATGCCGCGCGGCTTGCACTCGACGATGCCTTCGGACGTTTTGACGTAATAAAATCCGCCGATGCCTTTTACAATATAACCGTTCATCCGTGCCTCCCTCAGGAAATCAGAGCGGCCCACCAGTCACCAAGGGTGGAGCCGATGCTGGGAGTGGAGCTGGACGAAGATTCACTGCTGGACGGTGCCGAGCTGGAAGCCGACTGTCCGCCCTCACTGCCGGTCTGACCGTCACCGGTCGTCTCGGTGCTGCTGGGTGCTTCGGGTTCCGGTTCCGGAGCCGGTTCGGGGCCTGCGCTGACAACGACGCTGACACGGCTGTTCAGACGCACCGATGCGCCTGCGCCGGGGCTTTGGCTGATGATGGTGCCGGCCGGCTGGTCGCTGTACTGCTGGGTCTGACTGCCGAGGCCGAGCTTGTTCTGCACCAGCAGGCTCCGTGCGTTATCGACCGACATGCCGGTGAGCGACGGAACCTTGGTAGTGGTGCTGACCTGCGGACGGCTGACGTAGACGACGACGGTGGAGCCTGCGGCGACCTGACTGCCAGCCGCCGGGTCGGTGCGAATGATGGAACCGGCGGCAACCGTCTCATCGACGGCCTGCGTCACCAGAACCGACACGCCGAGGTCTTTCAGCTGCTGCTCACCGTCGGCCTGTAAATAATTTGTCAGGTCGGGAACCGTGACGTAGTGGACGCCAAGGCTGACGGTCAGGGTCACGCTCTGGCCCTCGCGGACGGTACGGCCTGCCACCGGCGACTGCTTGTAGACGTATCCCTCGGGGTAGTCGTTGCTGTACTCCTCTTCCCAGTTGACGACGATCTGGCCGGAGACGACCTGCTCCTGCGCGTTGACGTCATCCCGGCTCATGCCGTTGTAATCGGCGAGGACGATATCTGCCTTGTTGTTCATCAGGTTGCTGGAATCGTTCAGAATGACCCAGCACAGAGCGGCGCAGGCCAGCGCGAAGGCGACCGTGATGCCGAACAGCACCGGCAGAAAGACCGAACGTTTCTTCTTTTTCCGGGTCTTTTTGGTGTTCTTGGGGGTGGGTTCTTCTTTTTTCGGGTTCATGGGGTGCGTCACCACCTTTTTTTCCGGCACAGGGTCCGGGAGATATTGATAGTTGAACGTGATGGACGGGTCTTCGACGAACTTGTTCAGCGCATCGAGCATCTCGGCGGCACTGGCGTACCGGTTGGCCGGGTACTTTGCCATAGCCTTTTCGGTGATCTCCACCAGGCCGTGCGGCACAGTGGGAGCCAGCTCGGTGAGAGACCTGGGCTTGTCCGAAATCTGTTTCAGGGCGACTTCGACCACGTCATCGGCGTCGAAGGGCAGTTTGCCCGAGAGCATTTCGTACATCATGACGCCGACCGAATAGATATCGCTCTTGCGGTCGGTCTCCTCGCCTTTGGCCTGCTCGGGGCTGATATAGTGGACACTGCCCATCGCCTTTCCGCCGGTGAGCTGATTTTCCGCCCGGGAGACGCGCGCGATACCAAAATCCATCATCCGGAGCTGGCCGTTGTCCAGCAGCATGATGTTCTGGGGCTTGATATCCCGGTGGACAACGCCGTTGCGGTGGGCGTGGTCGAGGGCTTTCAAAATCTGCGAGATGAAATGCACCGTCTCCCGGCTGGTCAGCTTGCCGCCGCGCTCGTTGAGGTACTCGCGCAGGGTCATGCCGTCCACATACTCCATGACGATATACTGAAGCTTATCGTTCACCGAGACATCGTACACCTTGACGATGTTGGGGTGGTTGAGCAGGGAGATGGCTTTGGACTCGTTCTTGAACCGGCGGACAAGGTCGGGGTCGTGCATCAGCTCCTGACGCAGGACTTTGACGGCGACCTCGGTACCGACCGGAACGGGGCCGTTCTGCCCGACGACGATGGCTTTGTAGACATTTGCCATGCCGCCGGTGCCAATGAGGCTGTCGACCTCGTACAGGCCGTCCAGCGTTTTTCCGATGAGCTTATCCATGGCGTACCTCCATCGGTTCGACGCCCAGCACCAGCGCGGTGATGTTGTCCGGGCCTCCGTTGGCGTTGGCCGCATCCACCAGCCGGTCGGGCAGGTCGTAGAAGGAGCCGGTCTGCATCAATTCCACAATTTGCTCTTTCGGCACGGCGTTCGTCAGGCCGTCGGAGCAGAGCAGCAACATGTCGCCAGCCGCCAGATGGGCGGAGGTGAACTCGGGTTCGACCCGGAAATCCACGCCCAACGCCCGGGTGATGATGTTCTTCTGGGGGTGATGCTCGGCTTCCTCGGGGGTGATGGTGCCGCAGTCCACCAGCTCCTGCACATAGGAGTGGTCGTGGGTCAGCTGGGTGAGCTGGCCGTCGCGGAACAGGTAGGCGCGCGAGTCACCCACATGGCAGATGAAGGCCTGTCCGGCGCGCACCAGAGCGCAGACGCCCGTGGTACCCATGCCGGCCAGCGACTCTTCACGCATGGCCTTTTGGAAGATAAAGCGGTTCGCGCTGACGAGGGAGCGTTTCAGAAACAGAGACTCCTCGCCGGGCATACACTGGGAATACTGCTCCTGAAAGCAATGCTCGATGACGTCGCACGCGCTGTGGGAAGCTTCCCGTCCGCCGCGCGCACCGCCCATACCGTCACACACCAGACACCATGCCGCGCCGCCGGGCAGCTCGCCTGCCCTGTAATCGTCCTGATTTTCCTGACGGACGCGGCCGACATCGGTTTTTCCTGCAAGTTTCATAGGCTTTTCTCCTTTCGGATCCAAATCACACTCACGCCTTGCCGTTCATCTCATCCCGGCGCAGCTGGCCGCAGGCGGCACTGATCTCGCTGCCGAGGCGGCGGCGCACCGTGGCGTTGACGCCCAGACTTTCCAGTTTCTGCTGGAAGCGGCGGACGTTTGCGGCATCGGTGGCGGAGTAAGGGCTGCCGTCCACCGGGTTGATGGGGATGAGATTGACATGCGCGCCCATCCCCCGGATGAGGTTGGCGAGCTGCTTGGCGCAGGCGTCGGAGTCGTTGACGCCGCGCACCATCGAGTACTCGAAGCTGACCCGGCGTCCGGTCACGTCCTGATACCGACGCACCGTCTCGATGAGCTGCTCCACAGGGTAGGCGTCGTTGACCGGCATCATGCCGCTGCGAATTTCATTATTCGGTGCGTGGAGGGAGACGGACAGGGTGAGCTGAAGCTTTTTCTCGGCCAGCTGGTCGATCTTCGGCACAAGGCCGCAGGTGGACAGGCTGATGTTCCGCATCCCGATGTTGACGCCCTCGGGCGAAGAGATGATGTTCAAGAACTTCATCACTTCGTCAAAGTTGTCCAGCGGCTCGCCGATGCCCATCAGGACGATGTGGGAGATGCGCTCCCCGATGTCCTTCTGAGCGGTGTAAATTTCCGAACAAATTTCTCCGGCCTCGAGGTTGCGCACCCGGCCGGCCTGCGTGGAGGCGCAAAAGCGGCATCCCATCCGGCAGCCGACCTGCGTGGACACGCAGACGGTGTTGCCGTAATGATAGCGCATGACGACCGTCTCGATGCAGTTGCCGTCCGCCATCCGGAGCAGATATTTTACGGTGCCGTCCTTGGCCTCCTGCCGACGCTCGATCTGGGGCGCGGCGATGTAGAAGTTCTCCTCCAGTTTTGCCAGAAGGGTCTTGGGCTGGTCGGACATGGCCGAAAAGTCGGTGACGAGCTTCTGGTGTACCCAGTGGAAAATTTGCTTTGCCCGGAAACCCGGCTGACCCAGAGCTTTCAGCTCCGCGGCCAACTCCTCCAGCGTCAGGGAGGAAATACAGCGTTTTTGTTCCATGGTGTTCTCCTATTGTATCAAATGGCTTTCTGCATCGCGCAGAGGAAGAAGCCATCCATTCCGGTCCGGGTCGGAACCGAAAGGGCTCCGTATTCGCTGACCGTCATTCCTGCCGGGAACGGGATGTCCGGCGTTGCCACGGCAAATTCCGGATGACGGCGCAGGAACGCCGCCACCTGTTCCTCGTTCTCGGACGGGGCGATGGTGCAGGTGGAATAGACCAGCCGTCCGCCCGGTTTGAGCAGAGCGGCCGCCGTATCGAGGATAGCCGCCTGCGTGGACAATAATTCATCGTGACGCGGTTTATCGAGCTTTTTGTACCGGATATCCGGCTTTTTTGCCAAGATACCGATGCCGCTGCAGGGTGCATCGACAAGGATGCGGTCGGCCTGCGGCAGGCTGGGGTTCGGCACGGCAGCGTTGTTGACCTTGACTTCCACATTCGTGAAGCCCATCCGCTCGACGGCTTTCTGAATGAGCTGAGTGCGGTTCTCGGTCACGTCACAGCTGATAAGATGTCCGGTGTTCTCCATCTGCTCGGCCAGCAGCAGGGTCTTGCCGCCGGGAGCTGCGCAGAGGTCAAGGACGGTCTCGCCGGGTTTTGCTTCCACGCAGAGAGCCGCCAGCTGGCTGGCCTGACCCTCGACGTGGTAGTATCCCTGCCGGAATAGCTCTTTGTCCGCCGGGCTTCCCTCGAACCGGGCCAGCACGCTTCCGGGTACAATGCCCGGCTCTGCCTGCGAAAGGCCGAGTTCCAGCAGCAGGCTGCAGAGCTGTTCGGGGCTGGCCTTGAGGGGATTGGCGCGCAGGCTGGTCAGGCCCTTGTCGGCGGTGTGGGTCAGGATGTCCAGTGCTTCGTCCGGGTAGTGTTTCCGGAGGAACTCGGCGACATCATGGCCGCAGGAGCCCAAAACCATCAGGCGTTCCGTCTCGTTTTTGAACGCTGCCGTGTTCAAATCGCAGGCGCAGGCACGGCGGAGGACGGCATTCGTCAGGCCGGACGCGCTGGCCTTTTTAAAGGTACGGGTCAGCTTGACAGCCTCGTTGACTGCCGCCGACACCGGAACCTGCATGTACCGGGCCTGTGCCAGAGCGGAGCGCAAAATCTCGCGCACCGGGGCGTCCAGTTTTGCCAGACCTTTGGGCAGGAACTGCTCGAGGATATAGTCCAGCGTTCCCTGATGTTCCAGCACGGTGTAAAAGATCGCGCTGGCAAAGGCTTTATCCCGGCCTTCCAGCTTCTGACGCTTCAGCTCGGCGTCAAGGATGAGGTTGGAAAAGCCGTCCTGCTCCTGCCGGACCAGTGCCGCGACTGCCGCCGCTCTCGGATTCGCCGCCATCAGAGGATATCCCCCGTTTTCAGGCGGAGACCGGCCGCAAATGCCGTGCCTTCCATCGGTTTTTTGCCCTCCGGCACGACGTGGAGCAGCTGGACGGCACCTTCACCGCAGGCCACGGTGAGGGGCTTGGTCGCCAGAACCGTACCGGGTGCTTCGCCGTTGGACGGAGCAACACGGCACTCGCTGACCTTGACCTTTTTGCCGCCCGAGGTGACGAACCATGCCGACGGCCACGGGTTCATGCCGCGCACCCAGTTGTGGATGTGTTCGGCGGAGTCGGTCAGGTGGAATTCGGCCATCTCCTTACTCAGCATCGGGGCGACGCTGGCGTTCTCGTGCGGCTGCGGCACGGCGGTCAGGGTGCCGGCGGCAATGGCCGGAACGGTCTCGCAGAGGACTTTTGCGCCCACAGCCGTCACCCGGTCGAACAGCTCGCCGCTGGTCTCCTCGGGGTCGATGGCGATCTTCTCACAGCAGAGGACGTCGCCGGTGTCAAGGCCCTCGTCCATCTGCATGATGGAGACGCCGGTCTCTTTGTCGCCGTTCAGGACGGCCCACTGCACCGGCGCGCTGCCGCGGTACTTGGGCAGCAGCGAGACATGCAGGTTGATGCAGCCATACTTCGGGATGGACAGCACCGACGCCGGCAGGATGCAGCCATAGGCCACCACGACGATAAGTTCCGGTGCCAGAGTCCGGATGTTCTCGTCCTCGCCGCCGTCACGCAGGGTACGGGGCTGGAAGACCGGGGTGCCGTGCGCGAGTGCGACTTCCTTGACCGGCGGTGCGGTCAGGACCTGCTTGCGGCCCACCGGCTTATCCCGACGGGTGTAGACCGCGCAGATGTCATGCCCGGCCTCGTAAAGGGCTTTCAGGCAGTCCGCCGCGATATCGGGCGTACCCATGAACAAAATGCGCATTACTTGTTTCCTTTCGCTTTGCGTGCAGCGGCACGGCCTTCCTCGGTGTCCTCATAGAAATACTCGCTGGACTCCATGATGGTGATGCCGTCCAGATGGTCGCTCTCGTGCTGGATGCAGCGTGCCAGCAGGCCCTCGGCCTCCAGCTCGAACCAGTTGCCGTGGCGGTCCTGTGCGCGGACTTTGACCGCTGCCGGACGGGTGACGGCACCGTTGTGACCCGGGAAGGACAGGCAGCCCTCGTAGGCGGTCTCCTCATCCTCGGAGACGGCCAGAATTTCGGGGTTGACAAAGTCGATGAACTTGTACTCGTAATCAGCCGGGATCTCCTCGGGTGCGTCGGTGGTATCCCATACGACGAACAGGCGGCGGAGCATACCGACCTGAGGGCCGGCCAGACCCACGCCGTCGGCGTCGATCATGGTCTCACGCATATCGTCCAGCAGAG
This sequence comes from uncultured Faecalibacterium sp., assembly GCA_934548045.1. Taxonomy (GTDB): domain Bacteria; phylum Bacillota; class Clostridia; order Oscillospirales; family Ruminococcaceae; genus Faecalibacterium. The sequence goes on along the minus strand of CAKTEM010000006.1, from coordinate 34,655 downwards.
TTGCCAGACGGTCGTCGAAGTTGGTAACGGGGCGGCAGACCTTGTTCAGGATGGGGTCGCCTTCTTTTACGATGTTGCGGATAGCCATAAGAATATACCTCCAAAAATTCAGGTTGTTATCAGATATCACCGTCCGAGTGCAGGTCGACGGCCACGGTCGCCTTCGAGGGCAGCTTTTCGGCCTCGTAGAGGCTCAGCGTTGCCCGGACAAGGTCACGGAACCGCCGGTCGTTCCGGCACTTGATGGTGAGTTTATAGCGGTAATTATCGTTTATCTTTTCGATGTTGCCGGGGGTCGGCCCGAGAACACGCAGCGGCATGTCGGGCTGTTTGGCCGCCTGCTGCCCCAGCAGGACAGCGAACCGGGCGGCGGCACGGGCGACCTCAATTTCTTTTCCGCCCGAGAAGCCCACGACGCAGAGCCCACAGAAGGGCGGATACAGGCCCAGTCTGCGGTATGCGATTTCCTGTTCAAAGAACGCGTCGTAGTCCTGCGCGGCGGCAAGCTTTAAGACCGCGTTGTTGGGGTCAGTGGTCTGGATGATGGCGAATCCCGGGTCTTTTGCCCGGCCGCTCCGCCCGACCACCTGCGTGACGAGACTGAACACCGTCTCATACGCACGGAAGCCCTGCGCGAAGAGCAGCGAGTCGATGCCGAGGACGCCCACCAGCGTCACGTCCTCAAAATCCAGCCCCTTGGCGACCATCTGGGTTCCCACCATGATGTCGTACTCATGCCGGGCAAACTTTGCCAGCAGCTTTTCATGGGCGTTCTTGGCGGCGGTGGAATCCTGATCCATCCGCAGCACCCGGGCATCCGGAAAGATGCGGCTCAGCTCCTCCTCGGCTTTCTGGGTGCCGAAGCCCCGGTAGAGCAGCTTGCCACCGCAGGCCGGGCAGGTCTTGGGCGGTGGGTCGAGCTGGGTGCCGCAGTAGTGGCAGAGCAGTTTGTGCGCCGACTTGTGATAGACCATCGGCACGCTGCACTTTGGGCATTTGAGGACGGCACGGCAGTCGTCGCACTGGGCCATCGTCTGGTATCCCCGGCGGTTGAGCAGCAGAATCGTCTGCTTTTTGGCGTCGAGGTTCCGCTGGATGGCGTCCTGCAAAGCGATGCTGAGTTCACAGGGGTTGCCCGAGGCCAGCTCCGCGCGCATATCGACGATCTCCACGCTGGGCAGAGGGTTGCCGCCGTAACGCTGGGTCAGGCGGACAAGCTGCGTCCTCCCCTGCTGGGCGGCATAAAAGCTCTCGGTGCTGGGCGTCGCGCTGGCGAGCAGGAGCAGGCTCCCGTTCTCGGCGGCACGCTGCCGGGCGACCTCGTGGGCGGAGTAGCGCGGTGAGGACTCGGAGCGGTAGGTGTGTTCCTGCTCCTCGTCGATGATGATGAGCCCGATGTCCTCGAGCGGCGAGAAGATCGCGCTCCGGGTGCCGACCACGATATCCGCGCCGCCATCCTGTATCATCTGCCATTGGAGCAGACGCTCGGTGTGGTTGAGAGCGGAGTGCTGGACAGCGACCCGGGTGCCGAACTGGGATTTGAGCCGCAAGATCATCTGGGGCGTTAAACTGATTTCGGGTACCAGCACCAACGCCCGGCGGCCCAGCGCGAGACAGCGTTCGATGAGTTTCAAAAACACCAGCGTCTTTCCGCTGCCGGTCACGCCGTAGAGCAACGCCGAGTGCGGCTCGATGTCTTCCAACTTGGGGACCAGCACGTCGTATGCCGACTGCTGTTCGGCCGTGAGGGTGATGGGCTCGTTTTTCAGCGCAATGCCCGAATAGAGGTCGATGGATTTGTTCACCTTGCTGCAGGCGAGAACGCCCTTGGCGCAGAGATTGTCCAGCACGGCCTTGCTGATGCCTTTTTCTTCCAGCTCGTTCTGGGTGCGGCTCCCTCCGGCCAGCAGTGCCACCGCCGCCAACTGCTTGGCCGTGGGCTTGGGCTTTGCCGGAAGCTCACCCACCAGCTCATACGCGTTCTCGGTGTGGCGGATGAGCTGCTTTTGAAGGACAGGCGTCACGCCGTCCTCGGCGACGCTGGGCTTGTACTGCGCGCCATACGGGATGACGGCCTTGACCGCCTCGTACCAGGTGCAGAAGGTGCGCTCCTTGAGGAATTTCACCAGCCGGAGCAGTTCCGGCGTCAGGCAGGCCGAGGCCGGTGCGACGTCGAAGAGATACTTCAGCTTGGAATTTTCCGGCTCGGCGTCGCAGGCCAGCACCACACCCATCCGGGTGCGGCTCCCCTTGCCGAACGGCACCAGAACCATACTGCCAAGGCGGACGAGGTTTTGATGTTCCGGCAGGACGGCGTAGGTATAGAGTTTATCGAAGTGAAAGGTCGCGTTGCTGACCGCAACACCTACCGTTTTTGACATTCGGTCGGCTCCTTCGTGTGTTTATTCGGCCAGTTTGCGCATCATCTGGTACAGCTCCTCGGCGCAGCTGTCGATGTCGTGGTTGACAAGCTGCTGGTCGTAGGTGTCCTTGATGGCAAGCTCATTCAGGGCCTCATTCAGGCGACGCTGGACGCTGGCCTCGTCCTCGGTGCCGCGGCCGCGCAGACGGCGTTCCAGCTCCTCGATGGACGGCGGCAGAAGGAAGATGGTGTTGGCACCGGGATACATCCGCTTGATGTTGGCCGCGCCGTGGACGTCGATGACGAGGACGACCATCCGGCCTGCGTCGAGGTGGCGGTTGACCTCGGAGCGGAGGGTGCCATAGTAGTTCTTATTGTAATAGTTATGCTCCACGATCTGGTCTTCTGCCAGCAGCTGCTTGAACTGCTCCTCGGTGCGGTAGTAGTAGTCTACGCCCTCCTGTTCGCCCGGACGGGGCGCACGGGTCGTGGCCGAGACCGTCTTCGCAATTTCGGGGTGGTTCTCCCGGAGCTTTTTCACAACGCTGTCCTTGCCGACACCAGACGGGCCGGAGACAACAAACAAGAATTTTTCGTTTTCCATCTTTACTCCTCCTCAGTTTTCTTCTCTTCCGGCTGGTCTGCGGCACGGGAAGCGACCGTCTCGGGCTGCAACGCCGAAAGCACCACATGGTCGGAATCCATGATCAACACCGCACGGGTACTGCGGCCATAGGATGCGTCGATGAGCATCCCACGCTCCCGTGCCTCTTTTACCAGACGCTTGACCGGCGCGGAATCCGGGCTGACGACCGCCACGACCCGGCCTGCGCTGACGAGATTGCCAAAGCCGATGTTGATGAGTTTCATTCTCTCCTCCGATGGTTACTCGAGATTCTGGATCTGTTCGCGGATCTTCTCGATCTCCGCCTTCATATCCACCACGGTACGGGTGATGTCGAGATCCTGACACTTGGAACCGATGGTGTTCGTCTCACGGTTCAGCTCCTGCGTCAGGAAGTCCAGCTTGCGGCCGACCGGCTCATCCAGCTGCAAAATTGAGCGGTACTGCGCGATATGGCTGCGCAGGCGGACGGTCTCCTCATCCACGGCGGTCTTGTCGCCGAAGATGGCGGCCTCGGTCAGGACACGGGCATCGTCGATGTTCCGGTCTTCGAGGATGACTTTCAGTTTCTCATACAGGCGGTTGGTGTAGGCCTCGACCCGGCCCGCGCTCAGCTGCTCGACCTTACCGACGCACTCCTCGAGGAAGTTCAGACGGGATTCAACGTCAGCCTTCATCTTGGCACCCTCGGCGGCGCGCATCTCAACAAAGCGGTCAAGTGCCTGCGCCGTGACAGCCGAGACGTCCTCCCACAGCTGCTCCTCGTCCACGTCGGCGTGACGGGTCGCGAGGACATCCGGGAAACGGGTCAGGCTGGAAGCGGTGATGTCGTTCTTGATGCACAGCTCCTCGGACAGGGTGCGCAGTGCCTGCTGATAGCTGTGCGCCAGCTCCATGTTGACGGCAACGACGGTATCGGCGGCGTCCACGTTCTGGATGGTCAGGCTCAGCTCCACCTTGCCGCGCGTGACACGCTCATTCAGCTGCTTTTTCAGGCGGCTGTCCATGTAGCTGCAGGTGCGCGGCATCCGGGAAGAGTACTCGAAGTAACGGGAATTGACGCTGCGCAGCTCGACCGTGATCTCACGGCCATTGCGCACAGCGGTCCCCCGGCCAAAACCGGTCATACTTAAGATCATACGCGTTCCTCTTTTTTCATTCTTGGCTGTTTTGCGGACAATTTTCGGTATATGTATCCGCGTTTGGGTATAGACCCCCATGTTACGATACATATAGTGTTATTTTACTCTGTCAAGGCCGCTTTTGCAAGCTGTTGACGAAAAAATCCCGGCCCTCTTACGAATAAGAAGGTCGGGATTTTATCCATTTACAACATTTACAGGCTCAAATCAGCGAAATGATTTATCCCCTGTTTCATGCTTTTATGCTCGCCGGGGTGATCTAAAATCAGACGGGGTGAGACTTATTGGTATAGTCTGCGTGGTCAGCGTCGACACCCTGCAGCTTTGCGTTGCGCTTCTCGAAGAACTTGGGAGCGACCTGAGGGAACATTGCGTAGGTCAGGACGTCCTCTTCCTGAGTAGCCCACTTTGCAGCCTCTGCCTTCAGCTTATCCATCTCGGGTGCGAGAGTATCAGCAAAACGGCAGGTGATGGGCTTCTCGTCGCCCAGGATCTTCTTGGTGAACTCGGGCTTGATGGGAGCCGGGGTCTTGCCGTAGTCGCCGTGGACGAGGCCCTTGAACTCCTTGGTGACCATCTTGTAACGCTCACCGAGGATGACGTTGAAGACAGCCTGCGTGCCAACGATCTGGCTGGTCGGGGTGACCAGCGGAGGATAGCCGGCATCCTCACGGACACGGGGGATCTCAGCCAGAACTTCGTCCAGCTTGTCCTCTTTGCCTGCGTCCTTCAGCTGCTTGAGCATGTTGGAGAACATGCCGCCCGGCACCTGATACAGCAGGGTGTTTGCGTCGACGCCCAGAGACTTCGGGCTGATCTGGCCGTTTGCGATGTACTTCTCGCGCAGCTTTGCGAAGTATGCGCGGACGACATTCAGCTGCTTGAGGTCAAGGCCGGTGTCGTAATCGGTGCCCTGCAGGGCAGCGACGAGGCTCTCAGTTGCCATGTGGCTGGTGCCGCAGCTCAGGGGGCTCATCGCAGTATCGACGATATCTGCGCCAGCCTCGATGCCCTTCAGCAGAGACATGGAAGCCAGACCAGCGGTGTAGTGGCTGTGGATATCGACGGGGATGCTCAGGGTCTTCTTCAGCTCGGAGACCAGATCATAGCAGGTGTACGGGGTCAGCAGGCCGGCCATATCCTTGATGCAGATGGAGTTTGCACCCATCTCCTCGAGGGTCTTGGCGTACTTGACATAGTACTCGTTGTTGTGAACGGGGCTCAGGGTGTAGCTGATACAGCCCTGAACGTGTGCGCCTTCCTTGTTGGCAGCCTTGATGGCGGTCTGCAGGTTGCGCGGATCGTTCAGTGCGTCGAAGATACGGATGACGTCGATGCCGTTTGCGACGGACTTCTGTACGAAATACTCGACAGCGTCGTCCGCGTAGGGGCGGTAACCCAGCATGTTCTGGCCGCGGAACAGCATCTGCAGCTTCTGGTGGGGCAGCTCCTTGCGCAGGATGCGCAGACGATCCCACGGGTCCTCATCGAGGAAGCGGATGCAGCTGTCGAAGGTAGCACCGCCCCAGCACTCGACGGAGAAATAAGGGATCTTGTCCATCTCGGGCAGGATCGGACGCATCTCGTCCATAGTCATACGGGTCGCCAGCAGAGACTGGTGAGCATCACGCAGGACGACCTCGGTAACTTTGATCGGCTTTTTCGCCATGGTTGTCACCTCTCCCTTAGTTCATGGAAACCAGAACGTCACCGGAGTTGACGGTGTCGCCCTTGTTGACGTTGACGGACGCAACGGTGCCGTCCTGCGGAGCAACGATCTCGTTCTCCATCTTCATAGCCTCGAGGATGGCCAGAACGTCGCCAGCCTTGACGGAATCGCCAGCCTTGACCTTGACATCGAGGATGTTGCCGGGCATGGGAGCCTTAACGGAGACAGCACCAGCTGCACCAGCAGGAGCAGCGGCAGGTGCCGGAGCAGCAGCCGGAGCCTTGGGAGCTGCCGGAGCAGCAACAGGAGCAGCAGCGACCGGTGCAGCACCGGCTGCAGTCTCCTCGACGGAGACGCTGTAAGCAACGCCATTGACGGTAATATTGTAGTACTTCATGGAAGAATCCTCCTGAACAGAATCAGTTCGTTTTTCGTTCTATCTTTATGTAACGTCCGAAGATCTTACAGAGCCATGTTGCCGTGCTTCTTGGGCAGACGAGCTGCACGCTTGGTGCTGAGCAGCTCGAAGGCAGCGACGACGCTTGCGCGTGCGTTTGCAGCATCGCAGGTCATGTCTGCTGCGCCAGTGGCGACGGCATTGGATGCGCTGCAGACCTCAGCTGCGTATGCGGCAGCCTTGGCGTTGGTAGCAGCGATGATGTTGTCGGATGCGTCGATCTCTTCCTTGTACAGGACGGAGACAGCGGCGTTCGGCTCCAGTGCGCTGATGGTGCAGCCGTTGACGGCGATCTTCAGGTCAGCATTTGCCAGAGCGGTGTAGACAGGGCCGACAGCCTTGCCAGCGATGAGGGCGACCTTTGCGGTGGTTGCATCCGCATAGGTAGCAGCCAGACGGGCAGCCTCGCGGATGCCGCCGGCGATGTCATCGGTGGAGCTGGGAACGAAGCCCTTGGTATCCACGATGGTCAGCACGGGAACGCTGAACGCATCGCACAGGCGGACGAAACGGGAAGCCTTTGCGACACAGTTGTGGCACAGCTCCTCGCCGGTCGCCACGATACCGACAGCATTGCCGCCGATGGTAGCGAATGCGGTGTAGACGTTCTTGCCGAAGCCAGCGTACAGCTCAACAGCACTGTCCTTATCGATCAGGGCAGCAGCTGCCTTCTCGGGAGCGGCACCAGCCTTCAGAACGGCGGTGGGCTGCTCGAACTCGAAGATGGCCGGGCCGGTCAGGTTGTTTGCAGGCAGCAGACCCACGATGTGGGCAGCCTTCTCTGCAGCGTCGGCAGCGGTGGGAACAACGATGGCAGCGACGCCAGCCTTTGCGGCAGCGGCAGCGGAACCAGCGTTTGCGACCTTATCGCCCTTGGCAGCAGCGGTGAACGGAGCGGTGAAGAACAGCTCTGCATCCTCTGCCATGACGCAGACATCTGCGTTGGCTGCGCTCAGCGCGCTGGTGCCGCCGCAGACGCCCAGAACGACTGCGACCTGCGGCACGACGCCGGACACCTTTGCGATGGCGGCGTTGAGCTTTGCGCTCGCAGTCAGGACGTCCAGACCCTCCGCCAGCTTTGCGCCGACCGAGTTGTAGAACGTAACGACCGGGCAGCCCGTCTGAGCTGCCATTTCCAGAACCTTGATGTTCTTTTCAACATCCTTAACGGTAACAGCCTCGCCGTTCTGATAAACAGCGTAGGCCTGCTGACCAGCCGCATAGCCGCAGGCTGCGCTCACCGCGCCGTCCGCAAACAGTGCGGTATACTCCCCGTCGTCGAAAAACTTGGCGAGGATTTCTCCTTTGTTACTCTTTGAAGCCATGGTAAGACCTCCTGCTTGTCTGTGTGAGCTTTCAAAATTAGATATATTATACCTTAATTTCCCTTAATTCTCAAGGGTCTGTGCCATTCCTTTTTTTCAGAGAAAGACACTTTCCCGGGCAATTCAGCGGAACTTTCGGGCATAATGCTTATTTTTTCTTCCGCTGGGCGGAGTTTGCATGGCTGATCGGGCCGCGAGGACGGCGGTCAGCAGCCTTGGACTGGAGCGATGCCGAACGGGTCTGCGCACGGCCCTTTGCGGCGGCGGCACGCAGGCCGGAGACCTCGGACTTGCTCAGTTCACGGTACTTGCCGGGCTGGAGCATACCAAGCTTGACGACGCCCTCGGCGTTCCGTTTCAGGCGGACGACCTCAAGGCCGACCGTCTCGCACATCCGGCGGATCTCACGGTTTTTGCCCTCTTTCAGGGTCATCTCCATGACAGTGCGGCCCGGCTCGTCGGTGACGACGTTGATGGCGCAGGGCATGGTCTTGGTGCCGTCGTCCAGCACGACGCCGGAGCTGAGCTTCAGGATCTGCGCCTCATCCGCACGGGGCTGCACGGTGACGCGGTAGAGCTTGGAGATGCCGCCGGACGGATGGGTGACGGCCTGCGCAAACGCGCCGTCGTTCGTCATCAGCAGCAGACCCTCGCTGTCCTTATCGAGACGACCGACCGGGTACAGGCGCGCCGGGATATCCGACACGAGGTCCATGACCGTCTTGCGGCCCAGCTCGTCGCTGGCGGTGGTGACATAGCCGCGCGGCTTGTACAGGGCGAGGTAATAGAGCTTCTGATCCTTCTGGATATAGATGCGCTCGTCGTCCACATGCAACACGTCGCGGTTCGGGTCCATCTTGTCGCCGACCTTGACCGGGTGTCCGTTGACCTTGACACGGCCCTCCGCGATGATCTGCTCGGCCGCACGGCGGCTGCACAGACCCTGCTCACTCATGATCTTCTGAATACGTTCTTCTGCCATAATAATCTCCTTGTGTGCCTCCCGGCACTCAAATAACCCTCTCAGTCTCGCTCCGCTCGCCAGCTCCCCCATTGGGGGGGGGAGCCCTTGGCAGGCCGGTTAAGTCTGTGTAAGACGAAGAGGTCTTTTGTTTCTAAAAAGCGTTGACCTTGTTGTTCCGGGTAGAAACCGTTTTGCAGTCTCTGCCCTCGTCCGCAAGGCCCTCACGCTTACGAAAACGAAAACTTTGCTCGGCCAGCAAAAGCTGTTCCGATATGCCAATGGCTCTCCCTCTGGGAGAGCTGGCAAAACCGTCAGGTTTTGTCTGAGAGGGCTTCCTCTGCCTTTGCCTCATCTTTTTTCAGCAGTGCGCTGACCTTTTCGATGAGTTCCGGCACCATTGTCAGGGCGCGGTCGATGGTGTTGTTGCCGTCCGACAGCTGGATGGTGCGCACGCAGCCATCCTTGACGACGAGGAACGCCACCGGCTGAATGTTCACGCCTGCGCCGGAACCGCCGCCGAACAGGTCTTTGTTGGCGGCGTTTTTGCCGTCAAAGTCGGTGCCTGCGGACGCAAACCCGAACGAGACCTTCGACACCGGCAGGATGGTCGTGCCGTCGTCGGTCTTGATGGGCTTGCCGATGATGGTGTTGGAATCCGTCATCTGACGGATCTTGTCCATCGTCACGTTCATTAAACCTTGGATGGGATGCTCAGCCATAAAATCGGCCTCCTTGTTTTTTCAGATATTTGCGGTATCTAAACTTCCCTGCTCCTGTTTTCGCAGGGAAACGAACGCACCATACAGTATTATTGTAGCACAATTTATATAAACACGTCCAGTACCTTTTCGCGCCAGAACTCATAAAAAACGCGCAGGGCAGCGATAACGACGAAGAGAGCCTGTGCCGAGACGCGGAACGAAACTCTGTCCTGCACGGTGGGTTCGGCACTGCCGAAGTCGGGCAGAAGGCGCAGCTCCTCGAAGTCGAGGTAGATGAACCGGTCGAGAAAGCCCAGCGTGGTATAAAGCCATGCGTTCAGCTTGCCGTAGGTACGGGCGGCTTCGGCCGGATCATCGCCGCGGACGCCGAGGCAGACCTTGATTTTGGTAAAGCGCAGTGCGCCGAACACCGCCCGGATGAGCTTTCCGGCACCTTTTAAAATAACGCAGACGATGTGCAGGGTCAGCTTGGCCTTTTTCCGGGGCGTCGCAGGCTGCTTTTCGGGCTTGGGTTTCTGGGCGGCTTTCTTTTCCGCCTTTTTCCGCTTGCGCTCCGCGCGCCACGCCGAGAATTTTGCCTTCAGCTTTCCACGGATGCCCTTGGGCGGTTCGGGGTTGGCTGGCGGCTCCGGCTTCGGGTACTGGAACACCGGGAACGTGATGCCCAGCGCACCGGCCTTGACCGTAAAGATGCCGTTTTCCCAGTTGACATCGGCGCAGAACGGGCAGAGCAGCAGCAACGCCGCCAGCACCAGAACGACCAGCAGCAGGATGCCGACTATTTTTAATAAGAAGAGCAGCACGCCGCCGAGGAATCCCAGAATCGAGAGGATGACGCTCATGCTCCTGCCTCCCCTTCCGGTTTTTCAGCGGTTTCGGAATGAACCGGCGGCAGGTCGGCCAGACTGGACAGGCCGAACGAGCGCAGAAAAACGTCGGTCGTCTTAAAGCTGACCGGGCGGCCCGGCAGGTCGAGACGGCCTGCTTCCTCGATGAGTCCTTTTTCCAGCAGGCTGGACACGGTGGAAGACGAGTCCACGCCGCGCACCTGCTCGATGAACGCACGGGAGACGGGCTGGTTGTACGCGATGACGGTCAGGGTCTCCATCGCCGCCGGGCCAAGCGGCACCGACTTGCGCGCGTCCAGCAGACGGCGGATGCAGCCTGCGAACTGGGTCTTGGTCGCCAGCTGCCACCGGGTATCCAGATGGAGCAGGCAGAGGCCGCTGTCCTCCCGTTCGTACCGGGTGCGGAGTTCTTCCAGCGCGTTTTCCACGCTGGTCTGCGGCAGCTGGACAGCCTGCGCCAGCTTGTCGGCGGAGATGGGGTCTGCGGCTGCGAAAAGCATCGCCTCTACCGAGGCGCGGATCTGTTTTGCGTTCATTTCGTCTCCTTTGTCCGTTCCAGACGGCCACGCTGGATGTTCAGCTCGCCGGTGTCACTCAGCTGGATGCGTCCGCCGCGCACCAGTTCCAGCAGGGCCAGAAAGGTGGCGACGTTCGCGCTCCGGCTCTGCCGCCGGGAGAACAGCTGCTGCATCTTCTGGACGCCGCCGGTCAGCAGACGCCGTAAAATGTATACGACCCGGCTGCTGACCGACACGATGGGCGCGGACACCAGCGGCTCGAACTGTTCCTGCGTCGGCTCCCGGCGAAGGGTGGTCTTTCCCATCAGGCTCTGCCAGCAGTCCGCCAGCACTTGCGGCGAGTGGTGCAGGTCGTAGGTCATATCCCAGTCCAATTCAACGGGTTGGCGCACGAAATTTGCGGTCTGCTCGCCCCGTTCCCGGAGCTTTGCGGCCATCCGGCGGCACTGGTCGTACTCGATGAGCTGGCCGGTGAGTTCCTGCTTCATCCGCTCGCCCTCTTCGCTGCGCGGCAGCAGCAGATAGCTCTTCATCTCGACGAGGTGCGCCGCCATTTCAATGAAACTGCTGGCGATGTCCGGGTCTTCGGCCTGCGCCCGTTCCACCGTCTGGGTGTACTGGTCGATGAGCGTCAGGATGGGGATGTTGTGCAGGTCCATCTTGTGCTTCGTCACCAGCGTCAGCAGCAGCTCCAACGGGCCTTCAAAGTCCTCGAGCCGGAAGGTCAATTCCTCTGCCATCAGATCACCGTCCCGATGCTTGCGTAGTAGGCCGAGTACGCGATCTTATCCATGAAGCCGGTGCCGGTGTCGAGCAGGTTCCAGACGGCGTTGTTCAGGATGCTCAGCGGCGTATCGAGGAAGCCGCCCCAGACAGCCGCCAGCAGCACGACCATGATGACGCGCTCGTACTTCATCAGGCCGAAGTAGAGGTCCTCGGGCAGGACGGCCAGCAGCACCCGGCTGCCATCCAGCGGCGGCACCGGGATGAGGTTGAACACTGCCAGCGAGATATCCATATAAACTAAGTATTGGAGGAACCGGGCTGCAAAAACCGTCGCAACGTTGATGTCAGCCCAGTAGTACAGGAGTTTCCAGACCACCATCGCCAGATACGCCAGCAGAAGGTTCGCCACCGGCCCGGCCAAGGCGGTGAGTGCCATGCCGAGCTTGGGGTTCTTGAAGTTTCTCGGGTCGGTGGAAACGGGCTTTGCCCAGCCCACGCCCACGAAGATCATGCAGAGCGTACCCCAGAGGTCAAAGTGCCGGAAGGGGTTCAGCGAGAGCCGGCCCTCTCTCTTTGCGGTCGGGTCGCCCAGCAGCCAGCTTGCCAGTGCGTGGCCTGCCTCGTGGAACGGGATGGCGATCACTGTCACCAGTGCGCGGATGAGGTAGTAGATTCCCTGTGTGGTCATGTCGTTCTCCTTGTCGCGGTTATGTGTGCATCTATTGTACTATTTTTTTAATAGTTCGGCAAGGGTTTCCACACATTGATTCCCTTCCCGTTTTGTGCTATTATAAAGGTAGAGAGACTGAATCCGGAAAGGTGGCGAGGTTGTGAGCGGAAAAGATACGTCCGAAAAAATTCTGGAATCCTACAACGATGTTTTCTCCGACATCGTGAATGTGCTGCTGTTCCACGGCAGGCAGGTGCTTGCGCCGGATGAGCTGGAAGATCAGGCCCCGAGGTCTTACTACAAGGCCGACGGAAAGATTCGTGAAATCGAGCGCGATGTCGCGAAACGCTGGAAAAATGGCAATATCCGTGTCGCCTGTATCGGGTTTGAGAATCAAACGGCATCTGACCCCGACATGCCGCTCCGGGTGATGGGATATGACGGCGCAGAGTACCGTGCGCAGCTTCTGCCGGACAATGTGGACGGGAACCGCTACCCGGTCGTGACACTGGTTCTGTATTTTGGTTATAATAAGCCGTGGAGCGGCCCACTTTCCCTGAAAAAGCGGCTGAACATCCCCGAAGAGTTTGAGCCGTATGTCAGCGACTACAAGATCAACCTGTTTCAAATCGCATACTTGACCCACGAGCAGGTGGATTTATTTCAGAGCGATTTCCGCGTTGTTGCAGATTATTTCGTGCAGAAACGGGAAAACGGCGACTATGTGCCAAGCACGCAGGAACTGACGCACATTCAGGAGACATTACAGTTACTGAGTACCATGACGAACGACCATCGCTTTGAAGATGCGTACAATGAAGATGACCACCGCACGAAAGGGGGCCTCCATACGATGTGCAACGTGTTAGACCGGATCGAAAATCAGGGCATTGAAAAAGGAAAATCCGAGGGCGAAGACAAGATGGCTCTGCTGATAAAGAAGCTGTTCGAGCAGAACCGCATCGAGGACGCCAAGCGTGCTTCGGAGGACAAAGCCTACCGGGAACAGCTGATGAAAGAGTTATCCATCGAATAAAATTTTCAAAAAATCCTGAGAAAAATCAAATTTCCTCTTGCATTTTCCGGCAGATTCTGCTAGAATAGTTAAGCTGATTATTTTGAATTCCTTACTTCACTGCTAGGAGGTGCAAGTATCATGGCTAAGTGTGAATGCTGCGGCAAGGGTGTTACCTTCGGTATCAAGGTTTCCCACTCTCATCGCCGTTCCAACCGTACCTGGAAGCCGAACGTCCGCCGTGTCAAGGCTGTCGTTGAGGGTTCTCCCAAGTATATCTACGCATGCTCTCGTTGCCTGCGCGCTGGCAAAGTTACCCGCGCTGTCTAAGTTGTTGCATGTTGCCGGTCACTTTGTCGAGTGGCCGGCTTTTTTGTTATCATTTTTCAGGGAGGTTACGATTCTATGGCACTGCCCGGCGATCCCATCCTGCTTTTGAGCTTTTTAAACATGAAGCTGCGCGATTTTTATCCCAGTCTGGACGCTTTGTGCGACGATCTGGACGAGGACAAGACCGCGATCTGCGCAAAACTGTCCGCTGTCGGGTACGAGTATGACCCACAGCGCAATCAATTTGTCTGAGGAGGATGTACCGATGGAAGGAACCTACTACAAAGAGCGGAGCGCGGTGCTTGGCCGCGACATGGAGTTCAAAGTCTACGGTCACGGCGGTGTGCCGGTGCTGGCCCTGCCTGCACGGGGCGGTCGCTTCTACGACTGGGAGAACAACGGGATGCCCGAGGCGGCGGCACAGCTGCTGAACTCCGGCAAGGTGCAGCTCTTCTGCGCCGACAGCATCGACGCCGAGAGCCTGCTGGCCGGTGACGCTCCCCTTCGCCGCCGGGCCGAGATGCAGGAAAAGTATTTCCTCTACCTCACCACCGAGCTGGCTCCCCGTATCCTCGAGCTGAGCACGCCTGCGGCAAAGGTTGAGCCTGCCGAAGAGAAAACGGACGCCAAGGCCGAAAAGCCTGCGCCGAAGCTCTGGTGCGCCGGTGTGGACACGGGTGCATATCAGGCGGTCAACTGCCGTCTGCGCCGCCCGGAGCTGTTCGCCGGTGCCATCGGCCTGTCCGGTCTGTACGACCTCACCCGGTTCTTCGGCGACGGGAACGACGACCTTGTTCTCCGCAACAGCCCCATCCCTGCCCTGCACGAGGACGGCATCCTCGACAAGAAGACCCTCGCCAAGGCGGACAAGAACAGCATCCTTCTCTGCGCCGGTCAGGGCAATTACGAGGGCGACGCGCTGGACGACACCCAGCTGCTGGCGGATGCCCTTGAAGACCAGAACCTGCCGGCTCACCTCGAGGTCTGGGGCGGCGACGTCTCCCACGACTGGTACTGGTGGGGCAAGGAGTTCGGCATGTTCGCGGAACGCATTTTCGGCTAAAAAGGACGGAGGTACATTATGTCCAAGTTCATTATCGGCGCACGCGGCCACGATTTCGGCCGCTGTGACCCTGAGACGCTGTTCACTTCCATCGGCAACGCCGGGTTCCGCTGCACCCAGCTGGCCTACACCAAGGCCATCGAGGGCGTCAAGAGCTACGCCGACGTCACGCTGGAGCTGGTGGACGCCACCAACGCAGCCGTGAAAAAGAGCGGCGTGTCCATCGCCGTGGACGGCACCTACGTCGAGCTGAGCTATGCCGACGAAGACCGCCGCAAGGCCGAGGTCGCAAAGGCCCTGAGCCAGATCTCGGTCGCAAAGGCCCTGAACGCAGGCTGCATGGGCAGCGAGACCACCAACATGGCAAAGCAGCCCGGCGTGACCCGGAAGGAAGCGCAGGAGGCTCTTCTGCGCAGTCTGGGCGAGATCCTGCCTGCCTGCGAGGAGCAGGGTGTGCTGTTCGCGGTGGAGTGCGTCTACTATCACGCCATGAACACGCCCGAGGCCGTCAAGATGGTGCTGGACACCATCGCAAGCCCCAACCTGCGGATCATCTGCGACCTCGCGAACTACGTCGGCCCCGAAAACGCCTCGGTGGACGCACAGCGTCGGCTGTGGGATAAGGTCGGCAGCTGGTACGGCGATAAAATCGTTGCCGTCCACTTCAAGGGCCAGAATTTCAAGCCCGACGGAACGCTCTACTCGACCAGCCTCGAGGACTCCTGCGTGGACTATGCAGGCGGCTTTGAGATGCTGCGCCAGCTGCCGCAGGAAGTCCTGCCCGTCCTCCGGGAAGAGGCTGTTCCTGCCCGTGCCGCAAGCGATATCGCGTTTATGAGCAAGTTCTGCGGTTAATAGCCCTCTCAGTCACCTGCGGTGCCAGAATCCTCCCTCTGTCTCTTCGAGACATCTCCCTCCGGCCGGAGGGAGTCTTTCCTCAAAGGGGGAGCCTTTGGCAGGTCGGCTGACTTTGCACAAACTGAATAAAGTCCATCTTTACGAAAACTACCGGGCCCTGCGGTCTGGATTCACGGCATCTGAGCTGTGCATCTGAACTGCAAGGCCCGTTTTTATGTCTACTTTCCTAGACAGCAAGGCTCTCACGTTTGCGAAAGCGAAAACTTTGCTCAATCAGAAAAAACTTTCCCGATACGCCAGTGGCTCTCCCTTTGGGAGAGCTGGCCGCGAAGCGGACTGAGAGGGCTACTCCCCATTTTTTATTCGATTCTTCCACAAGTTTCGAGCGATTTTTGTTTTTCGGTTGACACGCACAACTTTAAGATGTACAGCGGTTGCAGCAGAGACCGGACAGCACGTTTTTCGTCCGGAAAATCACACGAAAAGCGTGACTGCGCATCACCGCAAAAACCGCATGAAACCTGAAGGAGGTTCTGACATGGACATCGACTCTTCCCGTGGGTTCGTTGCTTTTCCTCGCGGCCTGACCGACTGGGAATGGTACGACGACCCGAACACCTCACGGTTGTATTTTCATTTTCTGCTGACGGCCAACTGGCAGGCGAAACCCTGGCAGGGTATCATCATCCAGCCCGGGCAGCTGGTAACGAGCCTCGCCCAGCTCTCCCGGCAGCTGAAACTGAGCGTCATGCAGGTGCGCACCGCGCTGAAGCATCTCGAATCAACAGGCTACATCACACTCAAGACCGGGCCGAAATACAGCTTAGTCACGATAAATCATTACGACGCCATCACCCACCCCGACAAACAGGCCAGCAAGCAGACAGCAAACGAACAGCAGGCGGACAACAACAACTTAACCATTACAACAAACCAACAAGGGAACCATTCGTCATCCACGGTACCCGAGGAGACGAACCAGACGAAGACGACCAATGTCGTTCTGAAAGCGTATCAGACGAGCATCGGCAGGCTGAACGCCAACGGCAGAGCGGAGCTGGCGGAATACAGCGAGCGTTTGGGCGAAGAGCTGGTGTGCGAGGTCATCCGCAAGTGCGGCGACACCGGAGGGCGAAGCTGGGCGTATGTCCGCAAAGCCCTTCTCGAGGCCGAGACGCAGGGCATCCAGTCCGCCGCCGAGTACCGGCTGACCCATCCCATCGGGGCCGGACACAACCAGCGTGTCGACCGCCAGACCCCCAGCGGCAACGATTTTTTGAGGAATACGTCGCTGGCGGCGTCGTTGGAACGGTTAAAGAAACCCTCTCAGTCCGCTTCGCGGCCAGCTCTCCCAGAGGGAGAGCCGCATGGAGTCCGAGCCTCTTTGTCAACGGGCTAGCCCTCTCAGTCCGCTTCGCGGCCAGCTCCCCCAGAGGGGGAGCCATTGGCAGGCCGGTTGACTCTGCGCAAACTGAATAAAGTCTATCTTTCCGAAAGATCCCGGGCCCTGCGGTCTGGATTCACGACATCTGAGCTATGCATCTGAACTGCAAGGCTCCCGTTTTTCTGTCTGTTTTCCTAGACCACAGGGCCATCGCTTTATCCTAAGATAAAAGCTTTTTCATTTTATTAGATGTGAACCGATATGCCAAGGGCTCTCCCTTTGGGAGAGCTGGCATTGCGAAGCAATGACTGAGAGGGCTATTCACAAAAAATTAACATTTATCTTCTAATTCCTACTTGTCTAGTCGGACAAACTGTGCTAGAATGAGGGCGTCAAAGATACCCCCACAGGGTAATCTGACGGAACGATTTTTCAGAGAGGAGTTTTGACAGATGTCAGAGCCTTGTCCATATTGTTCGACTGCGAAAGAGGAGGTCGTCTCCCCTTCCTGCTGCGAGACGACGCCCGTCGAAAGCGGCTGTTCGCCTGCAACATCAGATGCCAACGCTGCTGATGACTGCTGTGCCGATGCACCGGAAAGCAAAGTTACCGACGCCTGCTGCGAAAGCCAGCCCACCGGCGAGGATGCTGCCACACCGGAAACCGCTTCCCACTCCTGCTGCTGCCGCCACAAAAAGCGGACGCCGGAGGAGTACCGGAGCCTCATCAACCGGCTGAGCCGCATCGAGGGCCAGATCCGGGGCATCCGGGGTATGGTCGAAAAAGACGTCTACTGCGCCGACATTCTGGTGCAGGTGGCGGCGGCGAATTCCGCGCTGAACAGCTTCACCAA
Source organism: uncultured Faecalibacterium sp. (assembly GCA_934548045.1). Classification (GTDB taxonomy): domain Bacteria; phylum Bacillota; class Clostridia; order Oscillospirales; family Ruminococcaceae; genus Faecalibacterium. Next base: position 17,124 of record CAKTEM010000006.1, on the reverse strand, counting down.
GGAGCTGCTGGGTCAGCACATCCGCACCTGCGTCGCCGACGACCTGCGCGAGGGCAGCGACGAAAAACTGGACGAACTGCTCAAGCTGCTGCCAAAACTCATGAAATGACCCCTCTCGGGGCATCTTAAATCCCATTCGGAGGAACTGCAAATGGAACAGTACAACGTCACCGGCATGAGCTGCGCGGCCTGCTCTGCCCGGGTGGAAAAAGCGGTCAAAAAGGTTCCGGGCGTCACCAGCTGCTCGGTCAGCCTGCTGACAAACTCGATGGGCGTCGAAGGCACCGCGACCTCCGCCGCCATCATCCAAGCCGTGCAGGACGCCGGTTACGGCGCAAGCCCGAAAGCTTCCGGCGCGGCGCAGGCGTCGTCCGCCAGTGCCGACCTTGACGCGCTGGCCGACCACGAGACGCCCAAACTGAAACGGCGGCTCATCGCATCGCTGGGCTTTCTGCTCGTGCTGATGTACTTTTCGATGGGCCACATGATGTGGGGCTGGCCGCTCCCCCACTGGTTCGACGGCAACCACGTCGCGATGGGCCTTGTCCAGCTGCTGCTGGCCGGCATCGTGATGGTCATCAACCAGAAGTTCTTCATCAACGGCTTCAAGGGCCTCATCCACGGCGCACCCAACATGGATACGCTGGTCGCCCTCGGCTCGATGGCAAGCTTCGTGTGGAGTACCTACGCCCTGTTCGCCATGACGCGCGCACAGGTGGACGGCAACGACGAACTCGTCATGCACTACATGATGGAGTTCTATTTCGAGTCCGCCGCCATGATTTTGACGCTTATCACGGTCGGCAAGATGCTTGAGGCACGCTCCAAGGGCAAGACGACCGACGCTTTGAAGAGCCTGATGAAGCTTGCGCCGAAAACCGCAACGCTTCTGCGTGACGGTGCCGAGGTGGTCGTTCCCATCGAGCAGGTGCAGAAGGGCGATGTCTTTGTGGTCCGCCCGGGCGAGAACGTACCCGTGGACGGTATCGTTCTGGAAGGTTCCAGTGCGGTCAACGAGAGCGCGCTGACCGGCGAGAGCATCCCGGTCGACAAAGCCGAGGGCGACAAAGTCTCTGCCGCCACCACCAACCAGTCCGGCTTCCTGCGGTGTCAGGCGACCCGTGTCGGCGAGGACACCACGCTGGCGCAGATCATCAAGATGGTCAGCGACGCCGCCGCCACCAAAGCTCCCATCGCAAAAATCGCCGATACTGTGTCCGGTTTCTTTGTTCCGACCGTTATTTCCATCGCAGTCGTGACGACCATCGTCTGGCTGCTGCTGGGCCATGAGCTGGGCTATGCGCTGGCGCGCGGCATCTCGGTGCTGGTCATCAGCTGCCCCTGCGCGCTGGGTCTGGCAACGCCGGTCGCCATCATGGTCGGCAACGGCCTCGGCGCAAAGAACGGCATCCTGTTCAAGACCGCCGCTTCCCTCGAGGCCGCTGGCCGCACCGAAATCGTCGCGCTGGATAAGACCGGCACCATCACCAGCGGTGAGCCTAAAGTTACTGACCTGCTCCCGGCGGACGGCGTGACCGAGGACGAGCTGCTGACGCTGGCCGCAGCCCTCGAGCAGAAGAGCGAGCATCCGCTGGCAAAGGCCGTTCTGGCCTACACCACCGCCCACGAGATGGACGCACCCGAAGTCACCGACTTCACCGCCCTGCCCGGCAACGGCCTGTCCGCAAAGCTGGATGGAAAAGAAATTTTCGGCGGCAACCTGAGCTTTATTGAGACGAAAGTCCATATCCCGGAATCTCTGTCCGCAAAGGCCGCAGCCCTCTCGAACGAGGGCAAGACGCCCCTCTTCTTTGGCGGTGCAGGCCGTCTGCTGGGCGTCATCGCTGTCGCTGACACCATCAAGGAGGACAGCCCCCGTGCTATCCGCGAACTGCAGGGCATGGGCATCCGGGTCGTCATGCTGACCGGCGACAACCAGCGCACCGCCGACGCCATCGGCAAGCAGGCCGGTGTGGATGAAGTCATCGCCGGTGTCCTGCCCGACGGAAAAGAAGCGGTCATCCGTGAATTGCAGAAGTCCGGCAAGGTGGCGATGGTCGGCGACGGCATCAACGACGCCCCTGCCCTGACCCGTGCCGATACCGGCATCGCCATTGGCGCAGGTACCGACGTCGCCATTGACGCGGCTGACGTCGTCCTGATGAACTCCAAGCTGTCGGACGTTCCGGCGGCCATTCGTCTGAGCCGCGCCACCCTGCGCAACATCCACGAGAACCTGTTCTGGGCGTTCATCTACAACATTATTGGCATCCCTCTGGCGGCCGGTGTGTTCATCCCCTTCGGCCTGACCCTGAACCCCATGTTTGGTGCCGCCGCCATGAGCCTGTCGAGCTTCTGCGTCGTCAGCAACGCCCTGCGCCTGAACCTGTTCGACCTGCACAGCACCAAGCACGACCACCGCGTCAAACCCAAGTCTACCGCTCTGCCGACTGTCTCCGCACAGCCGACAGCGGCTGAAAATACCGCCGAAACCACTTCGGCACCTGTCAATAAGGAGGACAATTCCATGAAAAAGACCCTGCATGTTGAAGGCATGATGTGCGGCCACTGCGAGGCTCGCGTCAAGAAGGCTCTCGAGGCTCTGCCCGAGGTCAGCGAGGCCGTTGTCAGCCACGAGGCCGGCACCGCTATCGTCGCCCTGACCGCCGATGTCGCCGACGACACCCTGAAAAACGCTGTCGAGGCACAGGATTATAAGGTCACTGGCATCGAATAAGCTCCCTCAGAGCAAAAGCCCGGCGTTCCGAATGGAGCGTCGGGCTTTTTTGCGTCTTATCGTTTACAGCGTCTCAAATCTCCTGCAACCCTTCCCTTTCACCCAGTTCAGGAGCAGGGCATCCGCCAGTGCGAGGACAGCGGCGCAGAGGAGCAGAGCGGCGGCGACGGGCAGGACAGCCGCCAGCAGAAAGCCGCCGACGCTGAGGAGCAGGCCAGCCGCCCAGCCGCCGAAGATAGCAACGGCACTGAACAGGCTCTGCTTGACGACTGCCGTTTCATTCGTCCAGTGGAGCTTGGGCCAGAGCAGACCGGCCATGAGGTCAAACAAGGCCGTAAAGCAGGAAAACAGCAGGACAACGAGCAAAATCAGCAGCAACTCTATCAAACTCAGCCGGAACGCCAGACCACCACAGAGGGCGCAGAACACCGCCGGGACCGCCGTCAGCAGAAGATGCAGGTCGAGCTTTGCCCGGAGTGCCTGCCACGCCGTCACCGGCAGGCTCTGGATGAGCCAGAGGGTTTTGCCTTCCAGCGAGACGGACGGTGCCGCCAGCGAATTGGTCGCAAGGCCGACACAGACCATCGCGCAGAGCAGCAGCGGCAGAATGTCCGCCGGGAGCAGTTCGGACGCCTGCGTGTATATTTTCTCCGCCTGCACCAGCATCACGCCGCCAGCCACCACCAGCATCACACTGCCAAGGGCGCAGTTGAGCAGGTAGGCCGGGCTGGATGCCAGATGAAGCAGCTCACGCCGGAGCAGTGCCTTTCGCAAGCTGGATTTTTGTGTCACTTTTGCGTGGTAGACGGCCTTTTTCACGCCGCGCTTGGTCGTCATCAGGCGGAGATACTGCCGCCCCAGCACACCGCAGAACGCCGCCATTGCCGCCAGAACGACCACACCAAACACCAGTAACGCCAGCCCATCGCCCTCTGCCGCATGGCCGAGATGATAGAGCAGACCGGCCTTTTCCCGGGCGTCCGCGTCGTCCGAAAGCCCTCTCAGCAGGCCTTGCAGGGTGGATTGAAGTTTCTGCATCCCGACGAAATAGCCGCCCATGAACACCAGCGAAAACACCACGACCACCGCATTTTTGTTCCGGACACGGCCGCTGACCTCGGCCACGACCCAGCCAACAATTGCACTGAGTACCGACGAAATTCCGGCCAGAAACACCGCCATCGGCAGGGCGGACAGGACAGCACCCAGCGGCTTTTCGGCGTACAGGGTGTAAACGAAGACGGTCGGCACCCACGCCAGCAAGACGCACATAAAGTTGGTCGTCAGGAGCGTCAGCAGGCGGACGGCCAGAATCATCCACGGAGGGATGGGCATCGCGAGCAGAAGCTCATTATCCTTGGCCGCGAACAGCCCGGAATACCCGGCGAACGCCCCCATGATGACCGCCATCAGCAGAGCCATCAGCTCCATGGACAAAAAGTACAGCCACCCCTGCCCGACGGGTACCATCGCCTGCGCCAGAGGCCACGCCATCATGCTGAAACTGAACATCATCAACAGCAAAATGCCGCCGAAGAAGAGCGCGAACCCGACCGTCGCTTTCGGGCTGCGGCGTCCGCCGGTCTTGCGGTCGTTGGTGAGGAACGCGCCCAGCTCCATGAACTGTTTTTTCAGCAGAGCCTTAAACATTGCCGCCCTCCTCCAGTTCCAAGAAGACATTTTCCAGCGATCCATCGCCCTTTACCTCGTCCATCGACCCGGCACGGATGAGCTTTCCCTGCTGGATGATGGCGACCCGGTCGCAGAGCTTTTCGGCCACCTCGAGGACGTGGGTCGAGAAGAAAATTGCGCCGCCTGCCTCGCAGAACTCACGCATCATCTGCTTGAGGGTGTGCGCCGCCACGGGGTCAAGGCCGACGAAGGGTTCATCCATCAAAATCAGCTTGGGGTCGTGCAAAAGTGCCGAGATGATGGCAAGCTTTTGCTTCATGCCGTGGGAGTACGCGCTGATGGGCTGGGCGAGGTCGGCGGTGAGCGCGAACTTTTCGCTGTACGCCGCGATGCGCTCGGCCCGGGTCTGGGCGTCCACCCCGAAGACGTCCGCAATGAAATTGAGATACTGGATGCCGGTCATGTACTCGTAAAGGTCGGGGTTGTCGGGCAGATACGCCAGCTTTCGCTTGGCTTCCAGTGGATTTTCCCGTACCGAGACGCCGTCCACCCAGACCTCGCCGCCGTCGGCCTGCAAAATGCCGCAGCAGATTTTCAGCGTGGTTGTCTTGCCGGCTCCGTTGTGGCCGATAAAGGCGCAGATCTCGCCGGGCTTGATCTCCAGCGTCAGGTCGTCCACCGCCTTTTTCTCCCCGTAAATTTTGGTGAGATGTTCCAGTTTCAGCATCGTCTGTCCTCCCTGCTCTTCCAGATGTCGTATTGTTTTGATATCAAAATAATATCACTTATGGGGTGGGATGTCAATAGCCCTCTCAGTCATTGCTTCGCAATGCCAGCTCCCCCAAAGGGGGAGCCTTTGGCAGACCGGTCAACATTCTGCCTGAAAACAAAAAAGCCGGGCCTCGCAGTCTGGATTCACGGCATCAAACCAGTGAACCGAAACCGCAAGGCCCGGTATTTTTTGTAATGATAAACTTTATTCAGTTTGCGCAGAGTCACCCGACATGCCAAAGCCTCTCCCTTTGACAGACTCCCTCCGGCCGGAGGGAGATGTCACGGAGTGACAGAGGGAGGACAGGCTGGCAAAGCCGTCAGGCTTTGACGGAGAGGGTTACTTCCACCGTCTCGATCCCATACCGCTCAAAGAGCTTGACTGCCGCCGGGGTGATAAGTTCACCGCTGACGGCGATAGGGATGGCCGGCGGACAGGACACGGCAGGCATAGCGCAGACACGACCAAGGGCATCTTTGCACGGGATACGCTCCTGCGGCGCAAAGACAGCCTGCCGGATGGTGCGTCTCGTATCGGCCTGCTCCATCAGGGCGGTGAACTCCGCTGCGCAGGCGGCTTCGTCCGTGTTGTCGGCGTCTGCCATCACATGCAGGTTTTCACACAGGTTCCGGATGGCAGTTTCCAGCTGCTCATAATCTCGGGGCGGATTTTCCGGCGTGAACATCAGCACCAGATACCTCGGGTCGGCATACTCGCACTCGATGCCGCTCCTGCGCAGCTCCTCCGCCAAGGCGGTTCCCGTCATGTTCAGAACGGAAGCGTCCAGCGTCAGTTTCAGCGGCTCCCGAAGGGTACCGTTCTCGCCGCCGTCCAGCGCGAAATCTCGCACCGCACCGGCCTGCTGTGCAAACTCGTTCAGTTCCCGGCGCAGACGCTGCAGACCGCCCATGCACTGCATCAGCCGGATGGGATACCCTTCGGCCAAGTACCGGTTGCATCGGTCGAGCGACTGCAAAATCAGGTAGGACGGGCTGGTGGAACCAAACAGTGCCAGCGCGTTCCGAACGGCGGACTCTTCTTTTATCGGGGCACTTTCGCCCAGATGGAGGTACGCGCCGCCAGTCAGGACGGGCAGGGTCTTGTGGCCGGAATCGCAGCACATGGCCGCACCCAGAGCGATGGGGTGTCGGCTCCCGGTCGGCAGAAAGCGCAGGTACGCGCCGTGGGCGTTGTCTACCAGCAGCGGCACGCCCTCCGCCTTGCAGACGGCAGACAGGGCCGCGATGTCCTGCACGCCGCCGAGGTAATCCGGGCTGGTGAGATAGACGCCGAAGGGCTTCTTTCCTTCCCGGCTCAGCGCGTCGAGGGCGGCTTTCAAGTCGTCCGGGCGCACCGGGCAGCTGCACAGCGCACCGGAATCCTCCGGCGCAGGCCAGAGCCACCGGATATCGAAATCCTGCAACGCCGCCGCATAGAGCAGGGCTTTGTGGGCGTTCCGTGCCGCCAGCAGCACCGGCCGCTCTCCGGTCTTGGGTGCCGCCTGCAATGCCAGAAAGAGCATCGCACGGATGCACTGCGACGAGCCTTCGGTGCTGTAATAGGTGTGCGCCGTGCCGAACAGTTTCGTTGCGTTGGCCTCGCTCTGGGCGATGATGCCTTCCGCCTCGTACAGCTCGTCCGCACCTTTTATCTCGGTGATGTCGTAGGGCTCAAACCCGAGGAACTGCTGTCCTTTGTGGCCGGGCATGTGGAGCCGGGAGGTTCCCGACTGGGCATACCGGGCGACAAAATCCACAATGGGTGTGTTCATTATTCGCAGGCTTCGCCGTCGGCGCAGGCGTTGCAGGTGCCGCCGATCTCGATCGGCACTTCGATGCCCTGCTTTGCCAGCTCCTGATTCTCAGCGACCTGGATCATGATGGCACACTCCATGCGCTTGCGGAACAGCTCACAGCCGTACTCGTAGACGCCGGTGATGCTGCCGGTGGCGTGGTAGCCGTTGGCCGCACAGCCGCCGGAGCAGTAGAGCTTTGCCCAGCAGTCCTTGCACTCGGAACGTGCGTAGGCGTTGCAGTGCTTGAACTCATCCCGGACAGCGGTGTTGGTGACGCCCTTCCAGATGTCGCCCATCAGGTACTTCGGGTCGCCGACGAACTGGTGGCAGGGGTACAGGTCGCCCCACGGGGTGACGGCCATGTACTCGGTGCCGGAACCGCAGCCCGAAATGCGCTTGTAGATGCAGGGGCCACCGGTCAGGTCGATCATGTAGTGATAGAAGGTGAAGCCGCGGCCCTCACGGTTCCGCTTGATCATCTCTTTGGCCAGAATCTCGTACTGCTCCTTCAGGATGGGCAGGTCTTCGGCGGTCAGTGCGCTGGGGTCGGACGGCTTGCAGACGACCGGCTCCATGCTCAGCTCGGTGAAGCCGAGGTCTGCCATGTGGAAGATATCGTTGGTGAAGTCGGTGTTGTAGTGGGTGTAGGTGCCGCGCATGTAGTAGCCCTTGTCACCGCGCTTCTTGACGAACTCCTGGAACTTCGGCACGATGGTGTCGTAGCTGCCACGGCCTGCGTAGTCCTTGCGGAAGCGGTCGTGGACCTCCTTGCGGCCGTCCAGACTCAGGACGACGTTGTGGCACTCCTTGTTGCAGAAGTCGATGACATCATCGTCGATGAGCATACCGTTGGTCGTCATGGTAAAGCGGAAGTTCTTGTTGTGGATCTTCTCCTGCTCGCGGCAGTAAGCGACCAGCTTCTTGACCATGTCGAAGTTCATCAGCGGCTCGCCGCCGAAGAAATCGACCTCGAGGTTGCGGCGCGTGCCGGAGTTCTCGATGAGGAAGTCCATTGCACGCTTGCCGACCTCAAAGCTCATGAGGGCACGCTCGCCCTCGTAACGGCCCTGCGAAGCAAAGCAGTAGGAGCAGTTCAGGTTGCAGGTGTGCGCCACATGCAGGCAGAGTGCCTTGACGACGGTGTTGCGGTTCTTGAAGTCGAACGCCATGTTCTCGTAGACGTCGGGGCTCCACAGCTTGCCGTTCTTTTCCAGTGTTGCCACGTCGTCGATGCACTGGCGCAGGTCGTCCTCGGTGACGTCCGGGCGGTCGCCGTATTTTTCGAGCATAGCGGCGACGATCTCATCCGCCGTATGCTCCTTGTACATCGCGATGACATCATACGCCACCTCGTCCACCACATGCACCGAGCCGCTGCAGGTGTCCAGCACGATGTTATAACCGTTCAATTGATACTGATGTACCATCTTACCCTCCATGCCATAAAAAAATGCCGCCCGGTAAAGGCGGCATCCGATGTACCTAGAAATTACTTGTTGCTGTTCTCGCACTTCTGGTTAGCCACGCCGCAAGAGGTCTTGCAGGCAGACTGGCAGGAAGTCTGGCACTCGCCGCAGCCGCCGGTCTTAACGCTCTTGGTCAGGTCACGAGTAGCAATAGTCTTAATTCTCTCCATGATAGAATACCTCTCTAGCTGTATAGTGTGGTGTGCAGGGTTCCTGCACATAGATTACTCTTTGAATATGATATCACGCAAGTCGAAGGATGTCAATACCTTTTGCAAAGCCTCGCCCTCTCAGTCCGCTTCGCGGCCAGAGGCCTCCCTCTGTCGCTATCGCGACATCTCCCTCCGACCGGAGGGAGTCTTTCCTCAAAGGGAGAGCCACTGGCGTGTCGGATAGGCTCCCTGTAATTGAACAAAGTTTCCACTTTCGCAAGCGTGTGGGCCTTGCTGTCTAGGGCAGATGCCGTGAATCCAGACCGCAGGGCCATCGCTTTGCCCTAAGATAAAAGCTTTTGCGTTTATCGGATGTGAACCGATATGCCAAGGCCTCCCACTCTGGGGGAGGTGGCATCGCGAAGCGATGACGGAGAGGGCTACCCCATCGGCTGATATTTCGTCAGCACGGTATGCAGCCCCAGCTCCCTCGCCTTAGATAATAAGTACCGATACCGGCAGAGCAGGGCCTGCCGCTCGTAGATGCGCTGCTCGATGAGGTCGCTGTCCACCTCAAGGTCGAACATCATCTCGTTCCGCCGCAGGCAGAACAGGCACTCTTTCAGCTCCTCTTCCAGCTCGGGGTGATAGCGTTCGTGTTCGGTGTCACGCGGCACCCGTGGCGAAAGCAATGTCTGCGGACTCGTCTTGGTCGTTTCGGTCATGGTTGTCCTCCTCTTTTGCATACTGAAAAATTTGTGGTTCATTTCCAGTATACGCAGGAAGGATGCAAAGGATGACGGTTTAAGCTATTCCGATTTGTCTTCGGTTCGCTTTCATTTTTTACGAATTTTTTCAGCACAATTGCGTTGATTTTCCAGCATTTTCAAATTTTCTGCAAAAAAGTTTGAAAAACCGCTTGACAATCCTGCCGTTTTCCCGTATAATAGCACACGTTGAGCGGCTCAACACCGCAAAACAAAAACAAAATATTGGGGATTTGCATAGTGGTAGTGCGGTAGACTCTGACTCTACTTGTGGGAGTTCGATTCTCTCATCCCCAACTCGCAAAAAAGAGGTAAATCGTTAAGGTTTATCTCTTTTTTATTTATTTTTTATAATTCATCAGCACCTGTTCTCCAAATCATCCATCCACAGTTGTGAAATGTTCCTGTTGCCCCTGATATTAGGTTGAATTCATCCTAACATTTGGGTATACTATAAGCAGGAAGGAGTCTGATATTATGAACATCAATACGGACACAATGGTTCCCATTTCGGTCGCAAATCAGAATTTCTCAAAAGTCGCCCGGCTGGTAGACCAGTTCGGTTCTGCCGTTATTATGAAGAACAATGCTCCCCGGTATATCATCTACGAGTTCAATCAGGCGGACGCGATGCAGGCCGCAGCGGATGACGATGTGCTGACTTCTTCCCTGAAGCTGATGGACCGCAACCAGCATGTGTATGAGGAACTTGCCAAATGAAAAGCTATAACGGTTTGCTGAGCTGGCTGCAAAATCATCTGGAATAAAAGCGAGCATTTCATCTGCCGCTCAACCACAGGAACGAGATAAACGGTTTCGTTCGTCTCGTTTTTTTGTTGCGTTTTTTACGGCGCAACGACACCATTCGCGGATTTTTCATCCAGATTTTGGTGTACATTTCAATTTTTGTATCTAAAACGAGGTACCCTATGAACGGATATGACTACGAATACGCTGTCGCGTCGTATTTGCGAAAAAACGGTTTTTATGCCGTAAAAGTGACGCAGGCCAGCGGTGATTACGGCGTTGACGTCATCGCACGGAAGGGCTTTAAAAAATACGCTGTCCAGTGCAAATACTATTCCAAGCCGGTCGGCGTCGGTGCCGTGCAGGAGGTCGCCGCCGGGAAGTCCTTCTACCATTGCAACGCCGCAATGGTCGTCACCAATAACCGCTTTACTGCCGCCGCTGAGACGCTTGCCAAATCGAACGGCATCATTCTGGTTCCGCTCGTCTCGGCAAAGGGCGTCGGCCCGTCCATGGGCGGCGGCTCCTCCACCAGCAAGATCCTCTGGCTGTTCTACCTGATGTTCTGCGGCTTCCTGCTCAAGATCTGGTACGACACCTGCAAGGCCTACCCCACCACAACGAACTACCTCGCCGGCCTTTTCATCCTTGCCGTGGCCGCCTACCCCATCTGGTTCCCACGGCTCTGGAACTGGTTCTGGGATCTGCTCCTGCACCGCCAAAAGTCCTCGAAGCACAAAGCAAAGAAGAAAAAATAATCGCTTGACGTCCGGAATTCCACAACGTATAATGGGGTAAAGAGATGCACATCGGATGAAAGACAGCTTTCGGAGGTGTTTTTATGAGTGATAAAGAACGAATCGTACAGCTTCTGGATGATGTTCCTGCCTACAAACTCGGCTATATAACAGATTCGCATTTTGGAAGCGATTCACGCTTTGCCAGATGTTGGTGATATCAAACAGCTGAAAGGCCATTCCAACCTGCTCCGCCTGGGTGCCGGTTCCTATCGCATCATCTACACCGTCGATAACGGCCAGCTGATTGTCCGAATCATCGACGCTGGAAACCGCGGCCAAATCTATAATCGCTATTAAAGAATCAACGCCCACGATGCAGTATAAGCACATCGTGGGCGTTTCTTTTTCTGTTCACCTTCCATCGTAATTTCGTTTGCAAAAACTTCAAAAAGTCCGCATGGGTGCTTGTTTTTTCGCAGTTCTTTCACAGGCCTTTCGCAATCTGTACACGTTGGGATACTAGACTATGAGGCAGACAGAGGGCGATGGAAAACACCCGATGCCAGTCAAATCGTGTCAACAAATTTCCAAACGAAACCTATTCGGAAGGAGTAACAGATATGAGAAAATCCACGAAACGAATCGCTTCCCTCACCTGCGCGGCGGCGTTGGTCTTTTCCCTCGCGGCGTGCAGCACCACGGCGGCCAGCACCTCCGCCAGCGACATCACCGCATCCTCGGGCGTGACCGACGGCACTCCGCCGGACGGCCAGCCGCCTGAGAAACCGGACGGCGCACCGGGCGATGCTCCCGGCGGTCAGGGTGGGCCCAGCGGCGGCTTTGGCGGCTCCGGCACGGTCACGCAGGGTACCAGCGCGAACACCCTCGACAGTGATACCAGCGTCTTCAGCACCAGCTACACCTCGACCGGCGACGACGAAAATGCCCTGCGCGTGGACGGCGCAACGGTCACTCTGCAGGACGTCACCGTATCGAAATCCTCCGGCAGCTCCTCCAACACCGAGGACGGCGACTTCTACGGCATGAACGCCGCCCTGCTCGCCACCAACGGCGCGACCCTCACCATTAAAGATTCCACCATCACGTCCAGCGCGCAGAACGGCAACGGCGTGTTCAGTTACGGCGAAAGCACCACGGTCAACATCTCCGACTCCACCATCAAGACCACGGCGGACAACTCCGGCGGCATCCAGACCACCGGCGGCGCGACCACCAACGCCGAGAACCTGACCGTTGAGACCTCCGGCAACTCGTCGGCGGCTATCCGCTCCGACCGCGGCGGCGGAACCGTCAACGTGACCGGCGGCACCTACACCTCCAACGGCAACAATTCTCCAGCCGTCTACTCGACTGCTGCCATCACGGTAAAGGATGCCACCCTCACCGCGAACAACTCCGAGGCACTTGTCATTGAGGGTCAGAACTCCATCACTCTTGAGAACTGCGATGTCACCGGCAGCATGAGCGACAATGGCACCAGCGCGGACGAGAACCTTCACAATGTGATGATCTATCAGTCCATGTCCGGCGACGCCGAGGTCGGCACGTCCAGCTTCTCGATGACCGGCGGCTCCCTGACCGGCAAGCGCGGCGACCTGTTCTACATCACCAACACCCACTCGGTCATCACCCTGTCCGGCGTCACCCTGAAAAACGAGGACTCCTCTGGCAATCTGATGACCATCGCAGGCAACTCGGCTTCTCACGGCTGGGGTACGGCCGGCAGCAACGGCGCACAGGTCGAGCTGACCGCTGACGCCCAGACCCTCGAGGGCAATATCACGGTCGATACCATCTCCACCCTTGACCTGACTCTCAAGAACAACTCCACCTTCACCGGCACCATCAACATCGTGGACAACGCCGAGGGCGGCACGGCGGTCGATAACAACGCCGTCGTCACCATCGAGAAGGGTTCCACTTGGACGCTGACCGGCGACTGCACCATCACCAGCCTGACGAACAATGGCACCATCAACTTCAACGGCCACACCATCACGCTGGCGGATGGCACGGTGCTGAAGTAAGCAATAGACATAAAAAATCCCACAGGACAAAACCTGTGGGATTTTTTCATGTCTTAAAAAGAAATTACGGGGTCAGACGGTTGGGGCCACGGAACAGGAACTCGGCCTCCTTGATAGGCAGGCCGCAGAGCAGCATGGTCAGACGGTCGATGCCCAGACCGAAGCCGCCGTGCGGAGGGCAGCCATACTGGAAGAACTCCAGATAGAACTTGACGTCCTCTGCCAGACCCTTCTCCTCTGCCTGCTTCTTCAGCACCTCATAGCGATGCTCACGCTGTGCGCCGGTGGTGATCTCGACACCGCGCCAGATCAGGTCGTAGCCCTGCGGCACGCCGTTCTCGTCGCGCATGTGGTAGAAGGCACGCTTCTCAGCGGAGTAATCGGTGATGAACAGGAACTCGTGGCCGTAGTGCTTCTTGACCCAGTCGTAGCTCAGACGCTCGGCCTCAGTGGTCAGGTCACCCTTCTCGGAATCATCGACGGTGTAGCCGAACTCCTCTTCCAGAGCCTTGTACAGGTCAGCCAGCTTGATGACCGGGAACGGAGTCTCGGGAACGATGACTTCCTGACCGAACAGCTCCTTGATCTGGTCGCCGTAAGCAGCCTTGACTGCGGTCAGACCAGCCTTCAGCAGCTCCTCTTCCATCTTCATGACGTCCTTGAAGGAGGTGATGTAGCTGAACTCGAGGTCGAAGCCAGAGAACTCGGTGGCGTGCTTGTTGGTGTAGCTCTTCTCCGCGCGGAAGACCGGGCCGGTCTCGAAGATGCGCTCGAAGCCGGCAGCCATTGCCATCTGCTTGTAGAACTGAGGGCTCTGTGCCAGATAGGCGTTGCGGTCGAAGTAGTCAACCTTGAAGACCTCGGAGCCGCTCTCGCTGGCAGCAGCGATCAGCTTCGGGGTGTGGATCTCGATGAAGTTCCGCTCGATCAGGAACTGACGCATTGCGTTGACGAAGCAGCTCTGTGCCTTGAACATCAGCTGGTTCTCGTCGGTGCGCAGGTCGACCCAGCGGTAATCAATGCGCTGGTCGATGCTGGAACGCTCGACGGCCTTCTTTTTCTTGGTAGCTGCGATCTCCTTGCGGACGATGGGCAGAGCGTCAGCGATGCTCTCGATGGTGATCTCGGACGGGATCATCTCGATGCTGCCCATCTTGACATAGTCGTTCTCGACGACCTTGCCGACGACGGTGATGACAGAATCCGGGGTCAGCCGGTCGATGGTGTCCACCAGCTCCGGATGATCCGCCTTCTCGACGGTGATCTGGAGTTTGCCGGTAATATCTTTCAGCACGATGAAGGCCATAGCCTTGCTGTTGCGCAGGTTCTCGATGAAGCCCTGCACCTTGATCGTGTTGCCAATTTCCTTTTGTACCTCGTTGATATAGGTGCGATCCATGGAAATCCTCCTTATTTGTATGCGTTTACGGTACTATTATATAACTTTTTCGACAGAAAGCAATAGCCCTATTTTTCCTTTTCTTCCCTATGAATCGTTCCCGTGCCGCCTTCCACCACGCCGTCATGGTCGAGGACGGCCTTGATGGTGCCAAAGAAGCACTTCACATCCATCCAAAAGCTTAGATGCTCGACATAATAGCCGTCCAGACGAGCTTTGTCGGCAATTTCCAGCTCATCCCGGCCGTGGATCTGCGCCCAGCCGGTCAGACCCGGACGAACATCGTTTGCCTTGTACTTGTCACGCTCGGCCAGTAGGTCGAACTGATTCCAGAGGGCCGGACGGGGGCCAATGACCGCCATGTCGCCGACAAAGATGTTCCAGAGCTGCGGCAGCTCGTCGAGACTGGTCTTGCGCAGAAAATGACCCATCTTCGTGATATACTGGTCTGGGTTCGCGAGCATGTGGGTCGGCATGTCGTGGGGCGTGTCGATGCGCATAGTGCGGAATTTGAGGATATTGAAATACCGTTTGTGGATGCCGACCCGTTTCTGTTTGAACAACACGGGGCCGGGCGAATCCATCTTGATCGCGATGCAGAGGATGAGCAAAAGCGGCGAAAGCACGATCATTCCGCAGAGCGACAGAACGATCGCCAGCAGCCGCTTGATTCCGTTGCGATACATGGAGATTCCTCCCTATTTTGTACTTTATTTCCGTTTTTGTCGGAAAACACACTTATTATAACAGGCATTGCCCGATTTTTCAATTCGGGAGGATATTTTTCACCGTTACCGCTCGATGGAAACCGCCATCCGGTGGTATGTGTGCCGGATGCCGCGCACCGCCACCGAGTACGCCATGATGTTTTCGGGCAGCGACATGCCTGCGTAACCGGCATCGCCGAGGTGATGGATGTCGGTGCCGGTCATCTTACACATCAGAGCCAGCCGCTTGATGGTGTCGGTGTCCGCACCCTCCTGCGAGGTGCCGATGGCGGTGATGGTCAGCGCACCCAGCTTATGCGCACAGGTGACGAGGGAGCGTGCATATTCCACCGTGATGCCCGGCACGGTTCCGGGGGCCGGAAGTAGGATAATTTCAGCACCGGCATCCACAAAGCTCTTGACATCCTGCTCGGTCATGATGTTCTCTGCCGCCTCGGACAGGATGCCTGCCGCGTGCATTTTGCCAGCCGCCAGCACGATGCTGTCACCGACAGCCTCCTTAAACTGGCGCAGTGTCCGGACGATGGCCGGGTTGGAAACACCCATACCCGGGTTGCCGGTCAGCAGGATGAAGTCGACGCCCAGCTCCTTGGCGCGCAGAGCATTTTCAACGGTGGCACGTCTACCATTCGACATCTTCCACATCGGGTCGGTGTCGCCTTCCTCGCCCTCTTCCACCGGTTCGAGGTTGATTCCGATGGGTCGGCCGGTCAGCTTTTTCAGCAGCTTTACGGTCTCTTCCGGCTTGCACTCGGGAAGACCGTTGATGGTCGGGTTCCACACGTCGAACATGTTCAGCAGGATGATGTCCGCGCCCACCGATGCAACAAATTCGGCGTTCGTCACATTGCCGAGCATGGGCTGTACCGTGCCGATGGTCTCGCAGGCCAGCACCCGGCCCTCGCTCTTTTGGATGGACTCCAGCAGGTCGTCCTTGGTGAATTTTGCAAAATCAGAAGCGCAGCAGTCTAAAAATCGTTTTGCCATAGAAAAGCTCCTTTTTGTCGTTGGACTGTATTTTAATCACTTTTTCCTGGGTGCGTAGTCCTTCAGCCCCGGCACCGCGCCGCCTGCCGCCGCCCACAGGTACAGGCTGGCGACGCTGCAATACGGGCTGAACCGGCGGCGGTATTTCTCGAAGAGTTTCCGGTCGATTTTCCGGTGGTGGTACACCATCCGCAGCCCTCGCTGGATGGCAAGGTCGTCGTAGCTGAACACGTTTGGCCGCTGCATACAGAAGAGCAAAATCATCTCCGCCGTCCAGACGCCGATGCCCTTCAGGCCGCTCAGCTGCCGAATCACCTCTTTGTCAGGCTGGTTCCAGATGCCCTCAAGGTCGAATTCGCCATTCTGGATCTTTCGCGCAAAATCAGTGATGTATTCTGCTTTCCGGAAGCTGATCCCCAGCGATTGCAGCTTCTCGACCCCAGCGTCCAGAACCGTCTCCGCGTTCACGACGCCCAGCGCGTCCTGCATCCGCTTCCAGATGGTCGCCTGCGCCTTGGTGGAAATTTGCTGTCCCACAATATGATGTACCACCGCAGAAAATAAGTCTGTGTCCACCTCACGGTAAACTTTCCCAACCTGTGAAATCACCGCGCCCAACTTCTCGTCCTTCGCGCTTAAATAATTGGTCTCTGCTTCTCCGTACTCGAAATACATTTGGAGGCCTTGCGCTCCTTTCCACCTTCTTTTGTTATCTTGCCTTTATTATAACAAAAATTTGTTTTCTTTTCAACAACAAAAAAGCCCTGCCGACGTAATATCAGCAGGGCTGGAATGGTTATAAAGGGTTACTCAAACTCGACAATCACTAATCAATTTTGTTTAGAGATTATTTATTGCCGTGTTTGCTTTTCTTTCGATTCTTTGATTTATCCATATTATCCTGCCTATATGGGCTAATGTTATCATTTTGTTATCGGCATTGATAACACCCTTTCCGTAACTGTGGATAATAGCAATATGTTCCGATTCAAATTATAAGCGAGTTTGCTTAGGAAAGCAACACCATATTGCAAAATACAATAAACAAATATTTTTTTCCACTATCTCAACAAACTTGAATTTACAGTTCTTCCATCCTTCCCATCTTCAGCGCTATAACAAGAGTTCCGGCTGCCATCACAAAGACACCAATT
>CAKTEM010000005.1 GCA_934548045.1 uncultured Faecalibacterium sp. | reverse complement strand
TCCCTCCCTTGGACCGTGAGGCAGGAATTTCGTTGTTACATGGTAACTAACAGTAGACAGTATAGCGCATTTTCTCTCGTTCGTCAACCTTTTTTGGAAAGTTTTTTTACAAAAACTTTCTCGCCGGGCATCAGCCCTTCACAGCCAGATTGACGAGGCGGCCCTTGACGTAAATTTCCTTCACGACGGTCTTGCCAGCCAAAGCCTCGGCCACTGCCGGGTCAGCCTTTGCGGCCGCGATGGCGTCCTCAGAGGTGATATCGGCGGCGACTTTCAGACGAGCCTTGACCTTGCCGTTGACCTGAACTGCGATCTCCACAGTAGATTCAACGCACTTGGCCTCTTCGTACTCCGGCCACGGATAGTAAGCCAGCTGCTCGTCGTGGCTGTGGCCCAGCTCCTCCCACAGTTCCTCGGTCATGTGAGGAGCAAACGGGTTCAGCAGCTGGACAACGGTCTCGAACTCGGCCTTGGTCGCGCCGCCGTTGTCGTACAGGGCGTTGACGAGGGTCATCAGCTGAGCGATGGCGGTGTTCATCTTCAGGGTCTCGATGTCTGCGCCGACCTTCTTGATGGTCTGGTGCATCAGGGTCTCGACCTGCGGACGATAGCCCTCGCCCTCGACCAGCTTGTCGGACAGACCCCAGACACGGTCGAGGAAGCGGTTGCAGCCTGCGATGGCGGAAGTCTGCCACGGAGCAGCCTGCTCGAAGTCGCCCATGAACATCTCGTACAGACGCATGGTGTCGGCACCGTACTGGTCGACGACCTCATCCGGGTTGATGACGTTGCCCAGAGACTTGGACATCTTGACGATGGGGTGACGGGACATCTCGCCGTACTTCTCTTCCAGAGCCTTCTCAGCGGCCTTCTGGCTGCCGTACTCCTTCAGCAGCTTCTCCTGCTCTGCAGCAGGCAGGTTGACGAAGCTGTGGGGGTTCAGGCCCAGGATCATGCCGTGAGCGGTACGCTTCTGGTAGGGTTCCGGAGAGGGAACAACACCGATATCGTACAGGAACTTATGCCAGAAACGGCTGTACAGCAGGTGCAGGGTGGTATGCTCCATGCCGCCGTTGTACCAGTCGACCGGAGACCAGTATTCCAGAGCTTCCTTGGAGGCGATGGCATCCTTGCAGTGAGGATCCATATAGCGCAGGAAGTACCAGGAAGAGCCAGCCCACTGGGGCATGGTATCGGTCTCACGCATTGCCGGGCCGCCGCAGCAGGGGCAGGTGGTCTTGACCCAGTCTGTGTGGCGTGCCAGCGGAGACTCGCCGTCCGGGCCCGGCTCAAAGTCGGTGATATCGGGCAGGGTCAACGGCAGGCTGCTCTCGGGCAGCGGCTGCCAGCCGCACTTCTCGCACTTGACCATCGGGATGGGCTCGCCCCAGTAACGCTGACGGCTGAACACCCAGTCGCGGAGCTTGTAGTTGACCTTATCCTTGCCCTTGCCGTTGGATTCCAGCCACTCGATCATCTTGGCCTTTGCGTCAGTGACGGACAGGCCATTCAGGAAGCCGGAGTTTACCAGCGTGCCGGTAGCGACATCGGTGAAAGCAGCCTCGTCGAGGTTGGACGGGGTGGTACCCTTGACGACCTCGATGATGGGCAGGCCGAACTTCTTCGCGAACTCCCAGTCACGGGTATCGTGAGCAGGAACTGCCATGATAGCACCGGTGCCATAGGTAGCCAGAACGTAATCGGAGATGAAGACGGGAATCTCCTTGTCGTTGACCGGGTTGATGCCCATGACGCCTTCCAGCTGGATGCCGGTCTTCTCCTTGTTCAGCTCGCTGCGCTCGAAATCGCTCTTGCGTGCTGCCTCGGCCTGATATGCCTTGACAGCGTCGACATTCTTAATGATGCCCTTGTCCAGCCACTCCTTGACGATGGCGTGTTCCGGAGAGACGACCATGTAGGTCGCACCGAACAGGGTATCGCAGCGCGTGGTATAAACGGTCAGGGTGTCGCCTGCGGTGGTGCCGAAGTTGACTTCTGCGCCGTGGCTGCGGCCGATCCAGTTCTTCTGCTGGGTGGCAACGCGGTCGATGTAATCCAGACCATCCAGACCGTCGATAAGCTTATCGGCGTATGCGGTGATCTTCAGCATCCACTGGCTCTTGACGCGGTGGACGACTTCGCTGCCGCAGCGTTCGCAGACGCCGTTGACAACTTCCTCGTTTGCCAGAACGCACTTGCAGCTGGTACACCAGTTGACGCTCATTTCCTTCTTGTAAGCCAGACCGTGCTTGTACAGCTGGAGGAAGATCCACTGGGTCCACTTGTAGTACTCGGGGTCGGTGGTGTTGATCTCGCGATCCCAGTCGAAGGAGAAGCCCAGAGCTTTCAGCTGGCTGCGGAAGCGGTCAACGTTCTTCTTGGTGACGATGGCCGGGTGGATGTGGTTCTTCATTGCGAAGTTCTCGGTCGGCAGGCCGAACGCATCCCAACCCATCGGGTACAGGACGTTATAACCGTTCTTGCGGCGTTTGCGGCTGACGACGTCCAGCGCGGTATAGCTGCGCGGATGGCCGACGTGCAGGCCTGCGCCCGACGGATACGGGAACTCGACGAGAGCGTAGAATTTGGGTTTCGAGTGGTCGATCTCGGCATGGAAGGTCTTTTCGTCCTCCCACACCTTCTGCCACTTGGCTTCAACAGCCTTGTAATCGTACTTCATGATTGTTAATCAGCTCCAAACTATCCAAACTAAATATAACAAATAATATCCTTAGATACTACTATCCGGCGTCAGGTACTCCGAGATGTCGATGGGCTCACCGTCTGCCCACAGATGCTCGAGGTCATAGTAAGTGCGCGTGTTCGGCACAAAGACGTGGACGATGACGTTCGAGTAATCCAGCAGCACCCAGTTCTTCGAGTCGAAGCCTTCGGTGCTGTACGGGGTGATGCCCTTCTGGGAGAGTTCATAATCCACTTCGTCTGCCAGAGCCGCCACCTGCGTGGTGGAGGTACCGGAGGCGATGACGAAGTAATCGGTCAGGACGGTCAGGCTGTCGACTTTCAGCACCCGGACGTCCTGTGCCTTTTTCTTATCGAGGATCTTTGCAATTTCGATTGCAAGGGTCTTGCTGTCTTTCAAGTTTTCCATGTGGTTCTCCTATCTGTTATTGTCCTGTTCCGGCGGCCTGACCATCGGTCGTGGTCGCGCCCTGCACGTCGGTGTCACCGCTGAGGATGGCGTCGTTCGATTCCTTATCGAGCTGGCCGACGAACTGGACGTTCGCGCTGGTGGATGCACTGCCATGCGGCCACTTGTCGGTCACAAGGTTCATCTCATCCGCGCTCACCGGGCCGGTATAATTGCGAAAATAGGTGTTGAGCAGCTCTGCGATGGAGCCTGCGTCAGGCACGACGCAGGAATAGCCGTCAAAGCTGTCGGTCGAGCCGATGTTCGGCACGCCCATGAAGACCGGCGTCTGGGCCAGCATGATGTTCGCGCTGTCGATCCGGGTAAAGGACACGAGCATCTTTGCGATGGTCGCAAGGTCCATATCGGTCTTGATATAGTTGTTGAAGACCAGCGGCAGCTGATTCAATACATCGGTGATGCCCATTGAGCGGACACGCTTGAACAGGCCGGCGTAGAAATACCGCTGCATGTTCAGGCGGTCGATGTCCGAGTTGGAATAGCCCTTACCGTGGCGGCAGCGGACGAAGAACTCCGCCGACGCGCCGTCGAGGTTGCGGTACCCCTGCTTCAGCGCACTGCCGGCAAAGGACATGTCGTGGGGGATATAGACCTCGATGCCGCCGAAGTTATCGACCATCTCGACCAGTGCCTGCATGTCGATGGACACATAGTAGTCGATGGGCAGCTTGTACTGGTCGTAAATGACTTCTGCCAGAGCCGCAATGCTGCCGCCGTTGGACAGAGCCACCGAGTTGATCTGATAGTTGGTCGCCGCATAGGTCTTGCCGTTGGAAAGGGTGACTTTTCTTCCCGAGGTCGTGACAAGGCTATTGCGAGGAATCTGGAGCATCCGGAGCGCGCCGCCCTTGATGTCGAACTGGCAGTACAGGATCATATCTGTCATGCCGTCGTTGGCGGTCGGATCGTTGGAATAATCACGGCCTTCCTCATAGTCGATGCCGCAGACCAGAATGTTGACGACATCACCCTTGTACTCCTCGAGGGTCTGGATCTCCTCGGTGATCTGCTCTACCTGCGAATCCGGGCGGATGCTCTCCTCCACCTTGTTCAACATGCTCACGCCGTAGACCACGACGCCCGAGACGACCGCAATAATTGCCATCGTGATAGCCATCGGCAGCCAGAGCGGCGTTTTTTTCTTTTTTTTCTTGCTGCGGCGGCGTTTCTCGCTCGGAGGCGGAGCTGCATGAGCTGCAGCATGGCGCGGCGGCTTGTTTCCGCCATTCCCACCACCGGAGACGGGAGCCGGTTTATCCGGCGTTTCCGGACGGAGCGAAGCAGGCTTCACTTCAGGCTGTTTGCTGAAAAAATCAGGCTGGCCGCTCGGCGTCGGTTTCGGGGCAGGGTTCTGCGACGGACGCTGTTCGGTCGGACGATTCAGAGAGCGGTCGGTATTGATACGACGCGGAGCTTGACTCATTCGTTCTTATTCCTTCCAGATTTATTGCGGAAAAACCGCGCTATATCCAATAGTATAACATTCTTCCCTGTAATCTGCAATCGGTTTTCTTTTGGGAACGCTGTTATCACATTTTCAGCCGCGCGCTTCTATCTGCCGCTCGATATCCTCGTAGGCAGCCTTCGACATGGGGTCGAGTGGCTTGCCCTGCGAGAGAACGAATTCATTGGTCTGCTTCAGCGCGAGGAGCATCGCGGCGTCGAGGTCTTTCATCTCCAGCTTGCGCAGTTTGTTGACGCCCGGCCAGTCGCGCTCTTTGCAGGACATGTCGGCCAGATAAACGATTTTATCCAGCTTGCTCATGCCGGGCTTTCCGGCGGTGTGGCAGGCGATGGCCGAAAGCACGGCCTCGTCCGTCACGCCCCACTCGGTGCGCGCTAGGATCGCGGCACAGATGCCGTGCCAGACCGGCGACGGACGACTCTCGCCGCCCTCGGCGTACTCGGGATACTTTGCCATCAGCTCTTTCATCTCGTCTTTGGAGATCTCCTTGGCCGAGTCGTGGAGCAGAGCAGCCAGAGCCGCCTTTTCCTCGCTGACGTCGTACTGCTTTGCCAGCTTGACGGCCATCTTCCGGACGTTGAGGGTGTGCTGATACCGCTTATCGCTCAGACGGCCCCGTACAAGCTCTTTTGCCTCTTTCAACTTCATTGCTTTCTTCGTCTCCTTGGTTCCGGTAGAGCCCTTCCCGTGCGATGACGGCGCGGACATTCGCCGGAAGTTCATTTTCACAGCCATCCCCTGCCGCAAGACGCTGCCGCAGGCTGCTGCTTGCCATCGGCATCGCCTCCACCGGAGCGAACAGGATGCGTCCGCCCTCCGGGTCAAGCTGCTTTGCCTTGGCGTGGAGTGCCGGGTCATCGCCGACGTTCCGGCTGACGACCACGAGATGCGCCAGACGCAGGATATCCGCCCAGCGGTACCACTCGTCAAAGGTCATCAGCATGTCGCTGCCGACGGTCAGGTAGAGCTGCGCCGCCGGGAACCGCTCGGCCAGCCATTCCAGCGTGAGGACCGTGTAGTTCCGGCGTCCGGCAGCGGCCTGTTCCACTTCCCAGCTGCTGACTTCCAGCTCCAGCACGGCGTTTTCCTCCGCCAGAGCCTCAAAGCAGCGGCACATCTCGATCCGGAGAATCCCCGGCGTCGTGGATGCGTGTTTGTGCGGCGGCACACCAGCCGGCATGACGATGACCTTGTCGGGCTGCACCCGGCGGACAGCGGCACGCAGATTGTTCAGGTGGCCGTTGTGGGGTGGGTCGAAGGTGCCGCCGTAGAGTAAGATCTTCATTTCAGCAGGTCAGCATACGCGCTGTCCTTTTTCTTCTGAAGATAGAGGACGAATTTGGAGCCGATGACCTGCACGCAGTCTGCGCCGGTGGCCTCTGCCAGCAGGACGGATGCCTCACGGGCGTTGTACATGCTGTTGTCCAGCACCTTGACCTTGATGAGTTCCCGGGCGTCGAGGCAGTCCTTCACGCCCTGGATCATGGTCTCGTCGATCTCACCCTTACCAACCTGAAAAACGGGGTCCATGGTGTTTGCCTTGCCGCGCAGAATGGCGCGCTGTTTGCTCGTCAGCATAATTGTTCTCCTTAAAATATGTTGTTAATGTTTCTTCAAAAACTCCGGCAGTTCTTTTTCCAGCTCGGCCAGAGCGTTGCCGCGGTGACTGATGGCGTCCTTTTCGTCGGGCGTCAGCTGTGCATAGCTGCGGCCCTCGGTGTTGGCGCGCTTATCGTGCTTGCCCACGCCGCAGTCGTCCGGGATAAACAGGGGGTCATAGCCGAAACCGTAATCTCCGGCCAGACGCTCAAAGGCGACCTTGCCCGGACACTCGCCCATGCAGGTCAGGCTCTCGCCGGTGGGCAGGATGAAGCAGACCGCCGAGACGAACTTTGCGCCGCGCTTGTCCGCCGGAACATCCTTCATGGTATCCAGAAGCTTGTCGTTGTTTGCTTCGTCGTCACCGTGATGTCCGCAGTAGCGTGCGCTGTACACGCCGGGCGCGCCGTTCAGCGCATCGACGCAAAGACCCGAATCATCGGCGATGGTCGGCAGGCCGCTCTCCTTGCAGATGGTCTCCGCCTTGATCTTTGCGTTCTCCGCAAAGGTCGTGCCGGTCTCGTCGGGTTCTGTGGTGATGCCCAGTTCTTTCTGGCTCACCACCTCATGTCCCTGCGCCTCGAGGATGCGGCGCAGTTCCTTGAGCTTACCGGCGTTGCCGGTAGCAGCACAAATTTTCATATTAGTGCCTCCAGTTCGTTCGAGGGATGAGTTCTTCCACGAAGCCTTCCGGCGTGAAGGGGATCAGGTCGTCGATGCCCTCGCCCACGCCGATGAACCGGACCGGCAGACCCAGCCGCTGTTTGACCGCGACGACGCAGCCGCCCTTTGCGGTGCCGTCCAGCTTGGTCAGGATGATGCCGGTCGCGTTTGCGGCCTTGCAGAATTCCTTTGCCTGACTGATGGCGTTCTGACCGGTGATGGCGTCCAGAACCAGCAGGGTCTCGAGGCTGGCTTCCGGAGAAGCCTTCTTGACGCTGCGGCTGATTTTGGACAGCTCATTCATCAGATTTGCCTTGTTGTGGAGACGACCTGCGGTGTCGGCGATGACCATGTCATAGCCGCGCGCGGTCGCCGACTTGACGGTATCGAAGATAACCGCCGCCGGGTCTGCGCCCTCGCCAGCCTTGACGAGGGGAACGTTGGCACGGTTCGCCCAGATCTCCAGCTGTTCGCTGGCCGCCGCACGGAAGGTATCACCTGCCGCCAGCATGACCTTGCGGCCCTGACGGGTGTAGTAATCGGCCAGCTTTGCGATGCTGGTCGTCTTGCCGACGCCGTTGACGCCGATGACGAGGATGACCGCCGGGTGGCCGTCAAGATTCATCTCCGCGTCTGGGCGCATCTCGTCCGCGATGATATCACGGAGGGCGTCTGCTGCCTGCTCGCCGGTCTTCAGGCCCTTTGCGTTGACCCGGTCGCGCAGTTCGTCCACCAGACGGATGGCGACTTCGCCACCGACGTCCGCGAGGATGAGCTGCTCTTCCAAACTGTCATACAAGTCGTCGTCGATCTTGCTGCCGGTCAGCGTGTTCAGGATGTTGCCCCAGAAACCCGTACGAGTCTTCTCGAGACCGTCCTTCATTTTATCTTTTTCTTTTTTGCCAAATCCAAAGAGTCCCATTGTGGCCTCCCTTTTTGTGTTTGTAATTTATATATTTTATTATACCTACGAAACCAGTGTCGCGTCAACCTGTTCGAGGTCAAGTTTCAGCAGCTTGGACACACCGTCCTCCTGCATGGTGACACCATACAGGATGTTGGCGGCTTCCATCGTGCCGCGGCGGTGGGTGATGACGATGAACTGGGTCTTGTCGCTCACCCGGCGCAGGTACTGCGCAAACCGGCCGACGTTAGCATCATCCAGAGCCGCCTCGATCTCGTCGAGGATGCAGAACGGTGCCGGATTGACGGCCATGATGGCGAAGTAGATGCTGATTGCCACCAGTGCCTGCTCGCCGCCCGAGAGAGCTTCGAGGTTCTTGATGACCTTGCCCGGCGGCGCGACCTGAATACCAATGCCGCTGGACAGGACATCGCTCTCGTCTTCCAGTACAAGGCTTGCTTCGCCGCCGCCGAACAGTTCCCGGAAGACCCGGCCAAAGTTCTCGTTGATGGCTCGGAAGCTGTCCGAGAAGATTTCGCGCATCTGGCGGCTGAGTCCGGCGATCATCCGGGTCAGCTCGTTCCGGCTTTCCTCGACATCCGTGACTTGCACCTGAAGGGTATCGTAGCGGCCCTTGACCTCTTTGTACTCCTCGATGGCTCCCACATTGACACTGCCGAGGGCGCGAATCTTGTTCCGCAGGTCGGACACCTGCGCCCGGAGCTGGGGCAGGCTGTCGAAATCGACGCTGACCTCTTCGGCCTGACTGACCGTCAGCTGGTACTCATCCCAGAGCTTTGCGGCCATCTGGTCGTACTCCGCTTCTGCCGCCGCTTTCCGCTCGGCCAGACGTGCCATCTCCCGGCTCATCTCCTCGCGGCTGTCGGCGGCGGTGCGAGCCTTTGCCAGCGTTTCAGTCTCCTTCTGCTGATAACTCAGACGCTTTTCGGTCGCGGCCTTGATTTCTTCCTCTTTCTGGAAAATCTTCTCCGAGCTGTCGGTCTTGGCCTGACGGATGAAGTTGATCTCCGCACGGCAGGCATCGCTTCGCTGTTCCAGTGCCGCAATGCCCTCTTCGAGGGTCGCTTTCCGGCTGGCGGCATCTCTGCTCCGCTGTTCCAGTGCCGCGATCTGGCTCTGTGCCAGCTCTGCGTCCTTCTGACGGGTCAGCTGTTCCAGCCGCTTCGCACTCAGCTTGTCGGACAGTTCCTTCTGCTGTGCGAGGAAGGCATCGCCGCCCTCGGCCAGACGCTCGAGTTCCTTTGACTTCTGTTCCAGCTGTGCGGTCAGGTCAGCTTCCTTTTCCGCCGCCTGCGCCGCTTTTTCCCGGCTGGCGTCCATCTGGGCGTGCAGAGCTTTTATCTCTTCATTCCGGACATCCCGGGCGTTGCCGGTCTGTTCCAGAGCCGCTTCCAGACGCTTCTGTTCCGCTTCGGCACGGACACGGTCGTTCGCCGCCGTAATTTGTTCGCTGTTGGTCGCAGTCAGCTCGGCGGACAGGGCATCCACCTGCTCCTTGCACTGGTCGGTCTTCTCCTGCGCGGCGATGCATGCTTTCTGGAGTTTTGCCGCTTTGATACGCAACTCCTCCATCTCCTGCTTCCGGGTAAACAGGCCAGCCGAACGCTGGACACTGCCGCCCGTGAAGCTGCCGCCTGCATTGATGACCTGACCGTCGATGGTCACGACCTTGTTGTGGTAGCCCAGCTCCCGAGCTATACGGGAGGCCTCGTTGATTTCTTCCACGACGACGATGCGCCCCAACAGATTGGAGACGATATTCTTATATCGTTCATCCGCCTTGACAAGGCTGGACGCCAGACAGGCCGAACCGGTCAGGTTTCCCCGGAAAGTTCCCGGCTGGACGGTATCCAGCGGCAGGAAGGTCGCGCGGCCTGCGTTCTCGCTCTTCAACAGGGCGATGGCGGCTTTGGCTGCCTTTTCGTTTTCGACTACAATGTTCTGCAATGCACCGCCCAGAGCCGTTTCGATGGCGGTCTCCTTGCCCGGTTCAACTTCCAGAATCGCCGACACCGGCCCGATGATGCCGCGCAGACGCCGTGCAGACGCCGCGCGCATGACGGTCTTGACCGAATTCTGATAGCCGTCCATATTCTTTTCCAATTCACGCAGGACGGACAGCCGCTGACGGGAAGCATCCAGCTCCCGGCCCAGCTTCTGTTCCTCGGCGTCGGCCTCCTCGAGGGCGGCACGGCGGTGCTTGAGTTTGAGTTCCAGACCGGAACGGATGTTGGACAGCTGCTTTTCGTTGTCGGCCAGCACCTTCTGGTACTGGATGGTATCCTCGAGGTCTTTTTTCGTCTCGTCGTACTGAGTATTCAGCTCCGTGACCGCTTGTTCCAGCGCAGGCAGACGCTCCTGTGCTGACTGCCCGGCGGCTTCGGCGGCGGCTTTTGCCACCTGTGCCTCGGTGTGCTGGGCGTTCAGTCCAGCTACCTCATTTCGCAGAACATCCTGACGCTCGCCGCTGGCGTTGTTCTCGCTCGTCATCCGAACAAGCTCTTCGCTCAGGGCGGCGATGTCGTCGGCCAGCTTCTTTCCGGCCTGCTCCATCGCCTTCGCCACGGCGCGGTGGCGTTCCAGCGCGGCGGCGGCTTCGGTGCTGTCCTGCTCCCCTGCCGCGATCTCCTGCCGCAGGCTTTCCGCGCTCTCCTCGTTACGGAGGATGTCGTTTTCGAGGACGGCGATTCGGCTTTCACTTCCGCTGATCTGCTCGGTGATGCTGCGGATATCCCCATTCAGGCGTTCGACAGCGATGGTCAACCGCTGCGCCTGCATCCGGATCTCCTCAGCCTCGGCCTCAGCGGTCTTGGCCTGCCGGTCGAAACGCTCATAATCCGCCTGTGCCGTCTCGTAATCGCGCACCTGCTGGCGAACGGATTCGCGCGCGCGATGCACGCCATCCGTCCAGAGGGTGACTTCCAGCGTCTTTTTCCGGCTGCTCAGGGCGAGAAATTTCTCCGCCTTTTCGCTCTCCTGCCGCAACGGCTCGACCCGGCTTTCCAGTTCGCCCAAGATGTCTTTCAGGCGTTCCAGATTTTCGGATGCCGCCAGCAGACGCCGCTCGGCCTCGTTTTTGCGGTAGCGGTATTTCGCGATGCCGCAGGCTTCCTCGAAGATCTCTCTCCGCTCGTTGCTCTTGGCGGCGACGATCTCTGCGATACGGCCCTGCCCGATGACCGAATAGCCATCCCGTCCGATGCCGGTATCCAGCAGCAGCTCATAGATATCTTTCAGGCGGCAGATCTGGCCGTTGATGCTGTACTCGCTCTCGCCCGAGCGGTAATACTTGCGGCCGATGACTGCTTCCTCGGCGTCGAGATCGAGTGTGTGGTCGTGGTTGTCCAGCGTCAGCCGCACCATTGCGAATCCCATCGCGCCGCGCCGCCGGGTGCCGCCGAAGATGACGTCTTCCATCTTGCCAGCAGCGCGAAGCTGCCGGGTACTGGTCTCGCCTAGCACCCAGCGCACCGCATCCGACAGGTTCGACTTGCCCGAGCCGTTCGGCCCGACGACCGCCGTCACGCCCTCGTCGAAGCGGATCTTGACTTTATCCGGAAAACTTTTGAATCCCTGGATCTCCAGTTCTTTTAAAACCATCGGCTTACTTTTCCTTGATAACTCCCAGCAGTTTCAGAGCCTCACGCGCGGCGTGCTGCTCCGCAAGCTTCTTGCTCCGGCCCTCGCCCCGGGCGACCTTGTCCGAATTGAACCGGACGGCCACCACGAAATGCTTGTCGTGGTCGGGGCCGGACTCCTCTTCGACCACATAGCTCAACCGCTCTTCCGGGTTCTGCTGGACGATCTCCTGCAGACGGGTCTTATAGTCGGCCTCAGCGTGCTTGCCCTCGGTGATGAAGGGCAGGATGAAGTTCCGGGCGACATCCATGCCGCCGTCCAGATAGAGGGCGGCAATGACGGCCTCGAACGCATCCGAGACGACGCTCGGGCGGTTGCGTCCGCCGCAGCGTTCCTCACCACGGCCCAGACGGAGATACTCGCCCAGATTGATCTCCTGCGCGAACTGGAACAGTGCGCCCTCGCTGACGAGGCTGGAACGAATACGGGTCAGGTCACCTTCCGGGCGGTCGGCGTATGCGTGGAACAGGTAATCTGCCGACACGATCTGCAGGACGCTGTCGCCGAGGAATTCCAGACGCTCGTTGTGCTTGACCGGAACTTTGCTCTCGTTGGCGTAGCTGGTGTGGGTCAGAGCCGTCTGGAGCAGCTCCGGATTCTTGAATTTGTAGCCGATAATGGTTTCGAGTTGATGACTCATTCTTTTGCTCCCCTTTGTTGAATGACTCTCTGTCACTGGGCGGACGATGCGTTCAGCTCATCGAGAGCCGTCTGCATGGTGCCGCACAGGTCGTTTTCGACACAAACTTTTGCCTGACGGATGGCGTTCTTGATGCCCTTGGCCTTGGACGAACCATGCGCCTTGATGACCGGCTGCTTTGCGCCGAGGAAGGGTGCGCCGCCGTACTCCTCGCTGTCCATCTGGTGCTTGAGGTCAGACACACCGCTCTTGAGCAGCAGATAGGCCAGCTTGCCGCCGAGGTTCTTCAGGAACATCTCTTTGAGCATCCCCAGCAGCATCTTTGCGACGCCCTCGGTCAGCTTCAAGATAACATTGCCAGTAAAGCCGTCGCAGACTACCACATCGACCTCGCCGTTCGGCACGTCACGCGGCTCGATATTGCCGACGAACCGGATGCCGGGCGTAGTCTTGAGCAGCTGATGGGCTTCCTTGAGCATCGGGGTACCTTTCGACTCCTCCGCACCGTTGTTCGCCAGCGCGACCGAGGGCGAAGTGCGGCCCTCGACTTTATTGACATAGCAGCTGCCCATGACCGCAAAGGCGGCCAGCATCTCGGGGCGGCACTCAACGTTCGCGCCGCAGTCCAGCAGCAGATAAGCCTGCTTCTTGGCCGGAACCATCGTCGCCAGAGCCGGACGCTTGATGCCGCGCAGGGTGCGGACGATGAGGCTTGCGCCCACATGGAGCGCGCCGGTGGAGCCTGCGGAGACAAAGGCGTCGCCTTTGCCCTCTTTCAGCATGTTCAGGCCCACCACGATGGAGGAATCCTTCTTGGTGCGGATGGCACGGGCCGGCTCGTCGCACATCTCGATGACCTCGGTGCAGTTCACCAGCTCGATGCCGTCCAGCGGAATGTTATGTTCCGCCGCCGTCTTGCGCACCAGAGCTTCGTCGCCCACGCCGATCAGCTGGACGCCGTACTCTTTGACCGCAGCCGCCGCACCTTCCAGCACCGCCAGAGGTGCATTGTCGCCGCCCATCATATCCACGATAATTTTCATAGCGCAGTCTCCTTTTTACAGTTCGTTTTCGTCCAGCCACTGCTGGAAGCTGGCCACGGCACGTTCGGCCACAGCCATGTAACGGAGCCGTTTGTCACGCGGACGGCTCTCGGCAGGAAGCGGAGGCAGGATGCCCATGTTGGCACCCATCGGCTGGAAATGCTTGTTCTCGGTCGTCAGGTACTGGATGAGCGCGCCGCACATGGTATCGTTGGGCGGCGGCGGAAGCTGCTTGCCGGTCAGGCGTGCATAGATGTTCCGTGCCGCCAGCAGACCGCAGGCCGCGCTCTCCATATAGCCCTCAAAGCCGGTGATCTGACCGGCGAAGAAGACATTCGGATGCTCATTCAGGTACAGACCGGCGTTCAGCACACGGGGTGCATCGAGGAAGGTGTTCCGGTGCATGACGCCGTACCGGACAAACTCGGCATTTTCAAGGCCGGGGATCATCGAGAAGACCCGTTTCTGCTCGCCCCATTTCAGGTTGGTCTGGAAGCCGACGATGTTGTACAGGGTCCGCTCCTTGTTCTCGGCGCGGAGCTGGACATTTGCCCACGGACGGTGGCCGGTGCGAGGGTCGACCAGACCCACCGGACGCAACGGGCCAAACCGCATGGTATCGGCACCGCGCGCAGCCATAATTTCAATCGGCATACAGCCCTCGTAGACCGTGACGGTGTCAGCCTTTTTGCCATGTGCGTCCGGGTCGGGCTGAGCGGACTGTTCCGCACCCTTGTCGAACTCATGGAGCGGCGCACGCTCTGCCGAGGCAAGAGCTGCATGGAAGGCCTCATACTCTGCCTTGTTGAAGGGGCAGTTCAGGTAATCCGCCTCGCCGCGGTCATACCGGGAAGCCGCGAACACGCGGTCATAGTCAAGGCTTTCGGCCGTGACGATGGGCGCGACGGCATCGTAGAAATGCAGACGCTCATCACCGGTCAGCTGGCCGATCTCGTCCGCCAGTTTGCCGTCGGTCAGAGGGCCGGTCGCGACCAAGAGTGGTGCGCTCTCGTCGATATATTCCACCTGTTCCCGGTGGACGGTGATGTTCTCACACGCTTCCACCATCCGGGTGACCTCGGCACTGAAGGTATCGCGGTCAACGGCCAATGCACCGCCGGCAGCGACACGGGCAACTTCGGCCGCGTTGAGCAGCTGACTGCCCATCCGACGCATTTCTTCTTTGAGCAGACCGGACGCCGAGTCCAGACGCTCGGCTTTCAGGCTGTTGGAGCAGATGAGTTCGGCAAAGCCCTCGCTCTTGTGTGCAGGCGAAAAATGGGTCGGCTTCTGCTCGTACAGGTCGACCTTGACGCCCTTACCAGCCAGCCAGAGGGCGGCTTCGCAGCCGGCCAGACCTGCTCCTAAAATTTTAACGTTATGATCCATCTAATATCCTCTTAGTCTTTCTTCGGCACCGGCATCTCGAAATCGCAGCCCTCTTTTGCGCAGTAGAGCTTGGAGCCCTTGCGGAACAGGGTGGAGCCGCACTTCTCGCACTTGGTGGCGACCGGGGTATCCCAGGTCATGAAATCGCAGTCGGGGTACCGCTCACAGCCGTAGTAGATACGGCCCTTCGCGCTCTTGCGCTCCAGCATACGGCCCTTGCCGCACTTGGGGCAGATGCCGCCGGTATCCTTTACCAGACGCTTGGTGCCGCGGCACTCCGGGAAGCCGGAACATGCTAGGAATTTGCCGTACTTGCCGACCTTGATGACCATCG
This sequence comes from uncultured Faecalibacterium sp., assembly GCA_934548045.1. GTDB lineage: Bacteria > Bacillota > Clostridia > Oscillospirales > Ruminococcaceae > Faecalibacterium. Next base: position 131,834 of record CAKTEM010000005.1, on the reverse strand, counting down.
GACGGCCGCAAAGGTCGCAGATCTCGCTGGAAGGCTCGTCGGGAACCTTGACCTTTTTGCCCTCCATGTTCTTCTCGGCCTGCTCAAGGCTGGCCGCAAAACCCTTGTAGAAATCATCCACCGTCTTGTGCCAGTCGGCCTTTCCGCTCTCGACCTTATCGAGGTTCTTTTCCATCTCGGCCGAGAAATCGACATCGACGATGTGGGGGAACTGTTCCAGCATCAGGCCATCCACGGCACGGCCCAGCAGGGTGGGTTTCAGCTTCTTCTGCTCACGCTCGACATAGCCACGGTCGATGATGGTGGTGATGATGGGCGCGTAAGTCGAAGGACGGCCGATGCCGTTTTCTTCCAGTGCCTTAATGAGGGTCGCTTCGGTGTAGCGTGCAGGCGGCTGGGTGAACTTCTGCTCGCTCTTCAGCTCCTTCAGCTTGAGCAGCTGGCCCTGTTCCAACGGCGGCAGGCTGGTCTCTTTCTTTTCCTTCTCGTCGGTGGCTTCCTCGTACAGAGCCGTGAAGCCGTCAAATGTGACGGTGTAGCCACTGGCCTTGAACCGATAATCACCGGCATAGACCGTGACCGACACGGTATCCTGCTGGCAATCTGCCATCTGGCTCGCCATGAAGCGGCTCCAGATCATCCGGTAGAGTTTCGCGGTGTCGCCGCTGATGCTCTTGTCCACCTCGTCCGGGGTCAGAGACGGCACAGACGGGCGGATGGCTTCGTGGGCGTCCTGTGCGGCAGTCGCGCTCTTGGTCTTCCAGACGCGCTTATAGGGGCAGATATACTGTTCACCGTAGGCACCGGCGATATACTCCTTGGCGGCGGCGACAGCTTCATCCGAAATGCGCAGGCTGTCGGTACGCATGTAGGTGATCAGACCCATCATGCCGTGACCGGCGATGTCCACGCCTTCGTACAGAGTCTGTGCCGCGCGCATGGTACGGGTAGCAGTGAAGCCGAGACGACGGGAAGCTTCCTGCTGGAGGGTACTGGTGATGAAGGCCGGGGTCGGCTGCTTGGCACGCTTGCCTTTTTTCAGCTCGCCGACGGTATAATCGACACCTTCCAGACCCTTCTCGATGGCACGGGCTTCGGCCTCATTCTTGGGCAGAAGCTTCTTGCCGTTTGCGTCTGCGGCCAGACGGGCGGTAAAGCTCTTGTGGCCTGCGCCGAGAGTAGCATCCACATTCCAGTATTCTTCCGGCTTAAAGCTCTCGATCTCCTTTTCGCGGTCGTCGATAAGCCGGACCGCAACACTCTGCACACGGCCAGCGGACAGGCCGCGGCGGACTTTCCGCCAGAGGAACGGACTCAGTTTGTAGCCCACCAGACGGTCCAGCACACGGCGCGCCTGCTGTGCGTTGAACAGGTCTTCGTCGATGGCACGGGGGTGCGCCATGCCCTCCTGAACGCCCTTCTTGGTGATCTCGTCAAAGGTCACGCGGTTGGGTTCATGGGGGTCCAGACCGAGGATATTTGCCAGATGCCAGCTGATGGCTTCGCCCTCACGGTCCGGGTCGGTCGCGAGGAGGACGCCGTCCGAGTGCTTGGCCTTGCTCTTCAGCTCTTTGATGAGCTTTTCCTTGCCCTTGATGCTGATGTACTGGGGCGCATAGTCATGCTCGACATCAATTCCCAGCTGGGAAGCAGGCAGGTCACGGATATGGCCCATACTGGCCGTTACCTCGTAATCACTGCCCAGATATTTACCAATGGTTTTCGCCTTGGCAGGCGACTCCACGATCACCAGTTTCGACATAGTTTTCTCCCTTATTTATATATAAACTTCTCCGCCTGCCCTTGACCGCAAGGCCCGGCTGTTTTCGTCCGAGGCTCCTGCTGTCCGGCTTGCCAATGGCTCCCACTTTGGGGGAGCTGGCAAAGCCGGAAGGCTTTGACTGAGAGGGCTATTTCGTTTTCATCTTGCGCATCTCAGCGCAGAATATACCGTTTGCCGGGCTGACAGAACACCCGGCCTGAAAGCTCGAGCTTCATCAGAACGCCCAGCAGAACTGCCGTCGGTAGGCCGCTCAGCGTGCTGAGTTCCTCGATGCCGCGCGGCTGGGAGCCGATGCAGGCCAGAACTTTCCGTTCCCGGTCATCCATCGGCGCAGACTCCTTGCGCGGTGCAGGTTCTGCCGCCCGGTTCGGGTGCAGACCCAGTGTTTGGAATAAGTCCTCCGCCTGACACACCGCACGCGCCCGGCCATCCCGGAGCAGGCGGTTGGTGCCGTCAGAGTTTTTGGAAAAGATGCTTCCTGGCACCGCGAACACCGGCTTGCCGTACCGTTCGGCATGGGCGACGGTGGACATGGTGCCGCTCTTTTCCTGTGCTTCCACCACGACCAAAGCCGACGACAGGGCCGCGATGAGCCGGTTGCGCTGTAAGAAGCCGTTCCGACCGACACCGGTCATATCCGGCGGATACTCGCTGATGACACAGCCGTTCTGCTCGATTTTCCGGCGCAGTTCCCGGTTGGTCGCCGGGTAAGTGCGGTCGATAGGAACACCCAGTACGCCGACCGTCGGACAGCCTGCCCGGACTGCGGCGTGATGCCCGGCACTATCCAGTCCATCCGCCAGACCGCTGACGATAATTGCCCCGTTCTTCACCAGACCTTCGCCCAGCATTGCCGCCGCCTGCAAGCCGTACTCGGTCGGCTTGCGCGTTCCCACCATCCCGACCATGCCCGGCTCGTTGAGCCAGTGCGGATTGCCGGTGCAGTAAAGCACCAATGGCATGTCCGGGATACGGGAAAATGCAAGCGGATAATCCGGGTCGTCATAAGTCAGGATATGAATTCGCCGGGCTTCACACTTTCGCACGATGGAACGGTAAAATTCCGGGGTATTGTTGGGCAGATTTGCTCTTTGCATTGCTGGTATCCCGACCGCCTGCCGGAAGGCATCGGTCGCACGGGCTTCCCATGCTTCCTGCGCACCGCCGAAAGCATCCAGAACACGGCCTGCGTGCGAGTTTGCCGCACCCAGTGTCTGCGCCAGCCAGAGCCAGCACAGCAGGGCGTCCGGCACAGGTTCCTGCGGAAACAGACTGGTCTGTTCCAGTCCGGAGCTGATCACAGACTTTCCTCCCGGAAATGCCAGAGCAGGATACTGCCGGCAATGCCGGCGTTCAGGCTCTCGACCCGGTCGGTCATGGGGATGCGGACAGCGGCATCACAGGCTTCGATGGTCGCATCGGTCAGGCCCTGACCCTCGCTGCCGATGACGACGCAGACACCGTCCGGGTAACTGGACGATGCCGCACTCAGGGGCTTGGAATTGTACAGTGCCGCCGCAAGGCAGGTAATTTTTTTCGCGCGGAGAGCGGCGACCGTCTCCGGCATGGAACCGGCCTCAATGACCGGGATGCGGACAGCGGCACCCATCGAGGCCCGGAGGGTCTTGGGCGCGAAGGGCGAGGCACAGCCATCGCTGAGGATGACGGCATCAAAGCCGAACGCCGCCGCCGAGCGGAGCAGAGTTCCCACATTGCCCGGGTCCTGCACCCGTTCGAGGGCGAGATAACGGCCACCGGTCTTCACTTCCTCGAGGGTATGCACCGGCGTTTTGAACACACCGAACACCCCCTGATGGGTGCCGACATCCGCCAGTTTGTCCGCCACATGGTCTTCGACAAGATAGTGTTCGCCGGGCAGGTCGTTCAGTTCCGGGCATTTTTCGAGCGCGGTCTCGGTGCAGAACAGGGTCTCCAGTTCTGCACCCCGTGCCAGCTCCGGGCAGAGCTTCCGGCCCTCGGCCAGAAACTTTCCCTCACTGCGGCGGAACGATGCACTGGACGACAGGCGGCAGGCGTATTTGATCTTTGCGTTTTCGCGGCTGGTAATCTTCTCTAACATAAAAAATCCAAAAAAGGGCCGCGTCTGCCACATAAGATTCCTTCGCGGCAGGGCGCAGCCCTGAATGTAATATTTGCCCGCCGCGAAAAGCTCCGGATACAAAATGGACGCTCGCGTAATATGCGCGAGCGTCTCACTTTTAGTCTAATCAGGCGTTCTTCACGGTCTCGACCAGAGCTGCAAAGCTCTTGGGATCGTTGATAGCCATCTCGCTGAGCATCTTGCGGTTCAGCTCGATGCCAGCCTTCTTCAGGCCAGCCATGAAGGTGGAGTAGTTCATGCCCAGAGGACGAACTGCGTTGTTGATGCGGCAGATCCACAGGTTGCGGAACTGACGCTTCTTCATGCGGCGGCCAGCCAGAGCGTAGTTGCCGCTCTTCATGACCTGCTGCTTAGCCATCTTAAAGTGCTTGCTCTTGCAGCCGTAGAAACCCTTAGCGAGCTTCAGCATCTTCTTGCGACGTTTGTGGGTCATCGTTGCGCCTTTAATACGTGCCATTGTTTTCTATCTCCTTTAAGTCTTGGTAAATGTCTTGGATGTCAGAGTGCGGCTCGCTTATCAGGCGTAGGGCAGCATGCTCTTGATGGTAGCTGCGTTGGTCTTATCAACGTAGCTGGGCTGACGATAACCACGGGTCAGCTTGGTGGTCTTCTTGGTCAGGATGTGGCTGCGGAATGCATGGCCGCGCTTGATCTTGCCGTTCTTGGTCAGCTTAAAGCGCTTCTTTGCGCCGGAATGGGTCTTCAGTTTCATCTTAGCCATTTTGAGTTTCCTCCTAAAATTAGTCCTTATTGGGTTTCGGGATCAGCAGAATGGACATCGTGCGGCCCTCGAGTACCGGTGCCTTATCCACGGTTGCCTGCGGCAGAGCCTCGGCAAAACGCTTCAGCACGTCAGCACCCAGTGCGCTGTGCGCCATTTCGCGGCCACGGAAACGGATCGAAGCTTTAACTTTGTGGCCAGCTGCCAGAAACTTGGCGGTCTGGTTCACTTTGGTGTTGAAGTCATTGGTGTCAATATTGAGCGAGAGGCGAGTCTCCTTGACTTCGACCACCTTCTGGTTCTTCTTGGCTTCCTTTGCCTTCTTCTGCTGCTCGAAACGGTACTTGTTGTAGTTCAGCACCTTGCACACAGGCGGTACAGCCTGCGGTGCGATCTTGACCAGATCGAGTCCGGCATCCTCAGCAGCGCGCATTGCGGCCTGAATACTGACCACGCCCATCTGCTCGCCGTTTGCTCCGATCAGTCGAACCTCACGATCCCGGATCTGACCGTTGATCTCCAGTTCCTTCGACTTTCCTGCGGTAGCGATAATGAATACACCTCCAAACAATAATCCATAGTGTTGCTATTTTGGCACAGAAAACGCGGCCGCCCATTTTTCAGGACAGCCGCGCGAAAATTCACACATGACCGCACTTTGCTCAAAGTAACAAAGGCGTTCTGGTATAGCCCGGAGGACTCTGACCTCACAAGGCGAGCGCGGCACAGGCCGTAGCTGCTTTCTTTACTCGGCTATTTTACCACGCCCTGCAGGCTGTGTCAAGCACTTTTTTCACGAAAAGTCTGATTTTTCGGCAGGCTCGCCCTCTCAGTCACCTCCGGTGACAGCTCCCCCAAAGTGGGAGCCATTGGCATGTCGGGCAGCTCTGAGCGTCTAGCGGCAGAGCGCAGGCCCTGTTCTCTATCTTATGCTTCAATGAGCCTGTTCAATGCAAACGAATAAATTCCCTTATACGTTATCTTTTTCGGTGCAAAGCGTTTGTCGATGGCGAGGGCATAGAGATTCAGCTGGGCGCGGTAGGCTCGGAGGAAGTCTTCCTCCGTCTTATGCCGGTCGGTCTTATAATCCAGCAGCTCGAGGTGGTCGGAGTAGACCAGCACGAGGTCGGCGATGCCCTGCACCAGCACCTGTGCCGCATCCACCGCGCTGTCCTTTGCAATCTCCTGCCCTTCTCCGCCCTGCGCGGCCAGAACTGCCGCCGCTGGCAGAGCCGTGATGAAGTCCAGTTCTCGCAGGACCTGTTCCGCTTCACAAATCTTGCGGAACGCCTCGCTCTCGACGAAGAGCCGTATCTTGCCGATGTCCAGCTTCTCCGCAATTTCAGGCGGCATGAGCTGGGCGTCCAGCTGACGCTGACGCTCTTCCAGAATCGCGGCGCAGAGGGCGTCTTCGCCCTGCGGCTTTGCCTTTGCCAGTGCCGCAAAGTCGGCATGTTCGAGGAAAGCGTGGAGGGCGGTACCCATCTCGGCGGCGGTCAGGCCGTCTTTGGAGAGGAAGCCCGGGCGTTCCAGCGTGGTCTGTTCCGACTTGTGGACGATGCTCGTCACGCTGACCTTGGCTGGAACTTCCGCCAGCTTTGCCGCCGGATACTGCCAGCGGAAGCCCTCTCGCAGTTTTTCCACCAGCTCCGGGTCGGGTGCCGGTTCTTCCTCGCCGGTGAGCGGCAGTTCCACGCCGTCGATAGAGACGCTCTCCACCTCAATTTTGAACGGTATCACATTCGGGTCGGGGATAGAGATGTCGATGCGGCTCTTGCTGTCCACAAAGGGCAGTTCCAGATTTTCCGCCAGACGGCGGAGGAGTTTTCCGTCCGGGTGGACGAGAAGTGCCGTCCGCAGCCAGTCGGCGAAGCTGTTCGCCTGCAAGTTAAGCGTCTCCCCTGCGCCTGCCGCCAGAAATGCCGCGGCACGGGCGAAGGGGTTGGTCGTCTTGGTGATGCCGAGGGGGATCGTCAGAATCAATTTGTCCTGCGCACGGGTCAGGGCGACATAGAGCAGACGCATCTGTTCGCTCCGCATCTCCTGCGCGTGGACGTTGGACAGGGCGGTATATGCCGCCGTCTTGTAGGCTCCCTCGCCTGCTTCCGGGCGGAGGCGCAGACCGGCACCGTAGTTCCGGTGGAGAAGAACCGGCTGACGGGTATCCATCGCGTTGAACCGCCGGGCCGTATCGGCCACGAACACCACCGGGAACTGCAAGCCCTTCGAGCGGTGGATGGTCATGATGGTAACGCATCCCGGACGAGAGCCGCCGGGCGCGGTGTCCTGTCCGGTGGTTCCGGCCAGTGCCGCCGCGTCGATGGCACGCACCAGAGCCGAGATGCCGCCGCTGCCTGCGCTGGCGCAGAATGTCGCAAACTTCCGGGCATCCTCCCGGCGTCGGGTACCGTTTTCCATGACGCCCAGTGCGGCCAGATAGCCGGTGGAAGCGAAAATCTCTTCGAGCAATTGTTCGGTCGGAACGCTCCGGGCCATCCGGCGCAGTTCGTTCAACCGGGCATAGAAGTGCTTCACTTTTTCGGTGAATTCGTCCTCCTCGCCGCTGTTGACGGTCAGGATCAATGCACCGTAAAGGCTCATCTTTCGCTTGGTTTTGGGTTTCGGCTGAGCGTCCGACGTTTCGGGCTGTTCGGCTTCCTCCTGCTTCTGCATTTCCTCGGCCATCTTCGCGCTCTGCGCCCGGAGACGGACCAAATCATCGTCCGTGAACCCAAACAGTGGGCCGAGCATCGCCGCCGCCAGATAGATATCCTGCGCCGGGTTGTCGATGATGCGCAGCAGAGCGATGAGCGGCCGGATGTGCGGCGCGTCCAGCAGGTTTTCTCTTGCGTCGGCGTAGACCGGGATGCCGACTTCGGTCAGGGCTTCGGTGTAGGCCGGGAAGTCGCCGCGCGCCGCCAGCAGGATACAGCAGTCCTCGTACCGCACTGGCCGAGTCTCACTGCCCTCACGCACCGGATATTCGGAGCGCACCATGTTCAGAATTTTCTGGGCGATCCACTCGGCGTCCGTCTCGGCTTCGTCGTCGGGCAGGAAATGTGCCTCGACACTTCCCTCATACTCGCCGGGCGCACCGTAGACCAGACGCTGGCCGTCGCCGTAAGCCGTATCACCCAGCTGGGGCGTCATGAGCCGCTCGAACAGGAAGTTGATGCCTTCCACCACCTGCGGCGCGGAGCGGAAGTTCGCATCCAGTGCCAGCAGGGCGTTTTCGCCGGGCGTTTCCCCTTCCGGACGGGGTCGTGCCGTCTCGCCGGGCAGGAGCGGCCAGGTGTCCAGTTTCTCTCGGAAGATGCTGGGGTCGGCCTGACGGAAGCGGTAGATGCTCTGTTTCAGGTCACCGACGAGGAACAAGTCATCGCCCGACGGCGTTGCCAGACAGCGGTACAGCGCGTCCTGCAACGCGTTCGTGTCCTGATACTCGTCCACCATGACGGCGGCGTAGTTCTGACGTATCGTCTCACAAAGGGCGGTGGGCGTGCCGTCTGCGTCACGCAGGAGTTTCAGGGCAAAATGCTCGAAATCGCTGAATTCCAGCAGTTTCCGCTCCCGTTTTTTTGCCGAGAACCGGGCATCGAAATCCCGGACAGCCGCAAACAGGGCGCGGAGCCGTGGCAGAGCCGCCTTGCGGTCGGCTTCGGCTTCGTCCTCACTGCACGAGATCAGTTCCAATATTTCACCGAAAAGCGATGTTGCTTCATCCGCACGGGTCTTGACGGCGGATTTGTGTTCACCAGTCAGCCGCTTTTTCAGATTTTTCAGGCCGGGCATCGGCTCCATCCCGAGGACATAGGGCGTCAGCCGGTCATACAGGGGCGACCACTCGCCGACCTGTGCCAGACGCTCCACATCGCCCAGCAGGGCGGTGGACGTCTCGAGACGTTCCAGCGGTTCGGCGAATTTCTCGTTGACCGACAGCACTGCCTTGGCTTTGGCGGCGGCGGTCTTTTTGCTGGCGTCCGCGTCGGCCTGCGCCATGATAAAGTCCTCTTTGCAGTCGGCCAGTGCCGCCGTCAGAAGCTCCCGGGCAGCTTTGGCAGAACGGGCCGTTTCAGCCAACAGCAGGTCATGCCAGCAGGTACCTGTAAAGCCGTTCTCGGTTTCCCACGGGGCCAGCCACTCGTCCAGCTTTTTGTCGTAGTCGGGCAGAGCGCGGAGGAAATCGTAGACCTGCAAGATCGTCTCCCCGGCGGCACGGTCGGTGCGGCCCTTGCCGTACAGGTCGGCGAACTCGCAGAAAGCCGGGTCGCGGTAGGCATTTTCCAGCGTCTCGGACAGGGCGGATGCTCTTAAAATCTCGACGCTTCCGGGGTCGGCCGGAGAGAAATCCGGTGGGATGTCCAACGCCTGAAAGTGCTTGCGGAGCAGGTCGAGGCAGAAGGCGTCAATCGTGCAGATGGGTGCGCGCTGAAGCAGCATCCGTTGACGGCGGAGGGCGGCGTTTGCCGGGCTCTGCTGGCTTTTCCGGAGCAGTGCCTGCCCGATTCGGGCGCGGAGTTCTGCCGCCGCCGCGTTGGTAAAGGTCACGATGAGAAGACGGTCGGCGTCCGCCGGGTGTTCCGGGTCAGTGATGAGCTGCACGGCGCGCTCGGTCAGAACAGCCGTCTTGCCGCTTCCGGCCGCCGCACTCACCAGCAATGCGCCGCCCCGGTCGTCGATGGCGGCACGCTGGGCTTTTGTCCACTTGGGTTCACTCACGGCTCTTCCTCCTCTTCTTCGGGTTCAAAGGGTTTTGCAGGGGCTTCCAACGCCCGTTCGCCGATGCCGGTCTCGTGGCAGCAGATGAAGCCGTAATCACACCACTGGCAGGGGCTTCGGCCAGTCACCAGCGGCTCGGCGTCGATCTGTCCGCCATAGAGCTGTTCGCCCATCTGGGTCACGAGGTCATCCAGATGCAGCTGGATGCGGTTCAGCTTGGCGATGTCGGCGCGCTTGTCCTTCTGGTAGGGGCTGGGCGCGCCGTTCCGGAACGAGAAAGGCAGGTATTTGCCGGTCTCGGCGGCGTCCATTGCATCGAAGACGCGCGGCTCATCCACCACCAGACCGTCGATCTTATATTCCACACTCCGGGCGGCCTTGTCACGGGTCGTCGTCTCAGGGGCCGGGTCTGCCAGCAGATAGAGGACGCCAGCCGGCTCCGCGCCGGTGAAGCGTCCGCTCTTATCCCGGGTCAGGCTGAACAGGTAGAGCAGCATCTGACAGTCCAGACCGCAGTAGACCTCTTTCAGGTCGAGCTTTTTCGAGCCGGTCTTGTAGTCCACGACACGCACCCAGCGCGTACCATCCTCTTCCACCCACTCGTCGGCGCGGTCCACGGTTCCGATAAGCTGGACGGTTCGGCCATCCGACAGGCGATAGACCTGCGACGGCACAGCATCCTCTCCGCCGCCGATCTTCAGCTCGCAGGCCACCGGACGAAAGCTGCTCTGCCGCTGTTCGTCGCGCAGATAGCACAGCAGGCTCGTCATGCTCTTTTTCAGCCGGGAGAGCAGGTACGCGAACCGGGCGGTATCCTCGGGCAGATATTGCCGGGCGTATTCATCCACCAGCATGGACGCCAGCGTCGCAATGGCTTCGTCGTCCAGTTCGGTGAAGGGTTCCATCATCTGCGCACAGGGATTGTCCGGGCCGGGGTTCGGATCAAGGGCCATCTGCAGCACCCAGTGCATCAGGGTGCCGCTCTGGTCGGCACTCAGCTCGGCCCGGCGGCGCGGTTTCAGGCCCAGCACATACTGCAAAAAGTACCCATACCGGCAGGTGTAGTATTTTTCCAGCTGGCTGGGCGAGATGCGGAGTCGACGCCCCAGCAGGTCTTCCAGCGAGTGCAGGTCGCTGATTTTTTTCGGCGGATTCGACGCCATCCGGCGCAGGAGCTTCAAGCCTTCCGGCTCCTCTTCGCCGGGCGTCCGGAGGGCTTCGGTCAGGCTGACGCGCTCGGTGTCGGTCAGGTCCCAGCCGCCGCCCAGACAGTCCAGACCGTCGGCAGGAGTGGCGGCAAGGTCAGCCAGTTCCAGCTCCGGCGGCTGTGGGCTCAGCGCGTCCACGATGGGTTCCAGTGCCGCGCAGAGGGTCAGACCTGCGCCTTTCGGCCAGCTCATCCACAGCTCTTTTGCCGGGGCAGTCAGAGCCTTATAGAAGCAGACCTGTTCGCGGACGACGCGGTTTTCAAAGCAGTCGGGCAGGTCGATCTGATTTGCCATCAGGGCGTCGCGGTCGGCATGGGTCAGCAGGCCGCTCTCGCCGGGCGCGGTCGGGAACTCGCCCTCCGCCAGACCCAGCACAAAGACATAATCCGGGTCATCCAGACGCATCTTGCCTGCGCTGGCAAGCACGACAGCATCCAGCGTCTGCGGAATGTGGCCGAGGTCGGATGAGCGCAAAATCAGGCCGAACAGGTCTTCGTACTCGGGGATGGTCACGGTCTGATTGCCCAGCAGCTGAGCCATCTCGTTGAGCAGACCCATCACGACATTCCACTCCCGGGCGGCTTCCTCTGCCGCCGGGATGCCGCGCTCGGCACGGATGGACTCGACCTGTGCGGCCTGCTGTTCCTCCGCGCCCAGCTTTTTCAGGCAGAAATAAATCGCCCGGCTGATCTGTTCGGCGTTGGCGTTCCGGACTTTGCCGCGCATCTCATCCACGGCATCCATCAGCAGTTTCCGGGCTGTCTCGGCATCCTGCTGATTTTTCAGGTCTTCTTCGGTCAGCTCCCGTCCGCCGAAACCCTTCGGGCTTTTCTTGAACTCCTCGCGCCACGCCGAGGCCGTCGGCGACCATGTAAAGGCGTAGTTTTCGAGGGCGCAGACCTGTTCCTCTGTCAGCTGACAGAGGCCGGTCTTGGCGAGGGCGGTCAGCTGCTCGGTCATCTCGGCTCCCCGTGCCAGCGCGAGCAGGGCGCGGACAGCGGCGGCCGGCGCGCTGAACTCCGGCGTCGTCGGCTCATCGCAGTAGAGGGGGATCTCCGCCATCCGGAACTCGTACCGCACCGCCGCGCGGTATTTCGAGATATCGCGGCAGACGACTGCGATTTTTTCACACCGGACACCCTGCCGCATCAGGCGGCGGATGGCACCGGCGGCAGCACGGGCTTCTTCCTCCCGGCTGGGTGCGGCAAAGATATGCACTTCCGGTGCAGGATCGTCCAGCGGCTCACAGCTGCCGGTCTCCAGAATCTCAGTCAATGCCGCAAGACCGGGCGCATTTTTGTGCCGGACATCCCGGCGGAGCAGAATGGGTGCGGCGACCTCGGCACCGTTTTTCCGCGCCAGCTGGCGCAGCTGTGCCGCCACCTGCTTTGCGCCCGAGAACAGGCCCAAATCGCCCGGGATCATCGGGGTGCCGTCGTCGCAAAGAGCGACCGTGACCGTCGGCAGAGCTGCCAGCATCGCGCCCATGAGACGCTTTTTCGGGGCGTTGAAGGTATCGAACTCGTCAATGAAGACCGCACGGTCTTTCAAAAATCCCGGCAGCTCGCCCCGTGCAAGGGCATCTTCGAGCCGTGCCGCCGCCAGTTCGAGGCGGTCGGCCGGGTCCATGCCAGTATGCGCCAGCAAGGTCTCATAGCCCTTGAAAATCAACGCCAGCTCTGCCAGCTTGCCGCGCTCCGCGCCGCAGTTCTCCGCAAGGGAGGCCAACTGGTCGCCGGACAGGCCTGCGCTCTTCAGCTCGTCGATGGTCTCGGACGCCATCTGACAGAACGCCGCACTCCGGCGGTGGCGGTAGTAATAGTGGACATTGTCCTGTAATTCCTCGAGCGCGCGGCGCACCAGCACCGCCCGGCCTGCATCGGTCAGGGTCTGCACCGCCTCGCCGCCCTCGGTGGACAAAATCTTTTCGGCCAGACTCGTGAACGAAAAGCTCTCAACATTCGCCGACAGCGCGTCGCCGAGTTCCCGGTAGATGCGCGCCTCAGTGGCCGAGGTGAATTGTTCCGGCACCAGCAGGATGCTGCGCTGACCGGCCTTCGCCCGGGCTTTTATCTGCTCATACAGCAGGGTCGTCTTGCCGCTGCCGGAGCCTCCTAAAACCAGTTTGAGCATTGCCAACCTCCCTCGCAAAATCTGGGTCTATTGTATCACAAAATTGCAAGAACTTCTATTCTGTGGTAAACTGAAAAAAAACACCCGTACAGAAAGGACGTTTCATGAAAATTTTAGCCGTCGATTACGGCGACAGCCGCACCGGGCTCGCCATCTGCGACGCCAGAGAGTTTCTGGTGTCGCCCATAAAGCCGCAGATCACCGAAAAGACCATCCGGAAGGTCGCCGCCAAGGTCTGCGAAGCCGCCGCTGCCAACAACGCCGAGATGATCGTCCTCGGCCTGCCCCTGAATATGGACGACACCGAGGGCGAGCGCGCCCAGAAGAGCCGGAAGCTGGGCGGCATCCTCGAGCATTGGAGCAAGCTCCCCGTCCGGATGTGGGATGAGCGGCAGACCACCATCTCCGCCGCCGAGATTTTGGACGAATCCGGCACCTTTGGCAAGCGGCGGAAAGCCGTTCTCGACTCGATGAGCGCGACCGTCCTCCTCGAAGATTATCTCGCATGGCGGAAGGAACATCCCGGCGAGATCTGAGCAGACAGCAAAAAACGAGCGGTTTTGATGCCGCTCGTTTTTCTGTTATCGGTTACTGGTATGTGGTGATGGTCACGCTGTTGATGGTAATGGTCTCGGTCGGTTTCTGGTTCTCGTCCACGCCGGTCTGCCCGATGGCATCCACGACTTCCATTCCCTCATACACCTGTCCGAAAACGGTGTCGGTGTAGTCGAGGTAGGGCGCGCCGCCTGCGGTCTGATACACGCTGACGACCTCCGCCCGGTAAGATGCCGCGTTCATCTGGTCTACCAGCTCCTGCGTGACCGAATCGCTGCCCGGCAGGGTGTCCACGACATAGAAGACGCTTGCCAGCTGGCCGGAGGAATCCGGTGCGGCACAGAGCGCGCCGGAGTAGTGGTGAAGAGAATCCGTCGCCTCCACCGGATAGCGGCTGCCGTTCCAGATGGTCGTCGCCTTGCCGTCCGCACCCTGCCCGGCCTCGATGAGAAAGTCCTTCTCGACCCGGGTGACGGTCAGGCCGTTGTAGTAGCCCGACTGCACCAGCCCGATGAAGTTATCGCAGGCCTGCGGAGCCTGTGCCGGGAAAAGCACGGCCTTGAAGGTTCCGGCCGAGGTATCGAAGACCGCGATGGTGTCGCCTGCCGCCGGGTGGGTATATTGAAGTTCGGCGGATTCCACCGCCGGACGGGAGACGGCCTTCACTGGTTTTGTGACCTTGGTGGTGAAGATGCTGCATCCCGTCAGCATCGCAAAGCAGCCCACCGCCAGCAGTGCGGCAAGCGTCCTGCGGAAAATCTTATCTGGCATATTCCTGCCCCCTTGTTCATATCCTGAGATTGTCGGACGACCTCTCAAGTCGATATACAGGGATAAGTATACCATATCTTGGGCCGCAACGCGAGAGGAAAATGCGTGAAAAATTATTGTCTATTTTCTGGCGAAAAAGCATCTTGACGAGCGGACAAAAAAACGCTACACTATAAGCACACCAAGCGGCAGACAAAAGCGGCAGGGTGTATGGACTTGTTATCTTAATTTTTATTTTTTGATAAATCAGGAGAACGAACTTATGGCTGAAGAGATCAAGAACCCGAACGCCGAAGAGGAATATCAGCCCGATCTGATGACCCTTGAGGATGAGGACGGCAACGAAGTCACTTTTGAGGTGATCGACGCGCTGGACCATAAGGGCGTACACTATCTGGCCGTTGTCGAATACGCCGAGAACGAGGAAGACCTGGACGAGGACGCCCAGCTGGTCATCCTGAGCGTCGGCGAGGACGACGAAGGCGAATATCTGGATGTCGTGGAGGACGACGAGGTTCTGCTGGAAGTCAGCAAACTGTTTGAGAAGCGTCTGAGCGACCAGTTCGAGATCGAGTAAGTTCGATTTTTCCAGACAAATTACCCGGCAAGACTTCCTGCCCGGCTCGATTTGTTGCGGTTTATATGATCCTACTAATCATTCAACGGGAACCCGGCGTTCGCCGGCCGATTGCAGACCTCCCCGCCGTGGGCTCGACCCCGGAGGCTCGATGAGGAAGCGTGAATCCGGAGACAGGGTACCCACCTGTCCGCAAGGGTAGGTTTGATTGACCGCAGACGACCGGGCGGGATCTTTTTATAGAAATGCATCCACCGCTGTCCTCTGCAAAGAGGCAGTGTGTGGATTTTTTTATAGCCCTCTCAGTCTCGCTACGCTCGCCAGAGACCTCTCTCTGTCGCTATTGCGACATCTCCCTCCGACCGGAGGGAGTCTTTCCTCGAAGGGGGAGCCATTGGCAAGCCGGGCAGGTCTGAACTTTTTATGTTAAGTACCGGGCCTCGCGGTCTGGATTTACGGCATTTGGAAGGATGTGTATTGCGGCATGAAATCCGAGCATCTGGTCGGAACTTCGATCCCACGTTTTACCTACGACACTCCCACGACTCCGGGAAATGACTTTTATGCCCTGTGCGAGGGTGAACGCCCCCTGTGCATGATTTTCCTGCCCGGGTTCGACCATCCGGTCAGCCGGGAGTACATCACCCGTTACCTGAAGACTCTGCCGGCCCTGCGCAGTGTCCGGCTGGCCTGTATCGTCCGCTCGTCGGCGCAGGATGTCGCCGCTGCGACCCGTGGCTCGGAGTTCCCCTTCCCGGTCATCTGCGATGGTTCCGGCGTTCTGTACAGCTATCTGGGTGTCGAACAGAGCAAGGGCCTGCTGAGCTGGAGCTTTGCCGCACAGAAAATTTATAAGGCAGCGAAGGATGCCGGATATCAGTACGACCGCACTGCACCACAGATTTTGCCGCTGACCCTCATCCTCGGCCCGGAGGGAAAGATTTTGTTCACCCACTCCGGCCGGACGCAGACTGACCTGCCCGATGACTGCACCTCCATCTGCGAGCTTGCCCGGGAAGTCGAGAAAGCATCCTCTTCCGGCGATTCGTCCGACCCACACTGCTCGGATGAGACGCTGACTCTGCCCGATTTGATGGACTGGTAACCCTCTCAGTCTGCTTCGCAGCCAGCTCTCCCAAAGGGAGAGCCATTGGCAGGCCGGTCAAGTTTATGTGTCAAATAAAAAAGTTGCCGGGCCTTGCGGTCTGGATTTACGGCATCGAACCAGTGAATCCGGACAACAGGGCTCGGCATTTTGTGTTACTGAGTGCTTCGCTCAATTTGCATAAGCATCTCCGATATGCCAAAGGCTCTCCCTCTGGGAGAGCTGGCGCACATGCGCCTGAGAGGGCTACTCTTCGTCTGCGAACAGTCCCGGGATGTCGCATATCGCCGCCACGCCGACCAGTGTGAAGACGATGCGCGACCAGATGGAACTGCTGCCGCCCAGAAGCCAGCCGACAAAATCGAACTGGAACAATCCAACAAGACCCCAGTTGATACCGCCGACGATTATCAGAATCAAGCAAATTTTATAAAAGGTCTGCACAAAAAGACCCTCCTTCCTTTGGGGATAGTCTGCCCCGGCAGAAGGAGGGTTATTCGTTTCTTAGAAACCTCGCGGCGAAATGACCCGTGCGCCGCCCTTGTCCGGCTGAGCCACATAGACCTGCGGCCACTTTTTCTTGACCGTACTCGCTGCAGCACGGGCAGAAGCTTCGTCGGTGAAGATGCCGAACACCGCCGCACCGCTGCCGGTCATCAAGGCGGTGATGGCACCATGCTCTTTCAGCGCATCCTTGATGGCCTCGTTATCCCGTGCGCCGCTGCACTCTTCCAGCGCGTTTCCGGCGGCAGCACAGACTCCGGCCAGATCTTCGGCACGGATGGCCTTTTCCTGCGCTTCACAGTCGGGATGAACAGAGCTTCCGACTTTATCGTAAGCGGCAAAGGCCTCCGGGGTCGAGACGCCGTAATCGGGCATGACGACCGTAAACCAGCAATCCGGCATCGGCGGCAGGGCTTTCATCACGTCACCCACGCCCTGCACCCGGCAGGTGCCGCCCATCAGAGCAAACGGAACATCCGCGCCGATCTTCGCGCCCAGTGCGCAGAGTTCGCTCATGGAGAGCTTTGCACCGTAGAGGGCGTTCAGGCCCACGAGGACAGCGGCGGCGTCAGCACTGCCGCCGGCCATACCAGCGCGCACCGGAACATTTTTATACACCGTGATATCGACACCTGCCAGCAGGCCGGTATACCGGAAGAACGCAATGGCTGCTTTGATGGCGGTGTTGCTGTCGTTTGCCGCGACCGGGCTGCCGGGCAGAGACAGGTTCAGGCCGCTGCTCCGGCTCAGGACGACCCGTTCATACAGGGAGATGGCCTGCATCGTCATATCGAGGTTATGATAGCCGTTCGGCAGCAGGCCGACGACATCCAGTGCCAGATTCAGCTTTGCCGGTGCAAGAACGGTCACACGATTCAGTTTTGCCACAGAAAGTCTCCTCCTCTTTTTTGCCTTATTGTTCGCCGCTGTTGACGCCGATCTCTTTCAGGAACTCCCGGATGCGCTTCAACGCCTCAGTCAGATGTTCCACCGAGTAAGCGTAGGACACACGGCAGTAGCCCTCGCCGGACACGCCAAAGGCATCGCCCGGGATGATGGCGACGTGCTTCTGTTCCAGCAGCTTGGTGCAGAACTCCTGACTGCTCATCCCCGTGGACTTGATGCAGGGGAAAGCATAGAACGCACCTCTCGGCTCGAAGCAGGTCAGGCCCATCTCGTTGAAGCCGCGCACGACCAGACGGCGGCGCATATTGTACTCGTCACGCATCCGGTCAATCTCGCCGTCGCAGTCCTTCAGGGCAGTGATGGCCGCATACTGGCTGGTGGTGGGCGCGCTCATGATGGCACTCTGGTGGATCTTCGTCATGATTTTAATGACCGGAGCCGGGCCGCAGGCGTAGCCCAGACGCCAGCCGGTCATGGCGTATGTCTTGGAGAAGCCATTCACCACGATGGTGCGTTCCGCCATGCCGGGCAGAGACGCGATGGAGACATGCGGACGCAGGCCATAGTTCAGCTCAGCGTAAATTTCATCCGACAGGACCATGATGTTGGTGCCGCGCAGAACATCGGCAATGACTTCGAGGTCTTCCCGTTCCATAACTGCGCCGGTCGGGTTGTTCGGGAAGGGCATGATGAGCAGCTTCGTCTTGGGGGTGATGGCCGCTTTCAGGGCGTCCGCGCGGAGACGGAATTCGTCCTCCTGATAGCAGGCCACATGCACCGGCACACCGCCGGACAGGGTGGTGATCGGCTCGTAGCAGACGAAGCAGGGTTCCGGGATGATGACCTCATCGCCCGGCTCGACCAGCGTGCGGATGCACATGTCGATGGCTTCGCTGCCGCCGACCGTCACCAGCACCTGACTGACCGGGTCGTATTTCAGGCCCAGACGGCGTTCGAGATACTTGGCAATTTCAACACGCAGCTCTTTCAGACCGGCGTTGGAGGTGTAACGGGTGCGGCCATGCTCAAGGCTCTCGATGCCGGCTTCCCGGACAGCCCACGGGGTCTTGAAATCCGGCTCGCCGACGCCAAGGCTGATGCACTCGGGCATCTCGGCGGCGAGGTCGAAGAATTTGCGGATACCGGAAGGCCGCATCTCTTTTGCGGCAGGCGCGATCAGTTTATCGTAATCCATTACAGTACCGTACACTCTCTTTCGTCGATTTCTTCATCCTGATACAAACGGCCTTCCTTTTTATAGGTGCGCAGGACAAAATGGGTCGCCGTGGACAGCACGTCGTCCAGAGGGCTGAGCCGCTTTGCCACAAACAGCGCGATCTCCTGGAAGGTCTTGCCCTTGATGACGAGCTGCAGGTCGTAGCCGCCGCTCATCAGCAGGACACTCTCGACCTCTTCAAAAGAAGCGATGGTCGCCGCGATCTCATCAAAGCCGCGGCTCTTCTTGGGGCTGACATTCAGCTCGATGACGGCTTCGACCCGGTTGATACCGGCCTTTTCCCAGTCGACGAGGGTCTTGTAGCCCTTGATGATGCCCTGCGCACGGGCAAGGTCGATCATGGCCGCAACTTCGGCCGGAGATTTATTCAGCATCGTGGCGATATCCTCGATGGGAAGCCGCGCATTATTTTCCAGAATCTTCAAAAGCTGTTCCATACGTTTGTTACTCCTTACGTTTTGATGGCTCAGAAATTATAGATAAGTATAGCACAGTCCGGACGGGATTGCACTTAATTTTTGAGATAGAATGTCTTTTCCTGCCGGGAACTGCTCTTTTTTCCAAAAAGTATATTCAAATTTCGGCAAATCTGCTATACTTGATTTGAGATGCGGCGTTTCTGGAGCCGCATGGTTCGTATCGTTCGCTGTTCTGTGTCGTAACGCATGGACAGCCGGGAAAGAAAACGAGGGTTAGGAAATTATGAAAGCTTTCATCACCGTTATCGGAAAGGACACCGTCGGCGTCGTCGCAAAAGTCTCGGGCCTTTGCAGCGAGCTGAACATCAATATTGAGGACGTCACCCAGAGCATCCTGCAGGGCATGTTCGCGATGATCATGCTGGTGGATATCTCCCACTGCAATGTCAGCCACGAGGAGCTGCACAAGCGCGCCGACGCTCTGGCAAAAGAGATGGGGATGCAGATCAATGTGACCCGTCAGGAAGTTTTCGACGCGATGCACACTATCTAAACTGCGGAGGTTCTGATATTATGAGCATGATGAATACCGGCGACATCCTCGAGACCATCGAGATGTTTACGCAGGACAATCTGGATGTGCGCACCGTCACGATGGGCATCAGCCTGCTGGACTGCATCGACCCGGACCCCAAAAAGGCCTGCGAGAAAATCTACAATAAAATCACCACCAAAGCCGCCAATCTGGTTCCGGCGGTCGAACACATCAGCGCGGAATATGGTATTCCCATCATCAACAAGCGCATCAGCGTGACGCCTATCGCCATGCTGCTGGGTGCCTGCCCGGATGCTGACCCGGTGGACTTTGCAAAGACGCTGGACGCCGCCGGCAAAAAGGTCGGCGTCAACTTCGTCGGCGGCTACACCGCCCTTGTCCACAAAGGCTTTTCGGCCGGTGACCGCCGCCTGATCGAGTCCATTCCCCGTGCGCTGGCCGAGACGGACATTGTTTGCAGCTCGGTCAACATCGGCGCGACCAAGGCCGGCCTGAACATGGACGCCATCAAGATGATGGGCGAGGCGGTCAAGAAGGCTTCGGAGATGACCGCTGACCGCCAGTGCATCGGCGCGGCAAAGCTGGTTGTTTTCTGCAACGCACCCGAGGACAATCCCTTCATGGCCGGTGCGTTCCACGGCCCCGGCGAGCCGGACTGCGAGATCCACGTCGGTGTCTCCGGCCCCGGTGCCGTTCGTGCAGCACTGGCACGCCTGCCGAAGGATGCGCCCATTGACGCAGTGGCAGAACTCGTCAAGCGCACCGCGTTCAAGATCACCCGTGTCGGCCAGCTGGTCGCAAATCTTGCATCGGACGCTCTGGGCGTTCCGGCCGGCATCATCGACCTGTCGCTGGCCCCGACCCCGGCTGTCGGCGACAGTGTGGCGAACATCCTCGAGGAGATGGGCCTTGAGACCTGTGGCTGCTGCGGCACCACGGCCTGCCTTGCCCTGCTGAACGATGCTGTCAAAAAGGGCGGCGTCATGGCATCCAACCACGTCGGCGGTTTGTCCGGTGCGTTCATCCCGGTCAGCGAGGACGACGGCATGATCCACGCCGCCGAGTCCGGCTGTCTGACCATCGAAAAGCTTGAGGCCATGACTGCTGTCTGCTCGGTCGGTATCGACATGGTCATCATCCCGGGTGACACCACCCCGGCCGTCATCAGCGCACTGATCGCCGACGAAGCCGCCATCGGCATGGTGAACACCAAGACCACCGCTGTCCGCGTCATCCCGGCCATCGGCCGCAAGGCTGGCGAGGTGCTGGACTTTGGCGGTCTGCTGGGCTATGGCCCCATCATGGCTGTCAACCAGCGTGACCCGTCCGTCTTCATCAACCGCGGCGGCCGCCTGCCTGCCCCGATGCAGTCGCTGAAAAACTAACCTTTCCGTCACTTCGTGACAGCTCTCCTAGCAGGAGAGCCTTTGGCAAAACGGGAAAGTTTCCGGCTCTGTGCCGCAATTTTCCTGAATAGACGTTCTCAAACAGACCTATCCTCTGGTTATCATTTCCAGAGGAGGGTCTGTTTTTATGTGGAATAAAATCGTTCGCCGGATGTCGCGGCGTGAGATGGCGATTCTGGGGCTGGTGCTTTCGGTCTGCTTCCTGACTTGCGGTCTCATGCAATTTTTCAGCTGGGGTCAGACACAGCTCGGCACCGGAGAGCTGCTTTGTGCGGACACCCTGCGGTTCCACATCCGGGCAGAGAGCGATTCTCTGCTCGACCAAAGCATAAAGCTTTACGTCCGGGATGCTATCCTCGCCTACACAGACGCTTTTTGTACATCCGCAGACAAGCCCGACGCTCTCCGCTGGGCGGCGCGGAACCTGCCGCAGTTCCAGCTGACGGCACAGCAGGTGCTTGCGTCGCTGGGACTTCACTCGCCGGTACGGGTGCGGCTGGTGAACATGTACTTCAATCAGACTCGTTATCAGTCCTCCGCCCTGCCTGCCGGACGGTACGACGCTGTGCGGATCGATTTAGGCGATGAGAACCACTACGGCAAGAACTGGTGGTGCGTCCTCTACCCGGGCTTGTGCCGGTCGGCCTGCGGTGGCTATGCCCTGCCCGAGGAAAACGACCTTGTCTGCGGCGAGTATATCGTCCGGTTCAAGCTCGTGGACTGGTGGCAGAGTGTGACAGCGGATAGAAAAGATGAGGTGCTGGTGGAGTAACACACACCTCCTTCCTGTCATACACTGAACACGGAAGGAGTGTGTTGCAACAATGGCAATCCCTGCGTATTATTCCCTGATCCAGCACGGCTCGAACGGGCCGGACGTGGCACTGGTGCAGACATGGCTGAACGGCATCCGCGACCAGTGTACCTGGCATGACATTCTGGCGGTGGACGGCAGCTTCGGCACCGGTTCCGAAAAGGCCGTGATGGAGTTCCAGCTCCGGAACAAGCTGACCGCCGACGGCAAGGTGGGCCAGACCACATGGAACACCCTGTACAACAAATACACGGCCAAGCACGGCCTCGGCACGCCGTATCCCGGCATCGCTCTGCGCACCGGCATGGCAGGCGGAACCGTCCGGCTGCTTCAGCAAAAGCTGAACACCCTCGGCGAGACGCTTTCGGCAGACGGAAAATTCGGCGCGGCGACGGCTGCCGCTGTCCGGCTGTTCCAGTCACGGAACAACCTGACGGCTGACGGCGTTGTGGGCGTGTCAACTTGGGATAAGATGTTCTGATGATGTGAATTTGGCTCCTGCCAGAGTTTCTGGTGGGAGCTTTTTCAGTGGACAAAGCCGCCGGGTTTTCTTATAATGAAAGCAACATTCCTGAAAGGCGGTGTTCCCATGCGTTTTCTTCACCTGTCCGATCTGCACCTCGGGAAACGGGTCTGCGAATTTTCGATGCTGGACGACCAGCGGTACATCCTCGAACAAATCTTATCCCTGCTGGACGAAACGCCCATGGACGGCGTTCTGCTGGCCGGTGACTTATACGACAAGCCGGTGCCGCCCACTGAGGCCGTGCGCCTGCTGGACTGGTTTCTCACCGAGCTTTCCCACCGGAAGCTCCCGGTCTTCGCCATCAGCGGAAACCACGATTCCGCCGACCGCATCGCGTTCGGTTCCCAGCTGCTGACCGAAAGCCGGGTCTATGTCAGCCCGGTCTTTTCCGATGCGCCGGAACCGGTCTCGCTGACCGACGAATTCGGCGTGGTGGATATCTATCTTCTCCCCTTTTTGAAACCAGCTTCCGTCCGGCATGTCTACCCGGACGAACCCATTGAAAGCTACAACGACGCTCTGGCCTGCGTCCTGAACCACTGCAAATTGGACAAGACCCACCGCTCGGTGCTGGTCGCCCATCAGTTTGTGGCCGGTGCCGCCTGCTGTGAGAGTGAAGAGCCGTCCGTCGGCGGCGTGGACAGCGTAAACGCTGACCTGTTTGATGATTTCGATTATGTCGCGCTGGGGCATCTCCACAGTCCGCAGAGAGTCGGACGTGATACCGTCCGCTACTGTGGCACACCGCTCAAGTATTCGTTTTCGGAGGCGCATCAGAAAAAGAGCGTGACCTTTGTGGAACTGGGCGAAAAGGGCGACGTGAAGCTCTCGTTCGTGCCGCTCAAGCCCCTGCACGACCTGCGCGAGATCCGGGGAAGCTACATGGAGCTGACCGACCGCCGCAGCTACGAGAACACGGCCGTGGACGATTATCTCCACATCACCCTGACCGACGAGCAGGATGTGCCGGACGCGCTGGCGCGGCTCCGGGTCATCTACCCGAACCTGATGCGGCTGGACTACGACAACCGCCGCACCCGGCAGCAACAGACCATCGACAGCCCGGAACGGGTCGAGCAGGTCTCGCCGCTGGAACATTTCGCGGCCTTTTACGAATCCCAGAACAACCAGCCTCTCACCGACGAGCAGGCGGATTTCTGCCGGAAACTCATTGAAAAAATCTGGAAGGACGGTGATGACGAATGAGACCCCTGAAACTGACTCTTTCCGCCTTCGGCCCCTACGCCTCGGAGACAGTGCTGGAGCTCGAAAGACTCGGCAAAGGCGGCTTGTATCTCGTCACAGGTGACACCGGCGCAGGCAAAACGACCCTGTTCGATGCCATTACCTACGCCCTCTACGACCATTCCAGCGGCGGCGTCCGGGAAGGTGCCATGCTCCGGAGCAAGTACGCCGACTCGAAGACGCCGACCTTCGTCGAGCTGGAATTTGAGGTAGGCGGCAAACGGTACACCGTCCGGCGGAATCCCGAATATCTCCGCCCGAAAGCACGCGGTGAAGGGTTCACGACCGAAAAAGCCGACGCCACCTTGATCTACGATGATGGCCGTCCTCCGGTGACGAAAGCGAAAGAGGTCACTGCCGCCATCGTGGACATCATCGGGCTGGACTACAACCAGTTCTCCCAGATCGTCCTCATCGCGCAGGGGCAGTTCACGCGCCTGCTCAACGCCTCGACCGACGAGCGGAGCAAGATTTTTCGGAAGCTCTTCCGCACCCAGCGATACCAGCAGTTACAGGAGCAGTTGCAGCTGGAAAGCTCCCGGCTGAATCAACAGCGGATGGAGCAGAACGTCCGCATCGGGCAAATTTTGTCCGGCGTGAGCTGTTCCACCGACGACCCGGACGCCGAGGCTCTTGCCGCACTGAGCGAGCAGACGCCGCCGGAAACGGTCGTGGAACTGCTTGAACGGCTCACGAAACGGCAGGAAGAGGAACTTTCCCAGACCGGCACCGAGCGCACTGTCATTGAAGCACAGCTGGACGCCTTACAGCAGACCCTCGGGCAGGCAGAGCAGGCCGAACATCTGCGGCAGGAGCTTACCGCAAAGCAGTCTGAGCTGGCCGGGCTTCTCCCGGCTTTGGACGCCGTCAAAGCCGAAAATGAACGCCACGCCGGAGACGGTGCAAAAATCGACGCGCTGACCCGGAAACTCGCGCAGGCAGACACCGACCTTGCCGGGTATGACGCACTGGATGCCCTGCTAAAATCCGAGACGGAAGCACGCGGCACCGCCCATCTGGAACAGGCCAAGGCGAAAAAGAACTGGGAGACGCTGGCAAGACTTGACGGCATCTTAGCTGATATGGAAAAAGAGCTTTCCGGCCTTGCGAACACCGAGACGACCCGGGTCACGCTGGCTTCTCAGGCCGAACAGCTGGCGCAGCGCGGACAGGCACTTACCGCGCTGGAAAAGCTTGTCTCCGACTGCTCACGCCGGGCAAAAGCGGCCAAAGAGAAGCAAGAAGCTTACCGGAAAGCGGCGCAGGCGCAGGACGACGCCCACAGCACCCGTGACCGGCTGGAACGCGCCTTTCTCGACGCACAGGCCGGACTGCTGGCGCAGACATTGACCGAAAACACGCCCTGCCCGGTCTGCGGAAGCACCCATCACCCCAGACGGGCCATTCTGCCGTCGACCGCTCCCACACAGGCGCAGGTTGACGCCGCAAAGCAGGCCGCCGCAAAAGCAGACCAGAACGCACAGGAAGCCAGTGCCGCCGCACGAGAAGCTATTACTGCCGAAAAAGAGGGGCGTTCGACCCTCCGCCGGGATGCGGAAGCTCTTCTACCCGAACGCTTTGCGGACGAAGCCACCGCACCGGCAACGCTCGGCCTGCTCCGGGCGGCAGTAGCAGAAGAGATGGACGCTCTCCAACAGAGAAAGCAAATGCTCGACGCGGCACAGCAGCAGAACACCGCCGACTGCCGCCGACGCGCCCAGCTGGAAGCCGACCGCAAGACGAAGACTGCACAGCGAGCAGCATTGGAATCCGAAGCATCGCAGGCTGACCGGAACGCCGCGGCGCAGGCCGCAACCGTAACAGCTCTGGAAAGCCGCATTGCCGAGGCAAAGGCCGGGCTTCCCTACCCGACCCATGCTGAAGCAGAGCAGGCACGCCGGACACTCGAAGTGGAACGTGACCGGCTCCGCGCCGAAAAAGACCGGGCGGAAAGCGACCTCCGCCGCCGGGAGCAGGCTGTCGCCGCCGCAAAAGCTGCCGTTCAGGCTCTGACTTCACAGGTGGAATCGGGCAATGCCGTGCCGGTGGACACCGCCGCCCTGAAAGAAAAACAGGCCGCTTTGCAGAGCCGCCGCAACGCTTTGAACGCACAGGAAAAGGCACTGTCGGCACAGCTTCTCCCCAACCAGAAAGCCTTAAGGCTGTATCGGAAACTCTCCGGGGAGCGTGCCGCCCTTGAAAAGCGATGGCAGTGGGTCGGCGCACTGGCATCCACGGCCAGCGGCACCCTGAGTAGTAAACAAAAAATCAAGCTGGAAACGTATATCCAGATGACCTACCTCGACCGCATCCTCATCCACGCAAATACCCGGCTCATGCAGATGACTGCCGGGCAGTACGAGCTGGAACGAGTCGGGGCCGAGAACCAGCGCAGTCAATCCGGCCTTGATCTCGGCGTCATCGACCACTACAACGGCACACGCCGGAGCGTCAAGACCCTGTCCGGCGGCGAGAGCTTCAAAGCATCTCTTGCTCTGGCGTTGGGTCTATCGGACGAGGTGCAGAGCGCAGCAGGCGGCGTCCGGCTGGACACGCTCTTCCTCGACGAGGGTTTTGGCTCGCTGGACGATGAATCTCTCGAGCAGGCTATCCGAGTCCTTGCCGGGCTGACGGAGGGGAACCGTCTGGTCGGCATCATCTCCCACGTCGCCGCCCTGAAAGACCGCATAGAACATCAGGTGGTGGTGACGAAGGCAAGGAGCGGTGGCAGTGCGGTGAAACTGGTGTTATAGTATATTTTTCACCTCTCCGGACACCCTAACCCCGGAGGTGATTACGATGAACTCTCTGACACCCTTTGTCCGGCACGAACTTGCGATGCCGGATGCCACATTCCAGCCGCCATCCCAGCCGGACGACCCGAATGTTCAGATCCCACCGCCGGATTTGTCTCTCTTGGTCGACCCTGACCCGGAAGAGCCGATTCCCATGACCGACGGCACCCCCGTCGCCTGCCGCCAGAAGAACGCCGAGGAGTTTCTGGCCGGGAAGGTTCCGGGTGTGATGGCCCAGTACGGCGAACAGCTCTTCGGCACCGAGCAGAACCTCGACTCGGCCCACCCGGCCCCCGAAGAGCCCGACCCGGCCAAAAGCGGCGTGCTGGACCTTGTCGACTGGCGCGAAGACGCCCCCTACGGCTAAGAAACGGAAGAATTTTCAAATTATTTTAATTTACCTGTTGAAATCTTTGTTCGCTTCTTTTATTATGGTAGCAAACAAAGCAAAGGCAGGTAATAACCTATGGCAGAAATCAAATACGAAATCGTTCAGAAGCTGGCAGTCCTCTCTCAGCGTCCGCGCGGATGGGAGCGTCAGCTGAACCTCATCAGCTGGAACGACGGCGACCCCAAGTATGATATCCGCGACTGGTCTCCCGACGGCACCCGGATGGGCAAGGGCATCTCCCTGAGCCACGACGAGCTGGCTATCCTGAAGGGCATCCTCGACGACATGGAGCTGTAAGATGGGCGACCGTGAAGAGTTTATCCAGATCTTTCAGCAGCACGTCACCCGGCCGGGCAGTGAAAAACTGCTGGACTGGATGGACAAAAAGACCGATTTCTTTTCGGCTCCGGCATCCACCCGGTTCCACGGCGCGTGCGAGGGCGGACTGTGTATGCACAGCCTGAATGTTTACCACGCGCTCCACGACAGCTTCTTCACCGAGGGAGAAAGCGAGGAAAGTTTCGCCATCTGCGCATTGCTGCACGACCTGTGCAAGGCCAACTACTACAGGCTCGGCACACGCAATGTCAAGAACGAGACGACCGGCCAGTGGGAAAAAGTGCCTTCGTACAGTGTCGAAGACCTGTTCCCCTACGGCCACGGTGAGAAGAGCGTTTTTCTCATCGAGCGGTTCATGAAGCTGAAAGTCGAAGAGGCCGTTGCTATCCGCTGGCACATGGGCGGTTTTGACGACGCGGCCAGGGGCGGCTGTTTCGCCATCTCGGAGGCTTACGACAAGTATCCTCTGGCCGTCAAGCTCCACATCGCCGACCTCGAAGCGACCTACCTGATGGAACACCGCACCAGCTCTGTCCGATGAAAATTTTCCCGAACATGCAAAAAAGCTGACGTTCGAGCATCTGCTCCGGAACGTCAGCTTTCTTATTTTATCACGAATCTTCAGGAAAAATAAAAATCTCTTCGATGGGGGCTTCCACGGCACGGGAGATATCCACGGCCAGTTTCAGGGATGGGTTATACTGGGCTTTTTCCAGCCGCATGATAGTCTCTCGCCGGACGTCCACCTGCACCGCCAGCTGTTCCTGCGTGAGGTTTTTCAGCTGCCGGTACTGCTTCAATCGACACTCAAAGTCCGGCACAGTCATTCCTCACTTTCCGCAAACGCATCGTCGCTGTCATAGCGGTAGAGCAGGTACTCGCTCAGAAACATACCCAGCGCGATGGAGAGCGACACGACGATGAGAAAGGCAATGAGCGTATACTCAAGGTTGCCCATCAGCTTCCCCTGCCCCAGAATGAGGGTCGCCAGAAATACGAGAGCCACCGTGGTCTTATTGGCCGCCGCCTGCGCACGCAGTTTGTTTTCGAGGTAGCGTTCATCCATGAAGGTATCGGACACCCTGCCTTCGTAAAAGAACCCGAAAAAGCCAAAGAAGACGAAGAACACGAACGGAAAAATCGTCTTATCGACGCCATACGTCCAGAAACCCAGAAAGCCTGCGAAGCCCAGCAGACCCAGAAAACCGAATCTCGGGTCTACCTTCCGGGTCGTCTTTGCCGCTTTTTCCCGGTTCTGCTTTTTCTGCGCCGCACCAAAGCACAATACAAAGAGATAAACCAGATAGAGAAGCAGCACGATGCCGGAAGCCAGCATCGGCAGATCCTGCAGACGGAAGGTGTATTCCGACAAGTCTATCGGGGCCAGAAACCGGGAATCGTTGAACTGAACCGTATACCATACGGACGCTGCCACCAGCAGGGCGGTCATCATACCAAGCTCGACGGCGCGTTTTGTTCTGTTTTTCATAAAGGCATCCTCCAAAAAAGAGATTTATTTGTCACTTGATGAGATAAACATATCACTTGATTGGATTTTTGTCAACCGCAAAAAAGCCGATGTACGGAAACACTCCATACATCGGCTTTTGATTTTTATGTACCCATCATCCGGTCAAACTGTGCGAGCAGCTGCACCGAAAGATGTTCCAGAGGGGTCCGGGGTTCCAGCAGAGGTTTCGGCTTTGTCCTGGTGCCAGATCTGGGCGGACGGCCTTCATCGAAGAAGGGTTCCTCCTCGGCATCCAACTGTCCAGCATCCGCAAGCTGTTCGCCCTGCGGTGTGAAGTGGATGACCGGAAGCCCCGGCTTATCCAGCACCGGCTCCTGCGGCTGGGGTTCGGGCGGAAGGGGCTTGCCCTGCCGCGCCTGCTTGCACAGCTCGGTCAGCTCTGCGTTTTCCTGCCGAAGGGCATAGACGGCGCGCTCGTAGGCGAAGACCCGGGTCTCATAGCGGCGGATCTCCAGATTGGCCGCCGCCAGCTTGCGGTTCAGCGCGTCCAGCTGTGCGACGATCTGCTGCGGCAGCTGCATGTTCTGCGGCTGCCCGGCCTGCTCTTCTGCCGGACGGTTCGTTTCCGTTCCTTCCTGCATCTTGACACCCTCCGCTTTTCTCAACGCTCGCCGGACTCGGCGGTATTCCATGTCGTTCCTAGCACAGAGAGACTCGATGCAGTTCAGAACGCTGTCCGCAAGACGGCC
This sequence comes from uncultured Faecalibacterium sp., assembly GCA_934548045.1. Lineage (GTDB taxonomy): Bacteria > Bacillota > Clostridia > Oscillospirales > Ruminococcaceae > Faecalibacterium. Next base: position 102,782 of record CAKTEM010000005.1, on the reverse strand, counting down.
GCTTTCCACATCCTGTGTACCCATGGTCTGCCTCCTCCCGCCTGCGCAAGAAGCCTGCCCCCTCCCGGGCAATGGTTCTTTACTTGCGCTTATTCAGGATCGCCAGCAGCTCGTCATAATAACGGTTGTCGCTGCTCTCTTCTTCGACCGGCTTTGCTGCCGCAGGAGCAGTCGCTGCTGCCGTGGCCTTTGCGGCCGCTGCCGAGACATCCGCGCTGAAGACAGCGGACGGAGCAGATGCCGCACCGCTGGTCGCGTTGTTCAGGCTGTTGCGCAGACCCTCAGCGGTCTTGTTGTCGAAACCGGTCGCAACGACGGTGACACGCATCTCATCGGAGAGGTTCTCATCGAACGCAGTACCCCAGATGATGTTCGCATCCGGATGTGCGCTCTGGGTGATGAGGCCAGCTGCAGTCTCGACATCCTCCAGACCGATATCGGGGCTGGAAGTGATGTTGATGATGACGCCGTGTGCGCCTGCGATGCTGGTCTCCAGCAGCGGAGAGGAGATAGCAGCCTTTGCTGCGTTCTCTGCTTTCCCTGCGCCCTTTGCGGAGCCGACGCCCATGTGTGCGTAGCCTGCGTCCTTCATGATAGAACGGACGTCCGCAAAGTCCAAGTTGATGAATGCCGGAACATTGATCAGGGCAGAGATGGACTCGACGCCCTGACGCAGAACGTTATCGGCAGCCTGGAAAGCGTTCATCAGGGTGATCTTCTCCTGGCTGATCATCTTCAGGCGCTCGTTCGGGATGACGATGAGACTGTCAACATGCATCAGCAGGTTTGCGATGCCCTGTTCGGCCAGACCCATCTTGCGCTTGCCCTCAAAAGCAAAGGGCTTGGTGACGATGCCGACCGTCAGGATGCCGAGGTCATGTGCGACCTCTGCGACAACGGGAGCTGCGCCGGTGCCGGTGCCGCCGCCCATACCTGCGGTGATAAAGACCATCTGAGAGCCCTTGAGCGCGTTTGCGATCTCATCCTTGCTCTCCTCAGCGGCACGCTGGCCGATCTCCGGGTCTGCGCCTGCGCCGCGGCCCTTGGTCAGTTTGGAGCCCAGCTGCACTTTGGTCGCTGCGTGGTTTTTGGCCAGAGCCTGCTGGTCGGTGTTCATTGCGATAAACTCCACACCCTGCAGACCATCGCTGACCATGCGGTTGACGGCGTTGCCACCGCCGCCGCCTACGCCGATTACCTTGATCGTCGTAACGTTTTCGTCCATTTCTTCGTCGAGCATCAATGCCATAACTTTTGTCCTCCATCGGATGATATCGTAAACCTGCGCCGATTGCCATTTGCGCAGAATAGTCTCATAGTACAACTATACAACTGTATCGTATCATCTTTTGGCTCCGATTGCAAGACAAATTTACTTTTTTGAGGGTCTTTTTTTCATACGGGCAACTTCTGGCCGTGTTTCCCGGCAAATTCGTCCTCCAAGAGACGCTAAAATCTCCGTAAAATCTGCATATCCCCGGTCGATGTACTCCGGATTCCGGACAAAGCTGGTCCCCCGTGCCGCCAGTGCCGCCAGCACCAGCGCAGCACCGCCTCGCAGGTCGGGCGCATCCAGCTGCGCGCCGTACAGGATGCCGTTCCCGGCCCTTGCCGGACGGAGATGAAGCGTCCGCCCATCCACCCAGACATTTCCGCCCAGTCGTAAAAAACCTTCGGCGCAGACGAATCTCCGCTCAAAAATCACGTCCTCGATGCTGCTTTCTCCCTCGGCGCAGAGCATTGCCGCCGCAAGAGGCGGAGCGGCATCGGTGGCAAGGGCCGGATAGACCCCGGTGAACACCCTTCCTGCACCGTACAATCGTCCAAATCGGGAAATTTGCGCGCCCTCCGCAGCCCGTTCGACCCGGCATCCCATTTGTTCCAGAATTTCCAGCACCGGAGCATAGAGAGAGGGCGGACAACCGGCCAATTCCACCCGGCCTCCGGCGGTGGCAGCGGCACAGGCTAGCGTCGAGGCAAAGATCCGGTCGGGCAGCGGCGAGAACACACAGCCGGAAAGGGTGCGTCTGCCCTCGATTTGGATGGCCGAACTGCCTGCACCCCTGATCTGTCCGCCGCACCGGTTGAGGAAATCTGCAAGGTCTGTGATCTCCGGTTCTCGCGCCGCTCCGCGCAAAATCGTTGTTCCGTTTGCACAGACTGCCGCCAGAAGCAGGGTTTCGGTCGCGCCGACACTCGGGAAGCGGAGAGTTATCTCCGCTCCATGTAACCCGGAAGGAGCTGTCAGCACCAGCCGACCGGGGCCTGCATCCAGCTCCCGGACGCCCATCTGCGCCAGACCAGACAGGTGCAGGTCGATGGGTCTTGCGCCGATTTTGCATCCGCCGGGCAGTGCCGTCTCCGCCCGGCCCAGCCGTGCCAGCAGCGGCGCGCAGAAGAGGACGGATGCGCGCATTTGTGCCGCTGTTTCGCCGAGAAGAGTGCTGTTGCAGGGTGTTCCCGAGACCAGCACATCGCCGTTCTGCCACTGCGTCTCCATCCCGGCACCTCTTAACAGTGACAGGCTGCACGCCACGTCGGACAGGCGCGGCACCGCGCGCAGGCGCACCGGGCCTTGACAGAGAAGAGTTGCTGCAAGGAGCGGCAGCACGCTGTTTTTCGCCGCCGGGATGCGAACCGCTCCGTTCAGCGGCCGACCGCCTGTCACCTTGATGAAGGTCGTGTTCTCTGCCATATCCGCAGCCCCCATTCCGCAAAAGATACCTCAGGCTATGCAAAACGGGCAAAAAATGTACCACGGACAGACAGAACTGAATTTGTGGGTTTATTTCTCAGGTCTCGCCCCGGGAGACCGAGAGGACGATGCCCATCTCACCCAGCAGCATCATGAGACTGGTGCCGCCGGAAGAGAAAAACGGAAGGCTGATGCCGGTGTTTGGGATGGTGTTGGTAACGACGGCGACATTCAGCACGGCCTGCAGCGCGACTTGAACCGTGAACCCGACCACGAGCAGCGCGCCGAACCGGTCGGGTGCCTGCGCCGCCAGCGTGATGCCGCGCCAGAGCAGCAGGACAAAGAGCAGGACGACCACGCAGGCCCCCACAAAACCCAGCTCCTCGCAGACGATGGAAAAAATGAAGTCGTTCTGCGGTTCCGGCACGAAGAGGTGTTTCTGCCGGCTGTTGCCTAAGCCCAGACCGGTCGCGCCGCCGGAACCGATGGCATACAGACTCTGGATGGTCTGGTGGCCGTCGCCCAAGGGGTCGGCGAAGGGGTCGACCCACGAGTTGAGCCGGTCGGCCGCATACGGCACGAGGTCGGGCATGATGACGACCGCCGCGCTGATGGCCGCAATGCCGCTGACACCGGCCAGCACGAACCAGCGCAGTCCGGTGCCGCCGACGAACATCAGCACGGCCCCGATACCAAGAATCAGCAGGGTACCGGAGAGATGGGGTTCCAGCAGCATCAGAGCCGCCACGACGCCCAGCACCAGCATGAACGGCAGGACGCCCACCACAAACTGCCCCATCCGGTCGTGATTCAGCGAAATGATGTGGGAAAACACCAGCACGACCGCGAATTTTGCGATCTCACTGGGCTGAAGCGTTCCCAGTCCGGGCAGGACGAGCCAGCGTTTGCAGCCGTTATACTCGGGCATGAAAAGCACCGCCACCAGCAAAATCAGCGAAAGTGCCAGCAGCGGCCAGGCCAGTTTATGAAAGATGTGGTAATCCACCCGGCTGGCGAGCCACATGCCGACCAGCCCCAGCGCGGCATACAGCAGCTGCGGTCGGAGATAGGCAAAGGCGTCGCCGCGCCGGTAGAGGGCCACGGCGTTGGACGCGCTGTACAGCATCACCAGACCGAAGCCCACAAGGGTCAGCACCAGCACCAGAAACGGCAGGTCCATCGCAGGCAGGCGGCGGACGAGGGAGCGGCGTTTTGTGTGCTGGGCGCGAAGCATCGCATGTTCCATGGACATTCCTCCTGCCCCTTATTATACGCACCCGGACATCCTGACAGTCATTTTTGCGCGGAACAGCACATAAAATTGACCCGAAGGAGGTGCCGCCATGTCTGAACTCCGCACTCTGCCGGAACAGAGCTTCCGACACCGCGCACGCATCATCACCGCGCTTTTCTGCGCCGTCGCGTTCGGGCTGGCGGTGCGGCTGTTTTTCCTGCAATTGCGCAGTGAGGGCTGGTACACCGACCGCGCACTCGGGCAGCAGCTGCGCGACACCGTGGTTCCGGCTGACCGTGGAAAAATCTACAGCGCGGACGGTGTCCTTCTGGCCGCAAACAGCAGCTGTTGGACTCTCCGGGCCTCGCCACGGGAGATGCCGGAAGACAAACTCGCCCTCGCCGCGCACGGACTGGCCGAGATTCTGGAACTGGACGAAGCTAAACTGCTGGAAAAGTTCAGCGACCGGCGTTCCAACGACTGCCTTCTCCGCTACCGGGTCGAACGGGAAATGGCCGACCGGGTACGGGATTTCTGCGAGGAGAACGGCATCACCGGCATCCGCATCAATCAGGACTCGAAACGCTGGTATCCACAGGGGGAATTTCTGGCGTCCGTCCTCGGGTTCACCAATGTGGACAACGCCGGCGTCTCCGGGCTGGAACTGCGATACGACGACCTGCTGACCGGGGAAAACGGCGTTGTTCTGACCGCTGTGAACGCGTGGGGTTACACGCTGGAACAGAGCTACGAGACCGAGCGTTTCCCGACCGAGGGCGACGGACTGCGGCTGACCATCGACGCGAACATCCAGCACTATCTCGAAAACGCGCTGAGCTACGCGGTGAAAGAGCATCACGTCGCGGCCCGGGCGGTGGGGATCGTGATGGACGTCAACACCGGCGCGGTGCTTGCAATGTCCACCACACCGGCCTACGACCCGAACCAGCCGCGCGTCATCTACGACAAAGCCGCGCGAGAACAGGTCGATGGGCTTTCGGGAGAAGCCCGGGCCGCCGCTTTACAACTCGCCCAGCAGACCCAGTGGCGGAACAAGGCCGTCAGCGACCTGTACGAGCCGGGAAGCGTCTTCAAGCTCATCACCTGCGCCGCCGCGCTGGACGCCGGAGTTATCCGAAAGAGTTCCAGCTTCTACTGCGGCGAATCCATCTCCGTTGCCGGAACGCGGTTTCACTGTGCCAACCACAAGCGGCACGGCGCACAGACGGTCACGCAGGCACTCGAAAACTCCTGCAACCAGAGTTTCATCCAAATCGGCGCACGGCTGGGAAAAGAAGCGTTCTGCGACTACTTTGCCGCGTTCGGCCTGCGTGTTCCTACCGGCATCGACCTGCCTGCCGAACCGAAAAAGAGCCTTTACTATACCGCCGACCGGATGGGGCCGGTCGAGCTGGCATCCTGCGCCTTCGGGCAGAGCAGTAAGATCTCTTACCTCGAGATGGCGGCGGCGGTCTGCGCCGTCGTCAATGGCGGAAAGCTGATGAAGCCCTACGTCGTGTCGGACATCCTTGCACCGGATGGTGAGGTCATCGACCACATCGAGCCGGTCTGCACTCGCCGGGTGCTGAAAGAAGAGACCAGCCTTACCATGCGCACCATGATGGAGTCGGTCGTCCTGAACGGCGGCGGACGGAACGCCCAGATCGCCGGCTACCGGGTCGGCGGAAAGAGCGGCACCAGCCAGAAGCTGGACAGCGACGACGAAAAGGCCCGTATCGCCAGCTTTGTGGCCGTTGCGCCCATCGACGACCCACAGTTTCTCTGCCTTGTCTGTCTGGATGAGCCGCACAGCTGGACCACCGCCGGCGGTAGTCTGTCGGCACCGGTCTGCGCTGAAGTCCTTGAGCAGACCCTCGTTTACCGCGGTGTTCCCCGTGCCAGCACCGAACAGCCCTCTTCTTCCGCTGAGACTGCGGCTGAGCTACCGGAGGACGGCGACAGCTTTGACGGGGCATGAAAAAAGAGGTACGGCCCGACGGTCATACCTCTTTGAGAAATCCATTCTATTTTCAATTCTGATGCGGCTGCTCGCGGAACTTGATCTCGCCGGTAGTGCTGTCCATCGAATCGACGATGGCGAGGCTCTCGAGCTGATAGCCCTTGCTGCGGATGAGTTCGCCGCCCTGCTGGAAGCCCTTTTCGACGGCGATGCCGATGCCCTCGACGGTCGCGCCTGCCTCATTTGCCAGTTCCAGCAGGCCCATCAGGGCGCAGCCGTTGGCAAGGAAGTCGTCGATGATGAGCAGATGGTCATCCGGCGTCAGGAACTTTTTGGAGACGATGACGTTGTAAATTTTCTTGTGGGTGAAGGACTCGATCTTGGTTTCGTAGTTGTTGTAGTCGAGGTTGATGCTCATCGACTTTTTGGCGAAGACCACCGGAACATTGAACTCGCTGGCGACCACGGCGGCGACGCCGATGCCGCTGGCCTCGATGGTAAGCACCTTGTTGATGGGCTTGCCGTCGAACAGGCGTTTCCACTCCCGGGCCATCTCCCGGAACAGCGGAATGTCCATTTGGTGGTTGATGAAGCTGTCCACCTTCAGCACGTTGCCCTCGCGGACAATGCCATCTTTTCGGATACGATCTTCCAGCAGTTTCATAGTCTTTTGTCTCCTCCAAGCTCATATTTCCTTTTTATTTCACCTAGTATACCGAATCCGGCCTGCTTTGGCAAGCCTTTTCCTGCCGAAATCTGACAAAAAGTTCTCCTCGATTTTACGCAGTTCTTGCAAAAGTATGACTCTTGCGAAAATTTCAAAAACTCTGCTGCCCATGCGGATAGGATTTAGATTTTTCTCTCTTGTTTTCTTAAAAATTTTGAGTATACTGTAAGCAAGCACGGGTGGAAGGCTCCGCCCGGAGTGCTGCCGCTACTGTGGGCGCGGCACGTTTGAGAAGAAGGAGTTATGGTATATGAAGACAGGATTGATCATGGAGGGCGGTGCGATGCGCGGTATGTTCACCGCAGGCGTCCTGGATGTGCTGATGGAACACGGCATCGAGGCAGACGGCGCGATCGGCGTTTCGGCTGGCGCGGTGTTCGGCTGCAACTACAAATCCCACCAAATCGGGCGCACCATCCGCTACAACACCGAGTATTGCAACGACAAGCGATATGCCAGCTTTAAGAACCTGATCCGCACCGGCAACCTGTACAGCGAGCAGTTCTGCTACCACGATGTGCCCGAAAAGCTGGATCCCTTCAACGCCGAGGCGTTCCGCACCTCGCCCATGGATTTTTTTGTCGTCTGCACCGACGTCCGGACCGGCGACCCCATCTACCACAAATGCCGCACCGGTGACGCCGAGGACATCCAGTGGATGGAGGCTTCGGCGTCCATGCCGCTGGCAGCCAAGATCGTCAAGATCGGCCACTATTCCCTGCTGGACGGCGGCGTGGCCGACTCGATCCCCGTCCGCTTCTTCGAGTCCATCGGCTACAAGCGGAACCTCATCATCCTGACCCAGCCCAAGGGCTTCGTCAAGAAAAAGAACCAGTTCCTGCCTGCCATCCGGGCAAAATATTTCCGCCACCCTGCCTTTGTGGAAGCCGTCGCCGACCGCCACGAGCGGTACAACGAGACGCTTTCCTACATCTCGATGCTGGAACAGGCCGGGCAGGATTACGTCATCCGTCCGCCAATTCCTTTGGAAATCGGTGCCATGGAGCGCGACCCGAAACAGCTCCGCCGGGTGTACGACACCGGCCGGGCCGTCGCAGAGATCCAAATCGACAAAATCAAGGCGTTCTTTGAGAAAGCCAAGGCGGAGTCGAACACTTAACAACAGCATAGCAAAGAGGCCGCTGCAGTGCTTGCAGCGGCCTCTTGTTCGTTATGGGTTATATCGTGTTATCCGATGAAGATGATACACCATTCACCATCACACAAACCAACACCGATTGCCTTATATTTTTCACTCAACACTAAGTCTGGGAACCAATCGTCGTTCTGCATTTTCACCAACTCACGATAAGCAAATCCGCCCCATGTATACGCCTTTGAACCGTATAGTTTATTCTGATTCATAGTCTCATATACATTGAATGTTCCCGTCTGGTCTTCACTCTTCTGCTGTGCGATTTCATTCAGTTGCTTTATATTCATTCTGAACGGCTTCAAGCCTGCCTTGGCACGGCGGATATTAAATGCTTTCAGAACATCCTGACGGAACTCATAAAGCATCGCATCTGCATTTGGGTCACCTGCATCATTGTCTGCCGCCAAGTCCTCATCCGACGGCGTGACATTGATGCTTTCCGGCTTCTGCTTATACAGAATCACTGTGGCAGCATCAATACTATAATCCGATATGCTGATATTTTCCCAGTCTTCTTTGGTTCCACCGTAATAGATATAGTCCACGCTGGTATCACCAGTAAACGGGTTATCAATCTTTTTCAGCGTCTTCGGAAGGTAGATTTTCTTCAGTTTGGAGCAATACTCAAATGCGCAGTGCTGGATCTTCGTTTCCCGACCCTTGGTGTTTTCCGGGATAACGATTTGTTCCAGACTGGTACACGTTCTGAACGCAAGGTTCTCGATATAGTTGATGGTAGAAGGAAGGTTCACTTCCGTAAGGTTCGTGCATCTGGCAAATGCAAGGTATCCGATGGACTCCACGCCTTCCTGCAAGGTTACCTTTTTCAAATTTGTACAGCCACGGAACGCATACTGACTGATACTTGTCACCGTACCGGGAACCGTCAAGGATGTGATTTTCTCGTTGCCGTCAAAGGCATTATTTTCGATACCAGTGACCGTATAGTTTCCGATTTTACTCGGGATGGTAACGTCACCGGCCAGCTCGCCGTCATAACCCGTTATCGTAACGCCGTCACCACCATAACTCCGATACTTCCACGGCGTCGTCTCTTCTGGTTTCGAGCTGGCAGAGCTTGACGACGAACTGCTTGAACTGTTCGAGCCACCAGAATTCCCATTCCCGGGGTTCTGGCCGGTGGTGGTGCTGCTGCCGGTGCCATTGGGGCGAGAGGACGGTGAAGAGGAAGAGGGATAATCCACTCCACTACAACCGGCCAGCACGCTGAGGGCCAGCACCGCAGCCGCTGCGGTCATCCATACACGTTTCATGATAATACCTCCTGTCTGATTTGTTTCTCGGTGTGGGTTCACACTTCTGCGTTTTGTTCTTCGGCCACCTCATAGACCTGCAGGTAGACCTGTTTCCGGGCTTTATTCAGGTTTTCTTTCACGCCGGAGGTGAAGGACGGGTCATCGAAGAGGTCGACGACATAGGGTGCGTAACGGGTGCCTTTCTGGGCGCGGAACTCGCCGATGAGGGCATCAATGGGCTTTGCCTCCATATAGCAGCGGCCGATATTATCCGTGGCGGCGTCCAGCGAGTCGGTGACGTTCAGCACGTCGACGATGGCTTTCATCTCCGGCAGGCAGCTGCCATAGTTTTTCGGGTAGCCGCCGGTCTCATCGTAAAAGCGGTGGTGGTACAGTGCCGCCTGCCCCAGATCCTCCCGGTGGCCGATCTGCGCCAGCAGGTCATAACCGAACACCGGGTGCCACTGGATACAGTCGAACTCTTCATCCAGCAGTCGGCGAGAGTTCGTGCTGATATACATAATCACTAAGCATTTGCCGAGGTCATGGTACAGGCCGCACTCATAAGCCATCTCGCAGATTTTTTCTGTGTGGGTCTGCAGCTCTTCCACGGTCTGATATCCCATCAGGCCGACGAGCTTTTCCGGATGTTTTTTCAGCAGTTCTGCGATAAAAAGCCGGGTCAGGTAAGCGACCATCAGCGAGTGAACATAAGTCGGGCGGTGTGCCGCCAGAATGTAGTTCAAACTTCCCCTGTTGTTTGTTTTCTCTATCGCCGGGAGAGTCTCCACCAAATCTGTCACGGCAACACTTGCCAGCTGTGGATACCGGGTAGCCGGCATCTTGTCCAGATATTCCAGACAGCACCGCTTGCTGTCCTTGATGCGCTTGTCCAATTCTGCCCGGTCTTCCGGGTCAAGAAGTTGAATACAATGATACATGTAACTCGGCAGCTTCAGATTATTGTTCACTCCCGTCGACGTGAAATCCGCATGGTCGACTCGCTCGAACGAACTCAGCACTGTCTCCATAAGACTGCGAGCTGTTCTGCGCCCGGTGTGATACTGGGCCACCCAGTAGAAATAATTCACGCGCCAGTTCTGGAGACGGGCTTCCTCGCCCTTGTTTTCTCCGCACTTTTCATAGACATATTTTGCCGCTTCATAAACTCTTGCGGCGATCTCCGGATCGTCGTTTTCTCGCAGATAGGGCAGAATACTGAGCTGGTCCATGTACATGGAGTAAATGAAGTTTTCCCACGGCATTTCCGGGTTCAGCTGCCGATAATAAGGGTCGGTCATGATCGCCATTGCATGGTCGAAGATATCCATGTAAACGCGGCAGGACGCATAGCTTTTTCTTGGCAGAGTCATCTTGCTGTTGCCGAGACAGCGGATGATAAAGCCGCGCGTCTTGACGTCCAACTCCTCATAGCGGCTGATATACTGCGCTCCCTCTTCAAAATAGGCGCGAATTCGTTTTCCAAAGGGATTGACGCCCACCCGGTCACTCTTGATGTTCAGATAATAGAGCGTCACACCACAGTTGTACAGCTCACGGATAATGAACGGGGCATCTCCACGCAGTCTGGCCGCTTCCAACAGCAGACAGTGGATTTTATATGCAATGCCGTCATCCTCACTGTTTGAATAGGAGAACAGTTTTCCGGCAAACTCCTGCAGCTCGTCGATGTCCTCATCGGTCAGGTCTTCAGCCTTTCGGGAGTAGACCAGCTCGTTCAAAATCTGGTTGCTCTCCTTCATCAGCAAAAACGATTCGGATGCGTTTTTCTGGATGGTGTCCAGCACCACCTGTGCATCCGTTCCCGGCTCAAACTCCGGCTTTGAAAGCGCGCGGACCTTTCGCAGATTTTCAATGTACTGGTCGCAGCGTGCATCCTTCATCAATAAAACTTCCCCTCAAAACACCAGTCTTCTACTTTTCCGAGCATTTTTTCTCATTATCATTATACCGCATTGGTCCGGGCTGTCAACGCTGGCCTTGGAAAATATTTCACATACGCAGAAAAGCCACCGCAGTCGTGTAACTGCGATGGCTTTGGGGTTCAGATTTTCAATGAGAAGACCGTGAAATTACTCCACGATGATGCTCTTGCCGGTCATCTCTGCCGGAACAGGCAGGCCGATATAGGGCAGCATAGTAGGAGCGATATCTGCCAGACAGCCGCCCTCGCGGAGCTTGACATCGCCGCAGCCGATGGCGACGAAGGGAACCACATTGGTGGTGTGAGCCGTGAACGGAGTGCCGTCCGGGTTCTTCATCTTCTCAGCGTTGCCGTGGTCAGCGGTCAGGAACGCACAGCCGCCTACATTCAGGACAGCGGTGACGACTTCCTCAACAGCCTTGTCGACAGCCTCAACGGCCTTGACAGCAGCCTCAAACACGCCGGTATGACCGACCATGTCGCAGTTTGCGAAGTTGAGGATGATAACATCGTACTTGCCGCTCTCGATGCGAGCCTTGCACTCAGCAGCGACTTCGGGTGCGCTCATCTCGGGCTTCAGGTCGTAAGTCGCGACCTTCGGGCTGGGGATGACGCAGCGGTCTTCGCCCTCATAGGGAGCCTCGACGCCGCCGTTGAAGAAGAAGGTGACGTGAGCGTACTTCTCGGTCTCAGCGATGCGGAGCTGGGTCTTGCCGTTCTCGGACAGGTACTGACCCAGAACGTTCTTCAGCTCAACGGGAGGATATGCGACCTCACAGTTGGGCATCGTTGCGTCGTACTCGGCCATGCATACATAGTTGACATGCTTGCGGCCGCCGCGACGCTCGAAGCCGGTGAAGGCGTCGTCGCAGAAGATACGGGTCATCTGACGAGCGCGGTCCGGGCGGAAGTTCATGAAGATGACGGTGTCGTCATCCTGCACACGGCCACCCTCGCAGGTGACGCAGGGCAGAACGAACTCGTCGGTTTTGTCGGCTGCATAGGAAGCCTCGATGGCCTCCTGTGCGTTTGCGGCGTGGTTGCCCTCGCCGTAAACGAAAGCAGCATAAGCCTTCTCCTCGCGATCCCAGTTGTTATCGCGATCCATTGCGTAGTAACGGCCGCTGACGCTGGCGATCTTGCCGATGCCCAACTCATCCAGCTTTGCCTGCAGGTCAGCGAGGAAGCCCTTGCCGGCGTGAGGGTCGGTATCACGGCCATCGGTGATGCAGTGCAGATAGACCTCGGTCGCGCCCATGTGCTTTGCCATTTCCAGCACGCCGAACCAGTGGTCCGCGTGGCTGTGAACGCCGCCGGTACCGACCAGACCCATCAGGTGGATGGCCTTGCCTGCGTCGATGGCAGCTTTCATATTCTTGACGAGGACGGGGTTCTTGAGCATCTCACCGTCACGGATGGACTTGGTGATCAGGGTGAGCTGCTGATACACGATGCGGCCTGCGCCCATGTTGGTGTGGCCGACTTCCGAGTTGCCCATCTGACCGTCGGGCAGGCCGACTGCCATGCCGGAAGCGTCGATGGTCGTCATGGGGTATTTTGCCATCAGCGAATCAATGAAAGGCTTGTTTGCGGCTGCGACAGCGTTGCCGTAAGTCTCGTTCGGCGTCCAGCCGAAGCCATCCATGATGCACAGAAGAACAGGTTTTTTGGACATATTGGTATTTACTCCTTAAAAATTTCAACTTAGCCCTTGGTTGCAGCGTTGACGATGACTGCAAAATCCGGAGCCTTGAGGGATGCGCCGCCGATCAGGCCGCCGTCGACATCCTTCTTGCTCAGCAGCTCTTCGCAGTTCTTTGCGTTCATGCTGCCGCCGTACTGGACGGTGGTAGCCTCTGCGACTGCCTCGCCGTAGACCTCGCCGATGACCTTGCGGATCTGAGCGCAGACTTCCTCAGCCTGCTCAGCGGTAGCGGTCTTGCCGGTGCCGATGGCCCAGATGGGCTCGTAAGCGATGACGACATTTGCCATCTGCTCAGCGGTGACATCACGCAGAGCGATCTTGGTCTGCATACGGACCAGCTCCTCGGTGACACCCTCTTCACGCTGCTGCAGGCTCTCGCCGACGCAGATGATGACCTTCAGGCCAGCGTTCAGAGCAGCCAGAGCGCGCTTGTTGACGGTCTGGTCGGTCTCTGCGAAGTACTGACGACGCTCGGAGTGGCCGACGATGACGTACTCGACGCCCAGATCGACCAGCATATCTGCGCTGATCTCGCCGGTAAATGCGCCGGACTTCTCGAAGTGGACGTTCTCAGCACCGACGTGAATATTGGTACCCTTGGTCTTCTCGACAGCGGTCACCAGATCGGTGTACGGGGTGCAGATGACGACCTCGCAGCCTGCGTCCTTGACGGCAGGGATCAGCTCGTCGACCAGCTTTGCAGCCTCGGTCGCGGTCTTGTTCATTTTCCAGTTGCCAGCAATAATGGCCTTGCGCTTTGCCTTATCCATTGTAGTGTTCTCCTCTACTTCTTTATTTGTTGTTGAAATGTTTTTCCGCCTGCGGCGGAAAAACGCACTCTACAAAAAACAAAAGTGCGGCGGCGAAACTGCCGCCGCACCTGTCAGGATGCTACTTGAAAACTTATGCGTTCTGGATAACTGCGATGCCGGGCAGCTCCTTGCCCTCCAGATACTCCAGAGATGCGCCGCCGCCGGTGGAGATGTGGGTCATCTTGTCGCCCAGACCCATCTGCTGGACAGCTGCTGCGCTGTCGCCGCCGCCGATAACGGTGGTAGCGTCGCTCTCAGCCATAGCCTTTGCAACTGCCAGAGTGCCAGCTGCCAGAGTCGGGTTCTCGAAGACGCCCATAGGTCCGTTCCAGACAACAGTCTTGGAAGCCTTAACAGCGTCAGCGAAGAGCTTCATGGTCTCGGGGCCGATGTCGCAGCCCTCCATGTCAGCCGGGATCTGGGTGACAGGAACAATGGTGGTCTCGACCGGAGCGTCGATGGGGTCGGGGAAGTTTGCAACGCAAGCGGTATCGACAGGCAGGAGCAGCTTGACGCCCTTCTCCTTCGCCTTTGCCATCATCTCCTTGCAGTAGTCCAGCTTGGAGTCATCGCACAGGCTCTTGCCGACTTCGTAGCCCTGAGCCTTGACGAAGGTGTAAGCCATGCCGCCGCCGATGATGAGGGTATCGACCTTCTCGAGCAGGTTGGAGATAACGTTCAGCTTGTCTGCAACCTTTGCGCCGCCCAGAATTGCGGTGAAGGGGCGGACAGGATCGTTGACTGCATTGCCCAGATACTTGATCTCCTTCTCCATCAGGTAACCAACAGCGGTATCCTTGATGTAGTCGGTGACGCCTGCGGTGGAGCAGTGTGCGCGGTGGCAGCTGCCGAATGCGTCGTCAACATAAGCGTCTGCCAGAGAAGCCAGATCCTGAGAGAACTCAGGCATGTTCTTGGTCTCTTCCTTGCGGAAACGGGTGTTCTGGAGCAGGACAACGTCGCCGTTGTTCATGGCAGCAACAGCAGCCTTTGCGTTCTCGCCGACAACATTGTCGTCATCTGCGAAGACAACATTCTTGCCGAGCTTTGCGCTCAGGGCAACTGCGACCGGTGCCAGGCTGAACTTTGCCTCGGGGCCGTTCTTGGGTTTGCCCAGGTGGCTGCACAGGATGACCTTTGCGCCGTCGTTGATGAGCTTCTGGATGGTGGGCAGAGCCGCATTGATACGGTTCTCATTGGTGATGACGCCGTCCTTCATCGGAACGTTGAAATCGCAGCGGACAAGCACCTTCTTGCCGCAGTAATTCTGATCGTCGATCGTCTTCTTACCTAAACCCATGGTAATTATCTCCTCTCAATTCTTTTCTCGGAATCGAATTTCGCTCGCTCTCGGGGCTTTTGGCCCCTGTACCTTTATTATAAACAAAAAACGTGTGTATTGCAAGGACAAGGGATAGATAATTTATTAACAAACATTTCCTGTACTTGCACAGAAATGTGTCTATTTTGACAGGTTTGCAAAATATGGCTTTCATTTTGCATCCTCGCCCTCTCAGTCTCGCATCGCTCGACAGCTCTCCCAAAGGGAGAGCCACTGGCGTGCCGGGCAAGTCTGAACAAATCGAAAAGAAACCATTTCACGCAAAAGCGATGGCCTTGCTGTTCCCACCAGCAACCATATAACCAAAACAGCCCTGCGGACTGGATTCAGAAGTATCTGAACCGAGACAGCAGGGCTATCTTCTTTTATCTTTTGTAGAAACTTCGTACGTCTTTTGCAGACTGCACCGATTTGCCAAAGGCTCTCCCTTTGGGAGAGCTGTCACCGAAGGTGACTGAGAGGGCTATTATTTGATATCCAGTTCCGGCGGCACATCGATCTGGTCGGAGACATACTTACCGTTCTTCTTCCGCTGACGGACGCACTCGGTGAGGAGATACTCGATCTGACCGTTCACCGAGCGGAAGTCATCCTCTGCCCAGGCAGCAATGGCATCGTAGAGCTTCGCATTCAGACGGAGTGGGACCTGCTTTTTCGGCTCTGCCATCAGTAGAGGCTACCGCTGTTCACGATGGGCTGCGCGTCACGGTTGCCGCACAGCACCACCAGAAGATTCGAGACCATTGCTGCCTTTCGCTCGTCATCCAGTTCGACGACCTTGTTTTCGCTGAGACGGTCGAGAGCCATTTCCACCATGCCGACTGCGCCGTCGACGATCATCTTGCGTGCGTCGATGATAGCACTTGCCTGCTGACGCTGGAGCATGACTGCCGCAATTTCGGGAGCGTATGCCAAATAGGTGATGCGTGCTTCGACGATCTCAATGCCGGCATCGGCGACCTTTTTCTGAATTTCGTCCTGGATACGCTTTGCCACGATTTCGGAAGAGCCACGCAGGCTTCCCTCATCGGCCACACCGTCGCCGGTGGTGTCCACATTGGGAGCGACGTCATAAGGATAGATGCGGACGACATTGCGGAGTGCACTGTCACACTGCAGAGAGAGATACTCTTTGTAGTTGTCCACATTGAAGACAGCCTTTGCGGTATCGGTCACACGCCAGATGACCGCAATGCCGATCTCGACCGGATTGCCAAGGCAGTCGTTGATCTTCTGACGGGAGTTGTTCAGGGTCATCATCTTGAGGGAGATCTTTTTGCTGGTGCTTTCCAGCACAGCCTGTGTGTTCTGGGTATTGCTGCCCTTGAACATGGCCGCCATTGCGTTTTCACCGCTGTTAACGTCACCGCTCTGGCTCAGCTTGGTGCCTGCGGCCGGGTTGACTGCCGTGCAGAAGGGGTTGACCCAGTAGAAACCCTGCCCTTTCAGGGTACCGATGTAGTCACCGAACAGGGTAAGTACCAATGCTTCCTGCGGCTTCAGGACTTTCAGGCCGCAGAACAGGAAAATACCGATGATTGCATAAATAATCGATGCGACAATCAAAATGACGCCCAGTACAGTGCTGTCCTGTACGATGCCGTAAATAAATGCGGCAATTGCGACAACGTAGCCCAGCAGGGTCAGCAAAAGCATTGCCATGCCGTTCTTCTTGGTTTGCAGAATCTTCTCTTCCATAATAATCCCTCCTTAACGGGTCGGAAGTGGTTCTTTGTGATATCAAAATCATATCACTTTATATTGTAATTGTCAAGAAGCGTTTCAAAAGCTCTTATCCAACCTCTCCGTCATTGCTTCGCAATGCCACAATAAACAAAAAAGACACCCCCGTCTTTCGACGAGAGTGCCTCATTTTCAAGAATTAAGAATTCAAGAAAGAACGTTCAGGGGGATCAAATTACTTGATCTCGACCTTTGCGCCAGCCTCTTCCAGCTTCTTCTTGATGTCCTCAGCCTCAGCCTTGGAAGCCTTCTCCTTGACAGCCTTGGGTGCGCCGTCAACGATAGCCTTAGCTTCCTTCAGGCCCAGACCGGTGATCTCCTTGACCAGCTTGATGACCTGCATCTTGGTTGCGCCAGCCTCAGCCAGGATGACGTCGAACTCGGTCTTCTCTTCCTCAGCGGCAGCAGCAGCACCAGCAGCAGCGGGAGCAGCAGCAGCAACAGCGGAAACACCGAACTCTTCGCAGTAAGCGTCGATCAGTTCCTTCAGCTCCAGAACGGACAGCTCCTTGACGGAGTCGATGATGGCAGTAATCTTCTCAGAAGCCATGGTAATAACCCTCCAATATAAATGGTTTTGTTTGTTGATTTCAAGTGTTTAAGCAGCAGTCACGCAGCGATCAGGCAGCGGGCTCCTCCTGCTTGTCGGCATAAGCCTGCATTGCAACGGCCAGACCAGACAGAGTGCTGGTGAGGGCGCCTGCAAACATGGACAGCATGCCTTCGCGGTTGGGCAGCTTTGCGATGGCGTTGGTCTCGGCAGCGTCCATGACCTTGCCTTCCATGAAGCCAGCCTTGACGACGAACTTCTTGGACTTATCGCCATCCTGATACTTGCACAGGATGCGGGCAGCGGACATGGGGTCTTCCTCGTGAGCAAAAGCGATAGCGGTATCGCCCTTGAACTGCTCAGCCAGGCCCTCCAGAGAGGTACCCTTAACAGCCAGACGCAGCATGGTGTTCTTCACGACCATATAATCGACGCCTGCCTCACGCAGCTCCTTACGGAGCTTGGTGTCGTTCTCGACGTTAATGCCGCCGTAAGCGACGACGCAGCCGGAAACCGCACTCTCAAACTTTGCCTTCAGATCAGCGACATAAGCCTGCTTTTCAGAAAGAATCTTTGCACTGGGCATTCGGTTTCACCTCGTTTCAAAAACTTGTATCGAAAACCGGAGTCGGCATCAAAAAAGCCTCTTTCCCGCACTTGGTCGAGAAAGAGGCATAAAACAACTTTACGCACGTTTCTCGGCAGGCGGCATAGCCTTACGCTGGACTCCAGCACCTGCTGTCTCAAAAACAGCATGATTATTTTACCGCAAACGTGCGGAGTTGTCAATAGGTTTTCTGAAATTTTTCAGAAAAATCAGACACCGTACTTCAGGGTGTTGAGACGGATGCCAGGGCCCATGGTGGTAGCGATGGTTGCGCTCTTGAAGTAGGTACCCTTTGCAGCAGCCGGCTTTGCCTTAGCAATTGCGCTCATGACGGTATCCAGGTTGGTGTACAGCTTCTCAGCACCGAAGGATGCCTTGCCGACAGGAACATGGATGATGTTCTGCTTGTCCAGACGGTACTCGATCTTACCAGCCTTAGCCTCGGTGACAGCCTTGCCCAGATCCGGAGCAACGGTGCCAGCCTTGGGGTTCGGCATCAGACCACGGGGGCCCAGGACCTTACCAAGACGGCCAACGCGGCCCATCATGTCGGGGGTGGTAACGACGACGTCGAAGTCCATGAAGCCGCCAGCGATGCGTGCGATCAGCTCGTCATCACCAACGATATCAGCACCTGCTGCCTCAGCAGCAGCGGCAGCTGCGCCCTTAGCGATAGCGCAGACGCGGACAGTCTTACCAGTGCCGTTGGGCAGGACGACTGCGCCACGGACCTGCTGGTCAGCGTGACGGCCATCAACGCCCAGACGGACGTGCAGCTCAACGGTCTCGTCGAACTTAGCGGAAGCGGTCTTGCAAGCCAGCTCCAGAGCATCGTTCATATCATACAGCTTAGAAAAATCGATCTGCTTCGCAGCATCGACATAGTGCTTGCCATGTTTCATTGTATATCCTCCTAAGTGGTCATGCGGGCAGTGTTATGCCCTCCCACGGTTTATGTCTCAGCCCTCGACGGTGACGCCCATGCTGCGGCAGGTGCCACGGACCATGCTGCAAGCAGCTTCCAGAGAAGCAGCGTTCAGGTCGGGCATCTTGGTCTTAGCGATCTCTTCCACCTGAGCAGCGGTCAGAGTAGCGACCTTCTCGGTGTTGGGCTTGCCGGAAGCGGTGTTGATGCCAGCGGCCTTCTTGATCAGAACGGCTGCCGGAGGAGTCTTGGTGATGAAGCTGAAGGAGCGGTCAGCGTAAACGGTGATGACGACGGGGATAACATAACCCATCTGGTTCTTGGTACGCTCGTTGAACTCCTTGGTGAACGCCATGATGTTGACGCCCTTCTGACCCAGAGCAGGGCCAACAGGGGGGGCCGGAGTTGCCTTGCCAGCCTCGATCTGCAGCTTAATGTAGCCAGTAACTTTCTGTGCCATAATAAATGCACCTCCAAAAATCTGTGGTGAGTTGCGGCGTGGTGTCTCCACGCCTCCCACGAGCATGTACGCGATGCACACGCTCTATAAGAACCGCACTGCGGTCTTACCTTGGTAAACGGTTTTGCCGATTGGTTACGGCAGCTCGACCTGGCCGATATCCACTTCTGCGGGAGTCTCGCGGCCGAACATGTTGACCTTGAGCTTGACTTTGAAGCTCTCGGTGTCGATGCCCTCGACAAGGCCCATAAAGCCTTCCAGAGGACCTGCGGTGATCTGCACGGTGTCGCCGACCTTGAAATCCACGGTCAGCGGAGCCGCCTTTTCAACACCCATCTTTTCCACTTCTTCAGCGGTAAGAGGAACCGGCTTGGATGCAGGACCGACGAAACCGGTGCAGCCGCGCGTGTTGCGCACGACATACCAGGTATCGTCGTTCATGACCATCTTGACCAGAACGTAGCCGGGGAACAGCTTGTGTTCCACCATACGCTCCTTGCCGTCCTTGATTTCCGGGACCATCTCGGTCGGAACCTTGATGTCGCAGATCAGGTCTTGCAGGCGGCGGTTTTCCACCATGGTCTGTAAGTCCGTCGCTACTTTGTTCTCGTAGCCGGAATAGGTATGCACAACATACCAAAGAGCCTCATTGGACTGTTCTTCCATTTTGGTTGACCCTCCGTTTCAAGATGATTACGCGCCGATGATCAGGCCGAGGATGCCGCCGAAGATGGCGTCCAGAGCGATCATCACGACCGCGGCGATCGCCACAGTGACGAGTACGACGATGGTGTTGGTCTTGACATCCTCTTTCGAGGGCCAGACGACCTTCTTCAACTCGCTCTTCGAGTCGCGGAAGAATTTGGAAACGCTGTTGCCAAAGTTCTTCACGGCGGCCTTCATTCTGGCCACAAAGCCCGGCTTTTTCTCGGTTTTGTCTGCCATGATGCGTCCGCCTTTCTTACTTGGTTTCGCGATGAACGGTGTGCTTCTTGCAGAAACGGCAATACTTCTTCATCTCGAGACGATCGGGGTTGTTCTTCTTGTTCTTCGTGGTGTTGTAGTTGCGCTGCTTGCACTCGGTGCAGGCCAGAGTGATTTTAACGGTCATTTGTTGACACCTCCATTATAACGGTTGTTTTGAACCTCCCTCGGATTGCGGACGGCGCGTAAAAAACAGGCGCACTTAATAACCCCGCAAAAGAGGTGTTATCATTGTATCACGTCTTTTTCTGTTCGTCAAGCGTATTTTTTGCGTTTTTTCAGGTTTTTTGTTTTTTCTCTGCTTTCGGGTGCGGCAGGGGTATTTTGCTTGCATCCCGGACATAGATATTGTATAATAAAGCGTGTTTATCGTTATTCCTATTAAAATCAAAAAATCCGGCGGCGTGTTTTTGCGCCGCCATGCAATCAGGAGAGATTCACGATGCAGTCTGAAGATAAAATGACCGTTGTGCTTCTGTTCGGCGGCATGTCCAGCGAACACGAAGTCAGCCGTGTGTCCGTGGGTACGTTCGTCACGAACATCGACCGTTCCAAATACGAAGTGATGACCATCGGTATCACCAAAGAGGGCCGCTGGCTGTACACCGAGGCCACTGCTGCGCAGATGGCAGACGGCAGCTGGGAAGAGCTGGCCGGCAACATGCCCTGCGTCCTCAGCCCCGACCGTGCCGACCACGGCATGATCCTGTTCACCCCGGCCGGTCAGGTCGAGAAGATCCACGTCGATGTCGTCATCCCTGTCCTGCATGGCCTGTGGGGCGAGGACGGCACCGTGCAGGGTCTGCTGGAGCTGGCAGGCATCCCCTACGTCGGCTGCGGCGTGCTGGCAAGTGCCATCTGCATGGACAAGGCCGTGGCAAACGCCATGTTCGACGCAAGTGGTGTTCCCCACACCAAGTGGCTGTCCGCGACCCGTTGGGAGATCGACAACGACCTCGAGAGCGTCTGTGATGGTGCCATCGCAAAGCTGGGCTGGCCCATCTTCGTCAAGCCGGCAAACGCTGGTTCCAGCGTCGGCATCACCAAAGCGAACGATCGCGACCAGCTGAAGGACGCCATCAAGCTGGCCCTCGAGAACGACCGCAAGGTGGTCTTTGAGGCTTTCGTCGACGGTCAGGAAGTCGAGTGCGCTGTCATCGGCTCCGACCCGGCTGTTTCCACTCGTCCGGGCGAAGTTCTGGCCGGTGCGGAATTCTACACCTACGACGACAAGTACAAGAACGGCGTCAGCCAGACCGTCATCCCGGCACACCTGCCCGAGGAGAAGCTGGACGAGGTCAAGACTTACGCTGCTATGGCCTACACCGCACTGAACTGCGAGGGTCTGGCACGCTGTGACTTCTTCGTGGAGCGCGGCACCGGCAAAGTTTTAATCAATGAAATCAATACCCTGCCCGGCTTCACTTCCATCAGCATGTATCCGAAGCTGATGGAGCATGAGGGCATCCCTGTGCCGGCCCTCATCGACCAGCTCATCTCGCTCGCCTTCGAGAGAAAGGACCGCTACCATGGATAACCGCCCCATCGGTGTCTTCGACAGCGGTTTGGGCGGATTGACCGGCGTTCGGGAGCTGCGCAAGCGGCTGCCCCACGAGAACATCGTCTATTTCGGCGATACCGGCCGCGTTCCCTATGGCAGCCGAAGCCCGGAGACGATTTTACAGTATGCCCGGCAGGACGTCGCGTTCCTGCTGTCGAAGGATGTCAAGTGCATCATGGCGGCCTGCGGCACGGTGTCCAGCACCTATCCTGCCGCCGAAGCCGCACAGCTCCCGGTGCCATACATCGGCGTCGTGGATGCCGCCGCCCGGGAAGCCGCTTTCGTGACCCGGAACCGGAAGATCGGCGTCATCGGCACAGCGGCGACCATCCGCTCCCGGAGCTATGAGACGCTGCTCCGCAAGCTGGTGCCAGGTGTGGAAATCACCGCCCGGCCCTGTCCGCTGTTCGTTCCGCTGGTGGAGGCCGGTTATGTCGACCACAGCGCGGAGGACAAACAGCAGGTGACGAAGCTCGTCATCGCCCAGTACCTGACCGAGGTCCGGGATGCCGGGGTCGATACTCTCATCCTCGGCTGCACCCACTATCCCCTGCTCAAGACCATGATCGGCGAGTTCATGGGGCGTGAGGTCACGCTGGTCGACCCGGCAAAGACGGCGGCGCACCATCTGGAACGTCTGCTCGGCGAACGGGGTCTGCGTGCCGACCATCCGGCCGGAGAAGCGCACTTCTACGTCAGCGATGTACCGGACAGCTTTGCCCAGACCGCGGACCTGTTCCTCGGCGAGTACAAGGGCGGCACCATTGAGCAGATCGCCATCGAAAAATATTGATAAGGACTCGAAAACTGTGAGCAAACCACTGAACGAAGATTATATCATCCGGATCAAAAGCTCGGTCGAGCAGTTTGAACATTCCGGTTCCGCTTCGGAAGAAGAGGCCGACCGCATCGAGCTGATGACCCGTGGAAGCCTCGTCAAGAAGAACGGCAGCTTCTACATCTCCTACAAGGAGACCCAGACCATCGGCTTTGACGGCTGTACCACGACCATCAAAATTGCCGAGGACGGCAGCCGGGTCGCCCTGCTCCGCTTTGGCCCGGCCAACGCCCAGCTGATGATCGAGCGCGGACGGCGGAACCTCTGCCACTACGAGACGGACGTTGGTTCCCTGACGCTGGGTGTCACCGGCGACGGCATCGAGTGCGGTCTGACCGAAAAGGGCGGCCACGCGAAGTTCAGCTATCTGCTGGATGCCGACAACGCCAGCATGATCAGCCGGAATACGCTGGAAATGACGGTTCAACATGTGAATTGAGGAAAGGAATCTGATTTATGACTGATTTTGAAAAGACCTACCAGAACTACAATCCCCGGCAGGCCGCGCTGAGCGAGGCGCGCGCACTGCTGAGCGAGGCCGCAAAGGCAGCGATGGCCGACGGCACCCTGCCCGAGGCAGAGCTGCCTACCTTTATTGTCGAAATTCCGGCGGACGTCAAGAACGGCGACATTGCTTCCAACATTGCGATGGCAGGCGCACGCACCTGGCGCAAGGCCCCGAAGATGATCGCTGACGCTCTGCTGGCACACCTGCCCTCCCTCGAGAACAGCGTGTTCTCCAAGGTAGAGGTTGCTGGTCCCGGCTTCATCAATCTGTTCCTGTCGCAGAACTTCTGGGCCAGCGTGGTTCTGGGTTCCTGCGCAAACAAGGAGTACGGCCGCACCGATTACGGCAAGGGCGCGAAGTACAACGTCGAGTTCGTCTCCGCCAACCCCACCGGCCCTATGCACATGGGCAACGCACGCGGCGGCGCACTGGGCGACTGTCTGGCCGCTGTCCTCGACTGGGCTGGCTATGATGTGACCCGTGAGTTCTACATCAATGATGCCGGCAACCAGATCCAGAAGTTCGGCAAGAGCCTTGCTGTCCGCTACCTGCAGAAGTTCTGCGGCGAGGAAACTTATCCCCTGCCGAAGGAGTGCTATCAGGGCGGCGACATCAAAGTTCTGGCCGGTGAGTTCGCCGACATCCACGGCGACGAGTACGTTGCAGCCTGCAAGGGCATGGACGAGGAGACCCTGTTTGAGAGCGAAGCATTTGCCACTCTGAAGGACGCTCTGGTGGCCTACGCTCTGCCGAAGAACATCGCCGCTCTGAAGCGCGACCTCGGCAAGTACCGCATCGACTACGATGTGTGGTTCCACGAAAGCACCCTGCACGAGTCCGGTGCGGTCATGGCTGTCGTTGACAAGCTGCTGGAGCTGGGTGCCTGCTACAAGGCCGAGGACGGTGCTGTCATGTACCGTAGCGCACAGTATGCCGCCAAGTACGGCACGGTCAACAAGAAGAAGACCGATGACGGCTCCGAAGAGGAAGCCAAGGACGAAGTCCTCGTCCGTGCCAACGGCATCCCGACCTACTTTGCCGCCGACATCGCCTACCATTATAATAAGCTGGCGACCCGTGGCTTCGTCAAGGCCATCGATGTCTGGGGCGCAGACCACCACGGCCACGTTGCCCGTATGAAGGGCGCGATGGATGCCATCGGTCTGGACGGCGATCAGCTCGACGTCGTGCTGATGCAGATGGTCAACCTGATGCGCGACGGTCAGCCCGTCCGCATGTCCAAGCGCACCGGCAACGCCATCACCTTGACCGACCTGCTGGAAGAGGTTCCTATCGACAGCGCACGCTTCCTGTTTAACATGCACGACGCAGGCAGCGGCATCGACTTCGACCTCGATCAGGCCGTCAAGACCGACAACGACAACCCGGTCTACTACGTCCAGTATGCACACGCCCGTATCTGCTCCATCCTCAAGAAGATGGAGAGCGAGGGCGTCAGCTTTGCCGGTGCCGAGAATGTCGACGCTTCCCTGCTGACCGAGCCTTCCGAGATGGACCTGATCCGGATGCTGGCGGCCTTCCCTCAGGAGATCGTCATGGCGGCCGAGAAGTACGACCCGAGCCGCATCAACCGCTTCGTCATCGACCTTGCAAGTGCGTTCCACCGTTTCTACGGCAACTGCCGTATTCAGGGCGCAGACCCGGCTGTTCAGCAGGCACGTCTGGCTCTCTGCATTGGCGTCAAGAACGTCATCTTCAACGTCCTGACCATGTTCAAAATCAACGTTCCCGAAAAGATGTAACCCTCTCAGCCGCCTACGGCGACAGCTCCCCCAGAGGGGGAGCCACTGGCGTATCGGTCAGATATCGCTGATTGAATAAAGTTTTCTATTGCATAAAATACCGGGCCCTGTTGTCCAGATTCACTTGTTCTATGCTGTGAATCCAGACCGCAAGGCCCGGTTGTTTTTGTTATGTGATTGAACTTGTCCGGCTTGCCAAAGGCTCTCCCTTTGAAAGACTCCCTCTGGCCGGAGGGAGATGTCGCGCAAGCGACAAAAGGAGGATAAGCTGGCAAAGCCGTCAGGCTTTGTCTGAGAGGGCTACTTTGCTCAGCAGGATGCGGTCATTATCCAGCTGCTTTCCGGCGTTTTCGCGGAACTTTTCCAGCAGGTCATCGACTGTCATCTTGCTGCGTTCCTCGCCCTTGACGTCGAAGACGATGCGTCCAGCGTCCATCATGAGGGTGCGGTTGCCAAGCTCAAGGGCCTGGTGCATGTTATGCGTCACCATCAGGCAGGTGATCTTCTTTTCAGCGACGATACTCTTCGTCAGCTCAAGGACTTTCTCGGCCGTTGCCGGGTCGAGGGCGGCGGTATGCTCGTCGAGAAGCAGGAGCTTCGGGGTGACAAGGGTCGCCATCAGCAGGGTCAGGGCCTGACGCTGACCACCCGAGAGCAGGCCGACCGGCTGTTTCATCCGGTCTTCCAGACCCATATTCAGGAGGGCCAGCTTTTCCCGGAACAGCTCTTTGTCCTTTTTAGAGATGCGCGAGAAGATGGCGTGAGGCGCGGTGCCGGCGCGGAGGTAGGCCAGCGCGAGGTTTTCTTCGATCGTCATATTCGGGGCCGTACCCTTGAGGGGATCCTGAAACAGGTGTCCGATGACCTTGCTGCGCTGGAACTCGGGCGCGAAGGTGATGTCCTCGCCGCCCAGAATGATACTGCCCTCGTCGGCAATGAAGCCGCCGGTGATGGCATTGAACATGGTGGATTTGCCTGCGCCGTTGGAGCCGACGATGGTCGCAAAGTCGCCTGCTTCCATGTGGAGGCTGACGCCGTTCAGGGCGACCTTTTCGTTGACGGTGCCGGGGTTGAAGGTCTTGTGGAGGTTATTCAGTGTCAGCATTTCCATCTCAGACGACCTCCTTTCGCTGGGCGGTGCGCTTCCGCTTCTCAAAGGCGACCTTTGCCTGAATGGCTGGCATCGAGATCGCGACGGCAACGATGATGGCGGAGACGAGCTTCATGGCCGCTGCCGGAACGTTGAACCGGAGGGCGACGGCCACGATGAAGCGGTACAGGCAGCTGCCGAAGACGACGCCAAGGATGCGGCGCGGCATGGTGCGCTTGCCGATGAGGGTCTCACCAATGATGAGGGAAGCCAGTGCGATGGTGACCATACCGGTACCGACGTTGATATCACAGCTCTTCTGGTACTGTGCCAGAAGGCCGCCGGAGAGGGCGGTCAACGCACCGGAGATGCACAGGCCCACCGTGATGGTGAACGCCGGGTTGATGCTGGATGCCCGGACCATGGCGGCGTTGTCGCCGGTGGCACGGATGGACAGGCCCAGCCGAGTACCGAGGAATCCGACCATCGCTGCTCCTGCAATCAGGATAACGACTGCCGCAATTACCAGCTTATACCAGCCGCCAGTGAAGCTCAGGGCGGACTTCGCGATGGAGAATACCGTGTCGGTCTTGACAAGAGACAGGGTCGACGAGAAGCCCATGACGGCCAGATTGATGGTGTACAGGCCGGTGTTCACGATGATGCCGGCCATGATGCTTTCGACGCCCAGACGGGTCTGTAAAAATGCGGTGACAAATCCGGAGCATACGCCGGCTCCCATCGCGGCAAGCAGTGCCAAGAACGGATGTCCGGTCAGAGCGACCTGACAGGCGACCGCGCAGCCAAGGGTGAAGCAGCCGTCCGTGGACAGATCCGCGATGTTCAGGATGGAATAGCTCAGAAACAGAGCCAGAGCGACCAGGGCGTAAATACAGCCCAGCTCGAGTGCCGTCTGGATGACGTTGAGCGAAAAGATACTCGCCAGCATGTTGTATGCTCCTTAATATTTAATGTTCTTAGAAATTTTCTTGGGTCGTAACTTCAACGATATCGGTGCAGTAGTCGGCAAAGGCCTTCTTGACCGTGTCGAGGTCGAGGCCGAGAGCCTCGCAAGTCTCGGTGTTGATGGTCGCGATGCCGTTGTCAAAGGTCTGGAAGGGCAGGTCTGCCGGGGTCTTGCCGTCGCAGAGCAGCTCGACCACCATATCGGCAGTGGCTTCGCCCAGCTGGACGTAATCGACGCCGTAGCCCACGAACGCACCATTCAGAGCAAAGCTGTCGGCACCGGTGTAGTGCTGAACGCCTGCGTCGATGAAGGTCTCATAGATGGACAGCTCAGCAGTCATAACGGTGTTGTCGGTCGGGGTGAAGACAGCCTTGACACCGGCGGCGATGAGGGCTTCGGCCGCCATCTGGACTTCGGCGGTGGTGGTGCCGTTCTTCTCGATGTACTTGATGCCCTTTGCGTCGCAGAAGGCCTTTGCGTCAGCGATGGCCTGCGTGGAGGAATCCTGGCTCAGGTCATACAGTAGGCCGATGGTGTCGATGTCGGGGTTGACGGCCAGAATCAGGTTCATGATGGCGTCGGTGTTCAGGGCGTCGGAGGTACCGGTGATGTTCGGCTCAGTGTCGAAACCGACGGCCTTCGGGTCGGTGACGGCGGAGTAGACGACCGGGATGTCGGTGTCTTCCACAGCGGCCAGCATGGTAGCGGCGGTCGGGGTAGCGACAGCCACGATGACGTCCACGCCGTCGGCGACGAGGTCTGCGCCGATCTGGTTCAGGTTGGTCTGGTCGGCCTGTGCGTTTGCGTAGTAGTCGGCGTAATCGAAGGTGACGCCCTTCTCCTTGCCGACCTCATCCAGACGGCTCTCGACGGACTCGACGATCTGGTTCAGGGAAGCGTGGTCGACGTAGTTGACGATGCCGACCTTAAAGATCTGGCCTGCCTCCGAAGCAGCTGCGCTGGAAGCGGCGGTGCTGGATGCGGCCGAAGATGCCGTGCTGCTGGAAGTGGAACCGCCACATCCGGTCAGGCCCAGTGCGGAGATGGTTGCGGCTGCGACAGTAGCCTTCAGGAAGCTGCGGCGAGAGATCATGTTCATGGTTTTCATAGCGGTACTCCTTTCCCTGAAGTGGGCGGCAAAATAAAAAGAACCCACTCCACTTGCGGAACGGGTTCTCTCAATAACAAAACGCCCCGTCCCTGTGTGTTTATCCACAAGGACAGGATCGGTAAAATACGATTCTGCGGTGCCACCTTGCTTGCTCTGCGTCGTGTTACGGCAGAGCCACTCACGGAGAGCCAACACTCCCCTGCCCTGTAACGGAGGCTTCCGTCCCAAGCTACTGAGGAAAATTTCCCGTTTGCCCGGCCCTCGGCGGCCCACGAATTTCTGCTCCGCTGTCGTCCGTTTCCATCCTCCGGACTCTCTAGTAGATGCGCTGTGCAGATTCTCTTCCGCCTCATCGGTTTGATTGCATTATACACTTTATTGCCATAAAGTCAAGAGGGAATTTTTCACTTTTGCGATTTTTCAGTTGCAAAAAAATATAGTCTGACTCTTATTTTTTTGTTGATAGCCTCGCCCTCTCAGTCGCCTTCGGCGACAGCTTGTCCTCCCTCTGTCGCTTGCGCGACATCTCCCTCCGGCCGGAGGGAGTCTGTCAAAGGGAGAACCATTGGCATATCGGTCAAATTTGAGCGGGACGAGAAAAATATCTTTCGTAAAAGCGTAGGCCCTGTCCTCTTTCCGAACTTTTTCTTGACGCGTTCCATCTTATCGGATAAGATAGACTTAAATTTACAAGAGGAGTGGTCTTCACGCAAGAACAAAACAATTCGCTGCTTTCGGGGGCGGTGCGGCCGGCGTTGCTACGATACGCCTTCCCCATTATCCTGAGCATGGTCGCGACACAGCTTTACACAGTGGCTGACACGATGATCATCGGCCTGAAGCTGGATGCCGACGCGCTGGCGGCGGTCTCGAACGCTTCCACCGTCCTGATGATCTTTCTGTTCATCTCGGGCGGCATGGAGCTGGGCGGTGGTCTGCTTGTCGCCGCCAACAAGCCCACGGCTTCCCGTTCGGAGATGAGCCAGCTGCTCTACAACCTGCTGTTCGTGGACGAGGTGATGGCGTTGGTATTGACCGGGCTGGGATTCATCTTTCTGCCCGGGCTGCTCCGGCTCATCCAGACGCCGGCGGAAATCTTAGACGAGGCCGTTTTATACGGGCGCGTGTATCTGGTCGGCCTGCCATTTTTGATGCCATACGACCTGTCCAAGCAGATGGTGATGGGCTGCGGCAATTCCAGCACGCCGCTCCGGGTCATCATCTTCACCTCGGCGCTGAACGTCCTGCTCGACCTCGCACTGGTCGGCCCCTTTGGGGTGGCAGGCGCGGCGGCGGCAACGGCGTTCTCGCAGGTCGTCGGCGTTTTGTACATGTTATTCTATCTGCGGAAACACGACCTCGACGAGCGGTTCCGGTTCGATATGCTCCGGGCGGACTACGCCAAAAAGATTTTTGTGCTGGCTGCACCCAACTCCGTTCAGCAGGCTAGCGGCACCATCATCACCCTTGTCAAGCAGAGCCTGCTGGGTGGTCTGGGCGTCGCCGCCATCGCTGGTTTTTCCTGCGCGTCCAAGGTGTCCAGCCTGCTGATGATGCCGGTTTACGGCTTTGTCCAGTCGGTCGTCTTCTTCATTGCGCAGAACACTGCCGCCAGCCAGCCCGACCGGGTGCAGACCGGTTTACGGGAGGGGCGGCGCATCCTGTTCGTGTATTCGGTGTTCGTCGTTGCGGTCTGCATCCTGCTCCGTCAGCCCCTGCTGCGGCTCTTCACAACTGACACCGAGACAGCCTATTACGGGTCTATCATGCTGGCGTTTGAGTCGGTGAGTTATCTCTTTGTGACACAAAAGCACCTGCTCGAAGCCCGGCTGCGCGGCGCGCAGAAGATGGGATTTTATCTTGCTTCCAACCTCGGCCAGATCGGGCTGAACCTGCTCTGCTGTGTGATTCTGGTTCCGCTGGTGGGCTTCAACGGCTTCTGGATGTCCACATGGGTCAGCGCACCGGCTGGACTCTTGTTGGCGTATGTTTTGGTAAAAGTAGCAAAAGAGTAACCCTCTCAGTCACCTACGGTGCCAGCTCTCCCAAAGGGAGAGCCACTGGCGTGTCGGGCAAGTCTGCATGAATCGAACAAAGCTTCATTTAACGCAAAATACCGGGCCTTGCGGCCTTGATTCACGGCATCGAAGCTGTGAACCGAGACAACAGGGCCCGGCATTTATTATTTTGTGTAGAAAGTAAACCGTTCTGCCAAAGGCTCCCCCAGAGGGGGAGCTGGCAATGCGTCAGCATTGACTGAGAGGGTTACTGCGGATGCACGATATCGCGCCAATCGAGGTCGCCGCGCTCAAGACCGTGGATGAGGACTTCGGCGGTGGCGATATTGGTCGCCATCGGGATATTGTGAACATCGCACAGGCGCAGCAGGGTCATTTCGTTCGGCTCGCTGGGCTTCGCGTTGATGGGGTCACGGAAGAACAGCAGCAGATCGACCTCGTTGCAGGCGATACGGGAAGCGATCTGCTGGTCGCCGCCCTGCACACCAGCCAAAAACCGCTGTACCTGCAGGCCCGTCGCCTCCGCGATCATTTTGCCGGTCGTACCGGTGGCTACCAATTTATGCTGGCTCAAAATCCGGCAGTACGCCGTACAGAACTGAACCATCAGCTCTTTTTTAGAGTCATGCGCAATCAGTGCAATGGTCATCGGTCAACCTCTCCTTTTTTCGCCCAATTCTTTACAGGGCAATTCCTTGCATTTATCATACTATCACAGTTTGTCTCATTTTACAACTATTTTTTAGCCAAAAGCACCGATTTTTTTCAAAATCATGCGCTCTGGTTGTGGAAAACCCTCGAGCCATCGCCCGACTTTTCCAATTTACGGCAATTCGTTTTTTGTCTCAATCGACCACATCCAGCAGGTCCTGCGGCACTTCGTCGAGGGCGGTCTGGGTCTCCGGGGTCTGAGTATCGGCCTCTTCGGTGGGTGCAGTGGCTGCGGCCGTGGTGGTCGTCGTGTTGGCGTTTGCGGTGGTGTTGGCGGCAGTGTCCGGAGTGGTAGTATCTGCCGTGCCGTCAGCGGTGTCAGCCGCATCCGTGCCATCGTCCAGACCTTCATCGTCGAGGGTCAGGGTTCCATCCTTATAGGCAAAGTAGGCGTTGAAGATATCGGCGACAAGCTGGCCGGTGCGCGCACCTGCTCCGCCATACTCGAGGACGATGCCGATGGCGATCTCCGGGTCCTCCGCCGGGCCGAAGGCGATCATGGTCGCGTTGGTGTAGTACTTCCGGGTGCTGCCGACATAGTAGCTCTCACTGCGCTGAGGGGAGCCGGTCTTGCAGGCGATGGTGTACGGGTAGTTTGCCAGAGCCGGGATGGTCTGGGCAACGCCGATCATACCCTGCTTGACGAGGTCAAAGGTCTGGCCCTTATCCTCGATGACATCCATGACTTCCGGCTGGGTCTCTTCAATGACCTTGCCGGTGTTGGAGTCGAGGATTGCCTTGACGAAGTGGGTGCGGTAACGGGTACCGCGGTTGGCGATGGCCGCCGCGTAGGTCGCCAGCTGTACCGGCGTGACGGCGGTATTGCCCTGACCGATGGCGGCCTGAACTTCCAGCGACTCGGTATAGTTAGAATCGTTCTTGGTCGTCAGACGGCCGAGAGCCTCGCCGACTTCCACGCCCGTCCGCTGACCCAGACCCAGCTTGTAGGCGTATGCGTCATAGACATCACTTGTCAGGCGGCGGCCGACATCATAGAAGAAGATGTTGCAGCTCCACTTGATGGCGGTCACGACGTCAATGTTGCCGCTGTGGCCGTGACGGGTACACTTGGGGTGATAATCCTTGAAGTAGTTGTACACGCCGTTGCAGTAGACCGTGGAATACTGGTTGATGAGGCCGGTATCAAGGCCGGCGATGGCGACCGACGGCTTGTAGGTCGAGCCGGGCGTATACAGGCCCAGCAGGGCGCGGTTATAGAGCGGCAGGTTCGGGTCAGAGCTGTACTCGCTGTAATTTGTCGAGTAAAGTTTCTGGTCGAAGGTCGGGTAGTTGGAGGAAGCGAGAACACTTCCGTCCTTGGTGCTGAGGACGACCACCGCACCGGCGTTGACGTTGGAATTGTAAGCCCGATTGATGATGTCGATATTCTTCGCCAGTGCTTCATCGATGGCTTTCTGGAAGGCCGAGTCCACCGTCAGCTGGACGGTATGGCCCGGCTCCGGCACCGTCGTCATGGCCGTGCTGACGATGACGCCATCCGAGTTCCGGGTGATGGTCTCGACGCCGTCCTTGCCGCGCAGTTCATCCTCGAAGGCGGATTCCAGACCCGACACGCCGAGGATGTCGTTCATGTTGTAGCCTTTTTCCCGGAGCGGATAGGTCACCTGACCGTTCTCGTCGGTCACCTTCCAGCGTTCGGCAGTGATCTTACCCACCCGGCCCAGAACATGGGGCAGGATGTCGCCGCGCTCATAACTACGGGTAGAAGTCTCGACGATTTCAACACCCGGCAGAGAAAGACTGTTCTCCTTGATGGTCGCAACGGTCTTGTCGCTGACATTTTCGGCCATAATGAAGTTGTTGACATTCGAGAACGCCTGTAGCTGCATCTCGTAGTGGATGCCGCCCAGCACGCGCTGCCAGCGGAGGGGGTAATTCTCCAGCTTGTAGTCCTCCACCAGCTTTTCCATGACGTCGTTGGCAGTGGCATACTGCTGCAGGCCCATGTTCTCCTTCATAGTGGCAAGGGCTTTCTGGTCGCTGGTGCTGTCCACCGCGGCGGTGAAGGTATAGTTGCCGGAGGCGTCCGGCTCGCTGATGAGCAGGGTGTCGTTCCAGCTCTCACCGTTGGCTTCCAGAAGCTCCACGATGCGCTGCAGCATCCCGTCAAGGTCTTCGTCGCCCATCAGCAGCTTGTTCAGGACGACATTATAGCCGGTGGTGCTGGTGGCGATGCGGCGGCCGGAGCTGTCCACGATGTCGCCGCGCGCCGCCGTGACCGTGAAGTTATAGTCGGTGGTATTGGTGGCCTGCGACTTGAAGCTGTCGCCGTTTACCAGCTGCAGGAAGATGAGACGCATCACATACAGCCCCATCACCACCGCGCCGATGGCGATGAGGGCCATCATCCGGCGTGTCACCGTTTTGTGTTCGTTCGAGTTCATTCATTCTCCTTCCGGCATGGCGGCTCAGACCACACCGTTGTCGATCTTGAATTCTTCGCTGATCCGCTTTGCCCAGCGGAAGGTCAGCCATAAGACCGGGAGGGTCATTGCCAGCGAGGGCAGGACGACCCAGAGATACCGCCCCAGCGCATTGCTGTAACCCGGCATGTAGTAGAAAAACAGCCAGTCCAGCGTCAGCACCAGCAGGGCGCAGGCACCGCCCAGAAGCAGAAAGTTCGGCACCGATACCTTGAAATAGAGCTGCATCACCGTCGACAGCAGAAAGCAAAGGACCATCAGTTCCAGTGCCAGCATACCGACGGTGCGCCCGGCCGTGTAATCCCACATCAGGCCGCAGACCACGCCGAACAGCGCACCGGCGAACTCGCCCTCAAAGACCGCCACGGCCAACGCCAGCGGCAGCAGCCAGAGAGGCTTTGCCGCCCCGAACTGGAACAGGCCCGGCGTCGTCTGGAGGACGGCACACAGCAGCATCAGCAGCACATAGCAGCCCCACTTGAACAGCTGGCTGCGGCTGCGCTTGCGGCGTGATTCCATGGGCTTTTCCCTCCAAACTCTCAACTATTGGTAATAATAAAGGCGTGTTTTACGGTTCTGGGGTCTGCGCCGGGCTTAATGACCGCCATCGTGGACTTGCCGCTGGCTTCCGGCACCAGTTCCTGCACGACGCCCACCAGCACATCCGCCGGGAAGACGCCGCCCAGCCCCGTGGTGATGACCTGATCGTTCTTCTCGGTCAGAGTCGCACGGGAAAGGTTCGTCAGCAGGCAGAGACCGTCCGCCGCGTAATCCGAGCTGCCGGTGATGATGCCGTTATCCCGGGTACGGGAGACGACACCGGCGGCATTGAAGTTCGGGTGCAGAATGGTCATGACCTTGCAGCTGGTGAGGTCGGCTTCGGTCACCATGCCCAGCAGATAACCCTCATCACTGACGATGGTGTCGTTGATGGCGACGCCGTCCAGCGTTCCCTTATCGAGGGTGAAGCCCCAGAAGGAATCCAGAGGGTCACGGCCAATGACGAAGGATGAAACATAGGTCATCTCCGGTCTCTGCTGCTGTATATTCGTCAGTGCTTTATACGCTTCGTTTTCCGCTTTGATGCGGTCGTAATCGGCCATCTGGCTCCGAAGCTCGGCGTTCTCCTTGGAAAGTTCCTCGTTTTCGGCAATGACATCGTCGATGCTGGTGTACTTCTCCCAGATGGAGGACACGCCATTGCTGATGAAGGCCGCCGCTTTCTGGAACGGTGCCGCCGCCACGCTCAGCAGTTCCTGCGGTGCGGCCGTCAGACGGTCGTTCGCACCGGCATAGGCCATGATGCCCACGAGGAAAACGGCCACGATGATCAGAATCTTGAATTTCCAGGTCTCGAAAAAGTCTTTCAACTCGTTCTCCTCCAATTACAAAAAGGGCGGATAGCCTGCGCCATCCGCACCTCTGAATTACATGTGGCCGCCGTCGGTATCCAGCACGTCGTGCAGGACATCCACATGGTCGAGGACCGCGCCTGCACCCTTGGCGACGCAGTCCAGCGGATCTTCGGCAACATGAACGTCGATGCCGGTCTCGCTCTCGATGAGCTTATCCAGACCGCGCAGCAGCGCGCCGCCGCCGGTCAGGGTGATGCCGTGGTCGATGATATCCGCGCTCAGTTCCGGCGGAGTGCGCTCCAGCGTCTCCTTGATGGCGGTGGTGATCTTCACCAGACACTCGAGCAGAGCCTCGCGGACGTCCTCGGAGTGGACAACGATGTTCTTGGGCAGGCCGTCAACGAGGTTGCGGCCCTTGATCTCCATCGTCATCTCGGGGTCCATCGGGTAGGCAGAACCAATTTCAATTTTGATCTGCTCTGCGGTGCGCTCACCGATGAGCAGGTTGTACTTCCGTTTGATGAAGGCGATGATGGCCTGATCGAACATGTCGCCTGCCATCCGGACGCTCCGGGATGCGACGATGCCGCCCAGAGAGATGACAGCGATCTCAGCCGTGCCGCCGCCGATATCGACGATCATGCTGCCGGTCGGCTCGCTGATGGGCAGGCCTGCACCGATGGCGGCTGCCATCGGCTCCTCGATGACAGAGACCTGACGTGCGCCGGCTTTCAGGGTCGCCTCACGGACAGCGCGGCGTTCGACCTCGGTGACACCTGACGGGATGCAGATAACGACGCGCGGACGGGAGAACATGCTGTTGCCGCAAGCCTTCTTGAGGAAGTTCTCGAGCATGTTTGCGGTGATGTCAAAGTCAGCAATAACGCCGTCCTTCAGGGGGCGGACTGCGACGATGCTGCCGGGAGTACGGCCGATGACCGCCTTTGCCTCGCCGCCGACACAGCGGACCTCGTCGGTCTTGGTGTCGACTGCAACGACCGACGGCTCACGCATGATGATGCCTTTGCCTTTCATATAGACGAGGGTATTGGCGGTACCCAGGTCAATGCCTACATCCTTTGAAAAAAAACTCATATCGAAGCTCTCTCCTTAATCTCGTTCCAAAAAGTCTATTCCAAAACGCTGGGTCACAAATTTGACCTCATGGCAGAATAACACATCTATTATTATAGCCGCAACCCTCTCTTTTCTCAAGCGTTTTGAGAAGTTTTTCCGGGATTTTTCATTTTTTGACGTTCAAAACCGCGCCAGCAGGCGGACGACCCGGCTGACCGGCAGACCCATGATGGTATAGTAATCGCCCTCGATGCGGTCGAGCCAGAGAGCCGCCCGGCCCTGAATGGCGTAGGCTCCGGCCTTATCGTAGGGCTCTTTTGTAGCGGTATAGGCGTCGATCTCTTCTTCCGAAATGGGGAAAAAGGTCACTTTGCAGCTGTCCACAAAGCTCTCGGTATGGGTGCCGTCCGAGACGCAGACGCCAGTGTGGACTTCGTGGGTCGCACCCGAGAGGGCGCGGAGCATCCGCTTGGCGTCCTCGACGCTGTGGGGCTTGCCGAAGACCTCGCCGCCCACATCCACGACGGTATCACAGCCCAGCACGACCTCGCCCGGATGCTCGGCCGAGACGGTCAGGCACTTGCCCCGTGCCAGCTTTTCGACCAGCTGGGCCGGGGTGTCGGCGGTCACGGCGTCCTCGTCGAACGCGCTGACACAGACCGTAAAATCGGTCGTATACAAGCTCAAAAGTTCCTTCCGGCGCGGACTGCCGGAGGCTAAAATCAGTTTTTTCATTTTTACTTCCCCGTCGAGCCAAATCCACCCTCACCACGGGCGGTATCATTGAGGTTCTCTGCCGGAACAAAGGCGGCGGTATAGACCGGCGCGATGCAGAGCTGTGCCACACGCTCACCGGGCTGGATGGTGTAGGCCTCGGTGCCGAGGTTCACCATCGGAACTTTCAGCTCGCCGCGGTAATCGCTGTCGACGACTCCGACGCCGTTCGCCATGCAGAGGCCGTGCTTGATGGACAGTCCGCTGCGTGCGTAGACCAGAGCGACGCTGTGCGCGCCCGGAAGCTCGATGGCAAGGCCGGTCGGCACCAGAACGCGCTGCATCGGTTCGACGGTCAGCGGTGCGTCCAGCACTGCGCAGAGGTCAGCGGCGGCGGCTCCTGCCGTCGCGTAGGCAGGCACTTTGGCCCGTTCGTCCAGAACTTTATATTTTACTGTGATGGGTTCCATGTTATGTCCTCTTTTACTTATTATAGTAGATAACTTTAATTCGTTCCCTTAAAGTACAGACCTCTGGTGAAGTCGCCCTCAAAGGGTGCGTGCTGGCGGATGCTGTCCAGAATGGCGGCGGCTTCCTCCCGGGATTCCAGCGTGAAGTACGCCACGCCATAGTCCACGGTCAGTGCGCCCGGCTTATCGCCCATATAGATGGGAACCGGGTTGTAAATCGTGCGCACACCCATGCCGCACCGCACCGGGAACTTTTTCGCCTTGCGGTCGGTCAGCTCGCCGGTCTTGTCGCAGTGAGCGCAGTCGTGGATGTTCTGCAGGGGGCAGGCACGGGTCAGCATGAGCGGCATGTGGCCGTAAATGATGACGCCGGTCGGGATGGGTTTTCCACCGACTGAGGGTGCAATCGTCGAAATATCGCTGTCTTTGACCTCGGGCAGGATGAGGATGGAGTTCAGTCCCTGCTCGGCGTAGAACTGCGCCGCGAGGTTGTTGGTAACATTCAGGCCGAAGCCGCCCGACAAGGGCAGGCCGCGGCAGAGACGGAGATGAGCGATGTTGCTGGCCTCGTAACCGGCAAAGCCCTGCTCCTGCGTGGCGGCGATGCGACGGGCAGTGTCTTCTTCCAGTCTGCCGAACATGGCACGGGGCAGCTCGAGGATGGTCTTGCTCCGCCACTCCCGGGGAACCCGGTCGGCCTGTGCGATGGGCAGGATAAGGTATTCCACGCCGCTCAGCGCGCGCTCCGGCACCTGATCCCACTTCTCAAACCGGGCGCGGAGGGTGCGGTGCTTGGGCAAAGTCCGGGTCGGCAGGTCGGGCAGGGCGATGTCGTTGGTCTTGTAGGGATGCAGGACATCGCGCTTTTTCAGCAAGGCATCCAGTGCTTCCCGGCGCAGCTCGTTGACGGCACTGCCCGGGATGAACCACGGGCCGCCGTCCATCTCGACCTCGATTTCGGTCGCTTCAAAGGGGGTGCCGCCGGTCTTGGCAAGGCTGCGGCGGATGCTCTCGGTGGGGTCGGTACGGGCCGGCTGGGGTTCTGCGTCGCCGTAAGCAAAGGCCTTGTTCACGCCGTCGGTGACGGTCAGCTTCTCGCCGCCCTCCTCGATTTCCAGCTTGAACTTGACCGGCACACGGGAACGCTCCCGGCGGTAGAGTTCGCGCAGGGCCGGCAGGGTCTTTTTCGTCAGCTCAGCGTCGGCTTCGCTCCGGACACCGAACATGGTGCCGTCGATCTTGCCATCCAGATAACCCGAGGTGAATCCCGAGCGGCTGAAGGCGTTTTTCAGCAGGTCGCGGTCGTAAGCACGACCCTCACGGCCTGCCAGACAGGCGTTGACGGCGGCGGCGACATACTCCGGCGTGCGGAGACGGCCCTCGATTTTGGCCGATGCTACGCCGAGAGCCTGCAGTTTTTCCAGCTTGTCGATGGAGGAGTTGTCCTTCAGAGACAGGTGGTGCAGGCGGCCGGGCTTGCCCTCCGGGAGGGGATTTGCTTCAAACGGCAGGCGGCAGGGGCCGGCGCAGGAGCCGCGGTTGCCGCTCCGTCCGCCCAGAAAGGCCGACATATAGCACTGGCCGCTCATGCTCATGCAGAGCGCGCCGTGGATGAAGCACTCGGTCTCGATGCCGCAGTTCTTGGTGATATATTCCACCTCGGGCAGGCTCAGTTCACGGGCCAGCACCACACGGGTGAAGCCGAGGTCTTTCAGCTCCAATGCGCCCTGTAAGGTGTGGACGCTCATCTGGGTGGAGCCGTGACGGGGCAGGCCGGGCGCGATCTGCTTGATAAGCGTCGCGACGGCCAGGTCCTGACAGATGACCGCATCGGCACCGCTGGCGGCAACGGCACGGACAGCCTCGGCCAGCGAAGCCAGCTCGCCGCCGTAAACGGTGGTGTTCAGGGCCACATGGACGGCCACGCCACGGGTATGGCAGAACCGGACGGCTTCTTTCAGGCTGTCGGCGTCAAAATTCCCGGCACCTGTCCGGGCATTGAAGCCCGAAAAGCCCAGATAGACGGCGTCGGCACCGCTGAACACGGCGGCTTTCAGCATCTCTTCACTGCCTACGGGGGCTAATATCTCAATTTTCGACATTGTTTTCTCCTGCGGTCTCGCTCTCGTTTTCTTCCTGCTCCTGCGGCACGTCGGCGGCCTTGGCCGATTCTTCCGCCTTTTCCTTCATCTCTTTGGCGGCTTCCTTTGCCTTCATCCGGGCCAGCTGCTCCCGGAGGGCAGCGTTCTCGCGCTTGAGGGTCTCGTTTTCAGTTTTCGTCTTGTCTTCGGAAATTTTCGCCCGTGCTGCGTCGGCGATGTAGTCTTGTATCTGGCTGCGCATGTTCTCCGCGCTGCCCGCGCTCTTGCGGTATTCGTCCAGATAGTCCATCGCGCAGAAGACAGCGGCCTTCGTCACCGAAAGGTTCGCGTTGTCGTCCAGCAGCTTGGTGATATCCTCATCCAGCTTTTTTGCCAGAGAGGTGATATAAGATTCGGAGTCGGTCGTAGCGATGGCATACGGCGCGCCTGCGATGGTCACTCTCACTTTGTTTACCATTCTGTCCTCACTTTTATCCTCATTCGCATCGCAATTCCGCCCAGCGGCTGAAACTCGCGCCGGTATTTCCGGGAAGCTGTGCCGTTTTCCGGCGTTTTTCTCCCACAAACCCGGCTGTACGCGGCGTGCCGGCGGCGGCTTTTGCATGTCGGAAACGTGTTGTATAGAGTTTCCTGCCGAATTACCCGGCCTTTTGGCGTGTTCCGGGCGCAAACGGCTGCTCCACCAACTCTTATTATAATATAAATAGTCCTCGAGAAAAAGTGCTATTTTTGAATTTTTGGTAGATTTGTCAGAAACTCAACCATAAAAATGGTAGTAACGGCAAAAATGGGGTCTTTTTCTTGCAATCGTGCTTGAAACAGACTATAATAATGGCGTTGTTGTGTGATAGGCCACCGAACGATATAGAGGAGACGGGCCTTGCCGCCGCAAGAACTTATAATTACATGCGCGTAATGCGGAATAAGGAGTTCAATTATGACTACGAAGGAATTTGCAAAAATTCTTCAGGACAAGCTGACCAGCGAGTATGGCGTTGACCTGAACGTTGCTTCCCAGCAGCAGATCTACCGTGCTTTGGCACTGATCTGCCGCCAGATGATGAGCGAGAACCACAAGAAGTTCCAGTCCAAGGCCATCGGCACTGGCACCAAGCAGGTCTATTACCTCTGCATGGAGTTCCTGATGGGCCGTAGCCTGAAAGTGAGCCTGTTCAATCTGGGCCTGAACGATGTCGCCCAGAAGGTGCTGGCCGATGCTGACATCAACATCGAGGGCATCTATGAGGAAGAGCCGGACGCAGGTCTGGGCAACGGCGGTCTGGGCCGTCTGGCTGCCTGCTATCTGGACGGCATGGCTACCACCGGCGTCTGCGGCACCGGCTACTCCATCCTGTACGAGTACGGCATCTTCAAGCAGAAGATCGTCGACGGCTGGCAGCAGGAGCGCGCTGACAACTGGCTGCCCGGCGGTCAGGTCTGGCTGAAGAGCCACCCGGATCAGGCTGTGGAAGTCCGCTTTGACGGCGAGATCCACGAGAACTGGGACAATGGCTTCCATTACATCCAGCACACCAACTACAACAGCGTCATGGCTGTTCCTTCCGATATGTATGTTCAGGGCTACGACGGACAGGGCGTTGCAAAGCTGCGCCTGTGGCAGGCAAAGGCTCCGGACTTCGATATGTCCAGCTTCTCTCTGGGTAACTATAACACCGCGATGAGCAAGAACGCCAACGCGGAGCTGATCTCCAAGGTCCTGTACCCCAACGACAACCACGTTGAGGGCAAGATCCTGCGCCTGCGTCAGCAGTATTTCCTGTCTGCTGCATCCATCGGCGACATCGTGCAGAACCACCTGTCCAGCTACGCAACGCTGGAGAACCTGCCCGACAAGGTCGCGATCCAGCTGAACGACACCCACCCGACCCTCGCCATCCCCGAGATGATGCGCATCCTGCTGGACGAGTGCGGCTTCGATTGGGATAAGGCATTCGGCATCTGCCAGAAGGTCTTCTCCTACACCAACCACACCGTCATGGCCGAGGCTCTGGAGAAGTGGAACGTCGATATCTTCAAGATGACCCTGCCCCGTATCTATCAGATCGTGGTCGAGATGGACCGCCGCGCTCGCGCTGAGCTGGAGAAGGTCTTCCCCGGCGATCAGGGCAAGATCGACTACATGGCACTGATCGGCGACAATCAGGTGCGCATGGCAAACATCTGCGCTTACACCGCAAACAGCATCAACGGCGTCTCCAAGCTGCACAGCGAGATCATCAAGGAGAGCGTCTTCCACGATTACTACCTGTTCAAGCCCAAGGCCTTCAAGAACGTCACCAACGGCATCGCATACCGCCGCTGGCTGCTGGCTTCCAACCCCGAGCTGTGCAAGCTGCTGGACGAGACCATCGGCGACGGCTACAAGCACGATGCTTCCGACCTGAGCAAGCTGAACAAGTATGCTGAGGACAAGACCATCCTGAAGAAGCTGAACGACATCAAGCTGGACAACAAAAAGAACTTTGCAAACTACCTGTCCAAGAGCACCGGTCAGGTCATCGACCCGAACTCCATCTTCGACTGCCAGGTCAAGCGTATGCACGAGTACAAGCGTCAGCACCTGAACGCGCTGAACATCGCGGCTCAGTACCTGTACCTGAAGGAGAATCCCAATGCCGACTTCATCCCGAAGACCTACATCTTCGGCGCAAAGGCTGCTCCCGGCTACTACATGGCAAAGCAGATGATCCGCATGATCTGCAAGCTGGGCGACCTCATCAACAATGACCCGGCTGTCCGCGACAAGCTGCGTATCGTCTATCTGGAAGAGTACTGCGTCTCCCTGAGCGAGCATCTGATGCCGGCGGCTGAAGTCTCCGAGCAGATCTCTCTGGCAGGCACCGAGGCTTCCGGTACCGGCAACATGAAGTTCATGCTGAACGGTGCTATCACGCTGGGTACTCTGGACGGCGCAAACGTCGAGATCGCAGACGCAGCCGGCAAGGAGAACGAGCTGATCTTCGGTATGCTGACTCCGGAAGTCAACAACCTGAAGCAGGTCGGTTATCATCCCAACGCCTTCATCATGGGCGACGACGTTGCAAACGCTGCTCTGAACTTCCTGGAGCGCGGCTGGAACGGCGAGAACTTCCACGAGGTCACTGAGAACCTGCGCACCAGCGACCCGTACATGGTCATGGCAGACTTCAAGGATTACCGCCGCGCACAGGCCGACCTGCAGCGTCTGTATGCTGACCGTGAGAAGTGGGCACAGATGAGCCTGAAGAACATCGCAAACAGCGGCATCTTCAGCGCAGACCGTGCTGTTCTGGATTACGCTCGCGATATCTGGTACGCACCCGTCGTTCCCGGCAGCAACAAGTAATCTTTAATATTTAACATCGAAGGGGCTGTTGTGTACGATGCAACTGCCCCTTTTTTAAGAAAGGAACGACCCAACTTGTCTTGTCTGTTCAATAGTTACGACCCCAGCTTCAAGCAGCCCTTCGGTGCCATCCGTGCCGGTGAGACGGTCAAGTTCTCCCTCTGCATCCCGGAGTCGATGGGCTATGTGGACCCCCATCTCGTCATCCAGAAAGAGGGCAAATATGACGTACCGGTGCATTACCGGATGAACTTTAAGGGCCAGACCCCCAACCAGAACCATTTTTCCATCGAGCTGACGCTGGGCGATGTGGGCTTATACTTCTATTACTTTGACCTCTACACCGACTTCCGCCGCATCGTGCGCGGCCCGGACAACTGCGGCGTCCTCAGCTGGCAGGACGGCCAGAGCTGGCAGCTGACGGTCTACGACCCCAGCTTCCAGACACCGGCCAACATCAAGGGCAAGGTGTTCTATCAGATCTTCCCCGACCGCTTCTGCGAGGGCATCGAGAACAAGCCCATGCCCTTCCCCGACCGGCTGTATCAGGCCGACAAGCACGCGGAGCCCTTCTGGCAGCCCAACGAGACGGGCGGCCACCTGAACGAGGACTACTTCGGCGGAGACCTGAAGGGTATCCAGTACAAGCTGCCCTATCTGCACAAGATGGGCGTGGACTATCTCTACCTGAACCCCATCTTTGAGGCACATTCCAACCACCGGTACAACACCGCCGACTACCTCAACGTTGATCCTCTGCTGGGTACCAACGAGGACTTCGAGACCCTCTGCAAGGAGGCCAAGAAGTACGGCATCGGCATCGTGCTGGACGGCGTATTCAGCCACACCGGTTCGGACAGCAAATACTTCAACCGGGAGGGCCGGTATGGTGACAACAACGGTGCTTACCGCGACCTGAATTCCCCTTACCGCAGCTGGTACGAGTTCGGCCCTCAGTTCAAGGGCGGATACCGCAGCTGGTGGGGATTCGAGACCCTGCCCGAGGTCAACGAGGAAACGCCTTCCTACGTTGATTTCATCACGGGTGAGGGCGGTGTCATCGACACATGGCTCCGCCGTGGCGCGGCCGGTTTC
Source organism: uncultured Faecalibacterium sp. (assembly GCA_934548045.1). Lineage (GTDB taxonomy): Bacteria > Bacillota > Clostridia > Oscillospirales > Ruminococcaceae > Faecalibacterium. The sequence continues at coordinate 59,511 of CAKTEM010000005.1, read as the reverse complement.
CGTCTGGATGTCGCCGACGAGCTGCCCGACAGCTTCATTGAGAAGATCCGCACCGCCGTCAAGCGTGTCGGCCCGGACAAGTTCCTGCTGGGCGAGGTCTGGGAGGACGCGACCACCAAGTTCGGCTTCGGCCACCGCCGCAGCTACCTGCTGGGCAAGGGTCTGGACAGCGTGATGAACTACCCGTTCAAGAACGCCGTGCTGGATTTCGTCAAGGGCAAGTCCGCAGAGCAGGCATCCGAAGAGATCATGCAGATCTGCGAGCATTACCCTGCACCGGCCCTGAACACCGCGCTGAACTTCCTCTCCACCCACGACACCGAGCGCGCACTGACCGTCATCGCTGACGAACCGGCCAATGGACGCGGCCGGGAGTGGCAGAGCGGACGCTGTGTGACCGGCGACGCCTACGAAGAGGGTCTGCTCAAGCTGAAAATGGCATACGCCATCATCTACACCCTGCCCGGTGTTCCCTGCCTGTACTATGGCGACGAGATCGGGATGCAGGGCTACCGTGACCCGTTCAACCGCGCATTCTACCGCTGGGATACCCACGAGGAGCGTCTTCGCCCGGTGCTGGCACAGCTGGCGGCACTCCGCCACAGCTGCGAAGCTTTTACCACCGGCGAACTGCGCATCCTGCGCGCCGAGGGCGGCGTGCTGCATTATCAGCGCGTGGGCAACTTTGAGACGGCAGAAGTCATCGTCAACCGCACGGAACACATCATCGTCGAACCGCTGGCAAGCGGCAAACATACCGAAGTGAACCCGATGGGCTTTACCATCGTTGTCGAGGAGGTGGGACATAACCCGAATCATAGTTATTACGATTATATTTGATCGTACAGGAGGACATCATGAACAAAACAACAGGACGTTTCAAAGTTTTCTTCGCCGCCGCTTTTCTGTTCTGCCTGCTGCTGACCGGCTGTCAGTCGTCAACACCCGGCACGCCGTCTCTCCCCTTTGTCCGCACCATCCCGGTCCGGCTGTACAACCAGACCGGCCGTGACATCACAGCTTCCATCGTGTCCACCAAGACCACCACGACCGACTGGGGCGACACCTACGAGACCGCAAATCCGCTCATCACCGGCTACACGCTGGCGGCAGGCGGTGAGCAGGAGGTCACCCTTGCGGCTTCGGTCATCCGGGAGCCCATCTACATCTACATCAAGGACAGCACCGGCAGTCACTGGTTCTTCAACATCCAGTCAGTGCCGACCCCCGGTGATTACGTCAACCTGCTGCTCCGGATGGACGGCGACCGCCTTGTTGCGGATGCCGACTGGGGCGACGGCAACGCCCAGACCATCCAGACGGTCAGCGGCTCCTACCAGCTGTACAACGAGTTCTCCCGTTGGTATTACTGGGATATGGTGACCTATGAGGAGTTCCAGAACGAGGGCTTCTGGTTCAACCTGCCCGGCGCGAACGATGCCAAGTGGGCGCGCGTCTTCGGCAGTGCGGATGCCGCTTACGGCTACTCTTCCAAGGATGAGGCCGCAGCACACATGGTACGGGTCACCTTCCCGGTCTGGAAGATGAACGGCACCAAGAAGGTGTCCTCTACTGCCACTATCTGGATCAACTCTGCCCTTGCGGACGAGGTCGTGCAGATCTTCACTGAAATCTATAATGACCCCGAGCAGTTCCCCATCAACAGCGTGGGCGGTTACAGCTGGCGCGGCGACAGCTCTTCCAGCGAGCATAACCCGGGCTGTGCCATCGACATCAACGCCAACGAGAACTATCAGATCCGTTACGGCAATGTCGTGGTCGGCTCCTTCTGGGACCCCAGCCAGAGCGTCTATTCCATCCCGGAGGACGGCTCTGTCGTCCGCATCTTTGAGGCGCACGGCTGGTCGTGGGGCGGTGACGCATGGGCTGGTTACACCACGCCTTCCACCACCGGCAACCACGATTACATGCACTTCTCCTACTTCGGCACCTGATTTGATACGGCGTTTTGTAGCCTGCGCAACGCTTCATCAAAAATCTCTTGACCTGTCCCCCTGTTTCGGGCTTATAATAAGGGTACACCCATTGAAAAGGAGGGAGTTTTGATGTCGATCGACCCCATCTTCTGGCTCATCGCAGCCGTAGGGTTCCTGTTTCTGGAGGGCATGACCTTCAACATGACCTCTGTGTGGTTTGCCGTCGGCAGCGCGACGGCGTTGCTCAGCTGTCTGCTGTCCAGCTCGTTCCGGGTGCAGGCGGTGGTCTTCGTCGTCGTAAGCACCCTCAGCCTGCTGGCTTTCCGGCCCTTGGCAAAGCGGCTTCGGGTACGGCACACTGCCACCAACGGCGACCGGAACCTTGGCCGGGAAGCGACCGTCCTGACCCCGGTCTCCGCTGAGACGACCGGACGGATCCGGCTGGACGGTGTGGACTGGAACGCGCGCTGTGCCACGCCGGGCGACTCGCTGGCACCGGGCGAACACTGCAAGGTCTGCGAAATTCACAGCACTCTGCTCATCGTGGAGCCTATCCTGACCGAAACATCCACCCACTGACAAAGGAGAACCATCATGGTCATGTTTTTTGTCATCCTCGCGCTGGTCATCGTCGTTCTGCTCATCGTCATCACCAACATCGTCATCGTGCCGCAGTCGATGGTCTACGTCATCGAGCGTCTGGGCAGCTATTCTGCCACCTGGACGGCCGGCCTGCACGTCAAAATTCCGTTCGTGGAGCGTGTTGCGAAGAAAGTCAGCCTGAAAGAGCAGGTCGCAGACTTCCCTCCCCAGCCGGTCATCACCCGAGATAATGTCACGATGCAGATCGACACGGTGGTGTTCTTTCAGGTGATGGACGCCAAACTCTACACCTACGGCGTCAACCAGCCCATCGCGGCCATTGAGAGCCTGTCGGCGACCACCCTGCGCAACATCATCGGCGAGATGGAACTCGACCACACCCTGACCAGCCGTGACGTCATCAACGGCAAGATCACCGCCATTCTGGACGAAGCAACGGACAAATGGGGCATCAAGGTCAACCGTGTCGAGGTCAAGAACATCATTCCTCCGCGCGAGATCCAGGAAGCGATGGAGAAGCAGATGAAAGCCGAGCGTGAGAAGCGCGCGGTCATCCTGAAGGCCGACGGCGAGAAGCAGGCTGCCATCACCGCCGCTGAGGGCGAAAAGGAAGCTGCCATCCTCCGTGCCGACGCGGTCAAGCAGCAGCGCATCCTCGAAGCTGAGGGCGAGGCACAGGCGATTCTGGCCGTCCAGAAGGCCAACGCGGACGCCATCCGTCTCCTGAACGAGGCGATGCCGAACGACAAGGTCATCGCTCTGCGCAGCCTTGAGGCTCTGGCAAAGGTCGCCAACGGCAAGGCCACCAAGCTCATCATCCCCTCCGACCTCCAGAACCTCGGCGGCGTGGTTCCCAGCATCAAGGAACTGCTGACCGAGCCGAAGGAGTAAATACTTTATCGCAGCCTCTTTATAATGTAAGACTGCCCCGTAAAGTGCGTCGCATTTTCAGCGAGACTTTACGGGGCAGTTTTTATCTTTTGATTCAGCCGACCTGTAATGGGGTGGTTTGCATGACGGCATATTAGAGTGTTTCTCTCCCTTGACATTTTTCATGGGAGACTCTATAATAAATATAGAAAAGGTGCTGCCTAGCAATGGGTCAGCTCCCTTCCGGACAATCGTTAATCAAAAAGTAAACGACCGCTCGAGCTGGAACTGGAGGCGGTCGTTACTTTTTGCCCTGAGAATAATGTTTCGCTTTTGGACTGTCACGAAAGACATCCTTTGAGATCATCCATGTCACCTGTATTGCAGGCAGCACCTTACCGCCCTTTATCCGGGCGGTATTTTTATTATAACATCGTTTGCGCAAAACCGCAACATTGGGAACTCATCAAACATCGGTTTCCCATAAAACAACAAACCTCCCGGAGAGATTGCCGTTATCAAAACAGTATCTCCGGGAGGTCTTCTTTTATAGCTTTTTCAGCGAAGATTCAGTTCATCTCCACCGAACCTCTCCGCTCCTTAGTACGCCACGCCCCAATAGACCATGGTCTTGGCAGGCTTACCGCAGCAGGGGCAGACATCGCTGAGATGCTCCTGCTCGAAGGGCATGCAGCGGCTGGACAGGCCAGCCTCTTCTTTCATCTTCATCTCGCACTCAAGGTCGCCGCACCACATGGTCTTGATGTAGCCGGTGTTGGCCTTTGCCAGAGCCTTGACTTCGTCCATGGTGGTGGCAGACCAGGTGCGCTCCTCACGGTTCTTGAGGGCGCGCTCGTACAGGTCCTTGCGCAGGGCTTCCAGCTGTGCCGGGATGGCGGTCTCCAGCTCGTCCAGAGAGACGAAGACCTTCTCACGGGTATCACGGCGGACCAGAACGCACTGGTTCTTCTCGAGGTCCTTGGGGCCGATCTCAAGGCGCAGAGGCACGCCCTTCATCTCCCACTGGGAGAACTTCCAGCCGGGCGCGTTGTCGCTGTCATCCAGCTTGACGCGGGCATACTTGGAGATCTTCTCTGCCAGCTCAGCGGCCTTCTCGGAGACGCCGGGCTTATGGGCAGCGATGGGAACGACCACGACCTGAATGGGAGCGACTGCCGGGGGCAGGATGAGGCCGTCGTCGTCGCCGTGGGTCATGATGATGGCACCGACCAGACGGGTGGATACACCCCAGCTGGTCTGGAACGGGTGATGCAGCTGGTTATCACGGCCGGTGAAGGTCACGTCATACGCCTTGCTGAACTTATCGCCGAAGTAATGGCTGGTGCCGCTCTGCAGAGCCTTGCCGTCCTTCATCATCGCCTCGATGGTGTAGGTAGCCTCTGCGCCTGCAAACTTCTCCTTATCGGTCTTGCGGCCCTTGACAACAGGGATAGCCAGATCGTCCTCGCAGACGGATGCATAGCAGTTCAGCTGCTGCTGGGTCTCTGCCTCGGCCTCGGCTGCGGTCTCGTGGATGGTGTGGCCTTCCTGCCACCAGAACTCACGGCTGCGCAGGAACGGACGGGTGGTCTTCTCCCAGCGGACGACGCTGCACCACTGGTTGTACTTCATGGGCAGCTCACGGTAGCTGTGCAGCACACGGGACCAGTGGTCGCAGAACATGGTCTCACTGGTGGGACGGACTGCCAGACGCTCTTCCAGCTTATCCGAGCCGCCCATCGTGACCCACGCCACCTCCGGCGCGAAGCCATTGACCAGCTCGCCTTCCTTCTGCAGCAGGCTCTCGGGGATCAGGACGGGCATTGCCACGTTCTCGTGGCCGGTGGCCTTGAACCGGGCATCCATATCCTTCTGGATGAGTTCCCAGATGGCCTGACCATAGGGGCGCAGGATGATGAACCCCTTGACACTGGAATACTCGACCAGCTCTGCCTTGACGCAGATGTCGGTATACCACTGTGCGAAGTTGTCTTCCTGACTGGTGATCGCCTGCACAAGCTTCTTGTTGTCTTTTGCCATTTTAATTATATCCTCCTAAGGCCGTGCGCCAAACAGCAATTTTAACGTTATTTCGTATTTTACGTTCCGCACGAACCCATATTAAAAGCTCCACTGCGGCCCTGCCGAATACAAAGCCGGTGTGTGGAGCTTCCTGCAATGTTGAAAATCAGCCGTTCTGGTGGCTCTCCACAAAGTTTACTACGTCGCCTACCGTGCGCAGGTTCTCGATGGCGTCATCCGGCACCTCGATGCCAAACTCGTCCTCAAGGGTCATCACCATATCGACGATGTCCAGACTGTCGGCCTCGAAATCGCTCATGATGTCGCTCTCCATCGTGATCTTTGCAGGGTCAATGTCCAGCTGCTCCGCCAGCAGTGCGCGAATCTTCTCAAACGTATCCATTGTGCGCTCTCCTTTTTATGCTGTATGTTCTAAACCTGTGCCGCTGCCGACAAGGGTACCACATACCCGGGTACCGCTCCGGCGTTTCGCCGCGCACAAAGTTCTTCCTTTTCTTTATATCCCAAGCCCTGCCCGTTGTCAAGCCCTGTTTTGCAATCTGGCTGACTTCCGGAGAATTTTAAGTGGAAAATATCTTCCAAAACCCGTTTTTTCGCTTGACAGAAACCCGTTTGGTTCTTATCATAATAGAGAAGAGTTTTGGGGGACTGACTGCTATGAAGTTATCATTTACCAAAATGCACGGCTGTGCGAACGACTATATCTATCTCGACTGCCGGACGTCCGGTGTTCCGGAGAACATTTCCGCCCTTGCCGAGAAGCTTTCTGCAAGGCATTTTTCCATTGGTGCGGACGGCATCATCTGCGTCTGCGCGCCGGTGACGGAGGGCGCGGACGGACGGATGCGCATCTTCAACGCCGACGGCAGCGAGGGCAGGATGTGCGGCAACGGCATCCGCTGTGTGGCGCAGTGGCTCCGGGAACACGCACCTGAGTGCGCCGAAAAACCTGTCCTGCTCATTGACACTGAGAGCGGTACTAAGACCGTCCGGTATCAGGGAAACAACTGCTGGCAGGTGGAGATGGGCGCGTACAGCACCCTGCCTGCTGACCTGCCTGCCGCCAACATGGGCGACGCGCCGCTGGTGGACGTGCCGCTGGACGTGAACGGCAAGACGTGGAAGATCACCTGCATCAACGTGGGCAATCCGCACTGCGTCACCATCGTTCCCGAGGTGGACAGCCTGCGGCTGGAGGACATCGGCCCGGACTTTGAGCATCATCCCAACTTCCCGGAGCGCATCAACACCGAGTTCGTGGCCGTGACCGACCCCACCCACCTGAAAATGCGTGTCTGGGAGCGCGGCAGCGGCGAGACCTACGCCTGCGGCACCGGCACCTGCGCAACGGTGGCGGCTCTGACCGAGCTGGGCATCTGTCCGCGCGGCGAAGACATCCATGTGACCCTTCGGGGCGGCGAGCTGGTCATCCGGCTCCTGCCCGAAAACAATATCCTCATGACCGGCCCGGCTGAGACGGTGTGTGAGGGTGTAGCGGAAGTTTAAGCATCATAATTATAAAAAGTGAGGGAAAGTTACCATGAAGATGAACAAACATTACAACGAACTGAAAGCCAGCTACCTGTTCGTGGACATCGCCCACAAGGTCGCTGCTTATCAGGAGGCACACCCGGAGAAGGAGATCATCCGTCTGGGCATCGGCGACGTGACCCAGCCGCTGGCTAAGTGCGTGGTCGACGCCATGCACGCCGCTGCTGACGAGATGGGTACCAAAGAGGGCTTCCACGGCTACGGCCCCGAGCAGGGTTATCCCTTCCTGAAGCAGGCCATTCAGGGCTACTACGCATCCCGTGACACCAAAATCGACGAGGATGAAATTTTCATCTCCGACGGCGCAAAGAGCGACCTCGCCAACGTGCTGGGCCTGTTCGACGTCGACAATACCGTTCTGGTTCCGGACCCCGTCTACCCCACCTATGTGGACGACAACGTGACCGACGGCCGCAAGATCATCTATGGCCGCACCAGCCAGGAGAACGGCTTCCTCGGTATGCCGGATGAGAACGTCAAGGCTGACATCATCTACATCTGCAGCCCCAACAACCCCACCGGTGCCGCTTACACCCGTGAGCAGCTGAAGGAGTGGGTCGCCTACGCCAAGAAGAACAACGCCATCATCCTGTACGATGCAGCCTACGAGTGCTTCATCTCGGACGGCGCGCTGGCACGCAGCATCTTCGAGATCGAGGGCGCACGCGAGTGTGCAATTGAAATTTGCTCCTTCTCCAAGATCGCAGGCTTCACCGGCACGCGCTGCGGCTACACCATCGTTCCGAAAGAGCTGGAGCGCGAGGGCATGAGCCTGAACAAGCTGTGGCTCCGCCGCCAGACCACCAAGTTCAACGGTGTTCCCTACATCGTCCAGCGTGCGGCTGCTGCGGTCTTCACCGAGAGCGGTATGAAGGAAATTCAGCAGAACCTCGACTACTACCGCCAGAACGCAAAGGTCATCGCCGATGCTCTGGACGAGTGCGGCGTCTGGTACTGCGGCGGCAAGAACAGCCCCTACATCTGGCTGCGCTGCCCCGGCAACATGAAGAGCTGGGAGTTCTTCGACTGGCTCCTGAACACCTGCGGCGTCGTCGGCACCCCGGGCGTCGGCTTCGGTGAGTGCGGCGAAGGCTACTTCCGCCTGACCGCTTTCGGCGATGCCGAGAAGACCAAGCTCGCCGCTGAGCGCATCAAGAAGGCCATCAAGGAGCTGTAAGCTTCTTAAGCAATAAAATGGCCCTGCTGTCGCGGTTCAGTTTTTTCTGAGTCCGGTCAGCAGGGCATTTTTTGTTGTTTCACGTCCGCTTCTATGTTATAATAAAAATACCGCCCGGATAAAGGGCGGTAAGGTGCTGCCTGCAACACAGGTGGTCGGCTCCCTCCTGACAGTCATGTCCGGAGGAGTTTACTTATTGTTTTCCTCCGGACGGTCGAATGTTCATCATAACAGGAAACCCAAAGGAGGAGTTCCACTATGGAAGTTTTGAATACTGTTTTTCAGCTGCTGCAATTGCTTGCAACGATCATCCTCGGCACCATTCAGGTGACATGGATGATCTCAAAGGATGTCTTTCGTGACAGTCCAAAAGCGAAACATTATTCTCAGGGCAAAAAGTAACGACCGCCTACAGCCTACCAAACTCGAGCGGTCGTTTACTTTTTGATTAACGATTGTCCGGAAGGGAGCTGACCCATTGCAGGGCAGCACCTTTTCTATAACTTATTATAGAGTCTCCCCTGAAAAATGTCAAGGGAGGCTTTTTTGTTATCGCTGATGCTCCGAAAATATCTCTCCCAAGGCCGGGAAGAGATCATGGGGGAGCATCCCATACTCGCCGTGGGAGGTTATGGCGCGGTCAGCGGCGGCACCATGGAGGCAGACGGCGCAGCTGACGGCATCGAAGGCCGGGAGCCTGCAAGCCAGCAGGGCGGCGGTCATACCAGCGAGGACATCGCCGCTGCCGCCACGGGCAAGGCCGGGGTTTCCGGTGGTGTTGACCCGGACCCGGCCATCCGGCGAGGCGATGATTGTGCCTGCACCTTTCAGGACGACGACGGCGTTCCACTTTTCCGCGTATGTGAGGGCAATTTTTGCACGGTTCTCCGTGGAATCGTTGAATTCTCGGGTCGGGATGCCGGTCAGGCGTGCCATCTCACCCGGGTGGGGTGTGAGAACGAGTTCGCCGTCCGGATGAGGAAAGCTTTTTTCCTCGGCCAGAAGCAGAGCGGCAGCGTTCAGGCCGTCGGCATCGAGGAGGACGCTGCCGGAGAAACCGTTCACGAGCATTTCGACCAGCTGCTTTGTCTCCTGTCCTCGTGCGGCGGACTGGGCGGATGAGCCAAGCCCTGGCCCCATCAGCAGGACGGTCGCCTTCTGACGGCGGATGCGGTCAAGGTTCCGGACACCCGGCGAGATGCCGCCGTCGGCCCCCATCTCACAGGGGCAGAGACAGCACTCGGGCAGACGGGAAGTCACCGCCGACAGCACCGGCTCCACGCTTGCCAGCGTCACGATGCCGGCCCCGGTGCGCAAAGCACCCTCGACTGCCAGCGATGCCGCGCCGCGATACCATTCGCTCCCGGCGACGGTCAGCACGCTGCCAAAGCTTCCCTTGTGGCTGTTCCGGTCACGGACGGGAAGCAGCTCAAAGACCCGTTCCAGCGTCATTTCTTCCATCTTACTCTTCTCCCTGCACATAGCGGCGGATCTCCTTCTCGACCTCCTGCACCTCCTGATGGAACATCCGGGCGGAGACGCGGAGCGCACCGTGACCCAGAATGATGATCTGTTCCATGCCGTCGGAGGTGGCGACCCGGACCCGGCGTCCCTTGCCGATCTCATGGGTCACACGCTCGATGAACATATCCGCCGTCTCGGCCTCTTTGGTGTAGACGACGTGGATGTTGTGGTACTGCTCGATACTGCCCGGACTGCCCGGCACGCGGTAGGCGTCGAACACGAGGATGAGGACGCACTTTTTGAATCCCTGATAGTTGCACAGGATGTCCGCCAGCTTTTTCCGGGCGGCATCGAGGCTTTCTTTGGCGAGGGCGTTCAGCTCATCCCACGCGAAGATGATGTTGTAGCCGTCCACCAGCAGGTATTCCGGGGCGATGGTCCACTGCTCGGCGGCAAAATCCGGACGCTCGGTCTTCTGCACCGGCCGGAACGCCGCCAATGGGTCGCGCTTGATGGGGCCGTAGGTCTGCTCGAAAATCTTCATCAGCTCGGCATCCTCTTCGAGGGTGGCGCGGTAAGCCGCCATCCGCCGCTGACGAGGAGCCGTCTCTTCCTCGGGCGAGGGCTTCGTCTTGCCCCAGCCGGTATCAATGTGCATGTGGTTGCGCACCTGTTCCCAAGGCACCACGAACCCGGCTCCGTGGGAGCAGAAGACCGAGTCCGCCGGGTTGTCGAGGTCGTGTTCCGGCTCGTAGCCCACGGCGTCGATGACCTCCTCGGCATTGTGGCAGGTGCGGTAACCGTCCAGCGTGAGGCTCAGCCGCCCACGGCCACGGGTGTAGCTGACGACTTCCATCGGGTAGCTCCGCATGGTGACGACCGGGCAGGTGCCGGTGAGGACAGCGGTCTGTCCGTCCGCTTCGGTCTCGGGCGGCTCAAAACTGCCCTCCATCCGCTGGATATCGCTCATGGCACGGCCCACGTTCTCGGCCGGAATTTCCAGCCGGAAGGCATACCACGGTTCGAGCAGCTGGCATTTCGCCATCATCAGGCCCTGACGGACGGCCCGGTAGGTCGCCTGCCGGAAATCGCCGCCCTCGGTGTGCTTGAGGTGGGCTTTGCCTGCGATCAGCGTTATCTTCATATCGGTCAGCGGCGCGCCGATGAGGACGCCGACATGCTGTTTTTCTTCCAGATGGGTCAGCACCAGCCGCTGCCAGTTCTTGTCCAGCTGCTCTTCCCGGCAGTCGGCGGCAAACTGCATCCCACTGCCCCGGGGAAGGGGTTCCATCTTGAGGTGGACTTCGGCATAGTGGCGGAGGGGTTCGTAGTGGCCGACACCCTCCATCGGCTCGGTGATGGTCTCCTTGTACAGGATGCCGCCCGGGCCGAACTCGACGTTCAGGCCGTAGCGTTCGGCGAGAAGGCTTTTCAGCACTTCGAGCTGAATCTCACCCATCAATTGTACATGAATTTCGCCCAGCGTCTCATTCCAGACCACATGGAGCTGGGGTTCTTCCTCCTCGATGCGGTGGAGCTTGCCGAGGGCAGCATGGACATCCGCACCTTCGGGCAGAAGCACCTGATAGCTCAAAACGGGTTCCAATACCGGCAGGTCGCTGTCGCGCTCGGCACCCAGACCCTCGCCGGGCTTGGCCTTTGTCAGGCCGGTGACGGCGCAGACCCGACCGGGCAGAACCGACTCGGCCAGCGTATACTTTGCGCCCGAATAGAGCCGGAGCTGGTTTGCCTTTTCGCTCCACGGCTCGCCGTCCGTCTCGCCGGAGAGCTGAGCTTTGACTTTCAATTCGCCGCCGGTGACCCGAAGCCATGTCAGCCGTGCGCCCTGCTCATCCTGCGAGACTTTGAAGATTTTCGCACCGAACGCATCCAGTGCCGGAGCCGGACGGGTGTACTCGTCCAGACCGGAGAGCAGCTCGTCCACCCCGTCCAGACGCAGTGCCGCGCCGAACCAGCAGGGGAAGACATGACGCCGGGCGATGGCCGGGATGATGTTCTCTGCAGTCAGTTCGCCGCTCTCTAACATGGCGTCCATCAGACGCTCATCGCAGAGGGCCAGTGCCTCGTCGCGGTCGGCCTGCTCTGCCCCGAAATCCACAAAGCCGTCGCCAAGACGGTGGTTCAGCTGATGGAGCAGTTCTTCCCGGCTCAGACCGGGCAGGTCCATCTTGTTGACGAAGACAAAGGTCGGGATGTGATACCGCCGCAGCAACCGCCAGAGCGTCTCGGTGTGGCTCTGAACACCGTCGGTGCCACTGATAACGAGGACGGCGTAATCCAGCACCTGCAGGGTGCGCTCGGTCTCAGTGGAAAAGTCCACATGGCCGGGTGTGTCCAGCAGGGTGATAGACGTATCCCCTGCCGTCAGAAGAGCCTGTTTGGAAAATATCGTGATGCCGCGTGCCTTTTCGAGGGTATCGGTGTCGAGAAAGGCGTCTTTGTGGTCGACCCGGCCCAGCTTCCGGATGGCACCGGAACGGTAGAGCATCGCCTCCGAGAGGGTGGTCTTTCCCGAGTCAACGTGGGCGAGGATGCCGACGACCAGCCGCTTTTGTTCCTCCATCTGCTCCACCTCCGCTTACCGCAGCCCGGCGAGGATGCCGACGACCACCAGAGGGATGCCCAGCACAAGGCTCGAGAGCATACTGCAATAGATGCGCTCCTCAGGTTCCAGCTCCTCGAAGGAGACGATCTTTTCATCGGCGTAGTCCACGATGGACTTGGTGGCGTAGAACTTCTTCTTGGGCTTGACGCCCTTGAACTCTTCCAGCAGATGGTGGATGGTCACGCCGTCCAGACGCAGGTAATCCACCCACGCCCACGCCAGCAGCCCGACGCCCAGCACCAGACCGGGAGCCTCCCACATGGTGAAGTACCCGTCGCTGACATAGCGGTCCCATAACAGCATCAGCACCGCCACGATGGATGTCCGGGTGACGGTCTTGTATAGAATGGGGTGGAACATATATTTTTTGTACATTTGGGTCAGCTTTTTCATCGCAGGTACTCCTTTTTTACAGATACAGTTTATTGTAACATGATTTTGTGAAAAAAGATAGAGGGCTTGACTTTTCTGCCCGGCGGCATATAATAAATGACTTCTCCCTGCGTTGATTTTCCCGTTATATCTGCTACAATAAAATCAGAAACCACGAAGGAGGGAGTTTACATGCCGACCAACGAAATCGACCTGTTAAAAGAACGTTTGATCGAGCAGCTTTCGCCTGTCCGCATCTATCTCTTCGGGTCATTTGCCGAGGGCAGAGAGCAGCCTGACAGCGACTTTGATTTTTATATCGTTGTCGACGATGCGCTCTACCCCAAACCAGATTTTAGCATAATAACAAACGGCTGCTGTGTGGTGTGTACCATGCAGCAGCCGTGTTGTTATTTTACTCTTCTTTTATTCCAAATCCAGCTTTTTCTTCATCAGCAGGCTTGCTGCCATGAAGTAGACCACACCGAAGGCGACCGTGATGACAAGGTTCACCCACAGATAGCTCACCGAGGTGGCCGGGGATGCCGACCAGACATCCGCCGAGTTGACGGTGATGTGGATCAGATTGCCAAAGCCTGCCATGCCGCCCAGACGGCCCTGCACATTCTGGAGCAGGAAGAACGCGACGATGCTTGCGACAGTGGTGTGCTTTTTGAACAGGTGGCCGACCATGCAGGCCGCATAGACGCAGAGGATGAGGACAGCGACGACCACCAGACCGACAAAGACATCCCATGCCACCGTCATCCAGAACTTTCCGCCCAGACCGGCGAGTTCATCCCCGACGATGCTCAGGAACTGACCCCATGTATAAGTAACATCATTGCCGAAGCGGTCGGTGCCGGTCACAAGACCTTCCGTCGTGGAGCGGAACGCACAGAGACCGACCACAATCATCAGGGTGGACAGCAGGCCGACGACGGCACTGCACACGACCCAGACAAGGCTGGAGATCAGTTTGGAGCCGACCAGCTGGTACTCGTTCACGGGCAGCGTGTGCATCAGGTAGCCCTCACGCCCCAGCAGGTTTTTCGTGAAACGCTGGATGATGGTCATGATGCAGACCACACCGGCCGCGATGGTGATGCCGACGTAGAGCAGCATCAGCACATACCAGAGCTGCCAGCCGCTGACGTCCTGATTCCAGACGACCTGACGCATCGAGACGCCCAGCAGCAGCCCCAGCAGCAGCCACACCAGATACAGGCCGCCGTAGGTGCGGCTGGTGGCCTTGAACTCATATTTCAGCAAATTTTTCAGCATTTGAATACCTCCCGGAAATACGCATCTACGCTCATTCCCTCGTTTTCGCGGATGTCGTCCACGTTGCGGTGGGCGAACACTTTTCCATCTTTCAGGAACACGGCCTCGTCCAGCACCGGCTCGATGTCCTCGATGAGGTGGGTGGAAATGATGACCGTTGCGTCCTTGCTGTAATTGGACAGGATGGTGTGCAGGATGTAATCCCGTGCCGCCGGGTCCACGCCGCCGATGGGCTCATCCAACAGGTAGAGCCGGGCGTTCCGGCTCATGGCGAGGATGAGCTGAACTTTCTCCTTGTTGCCCTTCGAGAGGGTCTTCAGCGCAGCTTTGGGCGGCAGGTTCAGTTTGTTCAGCATCTCGTTCGCCCGTGCCGGGTCGAAATCTTTATAGAAGTCGGTGAACATCTCCACCAGCTGCTCCACGCGCATCCAGTCGGGAAGCCAGTCGGCATCCGGCAGGTAGGAGACGATGGCTTTCGACTCCTCGCCCGGCGTCATGCCAGCGATTTTGATGCTGCCGCTGGTGGGCTGCAGCAGACCGTTCGCCATCTTGATGAGGGTGGTCTTGCCGCTGCCGTTCGGCCCCAGCAGGCCGATAATTTTTCCAAGGCCGATGTGTAAATCGACGTTGTCCAGCGCGATTTTTGCGCCGTAGTGTTTGGATAAGCCCTCACAGGTCAGGATATCACTCATGGTTTGCTGCCTCCTTTGTCTGCCGGGTCAGCAGTTCGGCGACCTGCGCCGGACTGTACCCGATGCCCTTCATTTTTTCCAAGAATTCCGCCGCGAACTTTTCCGCCGTGGCGGCACGAAGCTGTTCGATCAGCATGGTGTCCTCCGTTACATACCGGCCTGCCGTCCGCTCGGTGCGGACGAGGCCTTCCGTTTCCAGCTGTGCCAGCGCACGCTGCATCGTGTTGGGGTTGACCCCTGCGGCCGCGGCCATATCGCGCACCGAGTCGAGGTGTCCGCCGGGCGGATAGGTCCCGGCCAAAATTTTTGCTTTCAAGCGTTCTACCAGCTGCGCATAGATGGGGCGGCCGGCATCAAATTGCTCACTCATCGTTACCCTCCCTGCACTCTCCGTGTCGTTGTGTTAAGTGCCTAATACAATAATACTCATTTTTTTCATTGTGTCAAGGGGGTAATACAAGTTTTTTGAAGAAACTCCCTCCGTCATTCTTGCAGAATGACACCTCCCTCCAGGAGGGAGGCTTTGGCCTTACCGTTACGCTATAAGGCCCCCTCCCCGAGGGGGCTGTCACCGAAGGTGACTGGGGGAGTTAATCCATACGTTTAAGCATTGCCCCATCTCCTTTAATATGCTATACTCTCCTTGTAAATGACGAAAGCAGGAACAGTTATATGATAAAAGCGACCATCATCATCCCGAATATCAACGGCAAGGGCTGGCTGAAAGATTCCATCGAGTCGGTCTACGCCCAGACGGAGCAGCACTTTGAACTCATCGTGGTGGACAACGGTTCCACCGACGAAAGCCTCGAGCAGGCACGGAGCTACTGTGACCGCCCGAACTTCACTTTGATTGAAAACGGCACCAACACCGGCTTTTCCCACGCGGTCAATCAGGGCATTTCCCGGGCAAAAAGCGAGTTCGTCGTCCTGTTCAACAACGACGCCTTTGCCGAACCCCAGTGGCTGGCCGAACTCATCCGGGTGGCCGAGAGCGACCCGAAAATTTTTGCCGTGCAGAGCCTCATGATCCGCCACTTCGACCGGGAGCTGGCCGACGACGCAGGCGACTATGTCACCTGGATGGGCTTTGCCTGCAAGACCGGCGACGGCCGCCGTGCCAGCCGGTACACCAAGCAGAAGCGCATCTTCTCGGCCTGCGGCGGTGCGGCCCTCTACCGCAAGAGCATCCTCGATGAAATCGGGTATTTCGACGAGAACTTCTTCGCCTACTTCGAGGACGTCGACCTGAGCTGGCGCGCCAACAACGCCGGTTACAAAAACGTCCTCTGCCCCACCGCCAAGTGCTACCACATCTGCGGCGCAAGCACCGGCGCGGTCAAGTACAACGCTTTCAAGAGCCAGCAGAGCGGCCGCAACAGCATCCTTCTCCCCCTCAAAAACGAGCCGCTCCTGATGCTTATCCTGAACTTCATTCCGCTGGCACTGGGCTACCTGCTCAAGTATTACAAGTTCCACAAGCAGGGCTTCGGCGAGGCATGGGATAAGGGGATGCACGAGGCCTTCGACCTTCTCCGCTCCGGCAGGCTCGGCAAACGCCCCTTCCGCCTCCGCGACCTGCCGAATTATGTCCTGATGGAACTCTGGATGATCTGGAATATGGTGCCGTATCTCTGGTATCGGCTGGTGGTCGTCCGGTTTGATTTGAAGTAAAAACGTTAAAATCCAGATAAACATTATGCCCTGCCGCTCGGAGGAGTGACAGGGCGTTTATTGTTGCGATAAAATCCGGCGAACGGGTGAACAGGAACCACGAGAGGGCGTCAAACGCGCAAAAACTCCGTTCCGCATATTGACAACCCGTGCGATTTCTGGTATCCTAATCAAGTAGCTAATTGAATATCCGCTTTGCTAGTGTGGCGCAATGGCAGCGCAACTGATTTGTAATCAGTGGGTTGCAGGTTCAACTCCTGTCACTAGCTCCAAGAAAAACCGCTTAGATTCGTTGAAATCTAGGCGGTTTTTCATTTGCGTAACACACTTTTTAACGCACGGTTTGCTTTTTGTGGGCAATCATCCTCTCTCCAACAGCCACAGCGTCAGGCAGTCAAACGTAAAATCGACTGCATATCGGCAAATCCAAACTTGTACCTGTTCAGACGATGTGCTATAATGAGGGCAGAAACGATATCCTCTATCCCACGCAAGAAAGGGATTGCGCAAAATGAGTACAAGAGAATTAGCCAAGAATCTGATAGACCAAGTGCCGGAAAGTAAACTGCTGTATGTCATCGCCTATTTGCAGGGAGCAACACTTCCGGATGATGCAGAGATTCCCAACGCTGAGACGCAAGCGGCTTTTGCCGAACTGGATAACGGCGGCGGTGAGCATTTCAGCGGAACAGAAGAGCTTTTCAAAAAGATTCTCAGCGAACCGGATGAAGAGGAAGACGCATAATGGAATTGACGATTGAAAACCTGCGCAAGCTATCCAGCAGTGGGCAAATCTTTCTGACAGCACATTCCCAAGCTCGACTTTATGAGCGTGGTATCCTGCTGGCAGATATCCGGCAGGCAATTCAAAGTGGACGTATCATCGAATATCGTCCAGATGATTACCGTTGTCCGTCCTGTTTGGTTCTGGGCGTGAATCTGGCTGGCCGCTGGCTCCACGTTGTATGCGGCATCCATGAAGAATCTTTATGGATTATAACGGCCTACTGGCCTGATTCAGACCACTGGAACGCCACCTATACAGAGCGAAAGAAGAAAGGGGAATAATTATGACTTGCTTTTTCTGCAAAGGCGAAATGAAGCCCAGCACAACGATCCACACGGTACAGCTCAAGAACTGCGTTGTCGTTATCAAGAATGTTCCCTGCATGAAGTGCGAACAGTGCGGCGAAGTGGTTCTGTCCGCTGATACAGTGGAGAAGATAGAGCATATTTTGAAGACGGTCGAAAAGGCGGTTGCAGAAATCACGGTGGTAAATTACCCGGATTGTGCAGCCTGACAAAATAGTTGAATGATGCTGTAAGGCCGCTGCACGCCGCAGCGGTCTTTTTTATTGCGCGGTGGATGGTGGTTTCTATCGGCGGAGTGCTTTCTTCGGGTTAGCCTCTGGGGTGAAGTTATCTGATAAAGTGACGTATTCTCTGCGTTGCTTCGTTCAAAAAGTCACTTTATCAAGGTGATAAAATGAGTGCCTGCTGATAAAGTGAGTCAGTTTATCACCGAATGTCACTTTCGCATCCTGATAAAGTGATGATTTTTAACGTATACAGGTTATTATATTGTCACTTTATCACATGTTTCACCACAGTATGCTATCCGGGTGAACCACCCTCGGATGCCCTTCTGGTTCAGCTGGAACTTTGCGATTTCCCCACTCCGCACCAGCTCACCATAGGCGCGGTTATAGGTTCCCTCACTGCACCTCACCTCTTTCATCACCTCGGCGCGGAGCTGGTTATTGGGCATACTGCCAAGGCGGCTCTCGGCGAGGATGTTCTTGATGGCCTCGGCGGTGTCGTCCTTGGTCTGGGCGACGCGGAACCGCCGCTCCTCGATGAAGTCGGCGTCCTTCTTGTCGGTGTAGCCGTCGAAGACCGCCTTCGCGGTGCGGATATTTTCCACCCGGACGTCCTCGATGTGCATCAAAACGGTCTGTTCGGGCTTTGAGTAGCTGCTTTTTTCATGGCTGAGGTAGATTTTGCCGTCGTTTTTGGAATGACCCATCATCAGGACGCTGCGCGCGATGTCCCAGATGTCGGAGCTGTCGGCGAGGCGGCCACGGCCAGAGACCCCCTGCTTTTTGTTGGTGTGCATGACGATGAGGGTCGCCAGATTTTTCGCCGTGCTGATGCCTTTTAAGGGCAGAATCGAGCCGCGCATCTGGTTCCGACTCGCCATTTCGACGTTGGCAGGCAGAAAACTCTGCAACGGGTCGAGGATGAGCAGCAGCGGTGCGGCCCCGTCCACAAAGTCGGCCAACGCCTTGTCCTTGATGCAGAGCTGGGTTCCGGTGCGGTTGTAGTACTCGTCGGCGGTCACCACCAGCACCCGGCTCATGTCGGCACCGGCGGCCAGCAGGCGGCCTTTCAGCACCTTGCCCGGGTCGTCCTCACCGGCCAGAATCAACACGTTACCGGTCTTTTGGGGCGGCTGTGGGAAGAAGCCCGACGTCTTTCCGGCCGTGACGTAGGCGATGAGCTGCGCCTGCCAGATGCCCTTTCCGGTGCCGCCGTCCGCGCCCAGAAGCGAAATTTCGCCCAGCGGAAGCACGTTCGGCACCAGCCACTCGGTCTGCTGGCTGGGGATGTCGCCCAGACAGAGCGGTGCGCCCGGCGTCTTTTCCTCGTCCGGCGTGCCGTGGTTACAATAGTCGGCATACTCCTCGCCCATCCGGGCCGCAAATCCCTCTTGGTCGTGGGTGAACTCGTCCGAGATTTTTTCGCGCCAGCGTTTGATTTTCAGTTCCAGTCCGTTCCAGAGCTTCAGCTCGCGCGCACGGTCTTTCACCATCCCGAACTTCTCGTTCTGGTCGTTGGGCAGGCCCTGAAATACGAACCAGTACGTCATCCGGGAGAAGAGTTTTTCTTCCGTATCAACGTAATTTAAGTAGCGCATAAAATTGTCGTAGCCAGCCGGGCGGAACTGTTTGGATTCCTGATAAGTGTGGATGGATTCTGCAATTGGGTTCATGTTGTCTCTCCTTTCGGTCATGAAATACGTTCTTTTGTTTGTATTATATCACAACCTTTGGATGTGTCAAGATAATTTTACAAACTTTTGTTGCAATTGCCGTCATTTGGTGGTATACTGGCGGCAGGAGGGATGAAGATGAACGACACCATCGGCGAACGCATCAAGTCGGCGCGCAAGGAACACGGCCTGACCCAGAAAGGGCTGGCGGCGCAGGTCGGCGTGCCGTACCAGACCATCCAGTATTGGGAGAACGGGCGGCGCAACCCAAAAATCGACAACCTGCAAAAGGTGGCGGACGCGCTGGACACGGACGTGAACTGGCTGCTCCGGGGTTCCGTGGCGCAGCAGCAGGCGGAGTTTGCCCGGCATGTTCTGCACAAAAAGAGCGGTGCGGCGAAGCTTTCGGAAGTGAATCAGGTTTTCAACACTGCATCCGATAAGAGTGCAGAAACGGCAGCACCGGAACCGGCAGGCTCTGTCCTCTCCCCGTTGGAAG
The DNA here is from genome assembly GCA_934548045.1 of uncultured Faecalibacterium sp. GTDB lineage: Bacteria > Bacillota > Clostridia > Oscillospirales > Ruminococcaceae > Faecalibacterium. The sequence continues at coordinate 39,727 of CAKTEM010000005.1, read as the reverse complement.
TGCAATTACTTGAGCATTTCCGCTCCCTGAACGCCGCCGGGCAGTCCGTCGCCGTCGAGCGTCTGGGCGAACTGGCACAGCTCCCGGCTTACAAGAAAGCCACCGAAACCCCGGAAAGCGTCTGATTTCCCGGCGCAAAACCGGTCGAATCCGCCCGGAACCGCCCACAAACTCCGCAAAACCCCGAAATCCGCAAGAAAAATGAAAAAAGTGGTTGACAACTCCGCCCGGATATGGTATTATACTTGAGCAGTCGGTTCACGGCTGTGAAGTGAATATCTGGGCGTGTTCCCGAGTGGCCAATGGGGACAGACTGTAAATCTGCTGCTTTTCAGCTTCGGTGGTTCGAATCCACCCGCGCCCACCAAAAAGACCAGCGTAGTAATTACGCTGGTCTTTTGTTATACCCGGAATCTTGCGTCTCACGCAGAACAAGGGCGTGGGTGGATTCGAAAAGGGCGGCTCTGACGCGCCAGCGGCAGAGTAAGCAATCAGTCCTGTGCAACGGCGACGACTGCCGCCAGCGGCGGAATCAAGGAGGAGCTGTTGGGGCCGCGGCCAGCAGGGTGCGAGGCATCACAATGCCGATGCAACCGCTGGGAGCCGCAACCCGTCACTGTTGCTTAGCCCGGGGGTCTGGAGTTTAGGAACGTCTACCGTGACAGCTTCACCTGCCGGGGCAGAGTTTGCAGAAACGTTGGACTCACGGGGTGGATTCGCCCCCTTGTCATTCTGCGCATAGTGCATGATGCAACCTTTGTGGAAAACGGCCTTTGAAGAAGCCGGGCGGTTTATGGTACAATAAGCGGCTGACGGCGGCGGTGAAGTAAGCAAGACCCGTACCCGTCGGGGAGAAGTCCGGCATGAGGTACATAACACAAAAACAGGGTGCATCCACACGGACACACCCTGTTTTATTTTTAGTCGCAATAATCTTCCGGATGGAGCAGATACTCAACCAAATCGGCTGTTTTGTCGATTTCTTCCGGTCTTTTGGCGCACAGCGTCATTGCCACGACCAGACGATCCATTGCCCTTACGAGATAGACGCGGCCAACGCCCACCAGACCGGCTTCCTCAAAAATTTTCAGAACACCGTCGAAAACGGTCATCGTCTGCTTCATTTGCTCCTTCAGGTCGCAGCTTTCGTCGATTTGCGCGATCGCTCTCAGGATGCGGCCACATTTTTTCGTAAAGAGGTCTGCGTCCGGCTTTTTCTGTTCCGCCGCCTCGAACTTTTTCAGCTGCTCCGCTTCGTTCGCGTTGAACCGCATCCCCCAAATCAGGAAGAAGGTCAACAACAAAATGGCGTCGTGGTCGAGCGTCCGGTTGCTGGGCTGTTTATGCCGTAGTACCTTCATCGTCTGGCCGACCTCATTTTGCAGAGATAGCAGCCGTCCATCCAAATAAGCCCTCAGCCTTTCTTCCATCGCTGCTTCTTTCGATGCGGTGGCCTTCTCGCTCACAGCACCCATGCAGTCTTTCAACTCGCGGAAGAGCGTTTCCAGCTGTTTCGGCAGGCCATCTTTTTCCACCTTGTAGTGTTCCACCAGACCCGGGAAGAGAATCACTAATGCGCGGAGAAGACCCCGGAGAGCCTCAGCCGCCGTATAGGTACATTCGCGATCCCAGCGGTTGATACAGCTGCCGGACAGTGGGTCCTCGCCGTCCACGTCACGGAGTTCCACCGGGTCAAAGCAGTTGGCGTTTTCTACCAGTTCTGCCACCAGCTTGTCTTTGAAGGCACTGTCACCGGCCTTACCTTCTGCCGAATCCGGAATCTCCTTGACCTTGCCGAGGATGAGCTGCGTACCGCCATTTTCCGCGTCTTTGGCCGGGTTGCGCGTGCCGTTGGTCTGGCTCCGGAAACGCTGAAGGACTTCCATGATCTCTTTCCAGCTCAGGTTATCGCGGTAGTGCTTGCGCATCGTTTTGAACACAACATCGAGCAGATTGTGCGGACTCCACATCTGATCGCACAGGAGGAACAGGCGTTCGATCTCCTCATCGGTCAGCTTGAACGTGACCGCTATTTTGTAGATCTCATTTTTGGAGCTGACCCGGCTTTCCGTGTAGCCGCGCTGAAGGACAGCCGCCCACGTCTTCTTGCGCTGAGGCTTTTTCTGCGTACCGTCGGCATCCTCACTCTTCCATACGTTCTCATGCAGAGGGCCGATCGTGGGCGTTCTTTCCAGCTGCCGAGCGACCTTCTTACAAACGTTTGCCGACCAGCCCGTCTCTCTTCCCGACTTGTTCAGGTCGGGGCAGTCCAAGCCCTCCAGCACCTCCGGATAGTGTATCTGAATTGAACGACAAACGCAGTAGCCCGGGGTCATCACCGTGTCACAGCTGCCCAGCATTTCCAGAAGATTTTCCGCATCCATCAGCCTCGCGTTCTCCGCATCCCGAGTTTTTTTCAGCCACTCGTTCATTTCCTGCGCCGCCGCTCTCGTTTTCAGCATCATTTGGTTTTCCATTTCAATGACCTCCTTTGACTTCAAACCAGAGGGAAGGTTTCCCCCAAGATTTTCAATAGCTTATTTATAGCACATTTTTTGCGTGCCTGCTCAAAAAAGATTGTGCCCATAATTTGGTATCTGTGGCGGTTTTAGGTAATTGCTTCTTTTATGGCACGCATAAAGGCTTTTTTATTGAACTGTAATTTTTTCAATTTCTTCCAGAATCCGTTTTTGCTGATCGATCACAGCAATCTCTTCCGGAAAATCTTTCTGTAACGCTTCAAGTCTCATGCGGAAAAACGAAACCGCTTCTTCGCCGGATAGTTTTTCCTTCTGAATCTCTGCGAACTTCTGGAATCGTGCTTTCTCGAAAATTTGGTTCAAACATTCAAAAGCCTTTTTCAGGATATCTTCCGCTTCGTCTGAATTCCACTCACAGACAACGTATGCTCTGGTGCAGCTGATTCGGATGAACTCAACCGGGCAGATCGCTGCGTTTTCTGAAAAATGCCGATACCCGTCTCTTGAAAGTTTCCAGACCTCCTCAAAGTCTCTGCTCTTTTTCGCCGCTTCAATTGCCTGTTGATAATGTTCTTCCAATTTTTCCTGATCTCCGGCTTCTGTTATAAGTCCTCCTCCGACAAATTTAAGTTCTACTTCTATCAGTTCTTTCAGCATCCTGAGCTTTTCCGGGTAGCGTTTTTCCTGCTCCAACAAGCAGAGCATCCTTTCCGCAACCGTGAAATACATCTTTCCCGGTTCCTTATCTCCCAAATCTTTTGCACAGATCCAGAACGTCTCTAAAATTCTATGGCGTTCTTTCTGCGCTTCTTCTTTGCAATTACATTTCTCATAAATCGTTGCTTTCCGCTCCAGCATCAAAGGGATCATCACTTGACGGTATTCCTCAATATTTTCAGCCAGCGAGACCATCTCTTCCATGCAGTCAGCTGCTTTTTTATAGAGTTTCCGTTGCACACAAAACAAGCTTTCTCTCAGGCCTATCGCAACATAACAGCCTACAAGTATTTTGTTTGTAGGATCATCATTTTCTATTGCCCTTGACAGCCTTCTTTTTGCCGATTCAAATACGTTGTCCGCCAACTTCTCTTCATGCAGCCAAATATATAGTCTTAGCAATAGAACATTCGCCGCCGTCCAGCTCAAAGCCTTGTCCTCATCGCTCCCATCTACTGCTGGTTCCAAGTCTGAAATCCCAGTCTGCAATTCTTTTATCAGCTTTCCATCATCTTTAAATTTTCGACGTGCCATTTGAATCGTTACGTCTACGCTATCCCAGACATAAAAATCCTGCGTCATCAAGCTGTCTATCTTCATCACGCCAATTTTTGCAAATCGGATAAATTGGTCTATTTCATTCTTGTTTTCTCGCACATCAGGGATATTTTCCGTGGAAAATTCCTTTTGCGCCGATGTATTCTTACGAATATCTTGTCTAAGCTCCTCCATCCTCTCCAAATCATGATAATAATTATAAAAATAGATATTACTTTCAACATATCCATCAAATAGATTTTTAAGTGTTACATCTAACTGACCCGGATATTGCTTTTTTGCAATTTCCAACACTTTTTCTCCGTAGTAAACAGCTGCATCCGGAACATTTGCCCGTTCTTTGTACAGATGATAGAGTGCATCGTAGACCCACAAGACCCAGTCCTGTTCTCGCTGTGTCTTCGGATGGAAGCTTTTTAAGAATTTTTCTCCCGTTTCAGCATATTTTTGCAAAAGCCGCATCTCTTCCGAAAAAGTCAGATTCGCTTCGCGTTTGTCCGCCTTTCCAAACATCAACCGGCAAAACTTTTCCGACTCTTTGAGGTGATGCAGTTCTTCCGGGAACATCTCGATCTGCCAGTAGAACCACCGAAAAATGTTCAGATAGAAGTTCGCGATCCACGGATAGGTTTCAATGCCTTCCTGCATCGAAAATCCAATTACATCTATAAAGCAATCCCATTCTTCCTCCTCATCATCGTCCGTTTTTTCCCACCACATCATCTGAAGGTTTATCAGATAGCTCGCCCAGAGATACGCGATCGGGACTTTATGCCCATACATCATCCAAGCCTTATTGTACGCATTTTCCAAAACGAACTGATAGTCGGGTTCTCCGTCATCGACCATCGCCTGCCCCTGCTTCAAGAACGCATCACACTGCTCCGGCGTAATTGCCATTTCCTTCTTTGCCACCACTCGCACCAGCGTATGCAGGTTCAAAATAACTTCCTCTGTACCATTCTCCTTTTTCTGCTGGACATATCCCAGCTGGATGAGGTGGTCGAGAGCCTTTATATTCTGTGCATTTTCGCCCTTCGCCTTGTGGGGGCAGCAATAGAGGAACAGCTTTTCATACATGCCGCTGGTCTCGCCGATGAGCTGGGCATAGCGCAGGACTTCCTGTTCCCGTTCGTTGAACCCGGCCAACCGGAACAGGCGGATCAGATGCCCCTCGATTTTGCGCTCTTTGCGGTCATTTTCTTTTTCGCCAGCGACCTCCACAAAGGCATCCGAGTCATAGTCTCCCCGGCTCAGTTCCTCGTAGATCTCCGGCACGGTCAGGCGGCTTCTCTTCATCGTGCGTGCGATGATGTCCACCGTCATGGTATGGCGTTCCACCAGCTCGATGAGCGTGTCCAGTTCGTCATCGCTGCGTTTTTCCGCGTCATCGCTGTACTTGCGCAGAATGGCACGCAAGGGTTTCTCTTCCAGCTCCGGCACCTCAAGAGGAACGATTCCTTTGGCGTCCTGCAGATTCATGCGCGTGACGAATACGACCCGGCACTGCAGCTCATCGAACCGCTGGAACAGGTCTGTTCTTCCCGGTGCATCTTCATCATGGACAAGCTCTTCCCAGCCCACGGTATCGCTGTCCACGTTGTCGATGATCAGCAGGTCCTGCTCGTGCATGTGGGCGTTCAGTTCCCGGAACACATCCCCAATGATGGCGTCGGCGGCGCGCGGAACTTTCTTGCCGTTTCGTGTTTCCTCCAGCTCCACCGTCGAGATGTGCTGCGCCAGCGTGTCCACCACAAGGCCGGTCATACTGCCCGGGAAAAAGGCATAGTACGCCCGTGAGCCGGGATAGTCTCGCTCCCACTCGTGGCCCAGCAGGGTCACAAATTTGGTCTTGCCGATGCCGGAGAACCCGTGCAGGACCAGCGTGTTGTCTTCCCAGAGAGCATTTTCGACCGTTTTGACGTCCTTTTCTCGGCCCAGCACCTCGTCCTCGTTCAGTTTGGGAAGCGAAAGGCTCATCTGCCATGCCGGAGGCGCGGCCTTCCAGTACAGCTGCACGACCTCGTCCAGCATCTCCCGTACCGAGCTGCGCTTTTCCGGTTCTTCTTCCGCCGCACCGGCAAGGATGCGGTCAAGGCTCTTCCGGACCGCCGGGTTGACCCGGACATCGTTGATGCCGCTGGGGTCAAGGGTCGGATTTTCCAGTTCATCCGTAACATCCGAATACCAGCCATTCCGCAGAGCTTCCAGAATGTTCTGGTCGAGCAGGCAGTGCATCAGTTTGCCCACGGAATACACGTCCGCCTTTGGGGTCAGTCTCTGCTCACCGCCGCCGTCTCTCAGCTCCGGCGCACAGAATCCCGGGGTCGCCATGACCGCATCCTCGCCGAGAGGAGCCGTCACGCCGTTTACCAGCTCACGCGCACTGCCGAAGTCGATCAGCATCGCGTTCTCGATTTTTTCGCCCTTGTCGTCCAGCACCATGAACACATTGCCCAGATTGATATCCCCATGCAGGTATCCTGCCGCGTGGATCTTTGCCAGCAGCACCAGCAGATGCCAGACGACCATCAAAGTCACTTCCAGCGGCGGCACCGCCAGCACCGGTTCGCTCTCCGGCTCCTGCAGGTTGCCCAGAGGGGTGTCTTCGCCCTTTCTCTCCGTAGCTTCGCGCAGAATGTCCTGGATCCACCGGCCATCCCTGTGGTTGAGGTTATCCATTTCCAGAATACAGCAGGGCAGACCGCCCTCCATCTGCCACACCGTGCCGTCCGGCTCACAGACCTTTTCCACCTTCAACATTCCGCGCACCGGCCACACATGAGCTGTCTCCCGTGCGATCTCCTGACTGATATTCATCTCACGCTCTGCCAGCTCCACAAGGCTCGCATAGCAGCTCAGCAGACCGTTATCGTCGTCCGGGCAGTCCAGATATTCGCTCCTGACCGGCACGCCCTTCCGGCGTTCCCAGCCCTCGGGATAGAACTCTTTCAGCACCCTGCGGATGCCGCTCCCTGCCTTTTCGGCATAGTAGATGATGGCCGTTCCACCGGCTTCGTTGGATGCTGTGATCTTGTACCGCGCTCCCTCCTGCGTATACAAAACCGTTCCGTTCTGCCATTTCGTTCGCATCACGCGATTCCCCCTTATCCGCTGTTTTTTTCAGTGTATCACAGCCAAAGTCCGGAAAATATTGACATCTTCCACAATTTATTATTCTATTTTTGTACAGAATCACCGGCAGAATCTTTTTTGAGAGCAGCCCCCCGTTTTCTCTATACTGTAATCACCGGAACGGGGAACCATCCCGTCGGATGAAAAAACAGATCAAAAAAGCCGGAGGTTTTATTATGAAGACCAATTACTCGCAGAAACTCGCCCAGTGCATCCACAGCTTTCTGAAAAGCACCAAAGCCGAATACACCTTCAACGCGAACGACGGAACGTTCTGGTTCCCGTTCCAGTGGCCGAACTCGCCGTTCGCATCTCTGCCCGTTCAGATCCAGGTAAAAGAAGAGTTCATCCAGTTGAACATGGTGTTCCCGTTGTCGATCGAGCCGTCGCGCCGTGCCGCCGTCAAGGAATTCATCTCCGACCTCAACTGCGGTGCGCTGAACGGCTGCTTCAAGCTGGACCCCCACAACGGCCAGCTGGTCTATTATGTCTTTATCGACTGCTTTGACCGCGTTCCCTCCAGCACTGTCCTGACCTGCGCAACGGCTTGTGCCTGTGCGATGATGGATTCCCTGTGCAGCGACCTGTTCCGTCTGTTCATGGACGATGATGACCTGTCTGACGACGACGATGATTTTGACGAGGATGACGACGACGATGAAGATGACTGAGCAGAAGGGCGATACCAATCGCATGGAGTGTTACAGCTTCTCCAAGGCTGGCCGCTTCCACCTGAAAAACGGTGAGAAAAATCAGGATCAGGTCTTCGGCATCCGTGGCAGTGACCGCATCGCGATTTGTCTGAGCGACGGCTGCAGCACCTCGCCCCAAGGGCTGGCAGCAGCACAGCAGGTCGTCACCCTGACCGCCAAGATGTTCTTTAACAATTTTTACGACCTGCTGCTGGACGACGCCGACACGGTGCGCCGGAAGGTATCCGCCGCCCTCCAACCGGCCCTCCGGGCCTTTGCCGCACAGCAGGGCATCCAGCCGGAAACGCTGGCGGCGACCCTGATCGTCTTTGCCGCCGACAGTTCCGGACGCTACCTCTGCGCCCATCTGGGCGATGGCTGTGTCCTGATGCAGCCGCCGGATGCGGAGGCATCTGCCTTTTCGGTGATTTCCTCGCCCTCTCGCGGAATCGTTCCACACTCCACCTACCTGACAATGAACGCCGACCTGATGCAGCACCTGAAAGTCTATCAGTCGCTCCGCCCCTCACACGGCAAATTTCTTCTATTGACCGACGGTGCGGACGACCTTTTGCGGAGCGAACCGCAGGAATCCCATCTTCCCTGCCCCTTTTCCGGCCCGGAGCTGGAACATTATCTGGACAGCCAGCAGCCTCTGGACGATTGCAGTGCCGCCGTCATCACGATTCCCTGAGCCTTGCCTTTCATCCCAGCAGAGCATTTGTTATAATGTTGCTTTGCTGTCAAAGGTCATTCTCGCCACTCCTCGCTGGCGGCGGCGTATCCTGCGGTGCGGTTTCAATGGATGGATGGCTCTCTGCTTTCTGCTCATCATTCGGTGCGCCAGTGCCATTGTTTTTGTGACCGAACTGCTGGCCTCGCTCTGGTTCCTTATCGTCTGTTAATCTTTTTTAGAGCGCATCTGCTCCGATAAAGTACACTATACGTGGGGAGATCATCGCCATTTTTAAATAATAAAGGAGGACGTTCCATGACAAAAGATGACCGCTTTTACATCCATACCCCTGATGGCCCGGATACGCCGCCCACAAGACCGAAGAAGCCCACTTCAAGAAAGAGCAGCTTGCTCCGGAAACTCCTGTCTGCCATCCTTCTGCTGATTTTGGCTTTGGGTATGTTTTACATCATTCTGCTCTATCTTCCAAAACTGCTTTTGGACGCTTTGCCTGTCTGGCAAGAACTCTTTTCCATATGCCCTCCCGAAACGATTGGATGGGGTCTTCTGTGGGTCATCCCGGGGGCAATTTCCCTCGCTGTCCTCGTGGAGTTCGCCAAGTTGATTCTCACCCGAAAGCCTTACAAGACGATTGCCAATGGTGCCTACGCTTTTCTGTCGTTTATGGGAAATACGCTCAAGGATGCCGTACACATCTTTATTCCCGAAGGAAGTAAAAAAGAAGAACCCTCCCCGAAAGACCCCACCATCCCTGTCGACCCTGTTGACATCGACCCAGAAATTATAAATCTTATAAATCAGCTCGACAGCCGATTACAAGCAGACTTCGCAGCGGCTCGTAATCACAAAACGGAGGAATAAATTTATGGAAAACTCGTCATCTAAAAAAGCTTTATTGGGAGCCATCACTGTGGTAGTTATCGGCTCCAATGCCATCTCTCTGGTAACGACCGCCATGGGATTGAAGGCTTCGTTCTTCCAAGCAAATACCCTTGTAAATACGATTTTCGTAGTCGCCCTCTCTGCAACGATCCAGCTGCTCAAGGCATCACTTGACCGTGTTTCTGACAGACCCATTCCTCTGTGGGCAATTGCTTTCGCAGCAGTTGTTCTCTCGTCCTGCTTCAGTGCGCAGGCCTTTATCTCAGCCGCCTACCCTATTACGCGCTTCTCTGAAGTCGCCCGTCAGACGCTGAGCAGCAATTACACCAAAGAACTGTTGGACATCAAGAACGCTGTCGGCAATGAATTGAGCAACAGTCGTGACAGTCTCTGGAATAATCTGGAAAACATCCGCAGTTCCCTCCATGCGGAGGATGCTCAGCAGACGGCCCTGTCCGGTTTGTCTTCCTCCATGCTGGATAAGTACACTGAAGACGGGAGCTGGATTCCTATGCAGGACAGCTATTATGTGTCGCTGGCGCGCGTTCTGAGCAGCATCGAAGCAGGCGAATGTGACTCCGCAAAAGCAGAGGCTCAGGCAGTTTACGACCAGTTGAAGGAGGAAGACCTCAGTCAGAGTCTCGATGAGATTGCCGCTCGCATCGAGGCTCTCCAGAAGCAGTTGAAAGCACTTGGTTCGAGGGATAAAGGCTTGAAGGATAGCCTGATTTCCCAGCTGGACACCGCGCTCGAACAGCAGGAAATGCTCCAGAGCCGGTATGCCGAACATGAGCTTCTGAAATCGGACTTTCAGAGCGTCCTGCGTGCCTTCGGTCTGGCCGACAGTGGCGACTCGAAAGCATCCTCGGCCCTCGACGAGCTTGAACATGAACTCCTCCAGAGCCACCAGGACTCTGACCGTGTTCGTGGTCTGCTCGACGAAATCACCGCTAATGCCAACAGTGCTGAGATGGATTTGCAATCCATTTCGATGCTCTATGCACAGGTCGACAATTATCTGAGCTTGCTCGACAGCAATACCTTTCTGTCGAACTGCATCAATGAATTGCCGCAGCTTCCCACGGAAGAAGCCGCCGCCGAGAGCTGGGCGGATTTCTGGCAAGGCAAGGTAACCGCACTGAAACAGGAAGTGGCCGCCGCTTCTCTGAGTGACACCAAGCAGCAGCAGACATACATCAATAAATTGAACCGTCTGATTCGCTGGTACACCACCACAGAGCATACTCCGATGGAATATGCCGTTATTTGCCTCGCCTCCAGCGGAAACGGCCTGGCCATCTTCTGTTGTATCATCGCTGTTTTATTAGATCTCTCAGGTTTCGCAGCCTTTACCGTTGCAAAACGGGTCCTGTAAAAACATCTCAACAAATAAGCAATATTAAGCTGGCGTAATCGTGTCTTGACCGGATAAACATAGAATTCCACTCGTTCCGCGCTTGGAATGGGTGGGATTTTTTGCAGATGACACGTCAGGAATTTTACGTTTGTATGCTTGATAGAAGCATCGTTTTATGATAAGATGAAGGTGTAACAGGAGTGTTTGTGTTCCTACTGAATCCGCTGCAAGGAAGTGAATCCCGATGGAAACCCCACTTGCCCACGCGCTCGGTCAGACCGAGTTTGATGCAAGGTATGACAAGACCGCGAAAAAGCTTCTGGCGAACAAGCAGATTCTGGCACAGATCATGAAGGGCTGTGTAACCGAATACAGCGGCTGTTCCGTAAAGGAAATCGCTGAAAAGTATATCGAGGGAATCCCAGAGGTCGGTTCCGTCGGTGTTCATGCTGACGATACGAACAGGCCGACAAAGTCCTCAGGAAACGGTGTGATCAACGGAAGCAACAATGAGGATTCTACCCTGACCGAGGGAACCATCTATTATGATGTCCGTTTTGACGCTATCGCGCCGACATCTGAGAGTTCTACTGCATCGAAAGATGTGATTCGGCTTATCATCAATGTGGAAGCACAGACGGATTTCAATCCGGGTTACCCGTTGACGAAGCGTGCAATCTATTATTGTGGCCGGATGCTCTCCGCACAGCATGGGCCGGTATTCACAAAGTCGGAGTATGGGAAACTCCGGAAAGTGTACTCGATCTGGATCTGTACCAGACCAACGGAAGAGTTTCAGAACACGCTCACGCGGTATTCCATTCATCCGGAACAGCTGATTGGAAATGCAGTTGAAGACGCTGAAAACTACGACCTGATGAGCGTTGTGATGATCTGTCTGGGAAAACCGGATGATGAAAACTATACAGGGATTTTGAAATTCTTGGAAGTGCTGCTCTCTTCGTCAAGGGCAAGTTCCGAGAAAAAGAAAATTCTTGAGGAAGAGTTTGGCGTCGCGATGAGCGACGAACTGGAAAGAGAGGTGCTTGATATGTGCAACCTGAGCCGAGGTGTAAAGGCCGAGGGCATCAGCATCGGTGAAATTCGGATGCTTGTTAAACAGGTGCGAAAGGGCCGGATAACGGTTGAAGAAGCCGCCGAAGATGCGGAAATGACGGTCGAGCAGTTCAAAAATGCAATGGAACATACTCCGTTACAGGCCGTGTAAGGCAGCTGTTCTTTTGGAAGAATCATAACAACAAACGCCGTGCCTCATCCCGAAGCACGGCGTTTTATCGTAATATTTACTTCGTCACCATATCTTTCCCAAAGTAGAGCTGCACCTCGCTGATCTTCTTCTTTCTCAACAGGAAGACGGTGGGAACAAGGTAGATGACGACCGAGAAGAGCATGGACGCATCGTAGCTGCTGACGGTATCGACGACGTTTTCGGTGCCGTACAGGCCGCCGATGAGCATCGAGGAGATATCCATCGCGGCGTGGATGAAGACCGTGACCCAGATGTTGCCGGTGCGGTAGTAGATGGCGGTGAGCAGGACGCCCAGCGACGCCGCAAACACGCACTGCATCAGGACGCCGAACGGCTCGCTCGAGAGCAGGTTCGTCAGGTGCGCCGCACCAAAGAGCAGGCCGGAGACGATGCAGGCTTTCCAGATGCCGGCCCGGCTGGTGCCGAAATGTTCCAGCAGCGTCTGCCCGATGATCGCCCGGAACAGGAATTCCTCCGCCACGCCCACCAGCGACATTCCGACAAAGAAGCAGGCGATGCGCCAGCCCTCGCGCAGGGGGTCATCCGGCGTGTCGAGCAGCTTGCTGAAGGTGCTGTTGCCGATGATGACGATGGGGTACATACCCACCAGCAGGCCGTTCAGAAAGCCGCTGCCGCGCCGCCGCAGAAGCTCAAGCTCCCCGGTCTTTTTCAGCAGGACGACGGCCACCGCCACGCCTGCCAGCTCCTGCAGGGCCGTCAGCAGATAATCCTCGATGCCCGACAGGTCGTCGCAGAAAAGCACAAGCCCCAGCGTCAGGATGAACGAGGCGAGCATCATCACGCCCAGAAAGATGACTTCGGCTCCCACACAGTACCCGATGGGATGTTTTTTGCGCAAACGTTTCAGCATAGCCTTTCCTCCGTTGCAGTTTGATGGTTCTATTGTAGCATACTTTGGAGCAAAACAAAAGGATTCTTATTCCGTCCACCGATGCACACAACATAAAAATCCCACCCATTCCAAAAGCGGAACGAGTGGGATTCTATGCTTATCCGGTTACAATGCTGTCAACGACTGCGCCAGCGTCCGTTTTAATCACTGCTGCTGTGCGTTCTTCTTTGCCTCAAGGGCAATGATCGCGTCGCGGCGGCTGAGGTTGATACGGCCCTGCTGGTCGATATCGGTGACCTTGACGACGATAGCATCGCCCACAGCGACAACGTCCTCCACGCGCTCGACACGCTTGGTGTCCAGCTTTGAGATGTGGACAAGCCCCTCCTTGCCCGGTGCGATCTCGACAAACGCGCCGAAGTTCATCAGACGGGTGACTTTGCCCTTGTAGATCGCGCCGATCTCGGGGTCTTCCACGATGGTCTTGATGGTGAAGATGGCGCGCTTTGCGTCCTCCTGATCGACTGCGGAGACGAAGACATGGCCGTCCTCCTGCACGTCGATCTTGCAGTTGCAGTTCGCGCAGATGTCCTGAATGACCTTGCCGCCCTTGCCGATGACGTCCTTGATCTTATCGGTGGGGATCATCATGCTGAACATCTTGGGAGCCCAGCGGCTCAGTTCCTTGCGCGGCTCGGCGATGACCGGCTTGATGATCTCATCGAGGATGTACAGACGGCCCTTGCGGCACTTCTCGAAGGCCTCTGCGATGATGTCGTAGGTCAGGCCGTCGATCTTGATATCCATCTGGATGGCGGTGATGCCCTTCCGAGTGCCGCCGACCTTGAAGTCCATATCGCCGTGGAAGTCCTCAACGCCCTGAATGTCCAGCATGGTCATCCAGCGGTCGCCCTCGGTGATAAGGCCGCAGGAGATGCCGGCGACGGGTGCCTTGATGGGAACACCTGCGTCCATCAGTGCCAGCGTGGAGCCGCAGATGGAAGCCTGCGAGGTGGAGCCATTGGAGCTGAGGACCTCAGACACGCAGCGGATGGTGTAGGGGAACTCTTCCAGAGAGGGCAGAACGGGAACCAGAGCGCGCTCTGCCAGTGCGCCGTGGCCGATCTCGCGGCGGCCGGGGCTGCGCGGTGCGCGTGCCTCACCGACGGAGTACGGGGGGAAGTTGTAGTGGTGGATGTAACGCTTGGTCTGCTCGTCGGTCAGGTCATCCATCAGCTGGTTGTCCTTGGTGCCGCCCAGCGTGCAGGTGGTGAGGACCTGCGTCTGGCCGCGCGTGAACATGCCGGAACCGTGGACACGGGGCAGGATGCCGACTTCGGCAGCCAGAGGACGGATCTCATTGATGCCGCGGCCATCGACACGCTTGCCCTCATCGAGGAGCCAGCGGCGGACGACATACTTCTGCATCTTGTAGCTGACGAGGTCGAGGTCGGCCTGCGTCATGTCGGGATACTCTGCGGCGATCTTGTCCATGATGGGCAGCAAGGCAGCGTCACGAACGTTCTTGTCGTCGGTGTCCATCGCAGCCTTGAAGTCGTTCAGATACTTCTCCTTGATGGCGTGGAAGACGTCCATATCCAGACCGACCACCTGGAAGTCGATCTTCGGCTTGCCGCGCTCGGCGACGATGCCGTTGATGAACTCGATGATCTTCTTGATCTCGACATGCGCCGCCTTGATGGCGTTCAGCATGGTGTCCTCGTCGACTTCGTTCGCACCGGCCTCGATCATGACGATCTTATCCATGGTAGCGGCAACGGTCAGGGCGAGGTCGCTCTTCTGACGCTGTGCCTGAGTCGGGTTGATGACGATCTCGCCGTCCACCAGACCGACCTGAACGCCGCCGATGGGGCCGTTCCAGGGAATTTCCGAGACAGCGGTCACCAGAGACGCACCGATCATACCGGCGATCTCGGGGCTGCAATCCGGGTCAAGGCTCATGACGGTCATGGTGATGCAGACATCGTTCCGCATCTCCTTGGGGAACAGTGGGCGCATGGGGCGGTCGACCACACGGCTGGTCAGGATGGCGCGCTCGCCGGGGCGGCCCTCACGGCGCATGAAGCTGCCGGGGATGCGGCCTGCGGCGTAGAGTTTTTCCTCGTACTCCACGTTCAGGGGGAAGAAATCGACGCCTTCACGGGGCTTGGGGCTCATGACGACATTGCACATCACGCAGGTCTCGCCGTAGCGGATGAGTGCGCTGGCATTGGACAGACCGCACATCTTGCCCATTTCCGCCTTGAACGGGCGGCCGGCCAGCTGGGTCTCATAGACCTTGAAGTTCTCAAAGGTCTCTTTACGGGAACCGAATTCGATTGCCATTTGAATTTGCCTCCTTTGTCCTTCTTATGGGTTTATATTCTTCCAAGAGGCTGTCCGCCGCGCATCAGAGCAATAAATCCAGCGTCCGTGCCATTTTTTCCACCGCACAGGCGTTCGATTTACTGCTGCGACACACAGCAGCGGCCTTTTGTTCTGAAAAAGAGCAAAGGGCAGGCACCATAGCGGTACCTGCCCTCTGTTTTCTATTACTTACGCAGACCCAGAGTTGCGATCAGAGCACGGTAACGCTCGATGTCCTTCTTCTGGAGGTAGGCCAGCAGATTGCGGCGGCGGCCAACCATCTTCATCAGACCACGGCGGCTGTGGTGATCGTTCGGGTTCTTCTTCAGATGCTCGTTCAGCTCATTGATGTGAGCGGTCAGCAGAGCGACCTGAACTTCGGGGGAGCCAGTGTCCTTCTCGGTCAGAGCGACTTTGGCCATAACTTCCTGCTTGTTCATAGTAACAGTACCTCTTTTATAAAATTTATTTGCCGTCGGCACAGCAGTGGGAACGCGGTACTCCCGTCATCGGGCATCCTCCCGACCCCGTGTCGCGGTAACATAGCCAGTATAACAGAAACCAACGTAAAAAGCAAGAAAAATTTTTACATTCTGCTCTTCTTTCTGGTTTTGGGCTCAGAACACGAACTGCATCCCGGACGCAGGCACTTTGAGAGCGTGGGTCTGCTCGTAATACTGCCCGGCTTCGTTGTAAAATCCGACGTTCAGGGTGTAATCGCCGCGCTCGACTTTCATCTTGAAGCTGCCGTCCGCTTTTGCGGTCGTTGTGGCGACGGTCTTCCCGTTCTTCGTCAGGGTCAGCGTCGCGCCTTCCAGCGGCGTACCGTCGGCCAGCTTGACGCTTCCACTGATCTCGACCGGCATCGACTGGACGGTCTTTGCGACATCGTAGACCAGCTTTGCGCCCAGGATGACGACACAGCCGACCATGATCGCCGTTGCAACGCCGTCGTCGATGCCCTGCGAGCCGCCGGTGCCGGTGCTGTCATTGTCACTGCCCCAGCCCCAGCCGCCGCTGCTCTGGCCTGCGTTGAAGAAATTCACCTTGTAGTCGAAGTCCGTGACGTCCTCACCGTCTAATGTCTTCAATCCGTCGATGTGGACGGTGTAAACACCATCATACTGGCTGATGCCTGTCGGACGGAATACGATACAGTTCGCAACGCCGTATCCTGTTGTATCCACATTGAAAAGTCCATTGCTCGATTCATCCGAAAAAGTCCATTTTCTTCCATCGCTCTGGCGCGTCAATGTGACCTTGATGTTTTCCTGCAACGGGATTCTGTATTCATACGGATTCACCGTCACGCTCCACGAAGTATCCGACTCGAACTGACTCTTCGGGAAATTGCCCGATGCAGGCCATGCGATGAAGTCAAAATCACAGCTTGTTTGACCCCCATACCCATATCCAAAAACTTTTTCCGCAGTATATGGGCTATTGCTCTGTTTTCCCTTTGCTTGTCCAAAACCAACTCGTGCCATGTAAGGGTTCAACTGCCAGCGTCGATGGCCGACACGAAGCGCGTTGGAGTCTCCCGGGTCTTTCATAAATCCATCGACTGCTTCCGTCAGCGTCGGCCCCCCATACAGGTTACTGCTGGCATCTGCATCATAGCCTTTCTGATAGAAATCATAGTCCATGTCCGATGGCTGGTCTGGGTGGTGATTCAGGCCGTTGTCCAGTGCCGCCAGAACCACCGCTCCATGCTGGGCAGCCTCGCAGAATTCCTCATCCAGTTCCACCGGCTGAAGTCCGGCAATGCGCCGCAGGGCGTTCAGACGGTTCAGTGCGGCTTCCAACGCCTCGTCTTTGAGCTTGCCAGCGGAATACGGGTTGCTCAGGTGGGGCCGCTCCTCGTAAATGTCGCTGGGCAGTGTCAGCGGATTGTCGCTCAGCAGCTGGGATATCTCGCCCTCGCTGAGCTTGGAAAGGGTCAGGTCGCCGCTGTCACGGTAGACGACCTCCGTCTTCTGGGTACTTTCCGCTGCCGGAGCCGCCGCAAAAACTGGGGCCGTGAGGTTGATACAGAACGCCGCCGTCAACAGCAGAGCCGTGAGCTGTTTTTTCATCGCAGGAACCTCCTTATTTCGACCGTTTTCGGGTCTTTTTTCTCGTTATAACATACCCCTCTCGCCCCTGTCAACTTCTATTTTCAAGATTTGCGGTTCCGCATTGCAATTTCGGCATAAGATGCTATAATCTTATCAAAAACATTCGATTTCGAGGTTTTTCCTATGAACAATATTTCCCGACGCAGTTTCCTGAAAGGCGGCGCGGTCTCTGCCGCGGCCACCGCGCTCAGCCTGCCTGCAAAGGCCGCTTCCCCGGAAGCAGAAAACAAATCCATCCCCACCGCCTGCTCTACCCAGTCCGGCACCGTGCAGGGCAAAGCGGACGGTGCGCATCTGGTCTGGTACGGCATCCCATACGGAGCCGCGCCGGTCGGTGAGGCACGCTGGTCGGCTCCGCTTGACCCGGTGCCGTGGACAGGCTCCCTCGACTGCACCCAGCCTGCGCCTGTCGCCTACCAGTTTTCCACCTGCCCCATCGGCTCGGAGGACTGTCTCCGGCTGGACGTCTACTCGGTGCCGTCGGCACACAGCCGCCCGGTGCTGGTCTACCTCCACGGCGGCAACAACCAGATCGGCGACTCGCTCGAGCTTCCGGGCGGTGAGCTGGTCGAGAACGACGACTGCGTTTTCGTCTCGGTCAACTACCGGCTTGGGCTGTTCGGGTTCAACTGTCTGCCTGCACTCTGCTCCGGCAGCGAATTGACCGGCAACTTTGCCCTGCTCGACATTGCCAAAGCTCTGGACTGGGTGCGCGACAACATCTCGGCCTTTGGCGGCGACCCGTCCAACGTCACCCTTTCGGGCTTCTCCGCCGGTGGGCGCGACGTCATGGCCTGCCTGACAAGCCCACTCTTTGCCGACCGGTTCCAGAAAGCCATCTCCTTCTCCGGCGGCATCACCTTCGCCGACGAGAACGCCAGCGCACGGCAGATCGCCAACGCCCTCGCACCGCTGGCCGTCGAGGATGGCCGCTTCTCTGACGAAGCTTCCGCCTTTGACTGGCTGTTGACGCCCGATCCTGCCGTCCGGGAGTGGCTGTACAGCGTCGAACCGGCCCGGCTCTGCTCCAAAATGACGAACGCCGGCATCCGGATGAGCCGCTTTCCGCACCTGTATCAGGACAACGTGGTTCTCCCGAAGGCCGGATTTGCCGCCGGAACCCTCAACCGTGTGCCGCTGCTGCTCCTGACCGGCTCCACCGAGTTCAGCGCAAACGCCTTTTCGGATGGCTGGTTCACCAGCGACGCCGCCCAGAGCTACACCACCGCCGAGCTGTCCGCCGCAAAGCAGTTCGCCTCCCGTTACGGGTCGGCGTTCTACCGCCGCTTCAACGCCGAGGCCAGCGCGGAGACCATTGCGCCACAGTCGGACGCGCCGGTCTACCTCTGTCAGGTCGAGTACGGCTCCGACAACAGCCGGACGCCCCTGCCGCCGCTTGGCTCCTTCCACGGCATTTTCCTGCCGATGCTCTCGTCCGAAAACGGCTTCCGCCTTTACGCCGACTTCACCGCCGCCGGGTATCAGGCGATGGCAGAGCAGTTCAACACCTATTTAAAGAACTTCCTCGCCTGCGGCGACCCGAACGGCAGACAGCGTTCCTCCCTCCCCGACTGGCCTGCATGGACGCCCACCGCCCGGCATACCCTCGTCCTCGACGCCGACGCCTCCGCCGCTTACCCCGAAGTCAAAGATACCTCCACCACCGACTCCGCCATCCTCGCCGCAATGGATGCCGACACCACCCTCTCCCCCACCCTCAAGTCCGCCGTCATCCAAAACGTCCTCAATGGCCGCTGGTTCAGCGCGCCGGTGGATGAATATTATCAGAATGGGAGTTTGTGGAAATAATTAAAAACCCCGTCCCCAGAAGATGCTTTTTCAAGCTCTTCCGAGGATGGGGTTCTATGAAATTATTCTGTTATCCTGCAAATCGTCAATGCGGTCACTTCAAAGCATCCCATGTCGCATCAAAATGTATCGTTGCATTTTTAAACACACCATCTGTACTGAATTTGCGATTCCATTCTTTCTCGCTTCCGCTATAATAAACATCTTTTATATTTTCGCATCCCTTAAAATGTCTTTCCCAAATATTCGCTGTTTTGGGGAGATATATCGTGCGAAGTTCCTTACAATCACTGAATACCTCATCGCCGACATATTCCAGTTTTGGAGGGATTTCAATCGAAATCAGACCCGTATTACTAAATGCGTATTCTCCCATCGTATCCAAGTTCTTTGAAAGTTTTACTTTCTTCAATTTTGTGCAGTCTTTAAAAGTGTACCAAAAAATATCTGTAATCGTATCCGGGAAGGTAATTTCTGTAAGGTCTCCATATGTACCTCCCGCATTTTCAATTGCAGTCACGGTATAATATCCACCATCCGCATTTTTAAATTTCGACGGAAGCGTTATAGCTCCAGCCGGAATTTTACCAGAACTGTAACGACACGCCTGCAACCTTATCTCTGTTCCCTCTTGGTTGGCTACTGTAACAAACCAGTGAAGTTCATTATCTTTTGTAGAGTCCGAAGATGCACTGCTCGCATCAGAACTGCTCGAACTTGAGCTGCTGCTTGATGCGGAACTACTTGACGAAGAACTGCTTGACGAATCGCCCATGTTGGACGGTTTGCTGGAAGGATTTGCCGTTGAATTAGAGGAACTCGGTGCATTTCCATCGCATCCAGCCAGCACTGCTGACGCCGCAACGACCGCCGCACCCTTCATAAAATCGCGACGGGATACTGCCTTTTTCATTGAATTCTGCCTCCTTTTGCCTATTACGATACGAAAATTCAGCGGCTGATGAAAGCCGCCTGTCCTTGGTTTCATTATAGTTTCATTAAACTATGATGTCAAGTTAGCTTATTAGATTATTATTCTTTCAGTTTAATCCTGTATTTTCAGTACAAGTTGTAATATAGGAGGCCGCTGAAATGATCGATTACGTCGTAATTGGCAAACGAATTCAGAACTACCGTCGGGAGCAGAGCATCACGCAGGAGAAGCTGGCCGAAAAGGTCGGTATTTCCGTCGTCTATCTCTCCAAAATCGAGAATGGCCGGGTCTATCCGACCCTCGAGACGCTCTCCAACATCTGCACCGAACTCGGTATCGACATCGCCGAGATTCTGACGAACACCGAGATCGCCCGGAAAGAGTACGCCAACGACCGCGTGTTAGAGCTGTTCAACTCCTGCTCCATGCGCGTCAAACCCATCGCCCTGTCCGTGCTGGAAGATTTATCGAAGCTGTGATATGGGTTTTCCGCTTGTCAAATCGCCGTTCCTATGTTAATATAGGATTGCAAAAAGCAGTTTACGCATTTTAGAAAAGAGGCTTTTCATGGCAAAGTTCGTACCGTTCATCATGCGTTCCGAAGATGATTCGCCGGTCAGCGTAAAAATTGCCCGGATGAGAAAATCCGATGCCGCTCAGACAGAGAAGGAGCCGGTCTGGCAGACAAGCTGGATGTCCGACTATATTCAGGACTCTGCATTTGAAAAGTACGCATTGAAAACAGCCGACGGTGAGCTGGTCGCATTGGCGGCATACGAGATACAGGAACGTGACGTAATGGTTCACATCACCTATATCGAGAGTCATCCGGCAAGCAACCCGACCATCGCAGGCCGCTCCAAGAAGTACAACGGTATCGGACGGGTGCTGATCGCCTTTGGTATCAAGCTTTCCATCGACCACGAATGTGGCGGAACTGTCACATTTGAAGCGAAGGTTCCCGAACTGGAAGAGCATTATGTCCGGGATTACGGAGCAAGTCCGCTTCCCAGTTTTGGCGGTGCGCCCCGTTATGAGCTTTCCGGCGAGGCCGCAATGAATGTATTTATAACTTATCTGAAATGAGGTGTTCTTTATGACGGCTCAGGATTATTTCAAGCGTGACCCAGAACGGGAAACGTTCTACCGCATTTTTTACCAGATGTGCCGCCGCTTCAATGTGGTGTGGTCGTCCGCATCGCCGGAAGTCAAGGCATTTATCGAGGAAGCAACTCGTGTTGCCTACGAACAGGATAAGGCACGGCGGAACGGAACTTCGCTGAACGAGATAACGCCCTTTTTCGGCGATACCGCCTGCTGAACGATTTCTGAACATGCAAAAAGCCCTTCATCGCCGGGGATTTTCCCGAAGCGATGAAGGGCTTTCTTTCGTTCTGCGGCAGAGCGTCAGGCTCGCCGCGGCGTCTTTTTCAGTACAGCCTTGATACGGGCCTTATTGCGGTACATCCGGGCGTCGGCTTCATGGAGAAGCTCGTCGCTCGTCAGGGTGCGGTCTTTCTGGAGCGCGTAGCCGACGGCGACAAACACAGGGTACTTCGCGTGAGCGTTCTGCTCCCGGCAGAGATTCCGGAAGCGGTCGACCGCGCGCCGCACCACGGCTTCATCTACGCCCGACCAGACCACGGCGAACTCGTCACCGCCAACGCGGTAACAGCCGTCGGCATGGTAGAACGCTTCCTGAATACAGCGCGCCGCACCCTGGATCAGCTCGTCGCCTGCGGCATGGCCGAAGGTGTCGTTGACCTCTTTCAGGCCGTTGACGTCCAGCATGATGTACCCCCAGTCCTGCCGGGTCTCCCACTGCCGCTGATGGTTTTTGAACGCGGCATAGTTGGAAAGTCCGGTCAGGGCGTCGAGATAGGCCAGCTTTTTGTACGTTTCCAGCTGGTACCGGTCGTTCAGGTCACGCTGTGTCCGGCGTGCCATCGCCCATCCCAGCAGGACGAGGAACAGCAGCAGGCCGACGCAGTAGGCTTTCGCGTAGCTCCGCCCGATCTGCAGATAGAACAGCACCAGCGCGGCCACCGCACACCCTACGAAGCAGATAAACGCCGAAAGGATATTGAGCAGCTCCCTGTTCGCATCCCGTCGGTATTCCATCCAGACTGCCCGGATGATGAGTACCATGCTCACCAGCATAACGATGTGCATCGGGATGAGAAGCCCGAACATCGGAACGCCGCCGAAACACCAGCCAAGAACATTCACGCTCAGCAGGATCAGCGCGATGCCCTGCATCCACCGCAGCGCAGGCTGTCTTTCCCGGAGCGCAAGCTGGACAAACTGGATGGTCAGCGGTGCCAGCAGGCCGAAGCTGACCAGCGAAAGGAAAGACACCAGAACGACTTTATCCGTCACCAGTGCCAGCAGGTTCGAGTCGGTCAGGACCCAGACACCGGCATCCAGCACCAGCACGGCCAGCGCGTGCATCTGGCGGAGCATCCGCTTTTGCAGCGTCTTCCGCATCGCGGCACAGACCGACAGCACCGCCGCCGCAAAGAGGACGCAGAACTCGAAAAAGAGCAGTGCGTACAGGCCCTCTTTCAGCTGTGCCATCACAAGGCTTTCATTGGCGGCCGCGGTCAGTTCGCCCCGTATCACGACCCGAAGCGTCGCTGCCGAAAAGGTATTGGTCGGTATCTCGCTCGCAGGCATCCCGATGGCTTTCCAGCCGCCCAGCAGGGTCAGCAGAACCACCGCGCCTGCGGTAAAGACGCGCCAAAAAGGTTTTGTCTGTTCGTTTTTCATGATTCCGAATCACTAAAATATTCCTGCGCCCGTTTTGCCGCATGATTGATGCAGCTGCGAAGCTCATCCAACGAATCAAACTTTTTGCTGGGGCTGAGGTATGCGTGGAACTCGACCACGGGGTCAGTTCCATACAAATCGCCCGAGAAGCCCGGGATAAAGGTCTCACAGGTCACTTTCGACGCATCGTCGTTGACCGTGGGCCGGGTACCGAGGCCGGTCGCCGAGGGATACCACTTCTCCCCGATCTTCGTTCGGGTGATATAGATGCCGAACCGGGGCAGCTGGAACCCTTCCGGGTAGAGCTGATTGATGGTCGGCACGCCCAGCGTGTGGCCCAGCCCCTGCCCGTGCTGGACAGCGAACCGGATGGCGTAGGGCATCCCGAGCATGGCGTTTGCCGCCGGGATGTCGCCGCCCTCCAGTGCCGTCCGAATTCGGGTGGAAGAGACAGGCTTTTCCTCGAACTGGGTCATCGGCACAACGACCACTTCCACGCCCAGCGGCTCACACAGACGGCGGAGCAGGTCGGGGTTCCCGGCCGCTTTCGCGCCGAAGGTGAAGTTCTCGCCGCAGAACAAGGCCCGTGCGTTGCAGTCCTTGATGATACCCAGCACGAACTGCTCGGGCGTCATGGCCTTTATCTCCTCGAAATCCGGGCAGAGGTAATGCTCCACGCCCAGACTCTCGATCAGAGCGTGCTTATCCTCGGTGGAGAGGAGACGCTTGCCCTTCATTTTGTTTTCGGTCGGCAGCCGGAAGGTGAACACCGCCGGAGACGCACCGTGGGCCTTGGCCCAGTTGACAGCTCCCTCGATGACGGCCCGGTGGCCGATGTGGATGCCGTCGAAGAATCCCATCGCAACGGCAGAGCCGTTTGCCTCGCCCAGCGAAAGTGGGGTCAGCTGTGAATAGATCTGCATTGGCATATTTCCTTTTTAATTCCGTTCTACGAACAGCTTTTCGACCTTGAGGACGCCCTGCACGACGTTTGCCAGACCGAGGAAGTTCCCCTCGGCGTTCCGCACCCGGTAGCGGCCATCCGCCGCCGGATATCGGCTGGTCGGGCAGCCATTGTACAGGTGCTGTTCCACCCGGCTGTCCACCACCAGCAGCGGCAGCGACTCGAAGACGCTTTCCACCGGCAGCAGCAGGCTTTCCAGCGTTCCGGCGTCCTTTGCCGCCTGAATCTCCTCAATGGTGTGGGCATCCGCCTCGGTGTAGACACCGGCAGCGATGCGCCGAAGCGCGCTCATGGTGCCTTTCTGCCCCAGAGCCTCGGCGATGTCCTCGAGCAGGACGCGGATATAGGTTCCCTTGGAGCAGCGGACGGTCAGCTGATACTCGTTCTCGGCCGGGCTTCCGTTGTACTCGATGCTCAAGATCTCGATGGGGCGTGCTTTCCGCTCCACCTCGATGCCCTGCCGCGCCATTTTATAGAGCGGCTGGCCGTTGATTTTAACAGCCGAGTACATGGGCGGCGTCTGCATCTGCTTGCCGACGAACTGCGGCAGGATGGCTTTCACCTCTGCTTCGCCCACCGTGACCGGTGCCGTTTCCAGCACGGTTCCGGTGATGTCGCCGGTGTCGGTCTTCTCGCCCAGTTTCAGGGTCGCACGGTACGCTTTGGTGTGGTCGAGCTGCAAGTCGACCGCCTTGCTCGCGCCGCCGCAGAACACCGGCAGAACACCGGTCGCCATCGGGTCCAGCGTTCCGCTGTGGCCCAGCTTCCGGGTGCCGAGGATGCCGCGCATCTTGGCGATGACGTCGAAGCTCGTCCAGTCCATCGGTTTATCTACGATGAGTATCCCCTGCATCAGGTGTCCTCCTGCTGTTCATTCTGGTTCAGTTCCGCCTCGACCTCGGCCAGGATCGCGCTCTTGGCGTTGTCGAGGTTCCCCAGCAGCTCACAGCCGGCCGCGCGGTTATGTCCGCCGCCGCCCAGACGCCGGGCAATGGCGCAGGCATCGACGCCTTTCGCCGTCCGGACACTGATGCGGTAGCTGCCGCCGGGCTGCTGGCGCAGGGTCAGGCCGACCTGCACGCCCTCGATGCTGATGGGCAGGCTGGTCAGCTCCTCGAGGTCAGCCGGGTCAACATGGCTCATCTCGATCTCGTCACGGGTCAGATAGATGAGAGCGCAGCGGCCATCCAGATGGTATTCCAGATGGTTCCGCGCAATGCGCTCTGCCTCCATCCGCTCGCGCGGCTTGGTCTCAAACAGACGGGTATTCAGCTCTTCGAGCTGTGCGCCTGCCTCGATGAGTTTTGCCGCCACAAGATGGGTCTTGGCCGTCGTGGACGAGAACTTGAAGCAGCCGGTATCGGTCGACAGGCCGGTATACAGGCAGTTGGCGATCTGCTTGGTGATGGTGACGCCCATCGCCAGAATCACTTCGTACAGCAGTTCTGCCGCAGCCGCCGCGCCGCCGTCCAGCAGGGTAAAATCCGCATAGCCGCTGTTGCCTGCGTGATGGTCGATGCACAGGTCAACGTGACGGGTATACCGGGGAACGCCGTTGTTCTCGCCGAACAGCTGGATGCTCGCAACATCCACCGCCACGACGGTCTTCGGCTCAAAATCGCCCTTGAACATCCGGGCAGCGGTATAGGAATACCGCGCCGGGATCTTATCGGAGCAGAGAACGGCCGCGTTTTTGTCCAGCGATTCCAGTGCGTAGCAGAGCGCGCTGGCGCAGCCGATGGTATCTCCGTCCGGGTTTTTGTGGCACAGAATCAGGATATCCTCCGCAGCGCAGAGCCGTTCGGCCATCTGCTGCACATTCAATCGTTCTGTCATCCCATGAATCCATCCTTTCCGCAGGCTGATCAGTCCTCGTTTTCCGGCGTCTGCTCGTCAGAGTCGCCGTTTACATTCAGCTCACGGAGCAGCTGGTTGATGTGAGCCGCATAAGCCGCGCCGTCATCCTCGACGAAGATGAACCGGGGAGCCTTGCGGATGTGCATTTTCTTGCTGACCTCGGTGCGCACATGGCCGGCAGCGCGGTTCAACGCCTCGATGGCCGGCTTGGGGCCGTCCTCGCGGCCCATCACGCTGACATAGACCTTGGCAACATCCAGATCGGGCGTCACGTCCAGACGGGTCACGGTCAGCAGACCGCCCTCGAGACGGGGGTCTTTCAGCCGTCCGATGATGGCGATGACCTCACGCTTCATGTCCTGTGCCAGACGGCCCATATTTTTCTGAGACATAGTTTCTCCTTAAATATCAATCACGATACTCTTCCATCTTGAAGGCCTCGTAGACGTCGCCTTCCTTGACGTCCGCGAACTTTGCCAGCGTAACGCCGCACTCGTAGCCCTCGGCGACTTCCTTGGCGTCGTCCTTGAAACGCTTCAGAGATGCGATCTCGTCCTCAGCCAGAACGATACCGTCACGGACGACACGCACCTTGCTGTCACGGGTGATCTTACCGTTGGTGACACGGCAGCCTGCGACGGTGCCGACGTTGGAGATCTTATAGACCTGACGGACCTGCAGCTCGCCCAGAGAGACCTCGCGGAACTTGGGAGCCAGCATACCCTTCATAGCGTCGGTGACATCGTTGATGGCATCGTAAATGACACGGTACATACGCATTTCGACGTTGGTAGCCGCTGCCTCTTCCTTGGCGACGTTGTCCGGGCGGACGTTGAAGCCGATGATGATGGCGTTGGAAGCATCTGCCAGATCGACGTCAGACTTGCTGATGGCACCGACACCGGCGTGGATGACGCGGACGCGGACCTCGTCGTTGGAGATCTTCTCGAGGCTCTGCTTGACAGCCTCGGCAGAACCCTGAACGTCTGCCTTGACGACGATGGCCAGTTCCTTCATATCGTTCTGAGCCATCTGGCTGAACAGGTTATCCAGAGTGACCTTCTGGAAGGCGGAGAACTGCTTCTCCTTGGCGGCAGCGGTGCGCTGCTCTGCCAGCTCACGAGCCAGACGCTCGTCGGCAACGGCCTCGAACAGGTCGCCTGCTTCGGGAACAGCGGTCAGGCCGGTGATCTCGACAGGAGTAGACGGGCCTGCGGTCTCGATGAGCTGACCCTTATCGCTGCGCATGGTGCGGACACGGCCAACAGCGGTGCCAGCGATGATGACGTCGCCGGAGTGCAGGGTGCCGTTCTGGACCAGAATGGTCGCGATGGGACCCTGACCCTTGTCCAGACGAGCCTCGACGACTGCGCCCTTTGCACGGCGGTTCGGGTTTGCCTTCAGCTCCATGACCTCAGCTTCCAGAGCGATACGCTCCAGCAGGTCGTTGATGCCCATGCCGGTCAGTGCGGAGACCGGGATGCAGGCGACGTCGCCGCCCCAGTCCTCGGTGATGATGCCGTACTTGGTCAGGCCTTCCATGACCTTCTCGGGGTTTGCGGTCGGCTTATCCATCTTGTTCATCGCGACGATGAGCTTGACGTTTGCAGCCTTGGCGTGGTTGATGGACTCAACGGTCTGGGGCATGATGCCGTCATCGGCTGCGACGACCAGAACCGCGATATCGGTCATGTTCGCGCCGCGCGCACGCATGGAGGTAAATGCCTCGTGGCCCGGGGTATCGAGGAAGGTGATCAGGCTGTCGTTGATCTTGACCTGATATGCACCGATGGCCTGCGTGATGCCGCCGGCCTCGCCTGCGGTGACATTAGTCTTGCGGATCGCATCCAGAATACTGGTCTTGCCGTGGTCGACGTGGCCCATGACGCAGACGACCGGCGGACGCTCGACCAGATTTTCTGCGGAATCCTCTTCCTGATCGAACAGACGCTCCTCGATGGTGACATGGACTTCATGCTCGACCTTTGCGTGGAACTCCTCAGCCAGCAGAGATGCGGTATCGAAGTCGATGACGTCGTTGATGGCGTGCATCTCGCCCATCTGCATGAACTTTGCGATGACCTTGCCGGCCTGCTGCTTCAGACGGGTCGCCAGCTCGCCGACGGTGATCTCGTCGGGGATCATGACCTTCAGCTGAGCGTTACGGGCCTTTTCCAGCTGGATGCGCTGCAGACGCTCGAACTCGGTCTCACGCTTGCCCTTCTGGAACTGCTGACGCTGACGCTGGCCGCGCTGGGTGAACTTCTGCTTATTGCCCTGCGGAGTCGGCTTGCGGCGGTTCTCGGTGTTCTTGGTGGAAGCGAGGTCGTCATAACGGGCATCGAAGCGGTCCACGTTCATATCGACGGTACGGGTGTCGACGGTGACCTGATTGTCCTCACGGCGGACAGAGACAGACTGAGCCGGAGCGGTGGTCGCCTTTGCGCCAGTCTCACGGGCCAGCTCGCTCATGGAAACGGTCTTCTCCTCGCGCTTCTTGTGCTGCTCGTTCTTCTTGTCGTTGTGCTTGTTATTGCCGTTGTTATTGTTGTTATTCTTATTATTGTTGGACTGAGACTGAGCAGCCGGCTTCTTGTCCTGCTTCTGCTCTGCCTTGGGAGCCTTGTTCTCGGGCTTCTTGTCGGCCTTCTTGTTGTTATTGTTGTTCTCAGCCTTTGCCTTCGGCTCTTCCTTGGGCTGCTTTGCGCTGTTCAGGAAGGCGGACAGGTCTTTCTCGCTGTTGTCCTTGCTGAACTTCTCCAGCAGGTAGTTCAGCTCGTTCTCTTCCAGCGTAGAGCTGTTCTTCTTTCCGGTGCTGCCCATCGCAGCCAGCTCATCCAGAACCTTCTTGGAAGAGACATTCAGGTCTTTTGCCAAATCGCCTACTTTATATTTTACGATCATTCGCTCATATCCTCCTCAGTTTTGATTGCTCCGCAGTCACTCAGACGGTCAAAGCAGAGCTTTGCGAGGTTGCGGTCCGTCACGGCGTAGACAGCAACCGGCTTGCGGCTGATGTCGGCCAGACGATCCTGGGTCAGCGGCATCGGGATGACATCCACGAGGTCGCCGACCGAATAGTTCAGACGCTGCACGGTCTTTGCGCTGGCATCCGATGCGGTCATCACGAGCCACACTTTGCCCTTGACGACGGCATCTTCGACAGCGTCGAAGCCCATCGTCAGCGCGCCTGCCTTGCGGCAGAGGCTGATCGCCTGAAACAGTGCTTCTTCCGGCGGCAGAGCCGGCTTTTCGGAAACATTCTTCTTATTCTTTGCCATCTTCTGCTGCCTCCTTTTCGACGTCGGCCAGCTGAACGGCCAGTGCGTCGTACACCTCAGCAGGAACCGGCTGCTCAAAGCAGCGTTCCAACGCTTTCTTCTTTTTCGCCTTGGCTAAGCAGGCGGAGTCCGGGCAGAGATAGGCACCGCGGCCGGGCTTTTTGCCCACCGGGTCGATGCTGATCTCTCCGCTCGGCGCACGCACCACACGCACCAGCTCCTTTTTGGGGCGGCTCGTCATGCAGCCGATGCACTGGCGCGCAGGGATCTTTTTTTGTGCCATCCGATTTCCCTCCTTCGGCATGGGTCAGGCAGAGTTACTCTGCTGCGTTCTCTTCGGGCTTCGGCTCTTCCTTCTTGGATTCGTCCTCGCCGTAGTAACCGCTTTCGGGGCGGATGTCGATGTTGTAGCCGGTCAAGCGTGCGCACAGGCGTGCGTTCTGGCCCTTGTTGCCGATGGCCAGACTCAGCTGCTGGTCGGGAACGGTGACGCGGCAGGAACGGGTCTCGCCGGGCAGCAGCTCGACCTTGACGACCTTTGCCGGGCTGAGAGCAGCGGAGATGAACTCGGAGATATCCTCGCTCCACTTCACGATGTCGATCTTCTCGCCGCCCAGCTTCTCAACAACGGCAGCAACACGGTCGCCGTGGGGGCCGATGCAGGCAGAGACGGGGTTGACGTTGGGGTCCTTGGACCAGACTGCCATCTTGGTGCGTGCGCCAGCCTCGCGGCTGATGGCCTTGACTTCGACGGTGCCGTCGTAAATTTCGGGAACTTCCAGCTCGAACAGACGCTTGACAAGGCCCGGGTGGGTGCGGCTGATCATAACGCGCGGACCGCGGTCGCCGCTGACGACGTCAACGACATAGACCTGCAGCATCTGACCCTCGGTGTAGACTTCGCCGGGGACCTGCTCGTTCCGGGGCAGGATGGCCTCGCCGCCCTTGCCCAGATCCAGTGCAACGATGCCCTTCTCGGGGTCGACACGGGTGACAGTTGCCTGCACGATGTCGTGTGCGCGGCTCTGGATCTCGCTCAGCTGCTGGCTGCGCTCTGCCTCACGGATGCCCTGACGGATGACATGCTTTGCGGTCTGGGCTGCGATGCGGCCAAAGTCCTTGGTCTTCAGCGGAGTCACCATCCGGTCGCCTGCCTTGTAGGTCTTGCGGATGTGCTGTGCCTCGGTCTCGCCGATCTGGGTATGCTCGTCATACCAGTCCTCGTCGGCCACGACGTCCTGCACCAGAGCAACATTGAACTTGCCGGTGGCCGGGTCGATCTCGACCATCACGTTGTCGTCCTCGACCTCATAGTTCTTCTTGACTGCGATGACGATCGCAGCCTTGATCTTGTCGATGAGATATTCGGCGGTGATACCGCGCTCATGCTCCAGCATGGAGAGAGCTTCAAAAAAATCATTGTTCGCCATTTTTCGGGTTCCTCCTATTTTTCTCTTTTTGATACGATGTTAATCAAACAAGTCTTCGTCGTCACACAGACGCACGCCGCTTGCTGCACTTACTTCAAAGTTCACGGTGCCATTGTCGGTCTCCACCATCACGGTATTGCCGTCACGGCCGGTCAGGATGCCGGAGAACTCTTTCGCGCCGTTTTCGTTCGGGCGGAAAAGCTTGACCGAGATCTTCTGACCCTTGACCGCCTCGTAATGCTCCGGACGGGTCAGTTTGCGGCCCAGACCCGGACTGCCGACCTCGAGGTAGTAGCTCTGCTCGATGGGGTCTGCCTCGTCCAGAATGGGGTCGAGGGCGTGAGAGACATCGGCGCAGGTGTCGGTGTCCATGGTGGAGCCGTCCGTTTTGTCGATGAGGACACGGAGATACCAGTCCGGCCCTTCCTTCTCAAAGACAACATCCCACAGGCGCAGACCCATACCCTCCACAACGGGGCGGACAAGCTTCTCGACTCTCTGGGCGGTATTGCCGCCAGACTGTTTCGCCATAAAAACCTCCAAACAAACAAGAAAAGCGGACCTTGCGGCCCACTTTCCAGTAAAAGTTATATCGTACAATTAGAATATAGCATACTCCGGCGAAATATGCAAGCTTTTTTTACGATTTTACAGAACCCAGACGCCATTCCTGAACAGCTCGACAGTGCGGCCATCGCGGCACTTGCCGGTGATCTCGCTGTCCTCTGCGCCGATCATGACGTCCTCATGCAGAGAGGACTGGTTCATGCCGCGGTCAAGCAGCTGCTCTTTCGTCAGACCAGTGCCGCCCACGGTAGTACCGGGATAGCTTGCGCCGAACGCGATGTGGCAGGCGGCGTTCTCATCGAACAGGGTGCTGTAAAAGAGCGCGCCGCTCCGGTTGATGGGGCTGGATGCAGGCACCAGAGCGACCTCGCCGATGTGGCGTGCGCCCTCGTCGGTGTCCAGCAGCTGACCCAGCAGGTCTGCGCCTTCCTCCGCGCCATGCTCGATGACCTTGCCATCCTTGAAGGTCACATGGAAGCCCTTGATGAGCTGACCGTTGAAGACGTAGGGCTTGGTGCCGTAGACGATGCCGTTCACCTTATCTTTGTGCGGTGCGGTGAATACCTCCTCGGTCGGGATGTTCGGCAGGAAGACGACGCCCTTTTCACTCTTGCTTGCCGCGCTCTCCCAACGGGCTTCATCGGCCAGACCCACGGTCAGGTCGGTGCCGTTGCTGCTCTTAAAATGGACGCTCTCGAGGTCGAACGCGTTCATCTTGTCCTTCAGGGTCGTCAGACGGTCAAGGTGTGCTTTCCACTCGTTGACCGGGTCGCCGCCGGTGACGCGGCAGACGTCAAAGATGAGCTGCCAGAGCTTCTCGATGGCGGCATCTTCGTCCAGCTCCGGGAACATTTTCTTGGCCCACGGTGCGCTGGGCATAGCCGCGATGGACCACTGCACCCGGTCATTCATGGTGTAGCCGCGCCACGGCTCCATAAACTTCCGGCTTGCCGCGTTGACCCGGCTGATCTTGCCGCCGTCCAGACCGGCAAAGACCTCGGGGTCGTCTGCCAGCAGATGCAGGACGCAGACGCCGCCCTCGCTCTCGGCATAGTCCAGATACCGGCGCAGCTGCCACGACTTGAAGTCGGTCAGGGCTTCCTCACTGGCAAGCTCCATCCGGCTCCGGGAAACGGAGTTGTCCGACCAGTTCACCAGCACATCCCGTGCGCCAGCCTCGTATGCACTGCGGACGCAGAGCCGCGCCAGAGGAGCGGCTTCCAGCGAGCAGTTGATGATAAGGGTCTGACCCGGCTGGGGATTCACGCCCACCCGAACCACAAAATCGGCATATTTTTTCAGAAGTTCGTCAAAGTTTTTCACAGGAGTTCCCTTTCTGTGGTTTTTGTCCACTGATTCTTGTATTCTTGTTGAAAAACGGAAATCCGTCTGGTATACTTAAACGCGAGAATGTTGTCCACATACGGCAGGCGGTCGCGTCTTTCCGGCTTTGCGTCGGAGAGGCTTACCCATTTTTTGTTGTTCCCAAAAAAGCCCCCGACGCTTTCGAGCGAAAGGGGTGATGCTTCATGACGCTGTTAGAGACTCTGGCTCTGCTGACGTTGCTTGCAACGGTCGGCTTCGGCATGTTCGATATCGCGTGGAAGATTTTCAACAATAAAAAATGACCGCCCTTGCTCCAACTTGTGCGGTCATTTTTTATAAGTGACTAGCCGGGAAGATGCTGACCGTTTGCCGGACAACATTCTCTCTGTTTAGAGTATACCATAGCTCCGCCGAAAATGCAACGGCGGAGCTGTTTTTTGTTTCCCTGACGCAAAAAGCTCCCATCTGCAATTTCTCGCAGACAGGAGCTTTTTTATAATAACTTAGAACTCGATCTTGCTCTCGATATAGCTCTTCAGCTCGCTGATGGGCATACGGACCTGCTCCATGGTATCGCGGTCACGGACAGTGACGCAGTTATCCGCAGCGATGCCCTTTGCCTCGTCGCCGACGGTGTCGAAGTCCACGGTGATGCAGTACGGGGTGCCGATCTCGTCCTCACGGCGATAACGCTTGCCGATGGAACCGGTGTCGTCGAAATCGACCATGAAGTATTTGCTCAGCTCGTTGCGGATCTCCATTGCCTTCTCGCTCAGCTTCTTGCTCAGCGGCAGGACAGCACACTTGTAAGGTGCCAGAGCCGGATGCAGGCGTAGGACGGTGCGGACATCTTCCTTGCCCTTTGCGTCGACCAGATGCTCTTCGTCGTAAGCCTCGCACAGGAAGGCCAGAGCCACACGGTCACAGCCCAGAGACGGCTCGATGACATACGGGATGTAATGCTCGTTGGTCTCGGAGTCGAAGTACTCAAGGCTCTTGCCGGATGCCTCCTGATGACGGGTCAGGTCGTAGTTGGTGCGGTCTGCGATGCCCCACAGCTCGCCCCAGTCGGTGAACGGGAAGGCATACTCGATATCGGTGGTAGCGCGGCTGTAGAAAGCCAGCTCTGCCGGCTCGTGGTCGCGCAGGCGCAGATGCTCCTTCTTGATGCCGAGGCTCAGCAGCCAGTTCTCGCAGTAGTTCTTCCAGTAGGAGAACCACTCGAGGTCGGTGCCGGGCTTGCAGAAGAACTCGCACTCCATCTGCTCGAACTCACGGGTACGGAAGGTGAAGTTGCCCGGGGTGATCTCGTTGCGGAAGGCCTTACCGACCTGGCAGACGCCGAAGGGCAGCTTGCGGCGCGTGGTGCGCTGAATGTTCGCAAAGTTGACGAAGATGCCCTGTGCAGTCTCCGGACGGAGGTAGCAGGTGGAAGAGCTGTCCTCGGTAACGCCGATGGCGGTCTTGAACATCAGGTTGAACTTGCGGATGGGGGTGAAATCGTGCTTGCCGCAGACGGGGCAGACGATGTCGTCATGCTCTGCGATGAACTTGTCCATCTCGTCGAAGCTCATGGCGTCGACGTTGACTTCCGGATGCTCCTCGCCGATCAGCTTATCTGCACGGTGACGGGCTTTGCAGGCGCGGCAGTCCAGCAGAGGGTCAGAGAAGCTGGAAACGTGGCCGGTCGTCACCCAGGTCTGCGGATTCATGATGATGGCCGCATCCAGGCCGACGTTATAGGGGCTTTCCTGCACGAACTTCTTCAGCCATGCTTTCTTGACGTTGTTCTTGAATTCTACACCCAGAGGGCCGTAATCCCAGCTGTTTGCAAGACCGCCGTAGATCTCGGAACCGGGGAACACATAACCACGGTTCTTGCAGAGATTGACGATCATATCAAGGGTCTTTTCGCTCTGTTCCATTGTAATAACATCCTTTCCGTCCGCGGCTGGCTTGCCGTGTCGTTTATGTTGTTTCGGGCAGCTTTCCCTACTGCCGCATGTCCTTACTTTATCATGTTTTGGGGAAGTTGTAAAGCCCTCTCAGAACGCTTCGCGTTCAGCTCTCCCAGAGGGAGAGCCATTGGCATATCGGGGAAGTTTTTGCAAATTGAACAAAGTCCACTTTCAGGGAAGTGAAAGTGCCTTGTTCTCTCACTTATGATACTTCATACCGGCATTGATGGTGCAGGCCCGGTAGATTTGTTCGGTCAGAACAAGGCGTGCCAGCTGGTGGGGCATGGTGATGCGGCCCATGCTGAACTTGAGGGCCGCCGCCTTTTTGACCTCATCCGACAGGCCGTGCGACGAGCCGATGACGAAGGCCACATCCCCTGCGCCGCTGTTGGCACGGTCGGCGAGGAACTGCGCCAGTTCGTCGCTCGAGATTTGCTTTCCCTCGATGCACATCGCAACGATGGCCGCGCCTTTCCGCACATTGGAGAGGATGGCTTTTCCCTCTTTATCGAGGGCTTTCTTCACGACGGCATCCGAGGCATTTTTCTCCTCGATCTTTTCTTCCGGCAGCTCGATGATACGGAAACTCGCAAACGCCGCCAGACGCTTCTGGTATTCGGCCACGCCCTCCGCAAAATACTTCGCATTAAGCTTACCGACACAAATCAAATCAATGTTTTGCATATTTTTTCCTCACAGCAGCGTCATCTGCTCCCCTTCATCCTCGGCACGAATCAGCGCACCGGCGGCAGGCAGGCTGCGGACACGGTAGCGGTGAGGATTTGCCAGTTCCAGCGTGTCCGCCGGAACGATGGAGGTGATCTTCTGGTTCTTTTTCAGGGTCACGACGGCCACACCCTGACTGTCACGGGTGGCCTTGGACGCGATTTGTGCCGTGCCGACCAGCAGCATCCGGCCTGCGCTGGTGCGGATGGCAAGCTCGGTCTCATCGGCCTGATAGAGCATCACGGCCAGCGGCTCCTTGTCGCAGTAAGCTTTCAACAGCTTGCGGCGGTTCTGCTTGGTGGCGTAGGATGCCAGCGGAATTTTTGCGCACTTGCCGCTCGCGAAGAAGAGATACATGAAGCCGGTGTAGTCGCTGGTGATGACCATCAGGAGGATGTTCTCGCCCTCGTCCATCCCGAGACGACCCGGGATGTAGATGCCCATCTGGGCGACCTTGCCATCTTCCAGCTCTGCAAGGCGGACTTTGTACACCTGCTGTTTGTCGGTGAAGAACAACGCCTCGACATTGTTCCGCGTTTCGATCTGCTGAATAATTTCGTCGCCCTCTTTCAGCTTGTGCGCACCGGCTGTGCGCAGGCTCTGGGGCGGAATCTTCTTGAAGTAACCCTCACGGGTAAAGAAGACGGTGACGGGATAATCCGGCACGGTCTCCTCTTCCTGCGCACTCTCGTCCTCGGGCAGGTCGTACAGAATTTCACTGCGGCGCGGCTGGCCGTACTTTTTGGCAACATCGTTCAGCTCGTTGATGATGATGCGGCGGATACGGGAGGGCCGTGCCAGCACATCGTTCAGGTCGGCAATGTCCTTTTCCAGCTGCTCGATTTCGCTCGTCCGCTTGAGGATATATTCCCGGTTGAGGTGGCGGAGTTTGATTTCTGCCACATAGTCCGCCTGCACCTCGTCGATGCCGAAACCGATCATCAGGTTGGGAACGACCTCGGTCTCTTCCTCGGTGGTGCGGATGATCTTTATCGCCTTGTCGATGTCCAGCAGGATGGCCGCCAAGCCTTGCAGCAGGTGCAGACGCTTTTCCTTGCCGTGGAGATCGTAGTAGGTGCGGCGGCGGACACACTCGGTGCGGAACGCCGCCCACTCTTTCAGAATTTCTCGGACACCCATGACACGGGGCTGACCGGACACCAGAATGTTAAAATTGCAGCTGAAGCTGTCTTCCAGCGGCGTGGTCTTGAACAGCTTCGCCATCAGCTTGTCGGCATCGACACCGCGCTTCAGATCAAGGGTCAGCTTGAGGCCGTTCAGGTCGGTCTCGTCGCGCATATCGCTGATCTCTTTGATTTTTCCGGCCTTTACCAGTTCGGCGATTTTGTCCATGATGGCTTCGACCGTGGTCGTCGGTGGGATCTGTGTGATCTCGATCATGTTCTCGCCCGGCACGACGTTGTATCTTGCCCGGACTTTGACACTGCCGCGGCCATTCTCGAAGATCTCACGCATCTGGGCTTCATCATAGATGATCTGTCCGCCGCCCACGAAGTCCGGTGCAGGCATGGTGGTGCTGATGTCGTGATGCTCGTCCTTCATCAGGGCGACCGTCGTTGCGCACAGCTCGGCCAGATTGAAGGAGCAGATGTTGCAGGCCATGCCGACCGCAATACCCAGCGTGTTGTTCGCCAGAATGGTTGGGAAGGTCACCGGCAGCAGGGTCGGCTCGGTGGTCGTGCCGTCGTAGTTCGGCACAAAATCGACCGTCTCCTTGTCGATATCCCGGAACAGCTCCTCACAGACACCCTCAAGCTTTGCCTCGGTATAACGGGCGGCGGCGCAGGACATATCCCGGCTGTACGCCTTGCCGAAGTTGCCCTTGCTGTCCACATACGGCACCAGCAGGCTCTCGTTGCCGCGGCCCATACGCACCATCGTATCATAAATGGCGGCGTCGCCGTGGGGGTTCAGGTGCATGGTGCTGCCGACGATATTCGCCGACTTGGTGCGTGCGCCCTTGATCAGCCCCATCTCGTACATTGTATAGAGCAGTTTGCGATGTGCCGGCTTGAAGCCGTCGATCTCCGGCAGTGCGCGGCTGACAATGACGCTCATCGCATAGGGCATGTAGTTCGTTTCCAGCGTCCGGGTAATGGGGTCTTCCAACACGCTTCCTGCGTTCAGGATCTCGACCCCTTCGCCCAGCTGCGGACGAACCGGTTTCGTGTTTTTCTTTGTTGTTCGTTTTGCCATTATCTATCCTCTTTATCAGAAGCAGCAGTTTCTATATTTGTAAAAGGCCTTCGGATATTCCCTTCTCTGTCTTTCTCACACTCCGGGAGACGGGCTCCGGATGTTTCACGAGCAAGTGTCCGAAGGGTGGGTAATGGAATGACCTGCAACAGCAACGACCGCCGCCAGTGGCGGATACAGGGAATTGCTGTTGGGGCAGCGGTCAACAAGATGCGAGTGCCGTCCAAGGCACGAAGCAGATGTTGGGAACCGCAACCCGTACTCACTTGCGAGGGGAATATCCGGTGGCCGTCGTATTAGCGGCCTTTGTTAGGACACATCCAGATCATCCAGATACTCTGCACCATGCTGAGCGATATGCTCCTTGCGTCCAGCGAGGTTATCGCCCAGCAGGATATCAAAGACCTTCGCCGTCTCGATGACGTCGGTCGGCATGACCTTGATAAGGCGGCGGCTCTCCGGGTTCATGGTCGTCAGCCACATCATCTCGGGGTCGTTTTCGCCCAGACCTTTCGACCGCTGGATCGTGTATTTCTTGTCTCCGATCTCTTCGAGGAAGGTCGCCTTTTCCGGCTCGGTGTACGCAAAATAGGTGCGGTCTTTGGTGGTAATTTCGTACAGTGGAGACTCCGCGATATAGACATAGCCCTCGTTGATGAGGGTCGGGGTCAGACGGTAGAGCATCGTCAGAACCAGCGTGCGGATCTGGTAGCCGTCTACGTCGGCATCGGTACAGATGACGATCTTATTGAACCGCAGGTTGTCCAGATTGAAGGTCGCCAGCTCCTTGTTGTGCTTGCCGCCCAGCTCGACGCCGCAGCCCATGACTTTGATGAGGTCTACGATGAC
Source organism: uncultured Faecalibacterium sp. (assembly GCA_934548045.1). Taxonomy (GTDB): domain Bacteria; phylum Bacillota; class Clostridia; order Oscillospirales; family Ruminococcaceae; genus Faecalibacterium. The sequence continues at coordinate 1,915 of CAKTEM010000005.1, read as the reverse complement.
ATCCGACTTGAAGATTCGGGCATAGTCCGCTTTCAGGCAGTTCAGGATTTTTCCTCGAATCGGCATGATGGCCTGATACTCACTGTCGCGGCTGGTCTTGACCGCTCCCATAGCCGAATCGCCCTCGACGATGTACAGTTCCCGTCGGGAAGCATCTTTGGTGCGGCAGTCCACGAATTTCTGCACCCGGTTCGCGAGGTCGATTTGAGTTGAAAGGGTCTTCTTGATGCTCTGCCGGGTCTTCTCGGCGTGTTCGCGGCTCTGCTTGTTCACCAGAACCTGCTGACAGATCTTCTGTGCTTCCTCAGGCTTTTCGAGGAAGTAGACTTCCAGATAGTGTTTCAGGAAGTCGGTCATCGCCTGCGAGACGAATTTGTTGGTGATGGCCTTCTTGGTCTGGTTCTCGTAGCTGGTACGGGTCGAGAAGCTGGACGAGACGTACACCAGACAGTCCTGCACATCCTGAAAACTGATGGAGCTTTCGCCCTTCTTATAGAGGTTCTTGTCCTTCAGATATTTATTGATTTGATAGACAAAGGCGGTGCGGACGGCGTGTTCCGGACTGCCGCCGTGTTCCAGCCAGGACGAGTTGTGGTAATACTCGAGCATCTGGACTTTGTTGGAGAAGCAGAACGCCGCGCTCATCTTTACTTTATATTCGGGCTGGTCTTCCCGGTCACGGCCGGAGGCTTCACTCTCGCAGCTGAACACCGGAGTCAGGCTGTCCTCGCCTGCGACCTCGGCCACATAGTCAGAGATGCCATGCTCATAGCACCAGCTTTCTTTCCACGCCTTGCCGGTGGCCGGGTCTTTTTCCTTTTCGTCAGTAAAGTTCAGGGTCAGCCCTGCGTTGACGACGGCCTGACGGCGCAGCACATCCTTATAGTAGCTGCCGGGAACGTCGATGTCGGTAAAGACCTCGTCGTCCGGCTTCCAGTGGATGATGCTTCCCGTTCTCCGGCCTTTATAAGGTTCCTTCTGGAGTCCGCCGACATTCTCGCCCTTTTTAAAATCAAGGTGATAGTGGAATCCGTCGCGGTAGATATCCGCCGTCATCCATGCCGACGAATACTGCGTTGCGCACAGACCCAGACCGTTCAGGCCAAGGCTGAACTCGTAATTGTCCTCGCCCTCGCCGTACTTGCCGCCTGCGTACATCTCGCAGAACAGCAGCTCCCAGTTATACCGGCCCTCGCCGTTGTTCCAGTCCACGGGCATACCGCGGCCAAAGTCCTCGACGATGACGCTTCCATCCTTGCACCGGGTCACGTTGATGACATTGCCGTGGCCGTCGCGTGCTTCGTCGATGGAGTTGGAGACGATCTCAAAAATCGAGTGGGCGCAGCCTTCCACACCGTCCGAGCCAAAGATGACCGCCGGACGCTTGCGGACACGGTCAGCACCCTTTAAAGAAGTAATGCTTTCGTTGCCATATTCCTGTTTTCTTGCCATATTGATCCTCCCAGTGCCTGCGTCTCCCGTTTTGGGAGTTCTGGCACCGTATTCTGTCTCTCATTATTAAACCATAGGTTGTATTCAATGTCAAATTTAAATCTTCGACCGGATTTTTCCGGGCTTTTGCCGCATCCGTGCAAATTCGCCCCAATATTTTGTCCGAATTCTTCTGCGATGCAGCGTTTGTTTTTCAAGTTTTTTCATTTTTTTCAAAAAAATTTGAATTTACCCCTTTACAAATCCAGAATTTCGGGTATAATAATCATCGTCCGGTGCGCCTCTGTAGCTCAGTCGGTAGAGCAGGGGACTGAAAATCCCCGTGTCATTGGTTCGATTCCGATCGGAGGCACCACGACGATGAATCAGATTTCTGATTCATCTTATTATGCGGCCGTAGCTCATCTGGTAGAGCGCCACCTTGCCAAGGTGGAGGTAGCGAGTTCGAGCCTCGTCGGCCGCT